>NZ_JAUNHI010000042.1 GCF_030524025.1 Actinomyces sp. | reverse complement strand
TGGACTCACGGCGCCGCACCGGACACGTGACGCCGGCGGGTGGCAGGCTGTGCTCGTGACCACTGCAGGACTGACGCGCGAGCGCTACGACGCGGCCATGGCCCGGGCGCTCGCGCTCGCGGCCCGGGCCGGAAGGCAGGGGGAGGTGCCGGTCGGCGCCGTCCTGCTGGACCCCGACGGCCGGGTGCTCGCCGAGGCCGCCAACGCCCGCCAGGCCGAGCACGACCCGACCGCCCACGCCGAGATCCGCGCCCTGCGCGCGGGCGGGGCGGCGTGGGGCTCCTCCCACCTGGAGGGGTGCACTCTCGTCGTCACCCTCGAGCCGTGCACGATGTGCGCCGGCGCCATGGTCCTGGCCCGCCTCGAGCGGGTGGTCTTCGCCGCCTGGGAGCCGCGGACCGGGGCCTGCGGGTCGGTGCGTGACGTCCTGCGCGACCCGCGCGCCAACCACGTCGTCGAGGTCGTGGCCGGTCTGCGGGCCGAGCAGTCTGAGGCCCTGCTCACCGAGTTCTTCTCCTCGCGGCGCTGAGCCCGCCGCCTCCGGGAGCGAGGCCCCGCCGCGCGCGCCCCGGGGCGCCGATGCGTGCGGCGGGACCGGTCACAGGCTCATGCCGAAGACGGGCACCGCGATGAGCAGCACGACGGCGGTGATGACGACGACCCCCAGGAGGTTGAGCCAGATGCCGGTGCGCACCATGTCGCCCATCCTGACGTAGCCCGAGGAGTAGGCCACCGCGTTGGGGGGCGTGGCCACGGGGAGCATGAAGGCGAAGGTGGCGGCCAGCGCCACCGGGAGCACAAGCAGGAGGACGTTCATCGGGTTGTCCCGGGTCAGGCCGATCCCGGTGGCCACGCCGCCCATGATCGGCAGGAACGCGGCGGCCGTCGCCGTGTTCGAGGTGATCTCGGTCAGGAAGATGACGAGGGCCGTCACGGCTGCCACGAACACGACGGTCGGCAGCGCGCTCAGGCCCTTGGCCTGCTCCCCGATCCACACCGACAGGCCCAGTTTGGTGAACATCTGGGACAGGGACAGCCCGCCGCCGAAGAGCAGCAGGACGTCCCAGGGCAGCTCGTTGGCGGTCTTCCAGTCCAGCAGCCTGATGCCCCGCTTGGAGCCGGCGGGCAGGAGGAACAGCGCGACGGCGGCGGACATCGCGATGAGGGAGTCGGAGATGTTGAGGCTCGAGCCGGTGTAGTCCAGCAGCAGCGGCACGAACACCCACGACAGTGCCGCCCCCACGAAGACGATCGCCACCGAGATCTCGCCCCGGCTCATCGGTCCCAGCTCCTTCCACTGGCCGACGATGAGCTCGCGCCCGCCGGGAATGCTGTCGACCTCGGGGACGAACAGGACATGGACCAGCAGCCACCAGGTGAAGGCCATGAAGATGATCGCCACGGGGATCCCCACGAGCATCCACTGGCCGAAACTGATCCTGATGCCGTGGGTCTCGTCGAGGTAGGCCACGAGGAGGGCGTTGGGCGGGGTGCCGATGATGGTGGCCACCGAGCCGATGGAGGCGGCGTAGGCGATCCCGAGCATGAGGCCGGTGGCGAAGCGCTTGATCCGGTCGATGCCGCCCAGCAGTCCCGAGACGAGGTTGAGCACGGACATGCCGATGGGCAGCATGACGACGGCGGTGGCCGTGTTGGAAACCCACATCGACAAGAATCCCGTGGCCACCATGAATCCTAGGACGAGCCGGCGCGGCTGGGTGCCCACGAGCAGGACGACGCCCAGGGCCACCCGTCGGTGCAGGTTCCAGCGCTGCATGGCCAGGGCGAGCATGAATCCGCCCATGAACAGGTAGATCGTGTCCGAGGCGTAGGGGGCGGCGACCTCCTTGAAGTCGGCGACCTGGAAGGCGGGGAAGATGACCATGGGCAGCAGGGCGGTGGCCGCCAGTGGGATGGCCTCGGTCATCCACCACACCCCCAGCAGGACGGCGGCGGAGGCCACGACCCGCAGGCCGAGGTCGGTGTACTGGCCGGGTTCTTCGCCGTCGGTCCCCGCCGCCGCGATGGCATTGACCTGGTCGACGCCGTCGGAGGGGAAGATGAGGAAGACCAGGGCCGCCAGGGCCAGGCCAGCGACGACGCCGATGGTGTGCCTCATCCAGGTCCGGGCGTCCGGCGGGGTCTGCGAGGCCGCGCGGGCCACAGAGGTGGACGTGTGCGTGATGGGTGTGCTCATGGGGGGCGCTCCTTCGTGCAGGCTGAAGACGTCGGGGAGCGCCGGCTCGTCGGGACCGGCGGTCCTCCGGGGTGTCCTGCCAGGCCGTCCTGCCCGGCAGTGCGGACCTCGCGCCGCGGTCGGGCGGGGTCATGCGGTTCAGTCCGTGTCGCTGAATGACCGGCTGGTCATGCGACATGTGCGGTGCCGTCGCCGGCACCGGGTCGGGGTGGCGCCTCGATGCGCCGTGCCCTGTCGAGGAACGAGCGGTTGCTGCGATCGTGTTCGTCGCTGTGCTCAGGGTGTGGGTATGGCCGGCTGGTGACTCGCCGGAGAGCGGAATTCTCTCGTCAGGTCAGGGATGTGTCAAGGGTCTCCTGCCGTGAGTGCGTGGGCGAATGCCCGCCGGATGCGGCGACCTCGAGGTGTCATATCTACCGATCTCGAGGTGTCATATCTACCGATCTCGCGGGAGGGGAGGGGTGAGTGTGCGCGACCTCGCAGGTGGCCCGTTTGGGGCGCGACGAGCACGCCGTGTAATCTCGATCCCCGAGGTAGCGTGTCCGAGCGGCCGAAGGTGCAGATCTCGAAAGTCTGTGTGGTTCATAGCCACCCTGGGTTCGAATCCCAGCGCTACCGCCATCACCCCCGGGTCGTGTCAGCGGCTCGGGGGTTCGTCGTGACGCGGGAGCCGGCCCCGCCGTGCGCCCTCCGGTGCCGGCGCCGACGGCGCCCGGGATCAGCGCGCCGACCAGGGATCCTCGGGCCAGGCGTGCCGGGGGTAGCGCCCGCGCATCTCCGCACGCACCGGCCGCGGCCCGGAGTAGTCCACCCGGACCCGGGAGCCCGAGGGAACCGCCAGGCGCTCGGGGGCCAGGGCGTCGAGCCGGGCCGCCTCGGGCCAGGGCAGCAGCGTGCGCAGGGCCCCCTCCAGGTCCAACCGGCCCAGGTCGAAGCGGCCGGCGGCTCAGGGTCGCGTCGACGACCGTGCGCACCCCCGGCACCGTCAAGGAGGACTCGGCGACACTGGTCGACACGACCACCCGCCTGCCCGGCCCCGGCGACAGCGCGGTGTCCTGGGCCGGGCAGGCAGGCGGCCGTGCAGGGGCAGGACGGTGGTGCCCAGCCCGAGCCGCTCCCGCAGCCGGGACACCACGCCCTCGACCTCCCGCGCCCCGGGCAGGAAGACGAGGACATCGCCCTCGCCCTCGCCCTCGGCCAGGGCCCGCAGGACCGTCGTGGCGACGTGGAGAAGGGATCCACAACCGTGGGTGTGATGGCCCGTGCCCGGGCTCGGCCTCGCCGAGGCGCCCCCGGGCACGGGCCGCAGGCCTACTGTGCGGTCAGGAGGACGCCGTTGGCCTCCAGAGCCTGCCCGATGGCCCGGCTGTAGAACGCGTGCGCCGTGTTGGACTTCGACACCCCGATGGCGCCGCCGATGATGGCGTTGCCGGTCGAGGATCGGTAGACCGCGAGGGTCTCACCCTGCGGTCCGGTGGCGAACTCCACGTTCTGAGACAGGTAGAAGTTCTTGCCGGCCAGTGCGCCGAGGGCGATCGACAAGCCCAGCTTGCCCTTGGACAGGGCCAGTCCGCCTGTGGGGGTCGGCTCCGCCTTCCACCCGTCTTGGGTGAAGACCTGGGAGATAAGGGAACGCGCCTGGTCGATGGGGATGCTGACGATGAAGGTCTTCTCTGCCGCGGCCGCAGATCCTAGGGGTCCTCGCGACGTGTGCGCATGCGCCAGCGTGCCGCTGGCAAGGACCGTGCCAGAGATGTGACCGGAGGGGCCGGGCGGGCCGGGCTCTGGCCGTCTGAGGTGGCGTTCGGGCCGGGGCCCGGTAGGCTGCGGTCAAAGTCTGTCCGTCGAGGGTGTGTCCACGAGGTAGGTCACCAGGCAGGTAGGGGGAGCGCGTGTCCGTTCAGAACGCAGCCGGGACGTGGGACGAGGACCCTGACGGCGCCTCGATCCTCCTGGCCACCGGGCGTGCCCGCCACGATCTGCTCGTCGTCGCCGAACCGGCCCTGCTGGCCGAGCTCGACGACGACTGGGGCGCACCGGCCTCCCGTGTGCGCCTGTCCTTCCTGCCCGGCGTCTCCGCCCCGGGCACGGTCGGCCAGGAGGACGCTCTGGCCTCCTACGAGCACCGCGGGCGGGGAGTGCTCATCGCCCGGGGGCGCACCACCGCCTTCGAGGGCCGCCCGGCGCGCCGCACGACGGCGCTGGCCCGCACGGTCGCCTCCCAGGTGCCCGCGGCCCTCCTCGTGACCCGAGCCACTGGCTTGGGGGGCCTCGCCCCGGGCGGGTTCCTGCCGATCGCCGACCACCTCAACCTCAGTGGCCAGCCGTTGTTCCCCGCCGGCCGGGTCCTCGAGGGCTCCTGGGATGAGTCCTTGACGGCGACCCTGGCCGAGCTCGACGGCGTCGGTGAGCCCGGCGTCGTCGCCCTGACCCCCGGGCCGCTGCGACCCACGCGGGCCGAGGCCGCCGTCCTGGCGGGCATGGGGGCCCAGGCCGCCGTCTGCGACTCCGTGGCCGAGGCCATGGCCCTGGCCGCGCGCGGCGTGCGGGTGGCGGGTCTGGCCTATGTCGACGCCGCGGCCCCGGGCACAGGGACGCCACCGGCGGCCGGCCCGCAGCCGTCGGCGCCCCAGGTCGTGCGGGCCGCCGTGCTGGCGGTGCTGGGCTCCCTGCGCTGACCGGCGCGGGTCCCGGCTGACGGACCGCCTGCGCCCCGGGCGCCGCCCCCGCTAAGGTCGGCGATGTGAAGCCCTTCCTCCTCCTGGCGACGCGCGCCGACGACGGCGCCGCCGACGCCGAGTACCAGTCCTTCCTCGAGCGCACCGGCCTCGATGAGCGCGACCTCGTCCGGCACCGCCTGGAGGCCCATCCGATGCCCGAGATCGACCTCGATGCCTGGTCGGGGATCCTCGCGGGCGGCTCCCCCTACAACACGACGACCCCCGAGGACCGCAAGTCCGCGGCGCAGAAGCGGGTCGAGGCCGAGATCGACGCCCTGCTCACCCGCCTGGTCGAGGCGGACTTCCCCTTCCTGGGCGCCTGTTATGGGATCGGCACCCTGGCCTACCACCAGGGCGCCGTCATCGACTCCACCTTCGCCGAGCCGGTCAGTGCCCCGGAGATCACCTTGACCGAGGCCGGGATGGCCGACCCGCTGTGCGCCGGCATGGCCTCGACCTTCCGCGCCTTCGTCGCCCACAAGGACGCGGTTCTCGTTCCCCCGCCCGCGGCGACCGTGCTGGCCACCTCGGCGAGCTGTCCGGTGCAGATGCTGCGCGTGCGCAACCATCTCTACGCCACCCAGTTCCACCCCGAGCTCGACCCCGACGCGATCTCCTACAGGCTGGGCCGCTACACCGGGCACGGCTACTTCAAGACCGAGGACCTGGCTGCCATCCAGGAGTGGTCCTACACCCAGGACGTGAGCGACTCCTGGGCGGTGCTGCGCAATTTCGTCGAGCTCTTCGCCCAGGACTGAGCGCCCTCCGCCCCCCGCCGTGGCGGCCGCTGGGTCGCCGTCGGCCGGCCGCCGAGGCTCGGTGCGACGGTGGCCGCCCACCTTGCGGGAATGGGTGCGATGCCCCTGATGTTGCCCCAGACGTGCCCGCTCCCCTGACGAAAGGTGTGCACTCATGTCCAGGATCGTGATCATCGGCGGCAGTGGAAAGGTCGCCCGTCTCCTGGCCCCGCTGCTCGTCGACGATGGCCACGAGGTCGTCTCGCTCGTCCGCGACCCCGACCAGGTCCCCGAGCTGGCGCCAACCGGTGCCAAGCCCCTCGTACTGTCGGTCGAGGAGGCCACCGAAGCCGAGCTGGCGGAGGTCATGGCGGGTGCCGACGCCGTCGTGTGGTCGGCGGGGGCCGGCGGGAAGGGAGGACCCGCCCGCACCGAGGCGGTCGACCACCTCGGTGCCGTGCGCTCCATGGAGGCCGCGCAGCAGGCAGGCGTGCGCCGCTACGTCATGGTCTCGTGGATCGGCTCCCACGGCCCCGAGCCCGTCCCCGACGACCACCCGCTGCGCGCCTACGCCATGGCCAAGCTCGAGGCCGACCGGTACCTGCAGTCCACCGACCTCGACTGGACGATCGTGGGGCCCGGCAGCCTCACCCTCGACACGCCCAGCGGTCGGATCGAGGTCGGCCGGGCGGAGGACGCCGCGGAGACCTTCACCTCGCGCGGCAACGTGGCGGCGGTCATCGTTGCCGTCCTGGCCGAACCGGCGACCGTCGGCCGGGTCATCCCCTTCCGGGACGGCTCCACCGAGATCGCCCAGGCGCTTGCCGACGTGCCCGCCGAGCTGGCCGACCTGTCCTGAGCGCCGGGGGCCCGGGGGCCGGCCCCGCCGTCTCAGTGCCGTCTCAGTGTCTCAGTCTCGCGCGAAGTGGCTGGCGAAGTTGCGGATGATGCGCCCGGCGACATGCGGCTCGACACTGCGGGCCTCGGCGACGACGTCCTCGATCATGCCGGGCTCGCCGTAGCCGGCGTCGGCGTAGATCGACAGGCGCTGGGCGAAGCGTTCGGCGTCGAGCTCGGGGTTGAACTGGGTGCCGTAGACGTTGGCGCCCACGCGGATCATCTGGACCGGGCAGTCCGGTGAGCTGGCCAGCAGGGTGGCGTGCGCCGGAACCTCGACCGCGCCCTCGGTGTGGCCGACGAAGGAGGTGAAGGTCTGGGGCAGGCCCGCGAGCACGGGGTCCTGACGGCCCTCGGCGGTGAGGAACACGTCGGCCGCCCCGGGCTCCTCGCCGAAGCGGGGGGAGGTCTTGGTACCCAGGTACCCGGCGAGGACCTCGAGGCCGAAACCGGTGGCCAGCAGCGGGATGCCCTCCTTGAGGGCCACCGCGAGGAGCTCGCGGACCTGCTCCTCGGCGCGCAGGCGGGTGCGGGTCTTGGCCGCCTCGGGGGTCGACGCATCGTATGGGGCGCCCCCGATGAAGATCCCGGAGACGTCCCCCGCGGCGAAGGAGTCGAGGAAGTCGACCTCCTCGAGGGGCACGTGGTGGAGGTCGTTGCGGCTGAGCCCTCCCTGGGCGAGGAAGGACTCGTACTCGTTGTCCGCGGCCTCGGTCTCGGGGCGCGTTGACACCATGATGAAGGGCTTCACGCGCACACCCTACGGTGCTCGAGGGTGGTAGTGCCGTGATGTGCCGCGCATCGGACGCCGGGGCCGGCGGCACGACCGGCTGCGGCCTCGTCATGTCGGGGCCTATCTCCTCGCCGATCTCGAGGTGCCATATGTCCCGATCTCGGCGAGGGGGTCCGGGGTCGTCCGGCAAGGCGCAGGACAGGATGCCGGGGCAGGATGCCGGGACAGGATGCGGACAGGCGCCGGAGTCACGAGGTGAGCGTGATCAGTGGCACCATCGTCAGCCAGGCCACGGTCGAGGCGGTGCCGACGACGACCCCGAGCCAGGCCAGGGAGTGCCCGGTGGCGTAGGAGTGGCGCAGCCGGCGCAGGGCGTAGGCCCCGAGGATCGCGGCGAGGAGGCCCAGGCCGGGGATCGGGCTGAGCACGGCGCATATCAGCGCGGCGATCGCCGCGCCGTCCGTGCGCTGGGCGGGCGCCTGATACCCGGGGCCGGAGAAGATTTCCCGCGCATCAAGACCCTCGGTCCCGGGAAACACAAAACCCTCGGGGACGATCCGTGTCGGGTCGACAAGACCGGGCTCCTGACTCATGGGGCCATCATGCCTCGGGATCAAACCGTCGGCCTCGTCCCTCGGGAGGACATGCCCCGTCTCGGCGCAGGACTCCCGCGCGTTATCGGGCAAGGCGGGGGCACAGCTTCGAGGGCCGAGCCCGGGGCCGCGGCGGCGCCCGGCACGAGCGCCGAGGCCCCGGTACCCACGGCACCTCCGGCACCCCCGGCACCCCCGCATCGTGTGCCGACGATGACATAGACTGGCATCCCGGCAGGGCTGTGCCGGGTCCTGTCCGGCGGTCGACCGCATCGGCGCCGTCCCATTCCCGATCCTGCGACAGGAGACCACGGTGTCGTCATCCTCCACAGTCCCCGCCCCCCGGCGCGCCCCGCGTGGCTGGCGCCTGCACGGCGACGGACGCTCGATCGCACCCGGCGCGGTGGTCGCCGCCGACGAGCGGCTTTCCTGGCCCCGGACCGTCGGCATCGGCGCCCAGCACGTCGTCGCCATGTTCGGCGCCACCTTCCTCGTGCCGCTGCTCACCGGTTTCCCGCCGGCGACCACCCTCTTCTTCAGTGCCATCGGCACGCTCCTGTTCTTCCTCATCACGGCGGGACGCCTGCCCTCCTACCTGGGGTCCTCCTTCGCGCTCATCGCGCCGATCCTCGCCGTCTCCGAGTCCTTGGGCGCCTCCTACGCCCAGGGCGGCATCATCGCCACCGGAGCCGCCCTGGCCGTCGTCGGCATCATCGTCCACCTCGCGGGCGTGCGCTGGATCGACGCCCTCATGCCACCGATCGTCACCGGCGCCATCGTCGCGCTCATCGGGCTCAACCTGGCTCCCGCGGCGTGGGCCAACGTCCAGGCCGGGCCGGTCTCGGCCGTCGTCACGATCCTGTCGATCTGCCTGGTCACCGTGCTGTTCAAAGGCATCATCGGGCGCCTGTCGATCCTCGTGGGCGTCCTTATCGGCTACGCCGTGGCCGTCTGCCTGGGCGAGGTCGACTTCGCACCGGTCGAGCAGGCCGCCTGGTTCGGCCTGCCCCACTTCCACAGCCCCGCCTTCGACCCCTCGACCCTGGGCCTGTTCATCCCGGTCGTCTTCGTCCTCGTCGCCGAGAACGTCGGGCACGTCAAGTCGGTGGCGGCGATGACCGGGGACAACCTCGACGATGTCACCGGCAGGGCGCTGCTGGCGGACGGCCTGGCCACCGTCCTGGCCGGCAGCGGCGGGGGCTCGGGCACGACGACCTACGCGGAGAACATCGGCGTCATGGCGGCGACCCGCGTGTACTCGACGGCCGCCTACGTCGTGGCCGCCGGTTTCGCCTTCGCCCTGTCCCTCATGCCGAAGTTCGGCGCGATCATCGCCACCATTCCCCAGGGGGTGCTCGGCGGCGCCGGGACCGTGCTCTACGGCATGATCGGCATGCTCGGCGTGCGCATCTGGGTGCAGAACCGCGTGGACTTCTCCAACCCGGTCAACCTCAACACGGCGGCCGTGGCCCTTGTCGTCGCCATCGCGAACTTCACGTGGGCCCCCGGCGGCATGACCTTCGAGGGCATCGCCCTGGGCACGGCGGCTGCTCTCGTCGTCTACCACGTCATGCGGCTCATCTCGAACCTGCGCGGCACCAACCTGGAGCAGGCCTCACCCGCCTCGGCCCCGGCCGGCACCGAGCTGGAGGGACCCGCCTACGCCCGGCGCCACTCCCGGCAGGCAGCGCCCGACGAGAACTGAGCCGACGGCGCCGGGAAGCCGTGCCCGGCCCGACCTTCCGGGAAGGACCCGCGCCGGGGCTCAGCCCTCGGAGGAGGTGGTCGGGGTCACGCAGCCCGAGGGGGCGCTGATCGGCTCCCCGGCGCGCAGCATGCTGATCTCCCCGGCCGACATGATGGACTCGGAGTACTCCTCGCCGAGGACGACGCCGACCGTCGCGTCGGCCGGGTCCTGGTTCTCATCGATCTGGATGATGACCGTCCCGGTGAAGATCCGCGCCAGTGAGTAGGCGTGGACCAGGCCGCTCACCGAGGTCGTCAGCTGGACGTCGCCGGCATAGGCGCCCTTGGGCCAGTCCGCCGTGTTGGCCACGGTGATCCCCGCGTCCGACAGGGCATCGGCCACGACACCGGCCAGCCCGGCGGTGTCCGTGCCGTTGTACACGTTGACCTGGAAAGAGGTGACTTCGACGGTCGTGGCGTCCGAGGGCGGGCAGGGCTGGACGGCCGGGGTCGTGTTATCCGAGCTTGAGGAGAATCCCGGGTCGAGAGGAATGGGCAGCACTCCCGACCACACCATGAGGCTGAGGACCACGAGCGCAGCCATGACGGCGAGACTGCCGCCGATCACGGTCGTCTGACGGTGCCGAAGACGACGGCGGTACTCGGCTCGGGGGTCTGGCGTGGTACTCACGCGCTCCAGAGTAATGGACGAGGTCCCACGCGCGCGTGCCCGCCGGTGTCCGGCCCGGGCTCAGCGTACGCGCTGGTCGGAGCGCAGGGTGCGGTGCCCGTGTCCACGGAGGCGGTGGCTGCGGGAGGCGGGCTGGGAGGGCAGGACACGAACCGAGGCGGGCGGTCCGGGGTCCCACGTGTCATGGAGCTCCAGCGCGAGGCGGTCCAGGCCCGCGGCCACCGGCCGGGTGGTGTCCTCCACGGGCAGCGCCACCTGGGCGACCAGGCCATCGGGGCACAGGACGCGCCCGGGCAGGTTGAGGGGCACCGCCCGGGACAGCTCGGGGGAGATGAGCGAGCCGGCGGGGTCGCTCAGGCGCAGCTCGAGCCGGGTGCCAACCAGCGGGTGCAGGGAGGCGGGCAGGTCCTCGGGCCGGGAGACGGTCATGACGACGTGGATCCCCAGGCGTCGCCCCCGGTGCAGGAGCTCGTCGAGGGAGTCGACCAGCTCGGGGAAGTCGGCGCGCAGCACACCGGCCCCGTCGACCAGGACGACGACGTCGGCGCTGGCCAGGCTCGGCAGCAGCCCGGCGGCGTGCTGCTCGCGGAGCATCTCGAGGGAGTCGATGCGGTGGGCCGACAGGATGCGCTCGCGGTGGTCGAGCATCGAGGCCAGCTCGTCGAGGAGCCGGCGCATCCGGGCGCGGTCCCCGCGCGTGGCGACCTCACCGACATTGGGCAGGGGCTTGAGGTGCGCCAGGGACCCGCCGATGGCGTCGAGCCCATAGAAGGTCAGCCGCTCGGGCCGGATGGTCAGCGCCGCCGACACCGTCAGCGTCCACAGGAGGGTTGTGCGGCCCGACTGGGGCGCGCCCACGACGCACACGTGCCCGCCCCGGGCCCCCAGGTCGATCATCCAGGGGAGCTGGCGCTGGTAGGCGGGGTCGTCGAGCATGCCGACCGGCACGGCCAGGCCGGAGGCCGGGCGTGCCCGCTCCGGGGCCAGCACGCCGCGGGGGCCCCGGTCCAGCGGGGCGCCGTAGACCGCGGGCAGCGACAGGGCCCGCGGCAGCGGGGGCAGCCAGACCCGTGGGCCGCGGCGGTGCTCGTCGCGCAGGCGGGAGACGACCTGCTCCATGACGCTCAGGCCCACCCCGTGGGAGGCCGGACGCTGGTCGCCGGGGCGCCCCTGCGGGGACAGGCCGTTGAAGACCGGCAGGATCACGGGGGCCGGATCGGTGATCTCCTCGGGCTCGGCGGAGGGGGCCCGATCCTCGACGGGGGCCGAGACATGGGCGGCGCGCAGGCGGGTGTAGACGCTCGTGTCCACCGAGAGGTAGCCGTAGCCGGGCGTGGCGGGCAGGTGGAAGGCGTCGGGCCGCCCCAGGACGGCCATGGACTCGGCCTCCGAGAAGGTGCGCAGGACGATCCGGTAGGACAAGTAGGCGTCGAGGTCGCGCAGGCCCGCACCCGGCAGGTGCTGGCTGGTCAGCAGGAGGTGGACCCCGACCGCGCGGCCGATCCGGCCGATGGTCAGCAGCAGCTCGACGAAACCCGGGTCGGTGTCGAGCAGCTCGCCCAGACCGTCGATGATGATGAGCTGGTGGGCCAGGGGCGGCAGCCCGGGGGTGTCGGCGTGCCGCAGACGGTAGTGGCTGATGTCGGGCGAGCCCGCCTGGCGCAGCTGTTCCTGACGGCGCATGACCTCCCCGGCGATCGCCGTGCGGGCGCGCCGGGCCAGACCGGGGTCGCCGACGAGGTGGTCGACCAGGCCGACGACATGCGGCAGGCCCGCCAGCGGAGCGAAGGTCGACCCGCCCTTGACGTCGATGAGCACCATCGTGAGGTCCTCGGGACGGTGCCCGGCGGCCAGCGCCGTCACGAGGGTGCGCATGAGCTCGGACTTGCCCGAGCCCGTCGCGCCCACGCACAGGCCGTGCGGTCCGACGCCGAGCTGGGCGGCCTCCTTGAGGTCGAGCAGGACCGGCCGGCCCTCGTCGTCGGTGCCGATGGGCGCGCGCAGGAAGTCGCGCGCCGGACGTGGCGCCCAGGCGCGCACCGGGTCGAGGGCCCGCGGGTCCTCCAGGCCGAGCAGAGCGGCGGCCGAGCGTCCCCGGCTGCTGCGCCGCGCCGCCTCGACGGGGCGCAGCGGCGCCAGGGTGCGGCTCACGCCCTCGGCCAGGGCGGGCCCCAGCCGATCGGGGCTCACGACGCGGGGGCGTGAGCCCTCGGGCCCGGTCAGGTCATAGACCTCGACCACGCCGTCGTGGCGGACCGTCAGGCGCAGGCGGGTGCCTGCGGGCTCGTCGCTGGGGTCGGTCAGGAGGTGGATGACGGTGGCGCCGATGTCCTGGGCCCCCAGTGAGGAGTCGGGGATGGCTAGGTCGCGTGCGGCTCGGTCGGTGTCGAGGACGGCGAGCAGCCGGGGGCGCCCGCGCAGCTCGTGCTCGGTGCCCGTGCGCCGCCGCTCGGCGGCGGCCTTGGCCGCCACGGCGATCTCCGGGCCCAGGACCTCCTCGAAGGCGCCCTGGTCGGCCGCGACCCGCCGACTCGCGACGGGGCCGTCGAAGTGCCCGTCGATGACGAGGTGTGGCAGCCGGGAGACGCAGTCCCAGTGAGGCGCCCGGTGCTCGTCGTGGGCCAGGGCGATGTGCAGGTCCTGGGGCCCGTGGTGGACGGCGGCCTGGACGATGAGGACGCGAGCCAGGTCCCGGGTCAGCTCGCGCGGTCCCACGATGCTGACCTGGCCGGCGCCGTCGAGGTCGATGAGCGCGGGCATGGCCTCCTGGACGGTGTGTGCCCGCACGACGGCACGCGCCTGGGCCAGCAGCTGGGGGTCGGCGGCCGCGGTGTCGGCCTGTGGGGGCAGAGCCGCCAGGGGCAGGTGCAGGTCGGCGGTGCCGAGCCGCAGGAGGAGGAAGTCGGGGTCGGTGCGGCGCCGCGTCCAGCGCCGCGCGGGGTCGATCGCCCACGCCGGCAGCGCCGCGGGCGCCGGGTGGGCCAGGTGGGCAGCCCGCCGGGTCTGCTCGGCGGTGCGTTCCAGGTCGGCGGTCGCGGCCAGGAGCGAGTGGCGGTAGCGGGTGCGCTGCTCGCGACGCTGCCGGGTCTGGGCGCCGCGCCGTGACAGGACGGTGATGAGCAGGCCGACGGCGGTGCCGACCGCCACGAGTGCGGCGAGCACGACGAGGATGATGTTGGAGCGCGCCAGCGCCGTCACCGCAAGGGCCGAACCGGCCCCCAGCAGGGTGAGGGCCGGACCCACCGGCATGAGCTGGCCGGCGCCGCCCCCGACGTGAGCGGGCGGCGTGGGCAGGATGAGGGGGGTGGGGGCCTCGGCGGGGCCGGACCGGCGCTCAGGGCGGTCGACGACTCGGATCACGGCGTCTCGCCCCGTCTGTGAGAGCTGCCGGTGGCCTCCACGGCCGCTGCGGCGATCTCGCAGATCGCGGCGGCCGTGCGCCGCCGCAGCGGCATCGGTCCGGGCGCACCGGCCAGTGCCGGGTCGTGGGGCACGAGGGTCTCTCCCGGACCCAGGCGCGGCAGCGGCGGCCGCCCCGGGGCGACCGCGACGACGGCGTGGAGGACGGCAGGTGAGCCCAGGCGCCGCATCGCGCCGGACAGCTCTGCGACGAGGGCCCGCCCCCGCTCGACCTGCCGGCGCCGGGCGGGGGAGACCAGCACGATGACGTGGCGCGCCCGGGCGAGCTCGCCGATCTCCTCGGCGGCCAGGGACCCGGTCTCCACCACCCACGTGTCGGGCAGCGTGGACAGCTCGGCGTGGGCATGCGCCCACCTGTCGGGCAGGGTGTCGCCCACCGCGGGCAGCCTGAGACAGGAGGTCAGCCCGTCGGGACCGGTGGGCAGCCCGGTGCCCGGGGAGGCGCCCCGGCGCAGGTCGGCGCCGGCCTCGGTGGCGCCGACCGGCGAGGTGGGGGCGGGTGCTGTCGTGGTGGTCCCGGTGGTGGTGGGCGCCGACAGGCCGTTGTCCCAGGTGACGTGGAAGGGCAGGTGGGCCGAGGCGTCGGCGGGCCCCGGGGAGGCGGCCACGAGGGTCCCGGGCAGGAGCCTGGCCCTCACGAGGGCCCCGGTCAGCTGGACCGCCAGGCTCGTCGACCCGCAGCTGTGCACGGTGGGGACCACGGCCAGGCGGCAGGTGTGAGGCAGGGCGCGGCAGATCGCCTCGTGGGAGCGGCGGGCGCGGCGCCGCGAGGAGGCCGCCCCACTGAGGGCCAGGGCGAGCAGGTCGGTGTCGCGCACCAGGTCCGGCGCGCGCCCGCCCGTGGCGCCGGGCGCCCTCGGGGCGGCGGCGGACGCGGTCTCCAGGCTCGTCGGCGTCATGAGAACAGGCCCAGGAGGTGGCTGAAGAGCCCGTTGAGGCCGCACAGCAGGGGGATCGTCGCGGCCGTCGCCGTCGCCTCGACGAGGTCGCCCGCCCGCTGGAGGCGTAGGCGGGTGTGGGGGGCGGGCTGGTAGAGGCAGGCGCCGCCGAGGAGCACGACCGCCAGGGCGAGCAGGGTCAGGCGTACGGCGGGGTCCAGCCCCGCCAGGAGCAGCAGCGGCGCGGGCAGGCAGGCCAGCCACAGGCCGAGCACCTCGACGCGCAGGGGGAATGCCCTCGAGCGCAGGGCCGTGGCCACGGCAACGGCCACCGCCAGCGCCCAGCCCCACGGGTCGGAGCCCATCGCCAGGGCCGCCGTCGTGGCCGCGACGGTGACCGCCGACACGAGGCAGGAGACGACGAGGACATCGTGGCTGGAGGCCAGCGAGCGCCGGACCCGGGTGCGTGGGGGCAGCGTCCCGGTCAGCACCGTGTCGTCGAGGCGTGCCGCGCCGGAGACGGTCAGCGCGATCCACGGCAGCGAGCCGGTCAGGACAAGGGCGGCGACGGCCATGATCCCGTGGGAGAGCAGGGCCGAGGGCGACAGCGCCGCGACAAGGAGCCACAAGCCCTCCACGGCCAGGCCGATCCCGGCTCCGAGGGCCCACCCGGGTCGGTGCGCACCCAGGCCGACTCCCGCCGTCGTGACCAGGGCGAGCGCGACACCCGCGGGCAGCCCGTGGTCCGGGCCCTCCAGGGCCAGCGCCAGGGACTCGGCGCCCAGGAGCCCGACCAGCACCCCGGTGGCAGGCACCTCCCACCCCGCCGTGCGGGGGGCACTCATCCGCCAGGCCACCGGTGCGCTCAGCGCCAGGACGGCCAGCAGGCTGGTCAGCACGTGCCCGGTCGTCGACAGCCCGCGCAGGAGTGGCCAAGCCGTGGCCGCCACGGCCAGACCGAGCACGAGGCGTGCGCCCACGAGCCTGTCGGTGGGCCGCCACCGCCCCGGGTGGGTGCGGGTCATCTCCGACAGTGGCGTGCTCAGGTCGGACACGCGTGTGGGGGCCGGGATGTTCTCCAGGGCGACCAGCCGCAGGATCTCCCCGTCGAGCACCTGCTGGCTGGCCAGGTCGAGCTCGGGGTCGATGAGGCTACCGTCGGCGCGCACGAGATGGGTGGGTGGGGCGGCGTCCTCTCCGGGCTCGTTGTCCTCGGGCCGGGTGCCCCGCCCCCCGGAGGAGGCGGTGGCCGGTGCCGCGGCGCCCAGCAGCTCGAGCAGCATGGGCATCTGCACGCCGACGGGCTCGGTGGAGGGCATGGCGAGCTCGGCGCGGGAGGACTCGGCCAGGAGGGTGACACGGGTGTAGGGGATCATGGCCGCTCCTACTGGTCGGCCGGCGCAGGCGGTGTCGTGCCGGTGCTGGTGGCGCGCGACGGTGTGGGCTCGGTCAGGGAGGACACCGCGGCGTACCCGACGCAGCCCGCGCAGGCCAGGGACGCCACGAGCACAGAGATGACAAGCCAGGGGGCCTGACGGCGGTCAGGGCCGGGAGGGCCGCCGTGCTCGAGGGCGGCGCGCAGGTGGGCGCGGCGGACCCTGGTCGACTCCATGTCGAGGTCGTCGGGGGCGACGTCCTTGACGCGGCTCATCCTGCCGCCTTCTCAAGCCGTTCGCGCTCGATCTGGGCGAGCCGCTCGCGCTCCATCGCCCGCAGGGACTTGCGGGTGACCGTGGGCGCCTGCTGGTTGCGCAGGGACTTGCGGGTGACCGTGGGCGGCGGCGGGGCCGGAGTGGTGGCGCCGGCGGGTGGGGGCGTGCTCGCTTGCTGCGTCTCCGGTGTGGCCGCGCTCGCCGGGGCGGGTGGCCGGCGCGTCGGGTCGGGACGGGTGGCCGGGGCGGGCTGGGGCGCCGCGCTCGCCGGGCCGGGGCGAGGCCCCGGGCTCGTCGGGCCGGGCCGGCTCGTCTGGGGTTCCGAGGGAGCCGAGCCGATGGCCGCCGGCGGCAGGGTCGCGGGGGCCGTGTCGCGGCTGGTCCGGCTCGCCGGAGCCGGCCGGCTCATCTGGCCGGGCTGGGCCGCCAGGGGGGCGGTACCTGCCGGGCCCGAAGGGCTCGTCCGAGGCGCCGACGGGGCTGAGCTGACGATCGGTGACGCGGCGCGCGAGGCCGGTGCGGTCGGCGGGGACTGGGGCGCCCGGGGGACCTGGGTGGCCTGGGCGCCGACCTGCGGGGGCGCTGGTGGGGCGGCCTCGGCCGGTGCGGGTGCAGTGGCCCGGGTGGGCTGGACCGCGGCCCGGCGGGGTGCCGGCTGCGGGGCGGGTGCGGCCAGGTCGTGCGGGCTCGGCGGGGGCGGGGGCGGCGGTGCGGTCACCGGCGGCATGACCGCGGTGTGCTGCTCGGCCACGGCGGGCACGCCCGCCACGGGGGTGCGCGCGGGGTTCGCCGGCACCGTGGTGATCGGCGAGCGGGAGCCCCGCTGCTGGGTCGCGGCGAGGATCGCAGCCGCCTGGGTGCTGTCGGCCACCGCGGGCGTCTGCGCGGCCGGGGCGGCGACCTGCCTGGTGGCCGGGACCTCCTGCGGGGCGGTGCTGGAGCGCTGCTCCGCGGCACGCGCGTCGAGCTCGTCGAGGGTCCCGGTCGAGGGATCCGGACCGTTGGTGATGTCCAGCACGGTGGCGCCCCGGGCGGTGCCGAGCATGGCGACCGCCAACAGGGCGCGGGGCGTGCCGGTCGGTAGACCGGCGTCGGCGTCGACGGTAAGTAGGCCGAGGACGACCCCGCCCAGTGCACGTCCGTAGAGGCAGTGGGCGACCAGGGCCAGGACCCCCAGGCCGACGGCGACAAGGGCGAGGAGCAGCCGCAGGGTAGCGGGACCAGGCAGGATCAGGCTCGTGGCCAGGGGCAGGACAACAGTGAGCGCGTCGATGACGATGCTGGCGCCGATGGCCTTTTTCGAGGCGGCGCGGCAGCCTGCGGGCAGCGGCGGTGACGCCGAGTGCGAGGTCATGTGCGTCTCCTTTGCCAGGGGTGGGAGGCTGGTCGAATGGTCAGTCGCTGGTCCGTCCGTGCCGGGGGCTCGCCCCGAGTTGATCTCATTCCGGTCACGAGTATGTCATCGGTCGGCGCGATAGACGACCACGGTCCGCAGGCAGATACGGTCCCGCCCCTGTGGAGCGGGGCCGACCGGGCGTACTGGCAGGGCCTTGGCAAGGGTCGGAGCGCCGCGACGGGCAAGGTGTGCGTCGTGCCGCACACCGCTTGACCAACCCCGGGATCGGGACTTGTGGCACCTCGAGATCGGGACTTACGGCACGTCGAGGGGTCTGTCCTCTGCCCCGGGTGGACAGCCCGCTCCGGCCTCGTCCCTTCGCGGGCACGACGCTCACCCCCGGGCAGTGCCGGGGCGGGTCGCCTCGACCGACGACCTCGGGCTCGCCGACCTCAGAGGTCGGGCGGCGGCGGCGCGGGGATCGGATTGCCTTCGTCGTCGATCTCCAGGATGCGGGCGTGGATGCTCATGCGACCCTGCAGCGCGGCGCGCAGTGCACGGTGGAGTCCGGTCTCCAGGTAGAGGCTTCCGCGCCAGGACACCACATGGGCGAAGAGGTCGCCGAAGAAGGTCGAGTCATCGTCCAGCAGGTCGCGCAGGTCCAGGGTGGCGCGCGTGGTCGTCAGCTGGTCGAGGCGGACCTGCCGCGGAGCGATGACCGACCAGTCGCGCTGAGCCGTTCTCCCGTGCGCGGGATAGGGTGCGGACTCGCCGACTGCCTTGAAGATCACGCGCCCATCGTAGCCGGAGGGTCACAGCTCCGTGGTCGCCGCGCCCTGCGCGTGGTGCCGCCATGTTGTTCCCCGCTGTCCTGACCCGGCCGTGCCCTCGACCACCACGACGGCAGCCGCGCTTGCGCCGCTCCTCTACATCGCGTACATCGAGTACATCGGGTACATCGCGGCCCCTCCGCCGTCCCCC
>NZ_JAUNHI010000054.1 GCF_030524025.1 Actinomyces sp. | reverse complement strand
GCGATCTGGTAGTAGCGCTCCATGCCCGCCACCATGAGCAGCTGCTTGAACAGCTGCGGGCTCTGCGGCAGGGCGTACCAGGACCCCGGCGACAGGCGCGCCGGGACGAGGAAGTCACGGGCACCTTCGGGTGTGGAGCGGGTGAGCGTGGGGGTCTCGACCTCGACGAAGCCGTGCCCGCCCAGAACCCGGCGGGCGGCCTGGGAGACCTCAGAGCGCAGGCGGATCGCGCGCTGCATCGGGGAGCGACGCAGGTCGAGGTAGCGGTACCTCAAACGAGCCTCCTCGCCGACCTGGCCGACCTCCTCGGCGTGGTCTGAGACCTGGAAGGGCAGGGGCGCGGCCACGTTGAGAATCTCCAGGTCGGTGACGACCACCTCGACCTCGCCGGTGGGCAGGTTGGGGTTGGCGTTGCCCTCCGGACGGGCGGTGACCTCGCCGGTCACGAGCAGGACGAACTCGGCCCGCAGGTCGTGAGCCACCTCCTGGCGGATGACCACCTGGGCGATGCCCGAGGCGTCGCGCAGGTCGATGAAGGCGACCCCGCCGTGGTCCCGGCGCCGGTCCACCCATCCGGTGAGGGTGACGACCTGTCCGATGTCTGAGGGGCGCAGGGATCCTGCGTCACGGGTGCGCAGCACGGTGCTGGTTCCTTCCGCTGGGGGCACTGATCCGGTACCCGTCGGGGCGCACCGCGAGACGGGCGGGCGCTGGCGCGATCCTACGACGGACCCGCGGGCGCTCCCGCGCGACGACGGGCCGCGTGACACGGTCGACAGGCGGCGCGCGGCCCCGACGGCCTCAGGCGAAGCCTCCCGGACCGGACTGATGTCGCGCCAGCCGCCACCGGTTGAACACGACGACGGCCGCCAGGACGCACAGCAGCACCGCCAGGGCCATGACACCCGTGCCGACGAAGGGGAAGGAGTCCGACCGGACCTCCACCGCCCTGGCCTGGGGCTCGCTCCCGTTCTGGACGGCGGGCAGAAGCCTGGTGCCGCCGTAAGTGACCTGAGTGGTCGGAGAGGCGGTCGCTGTCGGGGGCGCCACGGTCGAGCTGCCCCCGATGACCGTGACATCGGCGACCGTGAAATAGGGGCTCTTGTTCGTGTAGTCGGCGGTGCGAACCTTGCTCGTGGGGATGTCGGGGCCCGCGGTCACCGAGAAGCGCAGCCAGTGGACCCCCTTGCCCACGTCGCGGGGAATCTCGACGGTCCCCGAGGCCGTGCCGTCCTCAGCGATCTGGAGCACGCCGAGAACCCCACGTCCCGCAGCGGTACCGTCCTCCAGCACCAGGGTGCCGTCGTCGACAAGGATCTGAACGGTGGCCCCCTGGGGAAAGCCGGAGAGTGTGAAGGTCAGTGTCCCGCCGACCGCGACCGTCGAGGGGCTCACTGTCGAGGCGGTACCGGTGGTCGACTCCCCCGTCGTGACGATCCCGGCGGCGGGCGCGGGGACCAGGCCGGGAGCGGTGAGGACCAGGGCTACCGCGATGACGAGCAGCCAAGAGGGTAGCGTCACCCACCGTGCCACGAGTCCTGCTCGTGGAGCACGTGTTGTGCATCTCCGGTGCCGCACCGCCGTCCTCTCCGCTTCGCCGTCCGGGAGATCGTCTCACACCTCGGCGCGGCCACGGCGCCACGGCGCCAGCGTCGCGGGTCGGACGAGGAGGATGACGGCCCCTGCGGCCAGGGCGAGCAGCCCTCCTGCGGTGACGAGCATCCAGTCGCCCGGTCCCAGCAGACCATGCCCCGGCTGCTCGGCGCCGATGGTCAGGACGTTGGCTCCCTCGCCCGCGGGAGCACTGACCGCCTCGATCTCCAGCTGGGCCCAGCCGAGAAGCTCGGAGTCCCGGTCGGCGATCGCCACCTGGTAGGTGCCCGCCTCGAAGCCGGAGACATCGATGGACACCGACTGCGCCCCGTCGACCTGCACCCAGCCCGCAGTCCTCGCGCCCGGGTAGATGAACACGGCCACCCAGTCGCCCTCCTTAGCCTTGCTCGACGGCAGGATGAACGTGACCTTGTCGCCGTTGCGCGTGCCCGACAGCGAGCCTGCGTTGGAAGCGTCCAGCTGCCCGGGGTCGCTGACCGGCGAGGAGGGCTCGGTCTCGGGCCTGGCGTTGGGGTCGCCGGGCACGACGACCTCAACCTCGTCCTCGGCGGGCTCCTGCTCGGCGGCGGGTTCGGGCGTCGACCGCTCCGTCGGCGCGGTCGCCGTGGTCACCGGCTCCGGGGTGGGCACCTCGGGCTCAGCGGTGGGCTCCGGCAGGACTGGCTCGACCGGAGCAGCCGTGGGCTCGGGCTCGGCCGGTTCGACCGGTTGACTGGGAGCCTCAGCCGTCGGCTCCGTGGTCGGCTCGGCAGGCGGTTCCGTGCTCGGTTCTGCACTCGGCTCAGCACTGGGCTCGATGCTGGGCACCGGTTCAGCAGTGGGCTCCGCCGGCGGCGCTGTCGTGGGCGCTGT
>NZ_JAUNHI010000041.1 GCF_030524025.1 Actinomyces sp. | reverse complement strand
CGTACGAGCAGCCCGCTGCGCCCTCCTATGAGCAGCCCGCGGTGCCGTCGTATAGCCAGCAGCAGCTGGCGGCGTATGACCAGCAGCCCGCCGCCTCGAGCGCCCCGGAAGCCGCCGAGGACGCTCCCTGGAAGTCGCAGCTGAACTGGAACGACATCGTCGGACGCCAGGGCCAGGGGTCGTGATGCAACGCACGCGCTGGACGACCGTCCTCGCGTGCTTCGTCGCGCCGACCGCACTGGCCTGGGTCGCGGCCGACCTCACCCTGCGGCACCGCGGCTGGGTGCCCTCGCTCACCCCCTGGGGCGCGGCGGTCGCCCTGCTCGTGTCCGTCGGCGTCCTGATCGGCGGCCTCGCCGTCCGGCGGATGAAGGAGCGTCAACCCACCTGGATCACCCCGACCGGGGCGGCGGCCACCGCGGCGGCCGCCCAGGCCTCCGCGATCGTGGCCCCCACAGTCGGTGGCATCTACGCCGGCAGCCTCATCGCCGCCCTGCTCGCCCCCTCCGCCCCCGCGATGACCTCCCTGGCCTGGAGCTCGGGCGCCTGCCTGGCGGCCTGCGTCCTGTGGTGCGGGATCGGCCTGCTGGTCGAGCACTGGTGCGCCATCGACGCCGATGACGACGATGACGACCCGGGAGCCGCCGGAGCCGGGGACGAGGTGCCCGCCTGACTTCACTGAGCACGGCTCCCCCGTGAGGAGGAGGCGCGGCACACACCCGCATGGGACTCTGTGTCCACCAACGACAGGAGGCATAGATTGAGTACCCCTTCCCAGGTCGCCGGTGCCGTGGCGTCGCGCACCGCGGATCCATTCGCCCCCGCGGGCGTCGACTTCCAACCGGTCTCACCGCGCCTGGCCACCGCCCGGCTGCTCGGCATCGGGATCGGCAACGCCATGGCTTTCCTCGGTTTCGCCATCCCCGCCGTGCTGTGGAGCCCGTGGATGTGGATCGGCGCCGCCCTCGTCCTGGTCACTGGCGTGTGGGAGATGGCGCTCGTCCCACGCCAGGTCCGAGCCATGGGCTATGCCTTGGCCGAAGACCACCTGCTGTGGCGCAAGGGCGTCATGTTCCGCTCACTGTCGGTTATCCCCTACGGGCGCATGCAGATGGTCGACACCTCCCAGGGGCCGATCGCCGCGCGCCTGGGTATCGCGGAGGTCAAGTTGCGCACCGCCTCTGCCAGCACCGATGCCACGATCAACGGCCTGCCCGCCGAGGAGGCCGAGCACCTGCGCCAGATCCTGGCCGAGCGCGGCGAGGACAGGATGGCCGGGCTGTGAGCGCGGGCCAGGACCACCGGGCGGATGGCTCGGACCGGGGGCGCCCGGGTGCGGCTGCCGGGCGCATCGCCGTCCCCGACGACCTCGTGTGGCGCCGGATGCACCCCATCACGCCGGTCCTCACCGGTTGGAAGATGATCACCGCGATCGTCGCCTTCGCCACGATCCAGAACATCGAGGCCTTCTTGTCGGTGTGGGAGGCGATCCGCGAGGAGGGGGCGACGATCACCCTGCCGGTGGCTCTGGCCGCCGTCGGAGGAACCCTCGGAGTGCTGGTGCTGGTCGGCGTCGTGCTGTATCTCAACTGGCGCCATCGCACCTATGCGGTGGGCGCCGACGCGGTCTACCTGCGCTGGGGGATTTTTTTCAAGCAGTTGCGTATCGCGCGCCTGCCGCGCATCCAGTCCCTGGACATCGTCCACCCCCTGCTGGGCAGGGTGTTCGGGCTCGGCCAGCTGACGGTCGAGGTCGCGGGCGGTGGCGACTCCCGGGTCGTCTTGGGCTACATGCGCACTGCCGAGCTGACCGCCCTGCGCAAACGCATCCTCGACCTGGCCTCGGGGGCCACGGCCCGGGACGACCGTTCCGGGGACGGCCTCGCCGGGGAGCCGGAACTCGCCGACGCCACAACCGACGGCCCTCGGTCGAGCCCGGCACCGACCGGGCACGACGCCGCGGCCCGGCTCGACGCCCCGGCCGATGGGCGCGAGGCCGGAGTCGCCGGCGGCCCCGTGGCCAGCGGGCCGACCACCAGTGGGCTGCGCCCGGCCGCCGTCGGCGCCCCCGGAGCCGTGCCCGGTGATGTCTCCGGTGGCCACGAGGCCGGAGAACGGCCGGAGCCCGGCACTGTGCGTCGGGCGCCGCTGGGCTTCGAGGACGCAGTCGCCGGCCAGCGCCTGCGGAGCCTTGAGACCGAGGAGCACCCGCTCTATGCGGTCAAGGTGCCCGTGGTCCTGGGGTCGATGCTGCGCTCCTTCAGCGTCGTGCTCTCGGTGGGCCTGGTCCTGGTCTTCGCCGTCGGCGTCATCGTCAGCATCGTGACAGGAGAGGGGGGTCTTGACGGGACTGCCACCCTCACCGCCGTGCTTTCCGCGCTGGCGGGCCCGCTGGCCCTCCTTGGCATCGGGTGGTCCCGCTTCAACGGCTCATGGGGGTTCCGTGCGGCCGCGACCCCGGCCGGGATCCGTCTGCGCTACGGCCTGACCTCCGAGGCCTCCGTGACCCTGCCCCCGGGCCGGGTCCACGCCGTCCTCCTGACCAGGCCTCTGCTGTGGGCGGGCAAGGACTGGTGGCGGGCCGAGGCCACGGTCGCCGGGCGCAACGAGCTCGAGTCCTCCTCCTCGGGGTCGATCTCACTCGACGTGGGCAACGTCCTGCTGCCGGTGGGGGAGCGGGAGACCGCCCTGCGGGCGCTGTGGCTCGTCGTGCCCGACCTCGGTGTCCCCGACCCCGACGCCGTTCTGACCGAGGCACTGTCCGGCACCGGAAGGGACAAGGCCGAGGCCCCGGGACCGCTCCCCGTCGACGACCCGAGGCGGGGATTCGTCGGCCCGCCCCGCCGGGCGCGCATCTTCTCCCCCCTGGCCTGGCGGCGCACGGGCGTCATGCTCACCGACACCTGCGTCATCATCCGCCAGGGGCGCTGGTCGCTGCGCACGAGCGTCATCCCCTACGAGCGCATCCAGTCCCTGCGCACCTCCGCCGGGCCACTGGCGCGCCGGTTCGGCCTGGCCAAGCTGAGGCTCGACATGGTGACGCTCCAGGAAAACACTGCCGTGGCCAGCCTCAGCCAGGAGGACGCCGCCGCCCTGGCCGATGTCATCGCCGAGCGCGCCCTGCGTCGCCGCACGGAGGAAAAGCTCGACCGGTGGCTCGCCCGGGCCACGAGCAGTCCGGTGCCGCATGAGACCATGCCGGCATGAGCGCCACAAGTGACCTGTCCAGCCAGGATCCCATGCCCGGCGGCGGCCCGGGTGGGGGCAGTGGCGCCGCGGCGGAGAACGCCGCGGGCGCGGGGCGTGTCCCCGGCGCGGGGACTGACCCCGGCGTGGGGAGCGTTCCGGGCGGAGTGCCGGGGGACCGCGCCGGAACCGCTCGCCGCCCCAGCGGGCGCCTGGGCGTGGGCATCATCTCGGCCGGGCGCGTGGGGGCGGTGCTGGGGTCGGCGCTGCGTGCCGCCGGGCACCAAGTCGTCGGAGTCCACGCCGTGTCCGAGGCATCCCGGGAACGCGCCGAGATCCTGCTGGCGGGCGTCCCGGTCCTGGAGATCGACGAGATCGTCGAGCGCGCCGAGCTCGTGCTCCTGGCCGTACCCGATGACGCGCTGAGCCCCCTGGTCCAGGGGCTGGCCGACCTGGGCCGCTGGCAGCCCGGACAGCTCGTCGTGCACACCTCGGGCCGTTACGGCACAGGTGTCCTGGAACCGGCCCGCCGCTGCGGCGCCATCCCGTTGGCCATCCACCCCGCCATGACCTTCTCCGGCTGGTCGGTCGACCTCGTGCGCCTGACGGGCTGCCCCATGGCGGTCACCGCCCCGGGCCCTGTGCTCCCCATCGCCCAGGCACTGGCGGTCGAGCTCGGCGGCGAGCCCTTCGTGCTCGACGAGCAGGCGCGTCCCGCCTACCACGCCGCCCTGGCCCACGGCGCCAACCACCTCGTGACACTCGTCGGTCAGGCGGTTCGGCTGCTCGGCGCCGCCGGCGTCGAGGACGGCGCTGCGACCCTCGGCCCCCTGCTCACCGCGGCCCTCGACCGGGCCCTCCACGAGGGCCCCGACGCCGCCCTGACCGGACCAGTGGTCCGCGGCGACGCCGGCACGCTCAGCGCGCACCTGGCGGCAATCAGCGCCGCCCGCGACGCCCAGGACCGGCCGCTTACCGACGTGTGGGAGACCTACCGGACGCTGGCCGCCGCGACCATCGCCCGACAGGAGTCCACGGGGCGGCTCACCCCGTCACAGGCCGACGCCCTGCGCGCCGCGGTGGGCCAGGACGAGGGCGGGACTGCCGACGGGGCGCCGCGGGGATAGCGTGTGGCGCATGAGCGTTGATCCCGAAACCACCGGCGGCCCCGTCGTCGCCCTGGCCCGCACCCGCACCGAGCTGGAAGACGCCCTGGCCGGGGACAGGAGCCTGCGCGCCGTCGTCATGACGATGGGGGCCCTCCACCAGGGCCACCTCGACCTCGTCGTCGAGGCGGCGCGCCTGGCAGGCCCACAGGGGACGGTGGTCGTGACCATCTTCGTCAACCCCCTCCAGTTCGCGGCGGGGGAGGACCTCGAGGCCTACCCCCGCACCCTGGCCGCCGATGTCGAGGCGCTGGCCGGGGCGCTCGCGGGTGGAGGGCCGCCGGTGGGCAGGCTGCTCGTCTTCGCCCCCACCCCGGAGGTCATCTACCCCGATGGGGAGCCGGCGGTGCGTATCGACCCCGGCCCCATGGCGAGCGTCCTCGAGGGCGCGGTACGACCCACGCACTTCGCCGGGGTGTGCCAGGTCGTCCTCACCCTCCTGCACCTGACGGCCCCGCGCTGGGCGTTGTTCGGGCGCAAGGACGCCCAGCAGCTGGCCATCGTGCGCGCCATGGTGCGCGACCTGGCCGTGCCGGTCGAGATCGTCCCGGTCGACATCCGGCGCGAGGACGACGGGCTGGCCATGAGCTCGCGCAACGCCTACCTCAGCCCCGTCGAGCGCGAGCAGGCCCTGGCGCTCTGGCGCGCCCTGGCCGCCGGCGCCCACGCCGCCCGCCAGGGCGCCGACCCGGCGGCGGCGCGCCGGGCCGCGCTGGAAGTTCTCACCGCTGCTCCGGGCGTCGAGGTCGACTACGCCGCGGTGGTCGACCCCGACACCTTCGTCGACCTGGCCGGCGCGGGCCTGGGCCTGCCCCCGGCGCCTCGGATGACCCAGCCGCGCAGGCTGGATGAGGCGGCCGCCGGACAGGCCCCGGACACGGAGGGCACCACCGCGGCTGCGCCGTCCGCCCGAGGCCCGGCGCCGGATCCGACAACGGCGGGCGAGGTGCCGGCCGGCCCCGTCCAGGCGCTGCTGGCCGTGGCCGCCAGGGTCGGCACGACCCGCCTCATCGACAACATCCTGCTCGAGCCTCCCCAGTGACCGCTTGCCGGCACGCGTCGTGGCGGTGCTCGGCGAACCGCGCGATCGGGACATATGGCACCTCGAGGTGTCATATGTCCCGATCTCGGCGAGGGGGAGGGTCCCGGACTTGTGACGTCGGCCCCGGACTCGTGACGTCGGCCCCAGGACCGGGGTCACCCGGCCCGCCCCTGGGAATCCATCATCTAGCCTTGCGGTGATGAGCAACCGACTGAGGACGATGATGACGTCCAAGATCCACCGCGCCACCGTGACCGATGCCGACCTCGACTACGTCGGCTCGGTGACCGTGGACGCCGACCTGCTCGATGCCGCCGACCTCCTGCCGGGGGAGCAGGTCGACATCTGCGACTGCACGAACGGCAACAGGCTGACCACCTACGTCATCGCCGGAGAACGGGGCTCGGGCCAGATCTGCGTCAATGGCGCGGCCGCGCACCTTGTCAGCCCCGGCGACCTCGTCATCCTCATCGCCTACGGCCAGATGTCCGACGCCGAGGCCCGCACCTACCTGCCCCATGTCGTCTTCGTCGACGCGGACAACCGGATCGTCGAGCGGGGCACTGAGCCCGGCGGGCTGCCGGATGACACCGAGGCGGTGCACGGGCTGCGCCCCTCCGGACTCAGCTTCGCGGAGGCGCGGGGGCGCTGAGGGGCATCGCCCGGCACCTGTGCCTCGACACCTGGCGGACGCTCGGCCCCGCGGTACTCCTCCACCGCCCTCAACACGAGCACGGACAGCGCCCGCAGACAGCAGGACACGGCCGTTCTCGTCACGCTGGCCCGGGCGCTCTTGGCCAGCCGCTCGCGCGCCCGGACCGTTCGACGCCCCCGCAGTAGATCCGCGACCTCCTCCTTGGTCACCAGTCCGCAGTGGCAGTCCCAGGACCTCGGCGGCGCTGGCGCAGGTGAGCCGGCCGAGCCCTGTGGACAAGGCGGTCGCGAACCGCGCCTGTGGAGCACCTCCGCCGGCTGGCGCCAATGCCGTCTCTCGCGCCCGGTCCGCGTGGGGCGTCGACCTCCCGGCGAGCCCGGCCGGCCCGGCCCGCGGCGGCCTGCGGCGGCCGCGGTTTAGACTCGCGCGCGTGACACACGCCCCCAGCAGCCAGACCCCCGCCCCCCAGACCACCGAGGGCTCCCGTCCGTCCCAGGCCAAGCAGGACCCGGGACCCGGTGAGCAGTTCGAGATCCGCGCGGGCAAGCGCGAGCGCCTGCGCGCCGAGGGCTGGGACCCCTACCCGGTGCAGCTGCCGATCACGACGACCATCGCGGCGGTCCGTCAGCGCTTCGGCGACCTGCCGGCGGGCACGATGGCCGTCGAGACCGGGGCGGGCGCCGAGGAGGCGGTGGTGGGCGTGGCCGGACGGGTGGTCTTCCTGCGCAACACCGGCAAGCTGTGCTTCGTCACCCTGCAGGACGGTGCGGGCACCACCCTCCAGGCGATGCTCTCGGCCAAGGCGCTGCCCGGGCAGGGCCACAGCTCCCTGGCCGCCTTCAAGACCGATGTTGACCTCGGCGACCACCTCTTCGTCCACGGGCAGGTGGGCGCCTCCAGGCGCGGCGAGCTGTCAGTGTTCGCCGAGCCGGTCCTGCGCGCGGACCGCGATGCCGCCGACCTGCCCGAGCTCGGAGACGACGACCTCGAGCTCCCCGCCTGGCGCATCGCCTCCAAGGCCCTGCGGCCCCTGCCCAAGACCTGGACGAATGAGGCGGGCGAGGCGGTCACCCTGTCCGAGGAGCAGCGGGTGCGGCGCCGCGAGCTCGACCTGCTCACCCGGCCCGCGGCCCGCGACATGATCCGCACCCGAGCCGCCGTCGTGCGCTCCCTGCGGGAGAACTTCCACCGCCGCGACTACCTCGAGCTCGAGACCCCGATGCTTCAGGTCGTCCACGGCGGGGCCTCGGCGCGCCCCTTCACCACGCATATGAACGCGCTCGACACCGAGCTCTACCTGCGCATCGCCACCGAGATCTACCTCAAGCGGGCGGTGGTCGGCGGCGTCGAGCGGGTCTTCGAGATCAACCGTAACTTCCGCAACGAGGGCATGGACTCCTCCCACTCCCCGGAGTTCGCCGCCCTGGAGGCCTACGAGGCCTACTCCGACTACGACGGCATGGCTGCCCTGACCCGCGACCTCATCCAGCAGGCCGCCCGCGACGCCTTCGACCTGCCCGAGGGGGGAGAGGTCGTCACCCTGGCCGACGGCACCGAGTACGACCTGTCGGGGCAGTGGGAGACGATCGACCTGTACACCTCGGTCTCGCAGGCCGTCGGCGAGGAGATCACGGTGGACACGCCGCGCGAGCGGCTCGTGTCCCTGGCGGAGGGGCTCGGCCTGGAGGTCGACGACTACGCCGTGCCGGGCAAGATCGTTGAGGACATCTTCGAGGTCACGGTCGGGGACCGGTTGTGGGCGCCCACCTTCGTCTACGACTTCCCCGAGGACACCTCGCCCCTGACCCGCTACCACCGCTCCAGCCCGGGCCTGACCGAGAAGTGGGACCTGTACGTGCGCGGCATGGAGACCGCCACCGCCTACTCCGAGCTCGCCGACCCGGTGGTTCAGCGCGAGCGCTTCGAGGCCCAGGCGCTGGCGGCCGCCAACGGCGACCCCGAGGCCATGGTCATCGACGAGGACTTCCTGGTCGCCATGGAGCAGGGCTTCCCGCCCTGCGGCGGCATGGGCATGGGCATCGACCGGCTCCTCATGGTCCTGACCGGCCAGGGGATCCGCGAGACGATCGCCTTCCCGCTGGTCAAGCGTTCCTGAGCCCTGGGTGGCCGGGGGACGGCCGGCCAGATCGGGACTCATAGCACCGTGAGATCGGTACTTGTGCCACACGCCGTGCCGTTTGTACCGATCTCGAGGTGTCATGAGTCCCGGTCACGGCGCAGGGGGAGGGAGGAGAAGGAGGAGGCGGGTCTACGGCTCCTCATCACCTCATCACAGGGGCCCCACAGAGCCTGCGCCCAGGCTTGCGGCAGTGAGCACCCGACCGGGGTGCCAAGGGAAGGAGCACTGCGTCGACATCATCAGCTGGATCGGCGGCCTGATCGGAACGGTCTCCGACGCCGGAGCCCTCCTGACCGCCCTGGGGCCGTGGGTCCTCATCGGCATGGGGGTCATCGTCTTCATCGAGTCGGGGGTGCTCTTTCCCTTCCTGCCTGGGGACTCGCTGCTGGTCACCGCGGCGATCGTGCACGCCTCTGTGGGCCTGGAGCTGTGGCAGGTCGTCACGGTGTGCGTCGTGGCGGCCATCGCCGGGGACCAGGCCGGGTACTGGCTCGGCTCGCGCACCGGTCGCGCTCGCGGGCCGACCAGGTGCTGGCCCAGTGGGTGGAGGAGGCCGAGCCGACGCCGTCGGCCGACCGGCGTGCCCAGAGCCTGGAGGTGGTGGGCGCCGGCCGCCCCACATGAGCGGCCGCCCCACACGTCATGGCGAGCCCGACGACGCCGCGTCAACCGGCGTTCTCGGGCTCGCCGACGTGCTCGAGGCCGCGGGCCGGCGCCGGCTCAGGACGGCGCGGAGGAGGGGGCGATATGCGCAGCGATGATCCGGGCGCACTCGGCCCGGCCGACGGCGCGGCAGCCCTGGGCCCTCCAGCCGGCGATGGCGGCGGGCTCCTGGCGGGACAGCCGCAGGCCGCGGGTGAGCAGGACATGGATGGGTTTGCGGCGCTCGGCCAGGTCTCGCCGCAGCCGGAACCACCAGGTCTGGAGGCGCGGGCGGCGGAGTACCAGGGCGTCGGCGAGCACGCCGGCGGCCCGGCAGCTCTCGATGAGCTCGGCGGCGAAGACGCCCTCGGCGACGAAGGCAGGCGCGGTGCCGATGTCGAGCCGGGTGCTGCCCCGGGTCGCGTTGTCCGGGATGGAGTAGATCGGCACCTGTGCGGTGCCGTGGGCGCACAGCTCGGTGATGGCGGCCATGGCGCGCTGGGCGTCCCAGGCCCGCGGGTCGTCCCAGTCGATCGCCCCCATCGCCTCATCCCGTGAGGCGCCCTGGGCGCCGGAGACCGAGCCGTCCAGCAGCGGCATCCCCGGCTCGTCACCGTCGCGGTAGAAGTCGTCGAGCTTGAGGCGCTGCGCCCCGACCGCGCGCAGGAGAGAGGTCTTGCCCGACCCCGACGGGCCGGTCAGCAGGATGACGCGCGCACTCACGGGAACCAAGAGTAGGCGCACCGGCCAGGTCCGGCGCCTCCGGGCCGCCGGCGCTGGCCCAGCCCGGCCCCCGGTCGCCGGCTCCCGCTCAGCGGTCCCCGTTCACCCGCCGGCGACCAGGGCGCGCATCCGCGTCCGGGCGCCCTGGGTGCGCAGCGCCGTCAGCTCGGCGACGAAGACCTCAGTGAAGCGCTGGTCATCGGCCAGGTCCCCGAAGACGGACTGGTCGCCGACGAAGGCGCCCGGCTCCTCCCGCTGCCGGGCCGCCCGCTCGAGCAGTCCGGCACCGGCGGGGTCGTCGACGGGGATGGGCTCGCCGAGCTCGTCCACGCCCTCATCGCCCAGGGCCCAGGCGGCCACCATGGCCGCCCCCAGGCGTACCGGTCCGCCGGTGGCGAGGTTGTCGCGCACGGTGGGCAGCACGAACTTGGGCATGCGGCTCGAGGCGTCCTGGGCCAGGCGCGCCAGCGTGTCGGCGATCGCCTCATTGGCGAAGCGCTCGGCCAGGGTGTCGACATACTGCCCCAGGTCGATGCCGGGCACCGGACGCAGGCGGGGCAGAGCCTCGCGCTCCAGGTAGGCCCGCACCCACGCGGCGATGTCCGGGTCGGTGGCCGCCTCGTGAGCGTAGCGGATGCCCAGCAGCCGCCCCCAGTGGGCCAGACCCTGGTGGGAGGCATTGAGCAGACGCAGCTTGATGAGCTCGTAGGGCACGACGTCCTCAACCATCTGGACGCCAGCCCGCTCCAAGGGCGGGCGCCCGGCGGGGAAGTCGTCCTCGAGCACCCACTGGGTGAAGGGCTCGCAAGTCACCGGCCAGGCGTCGTCGATGCCTGCGGCGGCGAGCTCCTCGACGTCGGCGAGGGTGGTGACCGGCGTGATGCGGTCCACCATGCTGTTGGGGAAGGCGACCTGCTCCTCGATCCAGGCCGCCATCTCCGGGTCGCTCATGGCCGCCTGGGTGACGACCGCGGTGCGCGCCACCCGGCCGTTTCCGGGCAGGTTGTCGCAGCTCATGACGGTGAAGGGCGGGATCCCGGCGTCGCGACGACGGCGCAGCGCCGCGACGATGTAGCCGAAGGCGGTGGTGGGCCGGTCCGGGTGGGCGGCGTCGTGGAGGGCGCCGGGGGAGTCGGTGCGGAAGGTGCCGGTGTCGTCGTCGACCTGGTAGCCGCCCTCGGTGATGGTCAGGGAGACGATGCGGGTGGCCGGGTCGCTCATGACCGCCAGCACGGCTGTGGGGTCCTCCGGGGCGAACAGGTAGGCGCGGAGCGAGCCGATGACGCTGGTCTCGCGCCGGCCGCCGGGGTGCTTGAGGGTCAGGCTGTAGGTGTGGTCCTGGCCGGCCAGCGCGTCGCGCATCCGGGCGTCGGCGGGCAGGAGTCCGACGCCGCACACGCCCCAGTCCATCGCGAGGCCGTCGCGCATGAGGCGGTCGAGGTACATGGCCTGGTGGGCGCGGTGGAAGCCGCCGACGCCGATGTGGACGATCCCGGTGGTCAGGAGCCGGCGGTCGTAGGGCGGCGCCAGGGCTGAGAGGTGGGGCGGGACGGTGGTGAGGGCGTCGTTGGCGGTCACGGGCCTATCGTGCCCGAGCGCGGGCCCGGTCCGCAGGGCTGGACATCGCGGTCACCCACACCCACCCGGCCGACCACGCCACGTACTACCCCGGACCCCGCCCGATGAGCCTCAAGCTCGTGATCGAGGCCGGCACGGGGCGGATCCTGGGGGCTCAGGGCCTGGGTGAGGCCGGGGTGGACAAGCGCATTGACGTCGTGGCCACCGCCATCCGCGGCGGGCTGACCGCCCCCGAGCTCGCCGAGCTCGAGCTGGCCTACGCCCCGCAGTTCGGCGCCGCCAAGGACCCGGTCATCATGCTCGGCCTCGTAGCCGACAACGTCCTGTCGGGCCTGACCCCCACCATCCAGTGGCACGAGCTGGAGGCCGCGCGGCAGGCCCGCCGGAGCGGCGCGGGATGGGCGGCAGAAGGCCGGGAGCCGGGGCGCCCTGAGTGGCGCTCCGGCTCCCGGCCCGTGCCGGTAAGTGCCGGCGTTACTCGACGACGTCCTCGTCGACCCAGTCCAGGGTGCGGGTCACGGCCTTCTTCCAGTTGCGGAAGAGCCGCTCGCGCTCTGCGTCGTCCATCTGCGGCAGCCAGCGCTTGCCCTCCGCCCAGTTGTCGACGACGTCCTGGGTGCCCGACCAGAAGCCCACGGCGATGCCGGCGGCGTAGGCGGCCCCCAGGGCCGTGGTCTCGGCCACCCGGGGGCGGACGACGGGAACCCCGACCTGGTCGGCCTGGAACTGCATGAGCAGCTCGTCGCGGGTCATGCCGCCGTCGACCTTGAGCTCGGTCAGGGTCGCGCCCGGGGAGCCCGAGGCGGCCGCGTCACGGTTCATCGCCTCGAGGACCTCACGGGTCTGGAAGGCGGTGGACTCCTCGACGGCCCGGGCGATGTGCCCCTTGTTGACGTAGCGGGTCAGGCCCACAAGCGCACCGCGGGCGTCGGGCCGCCAGTAGGGGGCGAACAGGCCGGAGAAGGCCGGCACGAAGTAGGCCCCGCCGTTGTCCTCCACCGAGCGCGCCAGCTCCTCGACGTCCTTGGACTCGGTGATGAGGCCCAGGTTGTCGCGCAGCCACTGCACGAGGGACCCGGCCACGGCGATCGAGCCCTCCAGTGCGTAGACCGCCGGGGCGTCGCCGATCTGGTAGGCGACCGTGGTCAGCAGGCCGTTGGCCGAGCGCACGGGGGTGGTGCCGGTGTTCATGAGCATGAAGCAGCCGGTGCCGTAGGTGTTCTTGGCCTGGCCGACCTCGAAGCAGGCCTGGCCGAAGGTCGCCGCCTGCTGGTCGCCCAGGATCCCCGAGATCGGGGTGTCGACGAGCAGCCCGTTCTTGCGCCCGTACCCGAACACCCCGGAGGAGGGCTTGATCTCCGGGAGCATTGAGACGGGGATGCCCATGTCGGCGCAGATCTCGGCGTTCCAGTCCAGGGTGTCGATATTCATGAGCATCGTGCGGCTGGCGTTGGTGACGTCGGTGGCGTGCACCCCGCCGTCGACCCCGCCGGTCATGTTCCACAGCACCCAGGTGTCCATCGTGCCCAGGAGCAGGTCGCCGGCCTCGGCGCGCTCGCGGGCCCCCTCGACGTTCTCCAGGATCCAGGCGACCTTCGGCCCCGCGAAGTAGGTCGCCAGGCCCAGGCCCACCCGGTCCTTGTATCGGTCGTAGTCGGGAGCCTCGGCGCTGGCCCCCGGTGCCGAGGCCGCCAGCCGGTCGCAGATCTTCTGGGTGCGGGTGTCCTGCCAGACGATGACGTTGTGCACCGGCTCGCCGGTCGTACGGTCCCACACGACGACGCTCTCGCGCTGGTTGGTGATGCCCACCGCGGCGATCTCGTGGCGGTTGACCTCGGCGGCCGAGAGGACACCGGCGACGACGTCGCGGGTGTTGCGCCAGATCTCCAGGGCGTCGTGCTCGACCCAGCCGGCCCGCGGCAGGATCTGGGCGTGCTCCTTCTGGTCGACCGCGACGATCTCGCCGCCGTGGTCGAACAGGATGGCGCGCGAGGAGGTGGTGCCCTGGTCGATGGCGAGCACGTAGGTCTTGTCGGTCATTCGAAGTCCTTTCACGTCATTGTGACGGTGTGGGGGAGCGGAGGCTGAGGTCGGGGCGCCCCGCACGGGGCACCGCCGACCGGAGGTGGCCGGCTGTCAGAACAGTCCTGCCATGGACGGGACGATGAGGCCGGCAGCCACGCCGCCGATGATCGGGCCGACCACCGGCACCCAGGCGTAGGCCCAGTCCGAGCCGCCCTTGCCCGGAATGGGCAGGACCGCGTGGGCCAGGCGCGGGCCCAGGTCGCGGGCCGGGTTGATGGCGTAGCCGGTGGGCCCGCCCAGGGCCAGGCCGATGCCGACCACGACGAGGGCCACGGCCAGCGGCCCGAGCTGGGAGGGCGTCTTGCCCGACTGGATGACCCAGCCCACCAGGACGAAGGTGGCGATGATCTCGGTGACGAGGTTCCAGCCGTAGGAGCGGATCGACGGGGCGGTCGAGAAGCAGCCGAGCTTGGCCTCAGCGGGCGCCTCCTCGTCGAAGTGCTTCTTGTAGGCCAGCCAGGCGGCCACTGCACCGAGGAAGGCCCCGACCAGCTGTCCGACGAGGTAGACCGCGATGTTGGTGGCCGAGGCCGGCACGTCGGTGGCCAGGTCACGGCCGGCGGCCGCCAGTCCCAGGGTGACCGCGGGGTTGAGGTGGGCGCCGGTGGCGTAGGCGGCGTAGACGCCCATGAACACCGCCAAGCCCCATCCCCAGGAGATGACGATCCAGCCCGAGGCCTGCGCCTTGGACTTGGGCAGGGTGACGGCGGCGCACACGCCGGCTCCCACGAGAATGAGGATGAGCGTTCCGAAGAGCTCGGACAGGAAGATCTGTCCCAGGGTGAGTGTCATCTGGGCTCACTTTCTGCACATGGTGTGCGGTTGGTCGGGATGGTGGCGGGAGGCGGACCCTCCTGCCCGGGCGTCGTCAGATCGCCTGCTCGATATGCGCCACGGCCGCGGCGTCGGTGCCCTCGGTCTCGGCCGCGGCGATCTGCTCGACCCGGGCCGCGTAGGCGGCGTGCTCGGCGGCCACGTCCTGCTCGGTCCACCCCAGCAGGGGGGCCATGACCTCGAGGACCTCCTCGGCGGCGGCCAGGCCGCGGTCGCGGTGCTCGATGTCCAGGCGCACCCGGCGCAGCAGGACGTCGTCGAGGTGGGCGGCGCCCTCGTGGGTGACCGCCCAGGCGACCTCGGCGCGCAGGAAGTCGGGGGCCTTGGCCAGCGGCCTGTCCCAGGCGGCCTCGGCGCCGGCCTCGTCGATGGCCGCCAGGAGCTCGGGCAGCTCGTCGCCGTAGCGGTCCAGCAGGTGGGTGACCCGTGCCAGGGTCCAGCCGCGCTCCCGGGCGACCTCCCCGGCGCGGGCCGCCTCGGCGTGGTAGCGGGCGGCGCCCACGAGGGGCAGGTCGGCGGTGGCCGAGGGCAGGGCGTGGGCGCGGGCCTCGCCCAGGGCGTGGTCGACGGCGTCGACCGCCATGACCCGGTAGGTGGTCAGCTTGCCGCCCGCGATGGCGGTCAGGCCGGGGGCCACGCGGGTGACCGTGTGCTCGCGGGAGACCTTCGTCGAGGCCGCCTCGGCCCCCGGTTTGAGCTGGGGCTGGAGCAGGGGGCGCAGCCCGGCGTAGGTGCCGATGATGTCCTCGCGGCGGATGGGGCGGGTGAGCACCTCGTTGGCGTGCTCCAGGACGTAGTCGATGTCGGCGGAGGTGGCCACCGGCTTGGAGACGTCCTGGGTCCACGGGGTGTCGGTGGTGCCGATGACCCAGTAGCGTGGCCAGGGGATGATGAACAGCACCGACTTCTCGGTGCGCAGGAAGATGCCCGTCTGGGCGTCGATCGCCTGGCGGGGCACGACGATGTGGATGCCCTTGGAGGCCAGGACCTTGAGGCCGCCCTCGCTGGTGGCCAGGTCCTGGGTCTGCTCGGTCCACACGCCGGTGGCGTTGATCGTCTCGGCGGCCCGGATCTCGTGCTGGGCGCCGGTCTCCAGGTCGGTGACCCGCGCGCCGGTGACCGCGCCGTGGGCGTCCTTGAGGTAGTCGGTCACCCGGGTCCGGCTGGCGGCCAGGGCGCCCAGGCCGACGGCTGTGCGCACGAGGTCGATGACCAGGCGGGCGTCGTCGACGCGGGCGTCGTAGAAGCGGATGGCGCCGGCCAGGCGGGAGGAGTCGAGCGCGGGGGCCAGCGCCCGGGTGCCGGCGCGGCCCAGGTGCTTCTGGATCGGGACGGTCTGCTTGCCGTGGGCCCCGGCGATCGCCAGGGCGTCGTACATGCCCACGCCGACGGCCGAGTAGCTGCGCTCGTAGTGGTGCTTGAGCGGCCACAGGAAGGGCTGAGCCTTGACCAGGTGGGGGGCGGTGGTGGTCAGCAGCCGTCCGCGCTCGGTCAGTGCCTCGTGGACGAGGGGGAAATCGAGCTGGTAGAGGTAGCGCAGCCCCCCGTGGATGAGCTTGGAGGACCACGAGGAGGTGCCCGCCGCCCAGTCGCCCATCTCGACGATGCCGGTGCGCAGGCCCCGGCTGGCGGCGTCCAGGGCGATGCCCGCCCCGGTCACGCCCCCGCCGACGACGAGCACGTCGAGGCCCTCGGACGCGCTCATTGCCTCCAGGGCGGCAGCGCGCTGGGCGCTCGTCAGCGCGGTGGGCTCCGGGAGGGGGGCGGGTTCGGCGTTGTCCTCGCGGTGACTCATGACTGTTGGTCCTCGTCTCGTGGCCTGGCTCGTGGCTCGTCTCATGGTCTGGGTGCTCCGGTGTCTGGCGCCCGGTGCTCGCCGGCTCGTGGTGCGGGCGGCGCTGCCCGGTCGTCGGGGCCCTGACAGGCCCGGCACCAAGCATCCGCGTCATATGAGACGATGAGCAAGCAGCGTGCACGAACGTGCACGCCGGTCGAGAGGGGTGCGGAAGGATGACCACGGGCAGGCGGGGCGGGACGACGGCGTCGGAGGGGTTGAGCCGGCCCGAGAGGTCCGGCTCCGAGCTGCGGCGGGTACACGAGGCCGCATCGATGTACTACGTCCAGGCCGAGACGATGGAGGTCATCGCCCGGCACCTGGGCTGCTCGCGCTCGACGGTCTCCCGGCTGCTGGCGCGTGCCCGGGATGAGGGCATCGTGCGCATCGAGCTCGTCGCCCCCTGGGGGGCGGGCAGCCTGGAGGCCCGCTTCGCCGCCGAGCTGGGCGTGCGGGCCCAGATCGTCCCGGTGCGGGAGGGCACCACCGAGGTCCACCGGCTCCAGCAGGTCGCCGCGGTGGCGGCGGCGCGGATGGTCGAGGTCGTCTCGGGGCTGGCCGCCCAGAAGGAGGGCCGTTCCGGAGCTCTCGGCGCCGTCGAGCCCCTGGTCGTCGGTGTGGCCTGGGGCGCCACGATGAGCGAGGTGGTCGCGGCGCTGCCGGTGCGCCGGGTGCCGGGCCTGACGGTCGTCCAGCTCAATGGCGCCTCCGACCCCCTGCACGAAGGGCCCTCGGCAGGACAGATGCTCGCAGGAATGGGCCAGGCCCTGGGGGCGCGCACGATCGGTTTCCCGGTGCCGGCCTTCTTCGACCAGGTGGGGGCGCGCGAGGCGATGTGGTCGGAGCGGTCGATCAGGCGGGTGCTGGGAGTGGCCGCCCGCGCGCGCCTGGCCGTCTTCGGGGTCGGCGCCGTCGACGGCCCCCTGCCCTCGCTGGTCTACCAGGGCGGCCATCTCACACGGGCCGACATGGAGGTCGCCAGGCGCGAAGGGGTGGTGGGGGACGTGTGCACCGTCCTGCTGCGCGAGGACGGCACCTGGGCCGACGTCGACCTCAACGCCCGTGCCACCGGCCCCACGCCGGTCCAGCTGGCGCGGGTGCCGCGCAGGTTGTGCGTCGTGGCGGGCACGTGGAAGGCTCGGGCCTGCTTGGCGGCCCTGCGTGCCCGCGTCGCGACCGACCTGGTCATCGACGACGCCACGGCCCGCGCGGTGCTCGCCCTGGCCCTGCAGAAGGAGGTCCCATGACCGGGGACATCGACCGACCGGCGCCCGAGCGCCGGGTGCCGGAGCCGACTCCCGCGGCAGTGACCCGGGGCGGTCCGCGCGTGGCACTGGCGGACGGCACGGAGGGCTTCCGCACCGTGCTGCGCCGCGCCCGCCCGGCCGACGCCCGGGCCATCGCGGAGATCGTGCGCCCCTACGCTGACAAGCACATCCTCATCGGCAAGGACCTCATCACCTACTTCGAGGACATCCAGGAGTTCACGGTGGCCGAGGGCTCCGGCTCCCACCAGACCGGCGCCACCGGCGAGCTGATCGGCTGCGGCGCCCTGCACGTCATGTGGGATGACATCGCCGAGGTCCGCACCCTGGCGGTGCGCCAGGAGTACCGCCGTCGGGGCGTGGGGCAGGCGGTGCTCACCGAGCTGCTCGAACGGGCCAGGTCGTTGGGGCTGAGCCGGGTGTTCTGCCTGACCTTCGAGGTGGCCTTCTTCAGCGCCAACGGCTTTAGGGAGATCGAGGGCACCCCGGTGGGAACGGACACCTACTACGAAATGCTGCGCAGCCATGACGACGGGATCGCCGAGTTCCTCGACCTCGCCCGGGTCAAGCCCAACACCCTGGGCAACACGCGCATGCTCCTCGACCTGTGAGTCCGGGGCGGCGATGGCTCGCAGTGCCATGAGGGCCCGCCCGGGCCAGGAGCAGCGCGCCGGTGACGTGACGGCGCCTGACAGCGCCGCACTCGAGGCTTGGTTCGACGAGCACCGACGCGACCTGCCCTGGCGGCACCGGGACACCTCGCCGTGGGGCGTGCTCGTCTCGGAGGTGATGAGCCAACAGACACCGGTGGCCCGCGTCGCCCCGCTGTGGCAGCAGTGGATGGCGCGCTGGCCCACCCCGGCCGACCTGGCTGAGGCCGACACCGGGGAGGTGCTGCGGCTGTGGGGCAACCTGGGCTACCCCCGCCGGGCGCTGCGGCTCATCGAGTGCGCCCGCGCCGTCGTCGCGCGCCACGGAGGTCGGCTGCCCGCCGACTTCGACGAGCTGCTCGCGCTGCCGGGGGTCGGCCACTACACAGCGGGGGCGGTCATGGCCTTCGCCTACGGGCGTCGGGCGTTGACACTGGACACGAACGTCCGCCGGGTCCTGGCGCGAGCGGTCGGCGGGCAGGCGCTGCCCGCGCCCTCGCTGGGGCGCGCCGAGCGCCACCGGGCCGAGGCCGTCCTGCCCCGGGACGATGCCCGGGCGGCACGCTGGTCGATGGCCGTCATGGAGCTCGGGGCGCTGGTGTGCACGGCCAAGGACCCGCGCTGCCCGCAGTGCCCCTGGCAGCCGGGCTGCGCCTGGGTCGCGGTGGGCCGACCGGCCGACGCCCACGCCGAGCGTCGGCGCGTGCAGGCCTGGCACGGGACCGACCGGCAGGCCCGGGGGATGGTCATGGCCCGGCTGCGGAACGCCGACCCGGGACGGGCCCTGACGCGCGCCGAGCTGCTGGCCGCGGCGGCCGGGGCCGGTGCGCGAGCGGCCGGCGGCGGCGACCCCGGTCAGCCCGAGCGGGCACTGGCCACCCTGGAGGCCGACGGCCTCATCGTCTCTTTGGACGGCGGGCAGAGCTTCGCCCTGCCCTGAGCCCACGTTGGCCGGCTCGCCGCGGCAGGGGCGGCACCGCGCGGTGCTGACAGGCTGCGCGCCCCTGCGCCGGTACAGTCGGGGCCATGGCACAAGGACGCAAGGGGGGCGGCGGCCGCAAGGGGCGCCGCGGTGCGGGCGGACGCCCGGCGGCGCGCTCCGGCGGGGGATCCGCCCGGGGTGGGCATACCTCGGGAGCCTCCTCCGTGGGCCGCGGCGGCGCCGGACGCCCGGGGCGGGGCTCCCGCTCTGCCTCGGCCGGCTCGCCTCGACGCCAGGGCCCGTCCGGCGCCGCAGGAGGTCCGGCCGGCGGATCGGCCCGGCCGGAGCGCCGGCCGGCCCAGTCGGGCCGGGCGGGCGGGGACCGGGCATCGTCCCGTCACCGTTCGTCGGCCCGCGCCTCGGCCCGCCCCTCAGCCACAGCGGCGAACGGCTCGGGCCGGGGCTCCGCGCCCCGCCCGGCCCGACTG
>NZ_JAUNHI010000012.1 GCF_030524025.1 Actinomyces sp. | reverse complement strand
TTTCGGCGGTGCCCCCGCCCGGACTCGAACCGGGAACCTGCGGATTAGAAGGCCGATGCTCTATCCATTGAGCTACGGAGGCCGGTGCCCACAGCCTACGGCACGGGGTGAAGAACTCCCCACTCCGCGGGAGGCAATCGCGGGGTGCGCCCTCCGCGCGCCGGTATCGTGACAGGCGACTCCGGCACTCCCACGCCACCGTCCCGTTCGAAAGGAGCGACGTGCCTCCTTTAGCACTCGCCGTTCGTCTCGCCAACGCCCCCGCCTATGAGCACCCGCGGGTCTTCACCGCACCGTTCACCGTCGGGCGCCGGCCGACCTGCGACGTCGTCATCTCCTCGTCCAACGCCGTCTCGGGTGAGCACCTACGGGTCACCCCGACCGCCGAGGGGTGGGTCGTCGAGTGCGTGTCGCGCACCAACGGCATGATCGTCAACGGACAGGACGTCCGCCAGGCCCTCATCACGGCGCCCACGCGGGTCTACCTCGCCAACGTCTCGGGTCCCGGCATCGACTTCACCCCGGCGCCCGGCCCCGTGCCCACCGGCGCGCCGCAGCAGCCCGGGGCGGCCGCACCCCGGCCCGAGCCGGCGCCCGGCGCCTACCAGACCGGCCCGGCCCCCACCCAGGTGGCGACCTCGGGCCCCTCCCCGGCCGCCTACGGCTCGGCCGCCTCGGCCCAGACCATCGGCCAGCCCCTGGCGCCCGTGCCCGGGCAGGTCCCGGGCGGCCCCGTGCCGCAGACCTCCTCGGCGGCAACCATCCTGTCGGCCCCCTCGGCCGCCCAGGCCGGCCCGTCGGCCCCCTCGGCCGGCGGGCCGGGCTCGGGGGCGCGCCGGACCATCAACCGGGTGCGCATCACCGGCTCGGGGATCATCGGGCGCGCCCCTGACGCCAACCTGCGGCTCGATGACCCGCGGGTCTCGGGGCACCACGCTCGGGTGGATCTGACGCCGCAGGGGATCGTGGTGACTGACCTGCGGTCGACCAATGGCGTGTATGTGGGTCAGCAGCGGGTGCAGAGTCATCTGGTCACCGAGCCGACGACTTTCGGTATGGGGTCGACCTTCGTGGTCATCAGCCCGGATGGCACCTGTGAGATCCAGGTCGCTACCGGCGGTGGTGAGCTGATCGGGCGGGACCTGACCTTCTCGGTCATGGACGGCAAGCTCAAGCTGCTCGACGGGATCTCCTTCTCCCTGCCGGGCAACGAGCTCCTCGCGGTGGTGGGTCCCTCGGGGGCGGGCAAGTCGACGCTGCTCAAGGCCCTGACCGGTGAGCAGAAGGCCCAGGAGGGCCAGGTGCTGTTCGACGGCCTGGACATCTACGAGCACTACCCGGTCATGCGCAACAAGATCGGTGTGGTGCCCCAGAACGACGTCATCCACTCGGCGCTGACGGTGCGCCAGACCCTGGAGTACGCCGCCGAGCTGCGCTTCGCCAAGGACGTGTCCAAGGCCGAGCGCCGCCAGCGCATCGAGGAGGTCCTGGAGGACCTGGACCTGAGCGAGCACGTCAACAAGCGTGTCAAGAAGCTCTCCGGGGGTCAGCGCAAGCGGGTCTCGACGGCCATCGAGCTGCTGACCCGTCCCTCGCTGCTGTTCCTCGACGAGCCGACCTCGGGCCTGGACCCCCAGCTGGACCGCGACGTCATGGAGCTGCTGGCGACCCTGGCCCACGGCACCCGGCCCGGTGACACCGGGCGCACCGTCATGGTGGTGACCCACAACGAGAACCACATCGACCGGGCCGACAAGGTCCTCATCCTGGCCGCCGGGGGCAAGCCGGTGTACTTCGGTGCCCCGCGCCAGGTCATCCCCTACTTCCAACAGCGTCTGGCCGAGTTCGGCGCCCAGGGCCGCCTGGTCACCCACGCCCCCAAGGGCGGCTTCCCCGACCCGGTGGCCATCGAGGGCTTCGCCGACGTCTACGCCCTGATCCGCAACCACACCCCCGACCTGCGCTCCTACCTCGAGGCGACCGTGCCCTCGACCCGCCGCGGTGACGGGCGCAGGGTCCAGACCAACGCGGTGGTCCACGACAAGCAGGCCCCCCAGCAGTCGGCCGCCCGCCAGGTCTCGACCCTCGTGCGCCGCCACATGAGCATCGTCGCCGCCGACCCCTCCTACCTGGCCTTCATGCTCCTGCTACCCATCATCATGGGCCTGCTGACCAAGTCGATCTCGGGAGATGACGGCTTCTCGGTGCCCGAGCTCATGGTGCCCAACCCGGAGCAACCCTGTGTCACCTACAAGACCCAGGCCCTCGAGCTGCTGGTCATCCTCGTGACCGGGGCGGCGTTCTCCGGGATGGCGGCCACGATCCGCGAGCTGGTGGGGGAGCGGGACGTGTTCCTCCGGGAGACCGCGGTGGGGCTGAGACCGGGTGCCTACATGGTGGCCAAGGCGATCATGCTGGCACTGATCGTCACCGTGCAGACCGCGTTGATGGTCGGGATCGCCCTGGCGCTCAACAAGGCGCCCACCGACGCGGTCGTCCTGGGCTCCCCGGGCCTGGAGCTGGCGGTGTGCTGCTGGGCGATCGCCTTCGTCTCGGGCCTGCTGGGGCTGGCCGTGTCCGCCTTCGTGTCGAGCTCGGAGCAGGTCATGCCCGTCCTGGTGGTCACGATCATGGCCCAGCTCGTCCTGGCCGGAGGGGTCATCCCCATCTCGGGGCGCGCGGTCTTCGAGCAGCTGGCCTGGTTCATGCCCTCGCGCTGGGGCTACGCGATGGCCGCCTCAACCGTCGACATGAACGAGATCCTGCCCTACCGCGTCGACGAGCTGTGGGCGCACTCGGCCGGCCAGTGGCTGTTCAACCTCCTCATCCTGACCGTCCTGGGCCTGGCCTGCCTGGTCGTGTGCTACACCGGCCTGGCCCGCCGAGGACGCCGCTGAGCCTCGACCCGCCCGTCCGACGCGCCGTCGGACGGGCGGGCACGACCGGCAGGCACGGCCTGTCCCAGAGGCGGGGCAGGCACAGGTTGCGGTTCCCCGGGGGAAGATCTCCGTCAATGCCTGAAACGCTCGCCTCAGACCCCTAAGGTGGGAGCCATGTCCCTTCCTACGCCCTCGCACGCCGCCGGAGAAGAGGTCCCCGTCTCCGCGCTGAGCCGTGCCCAGCTCCTGGCTGTCCTGACTGACACCGTGGACGACCTCGACCGGCTCGACCTGAGCCTGGTGGCCCCGGGGGTCGACGACGCCCGGCGCCTGCGCTCCAGCCTCATCGGCCAGCTGCGCGACCACGTCCTGCCCCGCCTGGCCGATGCCGACGTGCCCGCCGTCGTCGTGGTCGGCGGGTCGACCGGAGCGGGCAAGTCCACGCTCGTCAACTCCGTCCTGAGTGCCGAGGTCTCCGACGCCGGGGTCCTGCGGCCCACGACCCGCACCCCCGTCCTCGTGCTCAACCCCGAGGACTCCGAGTCGCTGTCCGGCCATCCGGTGGCCGAGGCCTGCCAGGTCGTGCCCTCGACCGCCGTGCCGGCCGGCCTGGCCGTCATCGACGCCTCGGACCTCGACTCGGTGCACGAGGCCAACCGCGCCCTGGCGATCCGCCTGCTCGAGGCCGCCGACCTGTGGCTCTTCGTGACCACCGCCGCCCGCTACGGCGACCACACGCCGTGGACGACGCTGGAGACCGCCGCGAGCCGGGAGACCCCGATCGGCGTCGTGCTCAACCGGGTGCCCGCACAGATCCTGCCCGAAGTCCGCCGCGACCTGCTCGGGCGCCTCGAGGCGCTGGGGCTGGCCGAGTCGCCCTTCTTCGTCGTGCCCGACGCCGGCCCCCACGAGGGCCTGCTGCCGGCACGCTCGGTGGCCGAGCTGCGCGACTGGCTCAACCTCCTGGCGGGACGCCACCGGGCGGCGGGCCTCGTGCGGCGCACCGGTCGGAGCGTGTGGACCGCCCTGCGCTCCGACCTCGAGCGCCTCGCCAACGACGTCGACGCCCAGCACGACGCCGCCGGCCGCCTCGAGACCGCCTCCCAGGAGCTGGTGGTCGGGCCGAGCGCGCATGTGGCGGCCGAGGTCGAGCGGGGCACGCGCGCCCAGGGTGCGCCGACCACCCGGTGGCTGACCCTGGCCGGTGCCGGCAGCCCCCTGGCCTCCCTCGCCCAGGGCGGGGCCCTCAAGTCCGGCTGGTTCGGACGCGCGACCAAGGCCCGTGCCGAGGCGCTGGCGGCACTGGCGGCCGACACCTGCGAGTCCCTGGCCGCCGACCTCCAGGCCGACCTGGAGCGCCTGGGCGATGAGGCCGCCCGCACCTGGCAGGAGGCCGGCGCCGGGAGTCGGACGGCACAGCTCCTGCCCGCCCCCGGTGACGCCACGGCCATCGTCGCGCGCTGGGCCCAGGCCCAGCGCGGCGCCATCACCTCCGCGCCCAAGGGGCTGACCCCCCAGTCCGCCGGAGACCTGCTCATCGCCGCCGCGGCCGGCATTGAGGGCGCGCGGGCGGCCGCCGAGCGCCTCGGGCTGGGCCCGGCGGCCCACCAGGCCCGCCTCGCCCTGTCCCAGGAGATGACGGGCGCCCTGGCGCAGATGGTCCCCGCCGGCGCCGCCGCCCGCCTCGCCCCCGACCCCGCCCTCGCTGCCGCCCTGCGCCTGCGTGCCGGCGAGCTCGCCCCCTTCACTCGTTACGGAGCCACCATATGAGCCCCATCATCCGGACCAAGGACACCGGGCCCGTCCTCGACGCGGCCCACCTCGACGCGCGCCTGGAGCGGATGCGCCAGGCCCTGCGGGCCTGCCCCGCCGAGGTGCCGGCGGGCCTGTCCATCCCCGCCCACGAGCAGCTCGACGAAGTCGCCGAGCGGCTCGCCCTGGGTGTCGACCACACCGTCGTGGCTCTGTTCGGGGGGACCGGCTCGGGCAAGTCCTCCCTGTTCAACGCCCTCACCCAGCTGCAGTTCGCCGACGTCGGTGCCCGGCGACCCACGACCTCGCGTGCCGCGGCCTGCTCCTGGGGCGATGACGCCCGCGCGCTGCTCGACTTCCTGGGCGTCAGCGAGGACCGCCGCATCCGCCGGGAGTCGCTCCTGGACGCCTCGGAGCAGGACGACCTGGCCGGGCTCGTCCTGCTCGACGTCCCCGACTACGACTCGGTGACCACCGAGCACGCCCTCCAGGTCGACCGGCTCGTCCCCCTGGCCGACGTCCTCGTCTGGGTCGTCGATCCGCAGAAGTACGCCGATGCCGCACTGCACGAGGGGTACCTGCGCGGCCTGGGCGCCAGGCAGGAAGACATGCTCATCCTCGTCAACCAGGTCGACACCCTGCCCTCGGGCGGCGCCGACCAGCTGCTGGCCGACGTGCGCGCCCTGCTCGACGCCGACGGCCTCCAGGACGTGCGGGTCCTGCCGGTCTCGGCGGTGCGCGGGGACAACCTGCGCGCCGTGCGCGACATCCTGTGCGAGCGCGTGGCCCGGGAGTCCAACGCGGCGCGGACCGCCAGCGCCCGCATGGACGCCATCGCCCGCGGGCTGCGCTCGACGGCCGCCTCCCGGACAGTGTCGACCAACCCCGACGTCGCGGCCGCCGCGACCACGAGCCTCGTGCGCGCCTCGGGCGCCCAGGCCGTGGAGGACTCGGTGCGCGACGGGCTCTCCCGAGCCCTGCCCCGGGCCCTGGCCCGCCCTGAGCCCCCCTCGCGGTCCTCGGTGGCCGCCGTGCGCTCCACCTGGCTGCGTCGGACGACCGACGGGCTGCCCGATGTCTGGCTGCGCAGCGTCGAGCAGGCGGTGGCCGTGCCCGAGTCCCTGGCCGCCCAGACCGCCGAGGCCGTCGGCTCGGTCCCCCTGCCGTCCAACCGTGCCCCGGTCATCGAGATGGCCTGGTGGGGAGGACTGCTGGCGGTCCTGGCCTCCCTCGTGTGGGCGGGACTGGCCCTGACCGGTCGGGGCGGCCTCGTCGGGGCGCTCGTGCTGCTCGGCGTCGGGCTCGTCGTCATCGTGTGGGCCGCCTCGGCCCGCCGCGCCCGGGCCAAGCGGGAGGCGCAGCACTACTCCGACCAGATCCGGGTGCGCCTCAACTCGATCGTCACCAGGGGCCTGACCGAGCCCGCCGACGAGGTCCTTGCCAGGCACGCGATGCTGCGCGCCGCCCTGACGCAGCACTGACGCAGCCCCGGCTCCTCCGGGCAGGCCGCCCGGCCGTGTGTTGTCCACAGGCGGCGTTCGTGCAGGGGTCGTCCACAAGGCTCGGGCGCCCTTGTGGCGCCCGGTGCTCGGGGCGCGGCACGGTGGTCGGGCGGACCGGCGCACCGCCGGTGAGGACTCAGCAAGGAGCGCATCATGAGCCGTCAGCTCGATCTCGTCGTCCAAGGGGTGCTCGGCACCCACCCCTCTGTCGTCCGCACCGCCGCGGGCAAGCCCTTCTGCCACTTCCGCCTCGCCACGACGCCCTCTTTCCGCACCCGCGAGGGATGGCGCGAGGGGGAGACGATGTGGTTCACGGCCAAGGCCTGGGGCGCACTGGCCGAGAACCTGGGGCACAGCCTGCACAAGGGGGACCCGGTGGTCCTCGTCGGACGTCTGAGCCAGGAGGCGTGGTTCAACGAGGCCGGTGAGCACCTCGACAACGTCCTGACGGTCTCCTGCGGCGGGCACGACCTGACCTGGGGGGAGTCCCGCTTCATGCGGGTGAGCCGTGCCGAGGAGGAGGCCGACGCCGCCCCCGCCGCCGGATCCGACGGCACCGAGGCCGGCCCGCAGGCGGCCCATGCCTCCTCCGCTGAGCGCGTCGAGGACCGCCCCGAGCCACTGCCCGAGACGCACTGGCAGGTCGCGACGCCCGGCGGCGCGGGCGGCGACCAGGACGCCGCGGTCGGGCGGCCTCCGGCACAGGGCGGCCCGGCGTCCGGGGCCGGTCTCGACTACGTCCTGGTCGAGGGGTGACCGGACAGCCCTCCGGGATGAGTGAGTCCACGGGGTGGGGGACACGGGCCGAGCTCGTGGCGTCGGGTCAGGACCCGTGCCACCCAGCCCACCTACTCATCGAGGGCGCCGGCGATGCGCCCGTCCCCGGGGCCGGAAGAGTCCCATCGGTTCACTCAGGGCTGAGCGTCGATGAGCCAGTCGAGGTCGGCCGGGTGGGCCACGCCCAGGACCTCGATGAGCACGCGGGTGACGGCATCGGCTGCCTCGGCCCCGCCCGGCAGCCGCCTGCGCATGAGGTCGGCCTCCCCACGGCGCCACCCCAGCGCCTCGAGGAGGCCGGTCTGCGGCCCGCCGAGCAGGACCCGGCCGCGGGCGTCGAGGACCGGGACGAGGACCTCGACGTCCTCGGCGTGCCGGGCCAGGACGACCCCGGGCACCTCCGGGGAGGGCTCCCGGCGCCGTCGCAGGCGACGCAGACCGGGAAGGGGGCGGCTAGGCGCCGCCTGCTCGGCGGCGACCACCGGCGCCGGTGCGGTGAGCAGGACCGTCAGGCCCGCGCCCCGACCGCCGGGACGGGCCGGGCCGTCGAGGAAGGCCGCCAGGCTGGGGGTGAACCGCGCCCACGAGCCCAGGTCGACCTCGGCCGACAGGTCGCCCGCCGGCCCCAGCGGCCCGGTGGGCCCCGCCGGGGCAGTGGGCCGGGCGGAGGGCTGGCTGGAGGAGGTCTCGTGCACGGGTCACACGGTAGCGGGCCGCGACACACCTGCGCGGCCCGCGTGTCTGTCCGGCAAAGTGCGCCTCAGTGGCTACGGTGGCCGGCAACGGCGGCGTACCTGCGCCCCGACGGCAGGAAGTTCAGGCTCGATGATCCGATTCGACCACGTGTCCAAGGTCTACAAACGGGGTGCGCGCCCGGCTCTCGATGACGTGACCATCGAGGTCGAGCGCGAAGAGTTCGTCTTCCTGGTCGGGGCGTCGGGCTCGGGCAAGTCCACCTTCCTGCGCCTGACCCTGCGTGAGGAGCGCCCGACCTCGGGCTCGGTCCACGTGCTGGGCCGGGACCTGGCGCAGATCTCCACCTGGAAGGTGCCCAAGCTCCGTCAGGAGATGGGCTTCGTCTTCCAGGACTTCCGGCTGCTGGAGAACAAGACGGTCATGGAGAACGTGGCCATCGCCTCCCAGGTCATCGGCAAGCCCCGCCACTACATCCTGTCGGCGGTGCCCGAGGCACTCGACCTCGTGGGCCTGGCGGGCAAGGAGAAGCGCCTGCCGCACGAGCTGTCCGGAGGCGAGCAGCAGCGCGTGGCCATCGCCCGCGCCATGGTCAACCGCCCCAAGCTCCTCCTGGCCGACGAGCCCACCGGCAACCTCGACCCATCCACCTCGGTGGGCATCATGCGCCTGCTCGACCGCATCAACCGGCAGGGCACCACCGTCGTCATGGCCACCCACGATGACGAGATCGTCGACCAGATGCGCAAGCGGGTCATCGAGCTCAAGGCGGGCGAGGTCGTGCGCGACCAGGCCCGCGGCGTCTACGGCTCGGACCGCTGAAGGAGGCCCGCTCATGCGATTCCGTTTCATCCTGTCCGAGACCTTCAAGGGTCTGAGCCGCAACCTGGCCATGACGGTCTCGGTCGTCCTCGTGGCCTTCGTGTCCCTCCTGTTCGTGGGGGCCTCCGCCCTCCTGCAGACCCAGATCTCCACGATGAAGGGCGACTGGTACGACAAGGTCGAGGTCAGCGTCTACATGTGCCCCCAGGCGACGGCGGAGGCCAGCTGCGCCAACGGCGAGGCCACGGAGGCCCAGATCGACGCCGTCGAGGAGTTCATCAACTCCGGAACGGTGGCACAGTACGTCAAGAGCTACACACGGGTGTCCAAGGCCGAGGCCTACGAGCAGTTCGTCGAGGCCCAGGGCGACCGTCCGATCAGCCGCAACGCCACTGAAGAAATGATGCCGGTGTCCTTCCGCATCAAGCTCGTCGACCCCGAGGAGTACGAGGTCGTCGCCGAGCAGTTCACCGGGCGGGAGGGCGTCGAGCGCGTCATCGACCAGCGCGACACCCTCGAGCCGCTCTTCCTGGTCATGAACCGTGCCTCGTGGATCACCGGTGGACTGGCTGCGATCATGGCCGTGACGGCGGCACTGCTCATCTCCACCACGATCCGCCTGTCGGCGATGAGCCGCTCCAAGGAGACCGGGATCATGCGCCTGGTGGGTGCCTCCAACCTATTCATCCAGCTCCCCTTCATCCTCGAGGGCGCCCTGGCCGCGCTCCTGGGGGCGGTGGCTGCCGTCGGAACGCTGTGGGTCGGGGTCCACTATCTCGTCGACGGCTGGCTCGCCAACTCGATGACCTTCACCACCGCTTTCATCAACACCGGTGACGTCCTGCGCCTGGCCCCCTGGCTCCTGCTGGCCGCGATCGTCCTGGCGGCCGCCTCCTCGGCCTTCTCCTTGTCGAAGTACACCAAGGTCTGATTGGTCTGATTCCCATGCGCACCGGCACCTCCCGTCCTCATCCCGTCTCTCGGGCGCCTCGCCGCGCACCGCGTCGGCACCGCCTGCTCACCGTGGTGGCCGCCCTCACCCTGGGCGTGGCCGCCGTGGGCGTGCCCGCCCAGGCCGATGAGCGGCAGGACGCGGTCGAGCGGCAGGAGGAGGCCGAGCGCAAGCAGGCGGAGATCACCGCCTCTCTCGAGGGGGTCTCGGCCTCCCTGGGGCAGGCCTACCTGGACCTCCAGGCCGCCGAGACCGCCCTGAGCACCGCCCAGGCCGAGCTCGACGCCGCCGAGACGACCCTGGCGGCCAAGGAGCGCGAGCAGCAGCTCGCCGCGGACCGCCTGGCCGTCGCCGAGGCCGACCTGGCAGAGATCGAGGAGGAGGCCCAGGCCTCGCAGGCCACCGCCGAGGAGAACTCCGCCTCGGTGGCCGAGCTCGTCGTGTCGGCCTACCAGGGCGACTCCACGGTGACCACCTGGACCTACGTGCTCGACTCCGAGTCGGTCGAGGAGCTCAGCCAGCGCGCCTCGACCATGGAGATCGCCGCCGGAGTACAGGAATCGGTGCTGGCGGCGGCCGAGGCCGACCGCGCCCAGGACGCCAACCGCCAGGCCCGGCAGGACGCGACGACCACGCGCGTGGCCACGCTCAAGGCCGAGGCCGATGAGGCCGAGGCCGCTGCGCAGACCGCCCGGGACGACGCGGCGACCTATCGGGATGAGGTCGCGGCGCTGACCACCGAGCGCCAGACGGCCGCGGCGCAGCTCGAGACGGAGAAGGCCGGGCTCGAGGCCCAGCAGGCCCAGGCGGCCGCCGACGCCGCCGCAGCAGCCGATACGATCGCCCGCATCGACGCCGAGAACCAGGCCTCGGCCGGATACACCGGTGCCAGCTCGGATGAGGCGGCGGCCTCCTCACTGGGTGGAGGCGACATCGGCCACCCGATCACCGGCTCCCTCGTCGTGGCCTCCCCCTTCGGCTACCGCATCCACCCGATCACCGGCCTGCCACGCCTCCACGCGGGGGTCGACCTCGTCGCCGGCCAGGGGGTCCCGCAGTACGCGGCGGTCTCGGGCACCGTGACTTACAACATCAACTCCTCGTGCGGCAACGGGATCTTCATCAACGGCGGGGTCATCAACGGCCAGTCGGTGGTCGTCGCCTACTGCCACCTGTCGCAGATCACGGTGGGCAACGGGTCCTCTGTCTCCAAGGGCCAACAGATCGGCCTGACCGGCGCCACGGGCGGAGCCACGGGCCCACACGTGCACTTCGAGGTCATTCTCAACGGCAGCGAGGTCGATCCGATGACCCTGCCCGGCTTCTGATGCGACGGGCCGGCACGTCGGCCCTCCTCGATGATTGACTCCGGAGCGGGCGATCCCCTCCGGGCGAGGGTGGGCGCCGTCGTCAGGCCGCCCGCCACGGCCCGCCTCAGGACGGTCCTGCCCCACGCCGTGTCATATCTCCCGATCTCGGGGTGTCATATGTCCCGATCTCGCGGTTCGACGAGCACCGCCACGGCGCGGCCCGGCTCGCATCTCCCAGCCCACCCCTTGGAATCAATCATCCAGGCTCGCGTAGGCTATGGCCCCGCGCCCGGTCGTGGGCGCGCCCGCACCCGCCCAGAGGGCGCGCGGGCCGATGAGCAGACAGGAGAGGAGGCGCCGGTGTCCACCAGGCAGGACCGGCCCAAGAGGCCCACGCCGGGGCAGCGTGCCAAGGCGGCCGCCGATGCCCACACGACGGTGGCCCGCAACCGCCGGGCGAGCCACGACTACGTCCTAGAGGACCGCTACGAGGCCGGGCTGGTCTTGACCGGCACGGAGGTCAAGGCACTGCGCATGGGCCGGGCCTCCCTGACCGAGGCCTGGGTCGAGTTCGACCGCAACGGCGAGGCCTGGCTGCAGGGAGCGCACATCCCCGAGTACCTCCAGGGCACCTGGAACAACCACTCCCCGCGCCGCAAGCGCAAGCTGCTCCTCCACCGCTCCGAGCTGACCCGGCTCGCCCAGCGTGTCCAGGCCAAGGGTTACACCGTCGTGCCCCTCGAGCTGTACTTCCTCGGCGGGCGGGCCAAGCTCGAGATCGCCCTGGCCCGCGGCAAGCAGGACTGGGACAAGCGTCAGGCCCTGCGCGAGGCCCAGGACAACCGGGAGGCCGCCCGGGCGATGGCGGCCGCCAACCGGCGCCAGGGCTGAGCACGGTTCCTCCCCGGACCGGGGGCGCCCAGCGGCGGGTGTCCCCGGGACCCGGCGCGGTGTCCGGGCAGGCGCGGCATGTCGATACGGTCGCCGCCACGTCCCGCCCGGGGCGTGCTCAGTGTCGAGGAGGAGTGATACCGACCATGAGGGAGCATGACCCACTGATCGTCGGTGTGCTGCCGCGGTGTTTGTACGGGGTGGCGCTGCTGGCGCTGGCCTACAGTCTCCTGGGGGCGGTGCCCGGGGTCGAGGCGGTGCTCGACTTCCTCTTGGTGTGGATCATCCCGCTGCCCTTCGTCGACTGGTTGTCCGCCGTCGTCGCACTCATCCTGGCCGCCGGCCTGGAGCGCCGCAGGCGAGCCGCCTGGGTGGCCATGACCGGCCTGGTGGCCCTCGCGCTGGTTCTCTTCGGCCTGGTTCTGCTCGCGGTGCTTGTCAACCCCGACCTGCCCGGGGTGGGCGCCGAGAGGTACGCGCTCGTGCTCAACATCGCGGTGCTCCTCGGCCTGCTCATGGCCATGGCCGTCTACCGCCGCGCCTACCCGGTGCGCTCCCGGCCGGGCCACATCCGCCGGGCCCTGGGCATCTTCCTGCTCGTGTCGGGCGCCGTGACCGCCCTCGTCGTGGCCCTCACCTTCGTCCTGTCGTGCGTGGGGGCGCGCCCGCTCATCGACGTGCTCGTCGGCGCCTCCAATCACGCCTGGCTGCGCAGCCTGCTGGGGCTGGGGTGGGCCGCCGGTGTGCTCGCCTTCTTCTGTAGCGTCATGCGCTCCCAGCAGGAGGCCGGGCGCATGACCCTGGAGGAGGAGCGCCGCGTGCGCGGCCTGCTCGCCCAGTTCCCCACCGACTCCCTGGGGTACTTCGGGACCCGGCGCGACAAGTCGGCCCTGCTCACCGAGCACGGCGGCGTCACCTACCGGGTCGAGCAGGGCGTGGCCCTGGCCTCGGGCGACCCACTGGGCGACCCCTCGACCTGGCCCACGGCCGAGCGCGGCTTCTCCATGGCACTGGGGCGCCTGGCCGACCCCTCCGACGGCCACTGCGTCATGGTCGAGGCGCTCTTCCCCGACGGCGACGGGCGCGGGCGGGTCGCCGCCCTGCTGTCCTTCGCACCGTGGGGCGGCGACGGGCTCAGCCTCGACGTCATGCGGCGCCACCCCCGGGCCGACAACGGGGTGACCGAGCTGATGGTCGCCACGGTCGTCGCTGAGGGCGCGGACCTGGGGATCACGAGGATCTCCCTCAACTTCGCCGTCTTCCGCTCTGCCTTCGCCGAGGGCGCCCGGCTCGGGACGGGGCCGCTGCGCCGCCTGTGGCGGCGCGTCCTCCTGCTCGCCTCGCGCTGGTGGCAGCTGGAGTCCCTCTACCGCTCCAACGCCAAGTACGACCCGCAGTGGCACCCACGGCTCATCTGCTACCACGACGGCGGCGACCTCCCACAGGTCGCCCTGGCCATGGGTCTGGCCGAGGGCTTCGTCACCCTGCCCCGCTGGATGGCGGGCGACTCCGGCCCCCAGCCCCGGCGCGGCGAGCAGGATGCCGCCGAGCTCCTGGCCGTCGGGGTCGGCACCGCCCTCGACGTCGTGTTCAACCTCCCGTGCGCCGAGAGCCGCGACCCCCTGTGCGCAGCCACCCCCAGCCTGACCAGGCACCCGCACGAGGCCTGCTCGGTGCCCGTGTCGGTCTCGCTCGTGGCGACGATCGGCCTGTCGGCCGTGGGCCTGGCCTCCCGCGGCGGGTGGAGGGGCCCGGCGCGCCTGACGGCGGGGCTGGCCGTCGTCGTGGCGGTGCTCATGGCCGCCACCGTCGTCCTGCCCTCCTGGGCCCCCGGCACGCAGGGCCCCGTCCAAGCCATCCAGGTGGTTCTGTGCTCGGGCTGGATCGCACTGCTGGCCTGGCGCATTCCCGGGAGGTCGCATGCCTGAGCGCCGCTACCCCGACGGGCACACCGTCCACACCCGCGACGGCGCGGGGCCCGGCATCGTCCTGCTCAACGGCTGCGCCCTGGCCGCCGTGGGATGGGACGAGGTGATCGCCGCCCTGCCGGGCCGCCGGATCATCGCCGTCGACCGGCCGGGGCGGCGGGGGACCAGCTGCACCGCCCTTCCCACGCTCGCCGGTGAGACGCGCTTCCTGGCCGACCTCCTGCGGGACACGGAGCCGGGGCCGGTCATCGTCGTGGCCCACTCGATGGCGGCCTTCCAAGCCGAGGCCCTGGCACGCACCCGCCCCGGGCTCGTGGCCGGTGTCGTCCTGGTCGACCCCGCCATCACGGCTGGCGCCCGCGTGGGGGGACGCATCGGGGCCGAGCTGGCCTGGCGGGCCGCCGACCTGCTCCTGGGACACGGGCCGGTGCGGCGTCCCGTGGCCAGGATCTGGCGCCGCGGCTTGAAGTCGCAGACGGTGCGGCCCGAGCTGATCGACACCTCCCGGTGGCGTGAGACGTGGGCGAGCCGGCGGTCCCTGGCGGCCGGCACCGCCGAGTGGATGGCCTTCCCGGCCCAGGCCGCCGAGCTCGAGCGCCTCCGGGAGGCGCAGAAGACCCCCGCGCCCGTCGGCGCCGTCATCGTCGAGGCGCCGCCTCCGGTGCCCCTCGTCGAGGCGGCGGTCCTCCACTCCTCCTTCGCCGCCACCCGCCTGCGGCGCCTGCCCGGCTGCCGGCACCTGACGATGGTCGATGCCCCGCTCCAGGTCGCCGAGGAGATCTGTCTGGTCGCCGAGGGCCACGCGGCCCGGGCGCCCGGCGCGGTGTGAGCCGAGCGACGGGATGATTCTCGGGCGATGCCCTGTTACAGTGGTGCACCGCTCGGTGACGAGCACGTTGCGGTGGCCCCGCGGGCCCACCGGTGACAACTGCACAGGGGATGATCGGTTTCGACGACGGTCGTGGGTTCAGGGGAAGCGGGTCGAGGATGCACAGTCATCTCGTCAACGCTCTGTGCGAACCAATAGGTGCCGATAACTCTCGCACCGACTTCGCCCTCGCCGCCTGAGCGAGCCTCGAAGTCCGTCAGCCCGGGGAGCGCTTCCGCCCCGGTTCCTGGCGTCATCTAGGAAGCCACTGCTGAGGCCCCTCGCCACCGGGGGCCTCGGAACACCCAGGTGGCTGAGTCCGTCGGCGTCCTTGTCCGCGTGAGACGCCGGGGCTGAGAACATCGCTAGCGGACTGCACCCGGAGAAGTCCTGTTGCACCACCGTCGGACCGGGGTTCGATTCCCCGCATCTCCACGCATGACGATGCCCCCGAGGCCCTTGGGCCCCGGGGGCATCGTCGTTCCTGCCCCCGGGCCGGTGGGAGGCGGCGCATTTCCTAGGTGCCTCACAGGCTTGCAGGGGGGCAGTGCCCAGGATGGGCGGGTTACATAGTTACTGCCGCCGGACGGAGGCGGGCCACGAGGGTTGGGGAACCTGATGACCGGCCCGCAGCCGAGACGGGAGGGGTCGAAGGGAGCCCCGCCTCGTCGCTCTGGCGAAGGAGGCCGCCGCCCCCGGAACTGGGAACACCGGGTTGGGCCGGCGCCTCGATGACGAGGGCCCGTGGCCCGGGAGAGACAACCCGGGCCACGGGCCACCGTCGTTTCCCGGCCCGAGCTCGTCGGCCCGCGGCCGGAGCCTCACCGGAGCCTCACCGGAGCCTCAGTCGAGCTGCTCGAAGGTGCGGGCCCAGGCTGAGCGGATCGGGTTGGCGTCGGCGATCATCTCATCGAAGCGCTCATCGGCGATGTCGATGACCTCGCCGAGGGCCACGCGCGCCTCCCGCGTCGGGGAGGACTCCACGCGGTTCCAGCCCCGGGCGATGAGCTGGGAGGCGTCGGCCAGGCGGCTGACGCACATGACCAGGGGCCGCCCGAACTTGTCCCGGTAGGCTTCGTCCAGGGCGCGCAGCTCGGCCTCCTGGGCGTCGTCGAGCACCCCCAGGGCGAGCGAGGCCGTGTCGAGGCGGGCCCGGGAGTCCCCCTCGGCGTCGAGCAGGAGGTCGACGACGTCGCTGTAGCCATTGATGAGCGCCTCGTGCTCGGCGGGGGAGGCAGTGAGCACGACGTCCTCGAAGGCCTGGCGCAGGGCCGCCACCGAGGCGAAGGGGCGCTGGTCGTAGACCCGCTCGGCCGGCCAGGTGGCACCGACGTACATCCCCGCGAAGACGTCGACGAACTCCTGGGCCGACATCGCGTTGACCTCCTCGAGGCTGGCCACGCGCCCCTCGACGCGCGCCACGTCCGGCCCGTGCTGGCGCCCGAGGTGGAAGAACAGGATGTTGAGCACGATCGCGCTCAGCGCGCCGATGGTCACCCCCGAGCCGAAGAGGATCGCCAGCCAGGAGGGCATGGCGGTGGCTATCTCGGGCTTGAAGGTCACGAGCAGGGCCAGGCCCAAGGAGGTCGAGACGATGACCGCGTTGCGGTTGTCGTGCATGTCGACCTTCCCCAGGGTCTGGATGCCCACGACCGCCACCGAGGCGAACATGGCCAGGGAGGCCCCGCCGATGACCGGCTGGGGGATCGCCGCCACGACGGCCGCCGCCTTGGGCAGCAGCCCCAGGATGATCATGATGACCCCCGCGCAGGTGACGACCCAGCGGGAGGTGACGCGGGTCAGGCGCACCAGGCCGACGTTCTGGGCGAAACACGTGTAGGGGAAGGAGTTGAGGACCCCGCCCAGCACCGTTGACAGCCCATCGGCCCGCAGGGCGTTGGCGATGTGCCTGGGCGTGATGCGCCGCCCCACGATCTCCCCGGTGGCGAAGACGTCCCCGGTGGTCTCGACGGCGGTGACGGCCATGACGACCAGCATCGAGACGATGCCGGTGAGCGTGAACTGGGGCAGGCCGAAGAAGAACGGGGTCGTCAGCCCGATCGCCTCGACCTGGGAGACCCCGGAGAAGTCGGCGTCGCCCAGGACGGTGGCGACGACGGTGGCCGCCACGAGCCCGACGAGCACCGAGATCGTGGCCATGAACCCCTTGAAGACGCGCTGCACCCCGACGATGAGGACGATGGTGAGCAGGGCGTAGGCCAGGCCCTTGACGGTCAGGGCGCCGGCGTCCTGACCCTCGCCCGCACCGGCGCCCCAGGCCAGGATGTCGGAGGCCGACACGCTCATGAGGGTCGTGCCCATGACCGTCAGCAGGGTGCCGGTGACCACCGGCGGGAAGAAGCGCAGGAGCCTGGCGAAGAACGGTGCCAGGAGGAAGGTGGCCGCTCCCGCGACGATGATCGAGCCGTACATGGCCGCCAGCCCGCCGGTGCCGCCCTGGCCGTCGGAGGCCGCCAGGCCGATGGCGATCAGGGGCGAGACCGCCGTGAAGGTCACCCCCTGGATGAGGGGCAGGCGCGCCCCGATCCGCGGACCCAGCCCCGCAGACTGGATGATCGTGGCGATGCCGCAGGTGAACAGGTCTGCATTGATGAGGTGGATGGTCGTGGCCGCGTCCAGGTCCAGACCCGTGGCGATGACCAGCGGGACGACCACGGCTCCGGCATAGAAGGCCAGGACGTGCTGGACACCCAGGACCGTCAGCCGGCCCAGGGGCGGTATGGCATCGACGGAGTCCTGAGCGCCGCGCGGCGCGGAGGAGGGGGCGGCGTCGGGGGAGGAGGGACGGGTGGGATGGCGACGGCCCAGTGCCATGCGCTGTCTCCTTGGGTTCGTGGGTGGGCTCGTGGGTAGGGAGGGCCCCAGTGGCACCACCATTGTGGCGCCCGGCCGTGCCGTCCCTGAAATCCTCGGTCATCCTGGAGGGGCCGGAGCCGTCCCGTCGCATGTGATCCTGGACACCGGCTGCTCGGGGCCTGCCGGTTTGTTAGAGTCGCTCTAGCGATATCCGACAACGGACGTTCTGGGCGGGAGGCAACCATGGCATCGGTCTCGCCCGGCGTCCCCGGGGCCCCGGGCGTATCACGGCGCGACGCGCTCCGGCTCGCCCCAGTCCTAGGCGCGGCCGCGCTGTGCGCAGGGCCGGCCGGCTGCTCCCTGGGGCGCGGATCCTCCGCGCCGGCGACCACAACGCCGACCGTGGCCGCGGCGATCCCCGACGGAGTGATCACGGCCGGTCTCTCCGAGGCGGTGGGCGGGCACGGCTACGACCCGATGCGGACCACCGGCGCCCTGGCGCTGGCGGCCAACTGGCACACGATGGAGGGGCTGACCGAGCTCCATCCCGAGGACCGTCAGGTCTACGCCGCCCTGGGCGACGACCTGCCCTCGGCGATCGACGACACGACCTACGAGGTCACCCTGCGCAAGGGCGCGGTGTTCTCCAACGGGTCGCCGGTGACCGTCGAGGACGTCCTGTTCTCCTTCCAGCGGGTCCTCGACCCCGCCAACGGCTCCGTCTACACCAAGTTCCTCGACTTCCTCGAGGCGGTGACGATCAAGGATGAGACCACCATCACGGTCACGACGAAGATCCCGTACATGCTCGTGTCCGAGCGGCTTTCGGTGGTCAAGATCGTCCCCCGGGAGGTGGTCGAGGCCGACCCCGAGGGCTTCGACTCGATGCCGGTGGGCTCGGGCCCCTACAGGATGACCGACAACGGCGCCCAGAGCCAGACCGTCGTTTTCGAGCGCAACGACCACTACAACGGGCCCCTGCCGGCCCTGGCCAAGTCGATGACCTGGCAGGTCCTGCCCGACGCCACCGCCCGCGCCAACGCCATCGTCTCGGGAACCGTGCAGGTCATCAACGCCGCCCCCCTGGCCGACCTGCCGACGATGGCCAACCCGGTCACGGTCGCCCGCGAGCAGGCCTTCGCCCCCGTGTTCGCCATGTTCAACTGCTCGACCCTGTCCGACACCCGGGCCCGCCAGGCGATCATGTACGCCCTGGACTACGAGGAGATCTGCACCACGGGCATGGCGGGCCTGGCCACGCCCGCCACCTGCTACGTCCAGGAGGGCCACCCCGCCTACAGGAAGGCCGCGACCGTCTACGGCTATGACCCGGCCCGTGCCGCCTCCCTCCTGGCCGAGGCCGGTATCACCGCGATCCGGGCGATGTGCACCGACCACACGCTGCTGGCGGGGGTGCGACCGATCATCAAGAAGAACCTCGAGGCGCTCGGCGTGCCCGTCACGTTCACCGAGCGGCAGGCGGCGGCCGCCTACGAGGCCATCGACTCCGGTCAAGAGGTCGTCGACGTCCTGTTCGCCCCCGAGGACCCCTCGATCTTCGGGGCCGACGCCGACCTGCTCCTGCGCTGGTTCTACTCCTCGGACCTGTGGGCCGACACCCGGGTGCGCTGGAAGGGCTCCGAGTCCTACCTCGCGGTGCAGGCGGCGCTGGACGAGGCCGTCGGCCTGACCGGCGGGCCGCGGCTGACCGCCTGGCGCAGGGCCTTCGACATCATCGCCGAGCAGGTCCCGCTCTACCCGCTGTTCCACCGCATCACGCCGACGGCCTACGACGCCTCGACGCTGCCGGGCTTCAAACCGATCGCCCTGCCGGGCCTGTCCTTCGTCGACGTCGGCTCGGCCAAGGCCTGAGCGGGCCGGCCGCGCCCCGACCCGGCCCGGGGGCCCCGCACCGGGCGGGTCGGCGGCGGGCGGAAGGCCGGCACGTAGCTGGGTCGGAAGTGACAGATGTGATGCACGGGGCGCGTGAGGGTTGCATTATCGGTCGCCACGCCGAGGAAACCCCGTCATATCTGACAAATCGTCCGGTTTGTGCATAGCGTTGAGGCCATTGGCACCGGTACGGAAGGTGCCAACCCACGATTGAGAGGCTGATACATGTCCGTCAACCGCACCGAGCTCATCGCTGCCATCGCTGAGAAGGCCGGTCTGACCAAGACCGACGCCGACGCCTTCCTCGGAGCCTTCCAGGACGTCCTCGTTGAGAACGTCGCCAAGGGCGAGGCCGTGAAGATCACCGGTCTCATGGGTGTCGAGCGTGTGGAGCGTGCCGCGCGCACCGGTCGCAACCCCCGCACCGGTGAGGAGATCCAGATCCCGGCCGGATACGGCGTCAAGCTGACTGTCGGCTCCGCCCTCAAGAAGGCTGTCGCCAAGTGACTGCTGCCTGAGCGGCAGGGCCCCTCCTGGCAGGAGGCCCGCGTCGCACTGCTGACGGCGCGCCGTCCCACCGGGGCGGCGCGCCGTCCTGCGTCCATGGATCATGCCGTGGCGCCCTGGCAACTGACGTTCATCCCAGCGGAGGATGTGATGAGCCGGAGCGTGCACTGATGATCGATCCATGAGCACTCCACAGACGTCGGCACCCGGGACGTCCGACACGCCCCTGACGGGCTCACCCGTGGTCTCCGCCTTCGCGGACCCGCGGCCCGGGGCGGGAACCCGGGCGCTGGAGCTCGAGGGCCTGGTCAAGCGCTTCGGATCGACGATGGCGGTCAACAACCTGTCCCTGACGGTGCCCACGGGGTCGATCTACGGGTTCGTCGGGCCCAACGGCGCGGGCAAGACAACGACCCTGTCCATGGCCACGGGGCTGCTCGTCCCGGACGCAGGGCGCGCGGTGGTCCACGGCGTCGATGTGTGGGCCGACCCGGGGCGCGCCAAGCCACACCTGGGCGTCCTGCCCGACGGGCTGCGCACCTTCGACCGCCTCGATGGCCTGGAGTTGGTCAGCTACGCCGGTCTGCTGCGCGGCATGACCCGGGAGGTCGTGACCGCCCGCGCCACCCAGCTCCTCCACGTCCTGGGACTGTGGGAGGCCGGCAGGACGCTCGTGGCCGACTACTCCGCGGGCATGCGCAAGAAGGTGCACCTGGCCTGCGCGCTCGTCCACTCCCCGGCAGTCCTCGTGCTTGACGAGCCCTTCGAGGCGGTCGACCCCCTGTCAGCCCAGACGATCCAGGGCATCCTGTCCGACTTCGCCGCGGCCGGGGGCACCGTGGTCATCTCCAGCCACGTCATGGCCACTGTCCAGCGCTTCTGCTCCCACGTGGCCATCATCCACCACGGGCGGGTCATCGCCGCGGGCACCACGGAGCAGGTGGCCGACGGCGGAGACCTCGAGGACCGCTTCGCCCAGCTCGTGGGCGCGCCCAGGACCAGGGAGGGGCTGGCATGGTTGCGACCCTCGTCCGCCTGAGGTGGCGCCTGACCCTCAACACGCTGAGGACCGACGCCTGGGCCGCGGTCGGCACCGCCCTGGCCCTGTGCTGCGGGGCCGGGGCCGTGCTGACCCTCTCCTGGGGCGCGGCGGCGCTGGGCGCGTGGGCGCCGCAGGCCGCCTCCCCCGTCCTGGCGGGGCTGGGGGCGCTGACCGTCATCGGGTGGGTGGTCGTGCCGCTGCTCATGACCGGGGCCGACTCGATGATCGACCCCCGTGCCCTGGCCCCGTGGATTGCCCCTTCACGCGGCCTGGCGGCCGGTCTGGCCGTGGCCTCGGCCTGCGGGGTCCCCGGGCTGAGCACCGCGGTCGTCCTGTGCCTGCCCGCGCTCGTGTGGGCGATGGCGGGGCACGGGGCCAGCGCCCTGCTGGCCCTGGCCCTGGCCCCCGCGGCACTGGGCACCTGCGTCCTGGCCTCGCAGATCATCGTCGTGGGCGTTGGGGTCTCGACCTCCCGGCGCGGACGCGACCTCGTGGCGCTGGTCGGCGGCGTCGTCGTCCTGGCGGCGGCCTTCATTCCCTCGGTGATCAACGCCCTGGAGGCCAGCGGCAACCTTGATCTCAGCCGGCTCGATGCGGCGGGCCGGGCCCTGGGGCTGACCCCCATGGGCTGGGCGACCAACGCGCCGGGCCTGTTGGCCCAGGGCCGCACCGGGCCGGCGGTGGCCATGGCCGTGGGCGCCGTCGTGCTGCCGCTGGCCCTCGTTCCCCTGTGGGGCCGGGTCGTCGCCCGCGTCATGACCGGGCCGGCCCGCTCGGCCGGCCGCCGCGCCTCGGAGCGGATGCCCGCCGGCGCGGCGGCCTCCGGCGGCGCACTGCCCTGGCAGCGGCGCCTGGCCCGCATCGCCCCCGGCCCGGCCGCCGCCGTTGCCGCCAGGTGCCTGCGCTACTGGCGGACCGACCCGCGCTACTTCGTCGTCATCCTCAGCGTCCTGGTCATCCCGGTGCTGATCCTGGCGGTCGGTGTCATGGGGTTGGCCTCGGGCAGCGTCCAGGTCGACATGGGCGACGGCGCCTGGGCCCTGTCCTGGGGCCTGGGCCAGGCGCCGGTCCCGCTCCTGGGCCTGCCGCCCTTCCTGGCGCTGATGTGCGCCTGGGCGGTGCACGACGACCTCGCCTACGACTCCACCGCCCTGTGGACCCACGTGTCGGCCGGGCTGCGCGGACGTGACGACCTGGCCGGGCGCGCGCTGGCCATGGCGACCTGGCAGATGCCCGTGGTCCTCGTCCTGACGGTCGTCTGCGCGGCGTGGACGGGACGGTGGCCTGCGGCCCCCGCCGTCCTGGGCGCGTCCTTGGGCGCCTACGGGGCGGCGCTGGCATGGTCCTGCGGCACATGCGTCCTCATGCCCTACCTGACCCACGCCCCGGGGGAGAACCCGATGAAGTCGCGCGGATCGGGCATGACGATGATCGCAGGACTCCTCCAGACGATCGGGCTGCTCATCATCATGGTGATGGCGGCCCCCGTGCTGGTCGGCCTTGTCCTCGTCCTCGCGCACGGCGCGTGGGCCTGGTCGCCGGTCCTCCTGGTCCTGGGCGCCTCCTGGGGAGCAGGCCTGGCCTGGGCCGGGATCGTGTGGGCGGGCGGACTGCTCGACCGGCGCTACGTGCCCGTGCTGACCACCATCCGCTCCTGGCCGGGCCACGGGGACGCGCGCTGAGCCGCTGCAGTGCACCACCCCGGAAGGTGACCTACCGTTGGGTGCGGGCGCTGCGTCGCGCCCGCACCCGCCCCGGGGACGACACAGCCCCACCCAACGAAGGGAAGCCGCCGTGGAGCTCATCATCCTGGACAGTGCCCAGCTCATCGCCCAGCGCGCCGCCGACGTGGTCGAGGAGCTGCTGCTCGCCAAGCCGGACGCCGTCCTGGGCACCGCGACCGGATCCAGCCCGCTGCCGCTGTACGACGAGCTCGTCCGCCGCTACGAGGTCGGCAGGATCTCCTTCAAGGACGTCACCGGCTTCATGCTCGACGAGTACGTGGGCCTGCCCGCCGACCACCCCGAGCGCTACTCGACCTTCATGGAGACCAACCTGCGCTCCCGGATCGACATGGCCCCGGGCGCGCTGCACGGCCCCGACGCCCTGAGCAAGGACCTCCAGGCCGCCTGTGAGGACTACGAGGCGCAGATGGCCCGGGCGGGCTACTGCGACCTGCAGATCCTGGGCATCGGCACCGACGGGCACATCGGCTTCAACGAGCCCGGGGGCGCGCTGGACTCGGTGACCCATGTCGGTGTCCTGGCCGAGCAGACCAGGCGGGACAACGCCCGCTTCTTCGACGGCGACGTGGCGGCGGTCCCCACCCACTGCCTCACCCAGGGCCTGAGCACGATCATGAGGGCGCGCAAGCTCCTGCTCATCGCCACCGGTCGGAACAAGGCGCAGGCCATCGCCCAGCTGGTCGAGGGCGAGTTGAGCCCCCAGTGGCCCGCCACCGTCATGCAGAACCACCCCGACGCCCTCGTGCTGGTCGACCCCGAGGCAGCGAGCCTGCTCCGGCACTGAGCCACGGCGCCCCGCGGTGGCCGGGCGCCGGCACGGCCGGGGTAAGCGCCGCCACAGGGGGCGGCCATGGTCGGCGGGGGCCGGCGGCCTACACTGGGGCCATGCGTCAGTTCAGCTCCAGCGCCGACCCCGCCGACCCCGGTTCGCCCGCCGACCCGGGCGCCGACCCCGGCCAGTCGGTGGGCACGGCGGTCCTGGAGCGTGAGGAGCTCCAGTCGACCGACGACGGCGACGCCGACCGTTTCGCGCACTACGTGCGCAAGGACCGCATCGAGGCCTCGACCGCCACCGGGCGTCCCGTCGTCGCCCTGTGCGGCAAGGTCTGGACCCCGGGGCGCGACCCGTCGAAGTACCCGGTGTGCCCCACCTGCAAGCAGATCTACGACGAGCTGCACTCGGAGGGATCGGGAGGGCGCGGCCTGCGCGGCCCCCGCTTCCCCTTCGGGCGAGGCGGTCGGTGAGCTCGGCGCGCGGCTCCCAGGCACAGCGCCACCTCCCGACCCAGCCCTCCATCTTCGCCGCGGAGCACCTGCCCCCGGCCTACCCGCAGCGTGCCGCCTGGGGCACGACGCGGCCGCTGCGCGCCTGGCAGGCGGCGGCCCTGGAGGCCTACCTGCGAGACCTGCCCGAGGACTTCCTGGCCGTGGCCACCCCCGGGGCGGGCAAAACCACCTTCGCCCTGCGGGTGGCCGCCGAGCTGCTCTCGCGCGGGGAGGTCCACAAGGTAACCGTCGTGTGCCCCACCGAGCACCTCAAGTACCAGTGGGCCGAGGCGGCGGCGCGCGTGGGCATCCACATTGACCCCAGCTACACCAACAGCCAGGGCGCCCTGGGCTCGCGCTTCGACGGCGTGGCCCTCACCTACGCACAGGTCGCCGCCAACCCCAACCTCCACCGCGCCCGGACCGACGCCGCGCGCACCCTGGTCATCCTCGATGAGATCCACCACGGCGGGGACGCCCGCTCCTGGGGGGACGCGATCCGCGAGGCCTTCACGCCCGCCCGGCGCCGCCTGGCCCTGACCGGCACGCCCTTCCGCTCCGACGAGGCCGCCATCCCCTTCGTCCGCTACATCACGGAGGAGGGGGGAGCCAGCAGGTCCCGGGCGGACTTCACCTACGGTTATGCCGAGGCGCTGCGCGACGGGGTCGTGCGCCCGGTCATGTTCATGAGTTACTCCGGTGAGATGCGCTGGCGCACCAAGGCGGGCGACGAGGTCGCCGCCCGCCTGGGCGAGCCGCTGACCAAGGACCTGGAGTCCCAGGCCTGGCGCACCGCCCTGGACCCCGGGGGCGAGTGGATCCCCGCGGTGCTGGCCGCCGCCGACCAGCGCCTGACCGAGGTCCGCCGCCAGGTTCCCGACGCCGGCGGGCTGGTCATCGCCACCGACCAGGCCGCGGCGCGGGCCTATGCCGCACAGCTGCGTGCGGTCACCGGCGAGCAGCCCACGGTCGTCCTGTCCGACGACTCGGGCGCCTCGAGCCGCATCGAGGCGTTCTCGGCCTCGACCGACCGGTGGATGATCGCGGTGCGCATGGTCTCCGAGGGAGTCGACGTGCCCCGACTCGCGGTCGGGGTCTACGCCACCTCGACCTCGACCTCGCTGTTCTTCGCCCAGGCGGTGGGCCGCTTCGTGCGCTCGCGGGCGCGCGGGGAGACAGCCAGCGTCTTCCTGCCCTCGGTCAGCCCGCTGCTGGGCCTGGCCGGAGAGATGGAGGTGGCGCGCGACCACGTGCTAGGCGGGCCGCGGGCGGTCGACGAGGACGCGCTGTTCGCCCCCGAGGACCGGCTCATCGCCGAGGCCAACCGGCAGGAGCGGGCCTCGGACGACCTGTTCGGCGCCTTCGAGGCGATGGAGGCCACCGCAGAGTTCGACCGCGTCCTGTTCGACGGCGGTGAGTTCGGCACCGGCGCGATGGTGGGAAGCGTCGAGGAGCAGGAGTACCTGGGGCTGCCCGGCCTGCTCGAGCCCGAGCAGGTCACGGCGCTGTTGCGCCAGCGTCAGGACAGGCAGATCTCGGCCCAGAAGAGGCAGGCGGCCGCCGCCCAGCGGCGGCGGGACAACTCGGGGGTCGACGACGCGCGCAAGCGGGCCGCGGCCCGCAAGGAGCTGTCCCAGCTCGTCGCGGCCTGGTCGCGTCGCTCCGGCCAGCCCCACGGCGTGGTCCACACCGACCTGCGCCGGGTGTGCGGTGGCCCCGAGGTGGCCCAGGCCTCGACCGAGGAGATCGTCAAGCGTGTCGAGACCCTGCGCCGCTGGTTCGTCGGCAGACGCTGAGGCGCACGGCCCGGCCGGTCAGCGGCGCTGCGCGCTGCGCCCGTCGAGGTCGAGGTGGCGGGTGGGCACCGCGGGCTCGCCCTCGCTCAGCCGCCAGGCCGGGTAGGGCAGCTCGGCGCGCGAGACCCGGTGCCGCTCGGCGGCGGCCGTCAGCGCCCCGGTGCCCCGGTGCTCCTCGACGATCCGGCCGTCCTTGACCAGCTCGACCTCCAGCGGGCGGGCGCCCGCCTCCGCCAGGGCCTCCAGGGCCTCGTCCTGCGAGCGGGCCGACACGACGAGCTCCTCGGAGGCCGAGCCCGAGGCGTCGACGACGCGGCCGGCCCACTTGCGCCCTCCGACCGTTGCCTTGCCCCCCTCGGAGAACTTGGCGACCTCCTGCATCACGCCCTGGGCGTCGGCGCGCTCGACGAGCTTGTAGACGAGCGCCGCCGTCGGGCGCCCCGAACCGGTGACCAGCTTGGTGCCCACCCCGTAGGAGTCGACCGGTGCGGCGCCCAGGGCGGCGATGGCGTGCTCGTCGAGGTCGTTGGTCACGGTGATCCTCGTCGTCGTGGCGCCCAGCGCGTCGAGCTGGGCACGGACCTTGAAGGCCTCGGCCACGAGGTCCCCGGAGTCGAGGCGCACCGCCCCCAGCTCTCCGCCCGCGGCCCGGGCCGCGGCGACCGCCCGCTCGACCCCCCGGGCGATGTCGTAGGTGTCGACGAGGATCGTCGTGCCCGGGCCGAGGCTGGCCACCTGAGCGGCGAAGGCCTCCTCCTCGGAGTCGTGCAGGAGGGTGAAGGAGTGCGCCGAGGTGCCCACGGTCGGGATGCCATAGCGCATACCGGCCTCCAGGCAGCTGGTGGCGATGAAGCCCCCGACGACGGCGGCCCGGGCGGCGGCCACGGCCGCCTGCTCGTGGGCGCGGCGCGCGCCGAAGTCGACGCAGGGCCTGCCGTGGGCGGCGATCGTCATCCGCGAGGCGGCCGAGGCGACGGCACAGTCGTAGTTGTAGATCGACAGTGCCACGGTCTCCAGGATGCAGGCCTCGGCGAAGGTCCCCTCGACGGTCAGCAGCGGCGAGCCCGAGAAGTAGCACTCGCCCTCGGCGTAGCCGCGCACCGACCCGGTGAAGCGGTAGCCGCGCAGGTAGTCCAGTGTCGTGTCGTCGACCACCCCTGTGCGGTGGAGGAAGTCGATCTGGGCGGGGGTGAAGGTGAAGGCCTCGATAGCGTCCAGGAGGCGCCCCGTGCCGGCCACGACACCGAAGCGCCGCGAGGAGGGCAGGCGCCGCCCGAACAGCTCGAAGACACTGGCGCGCTCGGCGGTGCCGGCCCGCAGGGAGGCCTGGAGCATCGTCAGCTCGTACATGTCGGTGAGCAAGGAGGTGCTGGGCGAGGTCGGGTCGAGGGCCGCCGGCTGCGAAGGTGCCATGACCGTCAACCTACTCGTTCGCCCCGGCGGGTGCGGACCGGTCTCACCCGGCACCGCCCGCGCCGGGGTGCCGCGTCCCAGGCGCGCGCCGCCGTCGCCGGGCACGGCCCGCCTGGGACGCGGGCGGGGGAGGCCCAGCTACCCTGGCCGTATGTCCCGCACAGCTCCGGCAGCCGACCCCGAGGTCATGGATGACGCCCGTGTCGAGCCCCAGCGCCTGTGGTGCACCGTCGTCCACGACGACCCGGTCAACACGATGGACTACGTCACCTGGGTGTTCCACTCCTACTTCGGCTTCTCGGTGCCACTGGCCCGGCGCCGCATGATGGAGGTCCACACCCACGGCCGCGCCATCCTCTCGCGCGGGACGCGCGAGAGGATGGAGGTCGACGTCACCTCGATGCACTCCTACGGGCTGCGCGCCACGATCGAGCCCCTGGCCTGGCCGGGCTCCGGGCAGGGGGAGGGCTGATGCACGCCTTCAGCGCCGGCGAGCAGGGGTACACCTCGGCCCTGGAGACCTGGGAGCGGGAGTATCTGGCGGGTCTGCTCGAGCAGGTCGCCGACATCCTGGCCGAGCCCGGCCACGGGCCGCACGGGGATGGGACGGGAGTCCCGAGGCCACCGGGCGCCCCGAGGGCCGGGGAGTCCCAGCACGACGCCGATGTCTTGGCCGCCCTCGACTTCGAGGCCGCCATCGAGGAGGAGGGCCACGGGCGGCGGCCCGCGGTCGAGGCGGCGCTGGCCTCGGTGCTCGACGTCCTGCTGCCCGACGCCTGCGAGGACCCGGGGGTCGCCGTCGAGATCGCGGGCATGGTGCGCGACCAGCTGCGCCACGACAAGCGGGGGCGCCTGCTCGAGGTCGCCGCCCAGCTGCGGGAGCCCAGCGGCGCCGACGGCGCGGTCCTGGTGCGCCGCGGCCAGGAGGCGACCTGGCTCGGTGCCCTCAACGACGTCCGGCTCGTGCTGGCCGAGCGCCTGGGCATCGACTCGGCGGAGGCCGCGCACGCCGCCCACGCCACGGCGTGGCAGGACCCGCCCGCCGACGAGGACGACCAGGCCAGGTGGCGCCGAGCGATCGCTCTTTCCTACGACATGCTGACCTGGTGGCACGAATCACTGGTCACCGTTGTGCTCGACGGCGAGGACGCCGCATAGTCTCACAGGCGTGAATGACGCGGCCATCGGGATCTTCGACTCGGGAGTCGGTGGTCTGACCGTGGCCCGTGCGGTGATGAACCAGCTCCCCGGTGAGCAGATCCTCTACATCGGGGACACGGCCAATACCCCCTACGGGCCCCGGCCCATTGCCGAGGTGCGCGAGCTCGCGCTGGGGATCATGGACGAGCTGGTCGACTCCGGGGTCAAGATGCTCGTCATCGCCTGCAACACGGCCTCGGCGGCCGTCCTGCATGACGCCCGCAGCCGCTACACCCTGGGCCGGGGCGTGCCGGTGGTCGAGGTCATCCACCCCGCCGCCCGCGCCGCGGCGCGCGTGACCCGCAACGGCCGGGTCGGTCTTATCGCCACCCAGGGAACCGTCGACTCGCGCGCCTACGCCGACGCGCTGGCGGCGGTCCCCGGCGTCGAGCTGCTCCAGGTGCCCTGCCCCCGTTTCGTCGAGCTCGCCGAGCGCGGCGTGACCACGGGGCCGGAGGTCATGTCGACCGCCGAGGGCTACCTCGCCCCGATCAAGCGCGCCGGCGTCGACACCCTCATCCTGGGATGCACCCACTACCCGCTGCTGGCCGGCCCCATCTCCTACGTCATGGGGGAGGAGGTCACGCTCGTGACCTCCAGTGAGGAGACGGCCAAGGACGTCTACCGCGAGCTCGCCCGCCGTGAGCTCCTGCGCGACGAGCACGCCGGGCCCCCTGAGCACGAGTTCCGCTCGACCGGCGACCCGCACGCCTTCACCATCCTGGCGCGCCGCTTCCTGGGCCCGGAGGTCAGGCGGGTCACCCGCACCGACGCCGGCGCTGAGGTCCGTACGGAGCCCTCGGCCGGCGGGGGGCCCGAGCCGGGGGCCGCCGGCACCACCGCCAGCCCTGACCCCGTGGGTCCCGTGGGCGGGTCCCGCACCAGTCCCTGACCGCGCCGCAAGAGGACAGCGTATGAAGCTCACGATCATTGGCTGCACCGGGAGCATGTCGGGACCGCGCTCATCGGCGTCGTCCTACCTCCTTCAGGCCCGGGGGCCGGGCCCGCAGGGGGAGAGGATCTTCTCCGTCCTGCTCGACCTGGGGCCGGGCTCCATGGGACGGCTGCTGCGGCACGTCGACCCGGCGGCCATCGACGCGGTGGCCATCTCCCACTGCCACGCCGACCACATGGTCGACCTCGTGGGCATGCACGTCTATCGCCGCTGGCACCCCGGTGGCGCGCTAGGGCCGGTCCTGACACTGGGGCCCTCCGAGCTGCTCGACCGTCTGCGCGGTGTCGACGGCACCGGGCCGCAGGAGGACTACTCCACCGAGTTCGCCTTCGTGACGGCCGTGCCCGGCCAGGGGGTGCGGGTGGGGCCGATGATGATCACCCCCTTCGCGGCGCTGCACCCTGTGGAGTCCTACGGCTACCGCATCGAGGGGCCCAGTGAGCACGGGCCGGGCACGGTGGCGATGGCCTTCACCGGCGACACCGACCTGTGCGGAGGCATCGAGGCCCTGTCCGACGGGGTGGACCTGCTGCTGGCCGAGGCGGCCTTCCTTGAGGGACGCGACACCTTCCGCGGGATGCACCTGACCGGTCGGCGCGCCGGTGAGCTGGCCGCCGGGACCAGTGGCGCAGGCGGGCGCCGACCCGCGCGCCGTCTCGTGCTCACCCACATCCAGCCGTGGACTGACCCGGCGGACACCCTGAGGGAGGCTGCCGCCGTCTACAGCGGCCCCCTCCACGCCGCGACCAGTGACGCCACCTGGGAGATCTGAGGTGTCCGGACCGCCTGATCCCGGACTGCCCGATGGGCAGGCGCCCCGCCTCGTCTACGTCCCGGCGGTGCCCGATGGGCCGGACCGGCCCTGGACGCGGGGGCGCCGGACGCGCTGGTGGCTGGTCGTGCCCGCCGACCTGGTGGCGGTGACCGTGGCGGTGGCTCTGGCGGCCGCCTCGTCCAAGACCCTGGCGGGCACGCCGGCGGGCTGGTGGTCCCAGCTGTGGGGGCCGCTGGCCGGGCTGGCCCTGGGCTGGCTGCTCGCGCTGGTCATCGCCCGCGGGGACGATCACCTCGAGGTCGCCGGACCCGGGGCGCTTGTCACCGTGTCCGCCTGGGCGGGGTGGTCGGCCTCCCGCGCCTGGGCAGGGCGGGTGGTCGATGTGGACTGGGCGGTGATGAGCCTCGTCCTTCTGGCGGTCGCGCTGCTGGGGTGGCGCGTCCTCTACGGCTACGCCAAGGCCCACGACTCGATGGTCCCCAAGCCCGTCCAACGCCGCCTCGACGCCCAGGCCGGGCGCGGCCGGGAGGACTGAGCAGCACTGGTGGGCTCGTGGCCTCAGCGCCCCGGTGCCAGCAGCTCGGCCAGGGTGGGCAGGAGGTCGCGGAAGGCCTGGCCCCTGTGGGAGATCGCGTTCTTTTCCGCGGGGGTCATCTGCGCGGTCGTGCGTCCGGTGCCGGCGGCGTCCTCGGTGGTGGGCACGAAGACCGGGTCGTAGCCGAAGCCGCCCTCGCCCGTCGGCTCGTGGAGCAGCCGGCCCTCCATGGAGCGCTCGATGACGACCGGCTCGGGGGATCCGGGGACCATGAGCACCGCGGCACAGGTGAAGCGGGCCGTGCGGTGGGGGTCGGCGACATCACTGAGCTGGTCGAGCAGCAGGCGCAGGTTGGCGACGTCGTCACCGTGCCGCCCGGACCAGCGGGCTGAGAAGATCCCGGGGGACCCGCCCAGCACGTCGACGCACAGGCCCGAGTCGTCGGCCACCGCGGGCAGTCCCGTGGCTGCCGACAGGGCGCGCGCCTTGATGACGGCGTTGTCCACGAAGCTCAGGCCGTCCTCCACCGGCTCGGGCACGTCGAGCTGTGCCGCCGAGATGACGTGGTGGTCCTCCAGGCCCGGGACGAGGGGGGTCAGGATCGCCCGCAGCTCGGCGAGCTTGCCGGGGTTGCGGGTGGCCAGCACGAGGCGGGCGCCCGTGGGGACGACCGGTGCCGAGGCGCTCATGCCGCCGTCTCCCGGTCGGGGTGCGTTGAGACCACGAAGGTGGTGTCCGAGGGGCCTGCCAGCGCCCTGGCCTGCAAGGCAGTCAACTCGGCGGTCCCCTTGGAGGCCAGGTCGAGCAGGGCGGCCAGCTCGTCACGGTTGAACGGCGCCATCTCGGCGGTGCCCTGGACCTCGATGAACTTGCCCGCGCCCGTCTGCACGACGTTCATGTCGGTGTGGGCGCGCACGTCCTCCTCGTAGGGCAGGTCGAGGCAGGGCACGCCGTCGATGATCCCGACGCTGATCGCCGCCAGGGAGTCGGCCAGCACCGGGGAGCCCGGCCGCGCCTTGACCAGGCCGCGGTCGGTGCCCCAGGCGACGGCGTCGGCCAGGGCGACGTAGGCGCCGGTGATCGCGGCGGTGCGGGTGCCGCCGTCGGCCTGGAGGACGTCGCAGTCCAGGGCGATCGTGTGCTCGCCCAGGGCGGCGACGTCGACCACGCCGCGCAGCGCCCGGCCGATGAGGCGGGAGATCTCATGGGTGCGGCCGCCGACCTTGCCGCGCACCGACTCCCGGCCGCTGCGCTCGGAGCCGGCGCGCGGCAGCATCGCGTACTCGGCGGTCACCCACCCCTGGCCGCCGCCCTTGCGCCAGCGCGGCACACCCTCGGTGAAGGAGGCGACGCACAGCACGCGCGTGCGCCCGAACTCGATGAGGACCGAGCCCTCGCCGTGGTCGAGCCAGTTACGGGTGATGGTCACGGGGCGCAGCTCATCGGCCGCGCGCCCGTCCTTGCGGAGGGCTGGAGATGGTGTCACCGGGCCAGGGTAACCAAGGACGGCTGCGGCGGTAGAGCCGTCTCGGTGAGCGCCGCTACCCGTGCCGGCGGCCTGGGAGGCCGGGTGCGGGCCGCGGCATCGTCGGTTAGTGTGGCCTAAGCAGGTCGTCGCCGTGTCGAGGCGGTGACCGGCCGTTGCAGCAGGAGGAGACCGACATGACCTTCGTCAACATCACCGCACTGACCTTCCCCGACGGCGCCCAGGCGGAGATCGAGCGACGCTTCGCCGCGCGTGCCAGGAGGGTGGACGGGTTCGAGGGCTTCGAGGGCTTCGAGCTCCTGCGGCCGGTGGCAGGGGAGGACCGGTACTTCGTCGTGACCCGCTGGTCCACGCGGGAGCACTACGAGGCCTGGCGGGCCTCGCGCGCCGACGGCGGGCACGAGGACGACGTGCGCCGGGGGATGAGCGTCGCTCCGATGGGCTTCGAAGTCGTCCAGCACGAGGAGCCCTAAGCCCCTGGTGGAGGACCGATCCTCACCAGAACGCCAGATTCGGGGACCGCAAGCATGCGGCTCGACAGTTAGGCTCCCGATGATGGGCGCATATGCTCGGAGGCGAGTCGCGCATAGACGAGGGTGTCGGTCCATTCGCCTTTGCTGAACCAGTCCTGAAGGTGGTGTGCTTCGAGTCGGAGGCCGACGCGGCGTGCGAGCGCTGCGGAGGCGCTGTTGCGAGCGTCCATCTGCGCGGTGATCCGGTGGAGCTTGTAGAGGTCGAACCCGAGGGCGAGCACGGCCTGAACTGCCTCGCTTGCGAAACCTCGACCACCGTGTGCCGGGTCGAGAACCCACCCGATCTCGCCTTGGCGATGCTCGTGATCGGTGAGCCACAGGGCTACATCTCCGATCGCGACGCCCTCATGTTCGATGACCAGTGCAAGCGCACCACTCTCGCCATCGATACCGGTCTTGGACAGGCGTTCGGTAAGTTTTTCGCGGGTAACGTCTGCCGTCCACGGCTCATCCAGAAGGTAGCGGGCAACGTTGGGTTGTGAGTACAGCTCGTGAAGCCATTGGGCATCTCCTGCCTGGTGCAGGCGGAGCCGCAGTCGCTCCGTCGCCAACGGCAACTGGACGGTGGACACGAGATCGCGCCGGTAATGGATCAACTCCTCCGAGTGGCCCGCAGGCGTGGTCCCGACGCGCCGCTCGACCTCATGGAAACCCGCGGTCGTCAAGCAACGTTGTGAGGCCTGGTTCTCTGGAAGCGTGCGTGCCGTCAGAGTTCGAAGGACACGGCTGCGCGCGAAGCGCGATGCCAGCTCCAACCCGCGAGGAGCGTGCCCGTCTCCACGCGCATCAGGATGAATCCAGAACCGGACCTCGGCAGAGTCAGAGCTGACGTCAAAGAGCGCCAAGGAGCCCACAAACCTGTCCGTCTCAGCATCCGCAAGCGCAAGGACTGCCAACCCGTTCGACGACAGACCTGCCACAACCTCGTCACGGATCATCCGCCGTACGGACTCTGGGGTGCAGTCCGACTCGGGGAGATGGCCGAAGTGCCACACAGAATTATACCGGGTCCCGGCCGCATATACTTCCGCGTCCAGCTCGGACAGGGGGGCGCAGGCGAGTGTTCTCAAAGGTGATCGGCAGGGTGGCGACGTCCAGCATGCTACCAACCTAACATAAAAAGCCTTTTTCGTCTGGCTTTTATTGGATTTTTCTCGCCAGGGCCTGGGGGTCGTTGGGGTGGTGCGGGAAGGTGGGTGTGTCGTAGACGGGTGCACGCGGAGCGTTGCGCCAGCATGGGTTTCGACTAAGAAAACATGCTCGCAAGGAGGCTCCGCGCGGGTGTCCTGTCGTGCCACTGTCGACGTCCCGTCCGCTACCGCCCGCACCGTCTCGCGGTGGATCGCTGCCCACCGCCGCCGGGCCTATGACGCCCGCCCCTGGCAGCGGGCCGCCACCGAGTGGGTCCAGGCCGTGATGCTGCTGCGCTGGCTCATCGAGGCCACCGGCATCGCCAGCCTTGCCCGCAACGCGGGCGTCTCGCCGGCCACCGCCTACCGCTACCACCCGCGAGGCCCTGGACGTGGTCGCCCACCGGGCCCCGGACCTGCCCCAGACCCTCCAACGGCTCCGCGAGCAGGGCGAGCCTTTTGTGTGTCTGGACGGGACGCTGATCCGTACCAACAGGGTCGCCGTCCGCGACCCCGAGACCGTCTACCACCTGTGGTACGCACGTCTTGCACAAGGCCTTCGGGGGCAACGTCCAGGTCCTGACCGATCACACCGGCCTCCCGGTGTGGGTCTGGCCGGTGGCGCCCGGCTCGACCCATGACATCACTGCGGCCAGGGCCCATGTGCTGCCTGCCCTGTACAAGGCCGCTGCTGACGGGATGCCCACCTTGGCAGACACGGGCTACACCGGTTCTGGGGCCGGTGTGCTGACCCCGGTCAAGGGCACCAGGCCCTGTCCCGATGACGCCACCTTCAACCACCTCCACACCGCCCTGCGCGCCCCGGCCGCCAGAGCCAACGCCATGCTCAAGCACTTCAAGGCCCTGCGCCGTGTCAGTCTCGACCCATTGACCATCACTATCACCGCCACAGCCCTGTTCATCATCATCCTCAACAAAGACGCCTGGAGAGAAAGGATCATAGTAGACTCGGCCATAGCGCCATACGACGAAGCATACGCACGATTTTAATCCAAGACTCGTTTTAGGATGACACGATGAACCAGACTTCCAATGGCATGATGGCCGTGAACTTGCCGCATGAGCCGCGAGAATACATGTGTACCTGGCATCTTCCCAAAGCGGCGCAGGATGCCGGCGAAGATCGGCTTGTCGACGTGCTGGGAATGATCGACCTTGACGTACGCCATAACCCCACTGCCTTATTTCAAGGAACCCTCCCCTATATGTCAGCCGATAGAGTAGCAGAGTTTCCTCAATACAACGACTTTGATTGTCTGACTGGCACTCTGTCGTCCGGGATTCATGTCGGACTACTGAACGGCCAAACCCATTACTGGTTGCATAATGGCGGAGGGGCCAATGGGGCTTTTGCTGTATTGTCAAACAGGCCTTTTGTGCACAACGAGTATCGAAAGTACCAGAGTATCGAACTGCAGATCGACGACCTAGACAGGGTATTTGATGTGCCTCCCACCTCTTTGGAGTTCGTAAGACGCACAGACGAACGTGATGAATCATACAAAATCAGCATACCAGCACGGAGCTCATTGGATTGGAAAAGCCAAGAAGCGCAGATGTGCATCAGCTATACTGGCCGTCTCTGTCTAGACAGATTCGACTTCCGTGCATCATTTGCACCCTACCTGCGGATCGACCTCGACCAGCCAATCAGCCTCGTCGACTGGTGGCTTCAGTGGGTTGTTCCGTTGTGCTACATTCTCGAAGTAATTAACGGTAGGCCACTCGACGTCATGTATCTGCTCGCTTTTGAGAACAAAAATGCGACGCACCCAAAACGGCGGGGCGACCAAGTCTTTCGCTATGACATTATGCAAGGCTGTATCAAAATCGATGAGAAGAGGTTTAATCGCGCTCGTCCAATTGTCAACCTCAAGGAAGATGAGGTGGATCTCCTCAAACTCACTATCAGGCACCGCGAGCTTGAGGCTTTGCGACACCCACTTATTGAAACATATCGCTGCAACGCAGTATCCGACGACCAGCACCCACGTTCACGCTATCTTCTCTTGATCCAGGCACTGGAAGGACTATATGGCCACGAGCATAAGGAGGTGTACCAGCGGCAGTGTGAACAGTATGCGGAGAAACGAGAAGCGCTATTAGAGAGAGTCGGATCTACCGTCAATCAAGAAGACTTCAAGTTTTTGAAGAGAAATTTACTTCGCAAGCCACCTAGTGGCCTAATGGGCGCACTGTCGACCATTTACAAAGCGCTTCCTGAGACTATTCGGAGCCAAATAGATAATAGCAAGATTGTCCTCCAAACTCGCAACAGTTGCGCGAAGAAACAGATATCTTCGGCAGAAGCCCTAACAACTGTGCGCAATAGGCTCTCTCATGGTTCATCGGCATATGACCCTAAGGATCTGGAGGAGATCTGCAGTGTCCTCGACAAGATAGTCAGAGCAGAGATACTTCGAGTGCTGGACCTTCCTGAGGTTGTGAGACAACGGATGCTCGAATCGTGATTCGACTGGGAGTTCTGTATCAATTTCATTGGGCCTTTCTCGCTGGGGTGAGGGTTGCAGGGTGCGGATCATCGGGATAGTGGGGGAATATGGGTGTTTCGTAGACGGGTGCATGCGGGTCCGTCCGTCAGCATGGGTTTGTTCAAAGAATTCAGGCTTTGGGAGGGGTGACTCGTGCTGTCCTATCGTGCCACTGTCAACGTCCCGTCCGTTATCTCCCGCACCGTTTCGCGGTGGATCGGCACCGGGTTGGTTGTGTCCGTTGCTCGCGTCATGGCCGGCCTCGCCCTGGTGCGTGCCTCGCCGCGTTCGTACCTTATGCACTGAGGCCGCACGATCAAGCCACGCCCTCGACGCAGAAGGTACGAACGCGGCGGGCAGGCGGCCCGGCGGGCGGCAGCCCTCCGGGAACCCGTGCGCGAGAAGGGACTCGAACCCTCACGCCCGAAGGCACCAGGACCTAAACCTGGGGCGTCTACCAGTTCCGCCACTCGCGCTCGGCGGCAGCCTACCCGCCCAGGTCGGCCGGCGGGCCGCGCCGGGCCTACCCTGACCACATGACACGCAACGACGCTCCCGCCGGCGCCCGCACCACCGAGCTCCTGCCCCCAGTCCCCGAGCCGCTCCTGGCCGCGATGGAGGAGGCGGGCGCCGCCTTCGACCTCACCGAGGCCGTGCCCGAGCCGCAGGACGCGCCCGAGCTCGGCTGGGGCGTCCTGGGCCCCGGCGGAATAGCCTCGACCTTCGCCACCGACGTCCCGGCCTACTCCTCGGGGCGGGTCGTGGCCGTCGGCAGCCGTGACCCGCAGCGCGCCCGGGCCTTCGTCGAGGCCCACCCCGCCGCGGGCAAGGGGCAGGAGGTCCGCGCCCACTCCTCCTACGAGAAGCTCGTCGCCGACCCCGAGGTCGAGGCGGTCTACGTCGCCACACCGCACGCCTTCCACGCCGAGCACGCCCTGCTCGCCCTTGAGGCGGGCAAGCCCGTCCTGGTTGAGAAGGCATTCACCCGCGACGCCGACCAGGCGCGCACGGTGCTCGAGGAGGCCTCCCGGCGCGGCCTGTTCGCCATGGAGGCGATGTGGAGCCGTTTCCTACCCGGTCACGTCCTGACCCGTGCCATGGTGGCAGCCGGCGTCCTGGGCCAGGTGCGGCATGCGCGCGCCGACTTCCACGAGCCGCTGCTCGACGTCCCGCGCCTCGTGCGCCCCGAGCTCGCCGGCGGGGCGCTGCTCGACCTGGGCGTCTACCCCGTGGGCCTTATCCACTCCATCCTCGGCGTCCCGCCGCGCCTGACCGCCGCGGGACGATTGAGTGAGCAAGGCGTTGACCTCGACGAGGTGGTCACCTTGGCCTACCCGCAGGCGACCGCCGTGGCCACCGCGGGCATGGACGGCCTGTCCTCCAAGACGGCCGAGGTCGTGGGTACGGAGGCCCGCCTGCGGCTGGGCGGCGTGTTCTTCGCGCCCTCGGTCCTCGAGCTGACCTGGCGCGACCGGTCGCGGTCCGCCGTGACCTGGGATGCCCGGGTGCCCGGCGGGTTCCAGTTCGAGGCCGCCGAGGTGGCGCGCTGCCTGGCCGGCGGGCGCACGCAGTCCGAGGTCATGCCGTGGCGGGTGACTCTCGAGGTCATGACCATGCTCGACGAGGTGCGCCGCCAGCTGGGAGTCGTCTACCCCGGGGAGGGCCGCTGAGCCCCGGACCCGGGGGCGGGGGAGTGACCGGGGGCGGGGGAGTGGTCAGTCCACGCCCAGGTCGCGGCGCAGCCGGTCGACGTGCCCGGTGGCCTTGACGTTGTAGGCGGCCAGCACCACCGTGCCCCCGGTGTCGACGACCACCGTGGAGCGGATGACCCCGGTGTAGGTCCGACCGTAGTTCTTCTTGACCCCCCACGCGCCCCAGGCCTCCATGACCGCGTGGTCGGCGTCGGACAGCAGTGGGAAGGGCAGCGCCTCGCGCGAGGCGAAGGTCGTCAGCGTCCGGGGGGAGTCCGGCGAGACCCCCACGACCTCATAGCCCGCCGCCCGCCAGGCGGCCAGGGAGTCGCGAAAGTCGCATGCCTGGCGGGTGCAGGCGGGCGTCGAGGCCTTGGGATAGAAGTAGACGACGACCCCCCGCTCGGCGCGCCCGCGCAGGTCCGTCAGGGACACGAGTGCGCCATCGGCGCCGGGCAGGGAGAAGTCGGGGGCGGTCTCACCCACGGAGAGCTGGGGCATCAGAGCCTCCTCATCTGGGACGAGGCGCGTCCCGGCCCCCGCACGGGGCCAGGACGCGCCCGGTGTCTTATCCGGGTCGTGACCCGGATTCTCCCGCCCTCAGGCCGCCGGCGCCAGGGCGTCGCGCGCGGCGGTCACCCGCTCAAGGGCCCGCTCCAGGCGGGAGGGGGAGGCCGAGGCCCCCAGGGAGGCGAGCTCGGTGCGCGCCGCGCGCAGCTCGCGCTCGGCCGCCTCCCGCACCGTGTCGGCGGGGCGCAGGGCCCCTATGGTCGTCGTCGTTGGGGTCGAGTACGTCATCACGCTCTTACTCCTTCATCATGGCCCGCGTGCGGGCCCCTCGGTGCCGGGCGGAGTGCAGGCGGCTCCTGCGGCCCGGCGGGCTGTGGTCTGCTGGGTGCTCGGCCGCGTCACGGCCGGCACCCGGTGGCCGACGACGGGGCGCGGGGCGCGGCGGCGTCGGCCCACGCACGGATCGTCCCGGCCGCCGCGCACCCCGGAACCGGTGCGTCACGGGTATCCGGTGGGGCGCGGGGGCGTAGAGGCGCTCAGCGCCTCTGGTCCGGCGGGATCGAGGTGCCACCGCCCGCCTCGGGATCCTCCCCCGGCGTGGGCGTCATGGCACGGTCCATGCGTGGTACACCGCCAGGGACTCGAACCCTGAACCCGCTGATTAAGAGTCAGCTGCTCTACCGATTGAGCTAACGGTGCTCAGCCACGATATGGCTGGGTGCGCCCCCTTGAAGCACTGGTGTACGGGGGAGGCGGTACCCCCTCAGGGACTCGAACCCTGGACACCCTGATTAAGAGTCAGGTGCTCTAACCAACTGAGCTAAGGAGGCAGGTCATCCGGATGGCCCGGGCGACGGAGGCTGACTTTACGTCCTCCGCACCGAGGTGTCCACTCCGGAGGCCGCCTCCGCCCCCTCATGTGCGGGATGTCTCAGGGTGTCGCGGTGGGGCCGCGGGCAGGTGGTGACCACCGGCCGCTGGAGGCCCGCTACCGCGGCAAGCCGGGGACGGCGGACCCACCCCGAAAGCCCTCGGGAACGGTAGCGTGGGGCCCGTGAGCACTCCGATCGTGACCCTGGCGACATCTTCCGACTACCCCGACCTGGACGACGACGACCTCGGCCTGCCCGACGCGCTGCGTCAGCGCGGCATCGAGCCGCGGATCGCCGTGTGGAACGACCCCGCCGTCGACTGGGGCGAGGCGGGCACGGTCGTGCTGCGCTCCGTGCGTGACTACGCCCTGGAGCGCAACTACGCCGACTTCCTCGCCTGGACCCGCTCCCTGCCGCGCCTGGCCAACCCGGCCGAGGTCGTGGCCTGGAACGCCGACAAGCACTACCTCACGCGCCTGGCCGAGCTGGGTGTGCCGACGATCCCCACGACCTGGATCGAGCCCACCGACGGCTTGTCCAAGCATCAGGTCCACACCCGCTTCCCCGCCCACGGCGACTTCGTCGTCAAGCCGGCCATCTCCTCGGGGGGCCGGGGCACCGGCCGCTACACCGCCACCGACGCGCGCAGCCGCTCGGACGCCATCAACGACACGATGCACCACCTGCGTCGCTCCCGCTCCGTCATGGTCCAGCGCTACCTCGAGGAGGTCGACCGCAAGGGCGAGCTGTCCCTGGTCTACTTCAACGGAGTGCTGTCCCACGCCGTGGAGAAGGCCCCGATGCTCCACCCCTCCTTCCGCTCCACCGACGAGGTGCACGAGGAGATCGTCACCGCCCGCGAGCCCAGCGAGCAGGAGTGGCTCTGGGGGGAGAAGGTCCGCAAGGCCATCCACCGCGTCATCAAGGAGCGCGCCGGGCGCCACAGCCAGCTGCTGTTCAACCGGGTCGACGTCGTCGAGGACGGGCAGGGCGGCTTCTACCTCATGGAGGTCTCCCTCATCGACGCCGGGCTCTACCTCGGCTCGACCCCCGAGGCGCTGGAGAGCTTCGCCGACGCCATCGAGCAGCGCGTCTTCTGGTGAGCCGCGCCCGTCCCACGGGTGCTCCCGGAGGTGGATGCGGAACATGGCGAGCTCGTCCTGACGGTCGATGCGGTGAGCCGTCCCGCCGGTTTTAATCGCCCCATGCGTACCGTTCTCAACGTCATCTGGGTAGTCCTGGGGGGCTTCTGGCTCTTCGTCGAGTACGTCGTCGTGGGGCTCATCGCCTGCGTGTTCATCGTGACGATCCCCGCGGGGATCGCCTCATTCCGCATCGCCGGCTACGCCCTGTGGCCCTTCGGGCGCGAGGTCGTACCCCAGCCCGACGCGGGGGCCATGAGCGCGCTGGGTAACGTCATCTGGTTCCTCGTGGCGGGGCTGTGGCTGGCCATCGGGCACGTCATGACCGCCGTGGCGCAGGCGGTGACCGTCATCGGGATCCCCCTGGCCATCGCCAACATCAAGATGATCCCCGTGACCTGTTTCCCCTTCGGCAAGCAGGTCGTGCCCGGCCGCGGCATCCTGTGAGCCGGCGCAGGGCGGCCCGCTCGGAGCGCCCCCGGCGGATCAGGCGGTGACGCGCCGGCCGCCCCGGCTACCGTGCCAGTATGCGAACCGTGATACCCGACGACGGGTCCCACGCCCCCGGCCTGGCCGAGCTGCTCAGCCGGGAGGTCCTCGTCCTCGACGGGGCGATGGGCACCGAGCTCGACGCCCGCGGCGTCGACACCCGCCACGCCCTGTGGTCCGCCCGGGCCCTGGTTGAGGACCCCGAGGCCGTCGCCGCCGTCCACGCCGACTACGTCGCGGCCGGCGCCCGGGTGCTGACGACCAACTCCTACCAGGCCACCGTGCCGGCCTTCGAACGGGCCGGGCTGGGGCGGGCCGCGGCGCTCCAGGCGCTGGAGACCTCCGCGCGCCTGGCCCAGGAGGCGGCCGCCGAGGCAGCTGGCTCGGCGGCGCCGGTGCTTGTCGCCGGGGGACTGGGCCCCTACGGCGCCTACCTGGCGGACGGGTCGGAGTACATCGGCGCCTACTCGGTGCACGTCCCCGACTTCGAGCAGGTCCACCGCCCGTGCATCGAGGCCCTCGCCTCCCAGGGCCTGCGGCTGTTCGCCCTGGAGACCATCCCCCGCCTCGACGAGGCCCGCGCGGTCCTCGACATCCTCACCCAGACCGTCCCCGATGCCGAGTGCTGGGTCTCCTTCCAGGTGCGGGCCGATGGCCGGACCCTGGCCGACGGCACACCGCTGGCCGCGGCCGCCGCCTGGGCCGACCGGTGCCCGGCGGTCAGCGCGGTCGGTCTCAACTGCGTGCCCCCGCCGACCGTGGCACGGGCGCTGCCAGTGCTCGGTGCGGCCACGCGCAAGCCGCTGGTCGCCTACCCCAACTCCGGGGACGTCTACGACCCGGCCACCAAGTCCTGGCAGACGGCGCAGGCCGCTGGGCGCTTCACCGCCGGCGTCCCGGCATGGATCGACGCCGGCCTGCGCCTGGTCGGCGGCTGCTGCCGCACCGGCCCCGCGGACACCGCCGTGCTGGCGCGCGCTGTGGCCGGCCTGGACTGAGACGGGCCTGGGCCACCCCGGGCCCACTCATCCCAGCGACTGGCTGAGGAGCCTGACCAGGAGCGCGAGCACAACGACCACGAGCACGACGCGCACGAAGCGCGGGCCGAACCGGGAGGCGGTGCGTGCCCCGAGCCAGCCGCCGACCATGTTCGCCACGCCCATGAGCAGGCCCAGCCGCCACTGCACCGCCCCGAGCAGCGCGAACACCGCCAGGGCGCCGGCGTTGGTGGCGAGGTTGACCGCCTTGGACATCGCCACGGCGGTGAGCGTGTCCAGACCGACCAGCAGGATGAACCCGATGAGGAGGAAGGAGCCGGTGCCCGGGCCGAGCATGCCGTCGTAGACACCGATCGCAGCCCCCAGGGCCAGGCACCGCATGAGCACCGAGCGCCGCGGCACAGCCGCCGGGGCCGCCGCGCCACCCGGCCCCGGCTCCAGGGTGTCCTGCGGCGCCCCGGTGCCGGGGCGCCTCCCGCCGCCGGTGAAGGAGTCGGGCTTGAGGACCGTGACTGCCAGCACGGCCAGGAGGGCGGCCGCGATCACCGGCCGAAGGACCTCGGTGGGCATCCGGGTCGCCGCCAGCGCGCCACAACCGGCTGTGCCCAAGGCCAGGAGGGAGGTGCTCAGTACATGGGCGGGGAAACCGACCTGCCGCCGGTAGGTGCCTGCGGCCGCGGTCGTGCCCATGACCGAGGAGACCTTGTTCGTGCCCAGGGCGTGGGTGGCCGGCAGGCCCGGCACGAGCATAAGCGCGGGGACCTGGACCAGGCCGCCGCCGCCGACCACCGCGTCCACCCAGCCTGCCAGGAGGGCGGCGCACATAAGCAGGGCGAGCAGCGAGGCCGTGAGCCCCGGCACCGACAGTGCGGCCAGGAGGTCGGTCATACCGGGCCCGTCCTCACCCCTCCTGCGGACCCACGCCCAGCAGGTGGACGACGGCCCGCCCCGCGGCGTCGCACTCGGCCAGGTCGACCAGCGCGGTGAGCCGCCAGTCGTGGTCGCCCTCGGGGTCCTCCAGGATCTGCGTGGCCAGCCAGACCCGGCGTCCCGCACGGTCCAGGGCCTCACGCAGCCGCTCGGAGACCCCGGCGGCGGCCAGGTCGGCCTCCCCGGGCTCCTCATCGAGGGGGGCCAGGGCCACCGAGCGGGCAGCGTTGCCGGTGCCGATCCAGTCGTACTCCTCCCAGTAGCGGCCCAGGGCCGCATCCCAACGCTCCTCGCCCCAGCCCGCCGAGGCGTCCAGCGCGGCCAGGCCCGCCACGTCGTCGCGCGCCATCAGCTCGACCCGGCGGAACATGTCCCGGCGCACCGCCGCGCGGAAGGCGTGAAGGTTGCGGGTCAGGGCCACGCGCCCCTCGGCGTCGGCCCCGAAGGCCCGCTCGACACCCATCGAGTCGTCGTGGCCGGGCCGGTCGGAGCCGTCCGTCAGAAGGGCGGCTCCCGCCTCCGCCCGGCCGGCCTGGGCGGCCCCCAGTGCCTCCCACTCGTCGAGCAGAGAGGAGTCCACCGCGCGGACCAGGGCGCCGAGCCAGTCGATGAGCTCGCCGACCTCCTCAGTGCGGTGCTCCTCGGGCACCACCTGACGCAGCGCCCGGTAGGCGTCGGACAGGTACCGCAGCACCACCCCCTCGGAGCGGCCGAGCTCGTAGCGGGAGACGAGGTCGGAAAAGGTCATGGCGTTCTCGACCATCTCGCGGACCACCGACTTGGGCGACAGCTCCTCCTCGGCCACCCAGGGGTTGGACCGCTTGTACATCTCCAGGGCGGGGGCCAGCAGCTCGGCCAGTGGACGGGGCCAGGTGATCTCCTCCAGGGCGGCCATGCGCTCGTCGTAGTCGAGGCCCTCGGCCTTCATCGCTGCGACGGCCTCCCCGCGGGCGGTCCGCTGCTGGGCGTAGAGCAGGGGGCGGGGGTCGTCCAGGGTCGCCTCGACCACCGAGACGACATCAAGGGTGTGCTCGGGGGAGTCGATGTTGAGCAGGTCCATGGCCGCCAGGCCGAAGGGCGCCAGGGGCTGGTTGAGGGCGAAGTCCTCGGGCAGGTCGACCGCCAGGCGCAGCCGGGGCCTGCCATCGGCCGCGGCCCGGGCGCTCGAGACGTGCTCGACCACTCCGGCGGTGCGCAGCGACTGGTAGATCGTCACGGCGCGCCGCACGTGGCGGCGCCGGTCCGCCCCCGGCTCGTGGACGCGATCGAGCAGCTGGGCCATCGCCCGCACCGGGTCGCCGTCGCGCTCCAGAAGGTTGAGGACCATCGTCGTGGTGACCTGGAACTGGCTGGTCAGGGTCTCGGGCGCGGCGTCGCGCAGCCGCTCGAAGGTCTTGTCCGTCCAGTTGACCCGCCCCTCGGGGGCCTTCTTGCGCACGATCTTGCGGATCTTGCGCGGGTCGTCCCCGGCCTTGGCCAGGGCCTTGGCGTTGTCGATGACATGCTCGGGCGCCTGGACGACGACGTAGCCGCGGGTGTCGAAGCCCGCCCGGCCGGCGCGTCCGGCGATCTGGTGGAACTCCCGGGCGGTGAGGTGGCGCTCCTTGGCGCCGTCGAACTTGACGAGGCTGGTGAGCACCACCGAGCGGATCGGCACGTTGATGCCCACCCCCAGGGTGTCGGTGCCGCAGATGACCGACAGGACTCCCCGGCGGGCCAGGCGCTCGACTAGCCGGCGGTAGCGGGGCAGCATTCCGGCGTGGTGGACGCCGATCCCCGCGCGCAGCAGGCGCGAGAGTGTCGCCCCGAAACCGCCGCCGAAACGGAAGTCCCCCAGCGCCGAGGCGATCTCGGCCTTGCGGGCCTTCGCGCCCAGGTCAACGCTCAGCAGGGAGGTGGCCCGCTCGATCGCCTCCTTCTGGGAGAAGTGGACGACGTAGACCGGTGCCCGGCCCTGGCCGACCAGGCGCTCGAGCAGCTCGCCGATGGGCTCGACGACGTACTCCATCTCCAGGGGCACCGGGCGCACCGCGTCGTCGACGACCCCGACCTCGCGCCCCGTGCGCTCACGCATGTCACGCACGAAGAAGGACACGTCCCCCAGCGTCGCCGAGAGCAGGACCATCTGGGCCTGCGGGAGCTCGAGCAAGGGGACCTGCCAGGCCCAGCCGCGCTGCGGGTCGGCGTAGTAGTGGAACTCGTCCATGACGACGGTGTCGACATCCATTGCCTCGCCCTCGCGCAGGGACTGGTTGGCCAGGATCTCGGCGGTGCAGCACACGACCGGGGCGGCGGGGTTGATGGAGGTGTCGCCGGTGACCATCCCGACGTTCTCGGCGCCGAACAGGCCGACGAGCTCGAAGAACTTCTCCGACACGAGGGCCTTGAGGGGGGCGGTGTAGTAGGAGCGCCCGCCCCGGGCCAGGGAGGCGGTGTGGGCCGCCAGGGCGATCATCGACTTGCCCGAGCCCGTGGGCGTGGCCGCGATGAGGTGGCGACCGTCGAGGATCTGGGACAGGGCCTCGTCCTGGTGGGGGTAGAGGGGGCGGCCGGTGGACTCGGCCCACTGGCTGAAGGCGATGTAGAGGTCCTCCGGCTCAGGGACGCGCTCGGGGTCGTCGGCGGGGATGAGGGAGTCGAGCATCGCGTTGAGCGAGGGAACCGCCGAGGAGGGAGCCATGCGGCCATCGTCTCACGGGCCCGGCCGCGCGCGTCCGGCTCGCCCCCGGCGGCGGCTTCGTCATCCGGGTGGACTCCGGCCGCTGAGCGGTCCGCTGGAACCCCGGGCGCCTCCGGGTGTGAGACGATGCCTGCTGTTGTCCTCTACAGTCCTCTACTGTCCTCTACAGTGTTCTACTGTCGTCCACTGTTCTCTACGTCCTGCGCGAAGGTTCCCTCCATGGAAGCTCTGTCCGCATCGCTGTTGTCGATCGCCGACTGGATCACCGCACACATCACGATGTGGGTGCTCGTGGGCACGGGTGTGGTGCTCACCATCGCCTCGCGCGGCATGCAGGTGCGCCTGTTCCCCGCGATGGTGCGCACGGTCCTGGGCTCCCGCCAGGGCGCCGGGGGTGGAATCTCCTCCTTCCAGGCCTTCACGATCTCACTGGCCGCGCGCGTGGGCGTGGGCAACGTCTTCGGCGTGGCGGCGGCGCTGCTTCTGGGCGGCCCGGGCGCCATCTTCTGGATGTGGGTGGTGGCCCTCGTGGGCATGTCCACCGCCTTCTTCGAGGCCACCTTGGCCCAGGTGTTCAAGGTCCGCGCCGCCGACGGCACCTTCCGCGGCGGCCCGGCCTACTACATGGCCCGGGGCATGCGCAGCCGCGCCCTGGCCTCGGTCTTCGCGGCCATCACCGTCATCACCTGCGCCTTCGTCATCACCTCCGTGCAGGCCAACGCGATCGCAGGCACCCTCCTGTCCGCCCTGGGCGACACCGGGGCCTCGCCCCTGGAGGGCCTGGGCGGCCTGAGCCCGGCCCAGCTGGTCATCGCCGCGCTCCTGTTTGTCTTCTCCTCAATGGTCATCTTCGGGGGCATCCGCTCGGTGGCCAGGGTCACCGAGTGGATGGCGCCGATCATGGCGCTCATCTACGTCGCCATGGTGGCGGTCATCGTCGGTCTCAACCTCAGTCAGTTCGACGAGGTCATCGTCCAGATCGTCAAGGGCGCCTTCGCCCCTGAGCCGCTCGTGGGCGGCCTGGGCGGGGGCATGCTCGCCGCCGTGGTCAACGGCACGAAGCGCGGCCTGTTCTCCAACGAGGCGGGTCAGGGCACCGCCCCCAACGCCGCGGCGACGGCCACCGTCGACCACCCGGTCAAGCAGGGGCTCATCCAGTCCCTGGGCGTGTTCATCGACACGATCATCGTGTGTACCGCCACCGCCTTCGTCATCCTCATCGCCGGTCCCGAGGTCTGGGGCGCCCCGGGGGTCAGCCCCGCGAACCTGACGACCCTGGCCGTGGCCAGGGAGCTGGGCGGGTGGACGATCATGCCGATGGCGGTGCTCATCTTCGTCCTGGCCTACTCCTCGATCATCGCCGCCTACGTCTACTCGGCGACCAACATGGCCTTCCTCACCGGCGCCGCGTGGGCGACCTGGGCGGTGCGCGTCCTGTCGGTGGCCTCGGTGGTGGTCGGTGCCCTGGCCTCCTTGGCCCTCGTGTGGAACACCGTCGACATCGCCATGGCGGTGATGACGGTGACCAACCTCGTGGCCCTCCTGACGCTGTCGCGGTGGGGCCTGGGCGCCCTGCGCGACTACGAGGCCCAGCGCCGTGCCGGGGTCGACTCGCCCGTCTTCGTCGGCACCGGCAACCCGCACCTGCCCGGGGACGTCCCCGGGGACGTGTGGGCCCCCCGCCCCGCCGAGCCCACTGCCGAGCCGGCCGGGCCTGCCACCGGGCAGGCCTCGTCGTCGTCCTTGCCGCCTGAGCCGTCATAACCGTCCGGCACGATCCGTCCGCCCCACCCCGGGACCTCCCGGGACCGCGTCCCCCACCCGGAGCACGATGATGATTCAGACCCTGACCCCGACGACGACGATGGCCGAGGTCGAGGAGACCCTCAACACCATCGACGACGTCTTCTACACCTATGTGCTGGCCGCCCTCCTCGTGGCGGTGGGCATCTACCTAACCGTGCGAACCCGAGGCATCCAGCTGCGTCACTTCGGCACGATGCTGCACTCTGTGGTCGGATCGCGCACCGGGGCGCAGGGCGGCATCTCCTCCTTCCAGGCCTTTGCCGTCGGCCTGGCCGCGCGGGTGGGCATCGGCAACGTCGCCGGGGTGGCCCTGGCAGTCGTCGCCGGCGGTCCCGGCGCCCTGTTCTGGATGTGGGTGGTCGCGCTCATCGGTATGGCCACGAGCTTCATCGAGTCGACCCTGGCCCAGGTGTTCAAGGAGCGCGGCCGTGACTTCACCTTCCGGGGCGGGCCGGCCTACTACATCAAGAACGGGCTGGGCTCGCGGGCCTGGGGGGCGGTCTTCGCCGTCCTGTGCATTGCCAGCGTCGGGGTGACGGTCGTCATGGTGCAGACCAACGCCCTGGCCGGGGTCATCAACGCCACCGTGCCGGAGGTCGCCCCCTGGATGGTGGGCGTGGCCCTCGTCCTGCTCACCGCCCCCGTCGTCCTGGGGGGCCTGCGGTCGGTGGCGCGGGTCACCGAGTGGATGGCCCCGATCATGGCGCTGATCTACGTCCTGGTCACCGTCGTCGTCCTCGTGCTCAACATCGGGCAGGTGCCCGAGGTGCTGTGGCAGGTCCTGCGCGGCGCCTTCGGCGTGGACGAGGCGCTGTTCGGAACGATGGGCGGCGCCCTGGCCGCAATCCTCAACGGTGTGCGCCGCGGCCTGTTCTCCAACGAGGCGGGCCTGGGCACCGTGCCCAATGCCGCGGGAACGGCCACCGTGGCCCACCCCGTGCGCCAGGGGCTCATCCAGGCCTTCGGCGTCTTCATCGACACGATCCTCGTGTGCACGGCCACGGGCCTGCTCATCCTCCTGGCCACCGACACCTACCAGCCCGGGCGCGAGGACCTCGTCGGAGCGGTGCTCACCCAGCAGGCGGTCGTCGAGCACCTGGGGGCCTGGACGACCTGGCCCATGGTCGTGCTCATCTTCGTGCTCGTCTTTTCCACGGTGCTGGGCTGCTACTCCTACTCCCAGGTCAACGTCAACTACCTGGGTGGGCAGCTGCGCGCCGAGCAGGCCTTCGGGGTCCTGCTCACCGCCGCGGCCTTCGCCGGCACCGTCCTGTCGCTGCCGATCGTGTGGGCTCTGACCGACATCGCCCTGGGCCTGCTCGGCCTGCTCAACCTCGTCGTCATCGTGCGTCTGGCCCCCTGGGCCATCGGTGCGTTGCGCGACTTCGAGGCCCAGCTGCGGGCCGGTCAGGAGCCGGTCTTCGTCGGGCACTCCAACCCCCACCTGCCCGGGGACGTGCTCGACGGCATCTGGGAGGAACCCGCCGACGGCGCCCATACCGCCCCCGCTGGCGAAGGGAGGCCGGCATGAGTGCCGTCGACCAGATCCTGACCACGGCGTCGAACTGGTTGTTCGGGACCATCCTCATCTGGCTGCTGCTCGGCGCCGGGGTGTGGTGCACGTTGAGGACCCGGGCGGTCCAGCTGCGGCACGCCGACGCGGTTCTGGGCGCCGTGGCCGGCTCGCGCCGGGGCGCCCAGGGAGGGGTCTCCTCCTTCCAGGCCTTCGCCATCGGCCTGGCCTGCCGGGTGGGGACGGGCAACATCGTGGGGGTGGCCCTGGCCCTCGTCCTCGGCGGCCCGGGGGCCGTGTTCTGGATGTGGGTGGTGGCCCTCGTGGGCATGTGCACGGCCTTCGCCGAGGCGACCCTGGGCCAGCTGTTCAAGGTGCGCCGAGGCGACGGCACCTTCCGGGGCGGACCCGCCTACTACATCGCCCGCGGCATGCGCGCCCCCGCCCTGGGTGCTGTCTTCGCCGTCGTGTTCATGATCGCCAACGGCCTGGCCATGCCGATGGTCCAGGCCAACGCGATGACCGCCGCCCTGGGCTCCTCAACGGGCCTGTCCCCGTGGACGGGCGCCGCGCTCGTCGCCGTGGCGGTCGCACCGGTGCTTCTGGGCGGCCTGCGCTCCATCGCGCGGGTCACCGAGTGGATGGCCCCCATCATGGCGGGTTTCTACCTCCTGCTCGTGGTGGCCATCATCGTCCTCCACCCCACCGAGGCCTACCACGCCGTCGAGCAGATCATCTCCGGCGCCATCGGTCTGCGGGAAGGGCTGGCCGGACTGGCCGGGGGAGTGACCGCCGCCATGCTCAACGGTGTGCGCCGCGGTCTGTTCTCCAACGAGGCCGGGCTGGGCGGTGCCGCCTGCGCCGCGGGCTCGGCCACCGTGGCCCACCCCGTCCAGCAGGGGTTCATCCAGGCCTTCGGGGTCTTCGTCGACACCATCCTCGTGTGCACGGCCACGGCGCTGGCGATCCTCATCGCCGGGGCCCGGTCCCCGGAGCTGTACACCCCGGGTCTGACCGGGGCCGGGGACTCCGGGGTGTCCGGGACGCTCACCCAGTCCGCCGTCTCGGCGACCCTGGGGTCCTGGACGACCTGGCCGATGACCGTGCTCATCCTCGTCCTCGCCTACTCCACGATCCTGGGCGCCTTCTCCTACGCCGAGGTCTGCCTGGACTACCTCACCCGCCGGCCGTGGGCGACCACGGCCCTGCGGGTGGCGGGTGTGGCCTGCACCCTGGTCGGTGGCGGCCTGGCCCTGAGCACGGTGTGGACCCTGGCCGACGTCATGCTGGGGATCGGAGCGATCCTCAACCTCATCGCCCTGGTCGCGCTCATCGGCTGGGTGCGCGGGGCGCTGACCGACTGGGAGGAGCAGCGGGCCCAGGTCGCCGCCGGCAGCAGGGCGCCCGAGGCGGTGCGCTTCATCTCGGCGGGCAACCCGCACCTTCCCGGGGCACTGGACGCCGACGCCTGGCCCGAGTGACCGGGGCTCCGGGGCCGGCGCCTGAGGCGATACCGGACCGAAACACGGCCGTCCTAGCCTGCTCGACGGCCTCGCGCCATCCCTGCCCGCTCTCGCAGGCCCTCGCCCGTCCGCGGCTTCCCGCCCTTGACGCTCCTCGACACTGGAGGTCCCATGCATCCCACCGCGTCCACCGCGATGCCCACCACGGGCTTCTTCGACGGGCCCGCCGCCGTCCTGGACACCGTCTCGGGATACCTGTACGGCCAGCTGCTCGCCTGGCTGCTCATCATCGCGGGCATCTGGTTCACCGTGCGCACCCGTGGTCTCCAGTTCCGCCACTTCCGGGCGATGATCTCGGCGATCACCGGCTCACGCGGGCAGGCCGACGGGGGCATCTCCTCCTTCCAAGCCTTCACCATTGGCCTTGCCTCGCGGGTGGGGACCGGCAACATCGTCGGGGTGGCCCTGGCCATCACCCTGGGCGGCCCGGGCGCGGTGTTCTGGATGTGGGTGGTGGCCCTGGTCGGCATGGCCACCGGTTTCATCGAGTCGACCCTGGCCCAGATGTACAAGATCCGCCACCCCGAGGGGACCTTCCGGGGCGGACCCGCCTACTACATCACCCGTGGACTGGGGTCGCGGCGCTGGGCGAGCGTGTTCGCCGTGGTCATCACCTTCGTCTTCGGCTTCGCCTACGAGGCCACCCAGGCCAACGCGATCGCGGGGGTCATGGAGGGGACCTTCGGTGTCGAGCCGTGGGTGACGGCCATCGGCCTGGTGCTCATCACCGCACCGGTCATCTTCTCCGGCATCACCGGGGTGGCCAGGGTGGCCGAGTGGATGGCGCCGATCATGGCCGGGGTATACGCCCTCATGGCGCTGGTCGTCCTCGTGCTCAACATCGGTGCCATCCCCGCCGCCCTGTGGAGCATCTTCGAAGGCGCCTTCGGTCTCAACGAGGCGGTGGCCGGCATCGCCGGGGGAGTCACGGCGGCGGCCCTCAACGGCATCAAGCGCGGCCTGTTCTCCAATGAGGCCGGTGAGGGGTCGGTGCCCAACGCCGCGGCGACGGCGACCGTGGCCCACCCCGTCCAGCAGGGCCTCATCCAGTCCCTGGGCGTCTTCGTCGACACGATCATCGTGTGCACGGCCACCGCCCTCATCGTCCTGCTCTCGGGCGTCTACACCCCGGAGGGCACGATGGCTCTGGCCGAGGTCGACCCCCAGGCGGCCAAGGACGCCGCCTCGACACTGACCTCGGTGTCCATCGGTGCGGTCCTGGGAGGCTGGGCCGAGTACCTCATGGCGGTCGTCATCTTCGTGTTCGCCTACTCCTCCCTGCTGGGCAACTACACCTACGCGCAGGTCAACATGGACTTCCTGCGCGGGACCGGCCACAAGCACTACGGGCTGTGCGCGATGATCGTTGTAGCCACCGTCGTCGGCTCGGTCGCCTCATTGACCTTCGTGTGGAACCTGTCCGATGTCGTCATGGGCCTCATGGCGATCATCAACATCGTGGCGATCGTCCTGTTGGGCAAGTGGGCCTTCGGCGCGCTGGCCGACTGGGAGGACCAGACCAGGCGCCTCAAGGCCGGGGAGATCGAGGAGATCCGCTTCGTGGGCGAGGACAACCCCCACCTGCCGGGCGACCTGCCCGGAGACGTGTGGTCGGCGCGCAACGCCGGCCGCCCGGTGGCCGGCACCGGGGACTCGGTCCCCTGGGAGTCCAACGAGGCCTGAGCACGGCGCGACCTCCGACGCGTCCCCATAGTGGCGTGGTGAGTGCGGCGCCCCGGCGGAGAACGGCGGAAGTATGCCGGTCTCCCTGCGTCAACAACGTCACGACCTCGTAAGTTGAGATGTTCGGTCATGTCAGCCACCAGACCACCAGTCCGATGACAGCGCTCGACGCCAGGAGTGCAACCAACGCGCGGGGACGCAGCTGCTCCGTCACATGAAATCTGTAGTCGCCCCACCCGGCGCAATTCTCGGTGCCCGGATAGACGAGCCTGGCGGGACGCAGGGTACAGATGACCAACCGGTCAACGACAAGAATGTCGAACAGACCGCCTGCCTCGCGTGCAGAGGCGTCGGCCGTCCGTGGCCATCTCGTTGAACCCGAGAGCGGTCATCGCTCGGTTGATCGCCTCAGCCGTCATCGCCGGCGGCAGGCTGCCGGATCGAGCCACCATCGAAGCCAGCCCTTCCCTTGGGGATCCTACCGCTTCCTGGCATGGAGAGGGATACGTCATCGTCATGGTTGCACGCTCCTGTTCGTCCTGGCCGACCGTCGCCGTCGCCCCGGAGGGTTCCCCTAGGCTGGTGCCATGAAGATCGCACGCTTCGCCACCGGTGATGAGCTCCGCTACGGCATCGTCGAGGGGCTGGACCCCCAGGATGCCACCCCCTCGGGAGAGTCCACGGGACACCTCATCGTCCTCAAGGGCGACCCCCTCTACACCCTGCCCGAGGCCACCGGGCAGGTCGTGCCCCTGAGCGAGGCACGCCTCGTCTCGCCGGTCATCCCACGCTCCAAGGTCGTGGGCATCGGCAAGAACTACGCGGCGCATGCCGCTGAGATGGGCACCGAGCCTCCGGCCGAGCCGGTCGTCTTCCTCAAGCCCAACACCGCGGTCATTGGCCCCGACGTCCCGATCATCCTGCCGGAGTGGTCCGACGAGGTCCACTACGAGGCCGAGCTCGCCGTCGTCATCCGCACGGTCGCCAAGGACATCGACCCCGACGACGCCCACCGCGTCATCCTGGGCTACACCGTGGCCAACGATGTCACCGCCCGCGACCGCCAGCGCCAGGACACCACGTGGGCGCGGGCCAAGGCCTTCGACACCTCCTGCCCGCTGGGCCCCTGGATCGAGGTCCCCGACCCCGGGGCCCACTCCGCCTTCGACCCCGCCGAGGCCGTCGTGCGCACCCGGGTCGATGGCAAGCTCGTCCAGGAGGGCAGCACGGCCGACCTCATCCGCTCGGTCCCCGAGCTCATCGCCTACGCCTCGCGGCTCTTCACCCTCCTGCCCGGAGACGTCCTGCTCACCGGTACCCCCGCCGGGGTCGGGGAGATCCGTGCCGGGCAGCGCGTCGAGGTCGCCGTCGAGGGGATCGGCTCGATGACCAACCCCGTCCTGCGCCGCTGAGGCCCAGCGCCGGGCAGCGGCGTGCACGGTGCCTCAGGACAGGCCGGCGACGGCCCCGAGAAGGCGGGAGACAGTCTGCTCCTCAATGGCTCGGCCCGTGGCCAGGTTGAGCCGGCAGAAGTCCTCGTACCCGGCCCCGAAGGCCCTCCCCGCGTTCATGACCACCCCTGGCTCCCGGCGGAAGAAGGCTGCGGGGCTCAATCCGTCGGGCAGGCCCAGCCCGGTGCAGTCGAGCCACGCCAGATAGGTGCCCTGCGGGACCGTGACCTCGACCCCCTCGACCGGTGCCAGCGCCCGGGCGAGGAGCTCGGCATTGGCCCGCACGTAGTCGCGCACGACGGCGTTCCAGGCCAGTCCCTCGGGGCTGAGGGCCGCCACGGCCGCCGTGGCCCCGAGCACCGAGGCCTGGTCATCGAGCCCGGCGGACAACGGGCAGGACTGCCAGGCCCGACGCCCCGGTCCCGAGGCGATCAGCTGGGCGCACCGCAGGCCCGGGACGTTCCAGCCCTTCGAGACGGCGGTCGCGGTGAAGGTCAGGGCAGGGTCCGCCGTCGGACGCGAGGCATAGGGCGTGTGGGAGGCCGTTGGGTCGAGGACAAGGGGGGAGTGGATCTCGTCGGCGAAGACGATGACGCCGTAGCGGGTGGACAGGGCGGCCACGGCGTCGAGCTCGGCGGGGGACAGGACCCGGCCCACGGGGTTCCACGGGTTGCACAGCACGAGCAGACCCGCCCCCTGCGCCATCGCCGCCTCGATCGCCTCGAGGTCCAGCGCCCAGGAGGGGTCGTCTCCCATCCCGCGCAGCGCCGGGACCTCGATGCAACGGCGTCCGCGGTGACCGGGGATCGACAGGAACGGCATGTAGGCGGGCGTGGGCACGATCACCGCCGAGCCGGGCCGCGTGTGGTGCTCGATCAGCGCCGCCAGGGCAGAGAGCACATCCGGCAGAAGGCTGACGTCCTCGACGGGGACGGGCCAGCCGAAGGCCTCCTCGTGGAAGCGCGACACGGCCGTGCGTGCGGCCAGGGCAAGGCCCGCCGGCATGTAACCCAGCAGGGTGTCGCGGACCGCGCCCTCCAGGGCGATCCTGACGGCCGGGGCGGTGCCCAGGTCCATCTCGGCGACCCAGGCCGCGATGACGTCACCGGGGTACTGCGTCCACTTGACGGATCCGCGGCTCCGCAGGACCTGCGGGGTCAGGGCGTCGAACTCGGCGAGCGTGCTTCCAGCATCGAAGGGGACCGTCATGGGCCGAAGTCTAGGCGAGGCCCGGACGGCGGGTGAGGCCATGAGCCGGCCCCGCCTCCCGGGCAGCGCACGGGCCGGGGAGGCAGGGCCGGTGCCAGGGGCCGGTGCCGTGCGGCTGGTCACGCGCATGGCACCGGCGGCCGCCTGGCTGCTGGTGATGCGGCCGGTTACGCCTCCATGTCGGGCGTGCCCGGGTTGATGACCGTCGTGTCCTCCACGAGCTCGGCCAGGTCGAGGTCCGAGTAGGCGTCGGTCGGGCACACGTAGCTGACCCTCAGCTCGACGGGCGTGTCCTTGTCGGTGAACACCCGCACCCACTCCACACCGGTGAACATGGTGCCGTCGCCGCTCGTGTAGCTGAAGTCCATGCGGATCGACTCCAGCCGGATCCCGTCCATGTCACGGATCGTGTCGACGTCGTCGCTGGTGTCATAGACCAGGCCCGAGCTGCCGGAGTTGTCCCAGGCCGCCATGGCAGGCTCCACCATCGACTCGGTGGCCTCGCGGTCGTCGGTCAGGCCGCCCGTGTAGTAGTTCTGGTGGGTGGTGAAGGAGCAGCCCGCGTCATTGTCGAGCTGGTTGACCCCATCGGTGTCCCAGGTCGTCAGGTACCAGCCCTCAGCCGTGACCGGGATGCTCCAGACCGCTGCCTCACGGGAGTACTCCTCGCCGCCGGACTCGGTCGGCGCATCCTCCGTGGGTGCGGTCGTCTCCTGGACGTCCGGCGTCTGCTCGGCGACGGTGCTCGGGGATGTCGGACCGGGCACGGGAACCTGATCGCCGCAGGCGGCCAGAGCGGGAAGCCCGACCGCGAGGGCTGCCAGCGCCGCGATCCGGCGCAGGCGGGCGGGACGGGAGGCGGCCGCAGATGCTGACGATCCCATGATGGACTCCAATCAACGAAGAACGAACAAGAAAGAACGCGGGGACGCTGCCGGCATCGGCAGTGGTGGCCGACAAGGCAACGTTAAGGAGGCGTGGTGCCGGGCGGCCATGGGGAGGACAGCCCCAGCCGGACGACGGCGCGCTCCAGGGAGCCGATCCTCTAGATGAATACGTCCAAGGGTTTCGGTGGGTCCCAATCTCGAGGTGCCATATGTCCCGATCTCGAGGTGTCATATCTACCGATCTCGAGGTGCCATATGTCCCGATCTCGGCGAGGGGGAAGGCCTCGGAGTCGTGAGGTCGCCCCCGGACTCGTGCCTCCCGGCCCGTGTCGCCCAGCCCACCCCTGGGACGTACTCATCTAGGCTGGGCCCACCATGACAGCGACCTCCTCAGCAACCTCGCCATTCTCGTCCCCCGCCACCCCCGCGGGTCGGGCTGCCGTGCCGCCCCCGGGCTCGAGCCCCATCCGGGTGCGCTTCTGCCCCTCGCCCACCGGCGCCCCGCACGTGGGCCTGGTACGCACCTGCCTGTTCAACTGGGCCTACGCCCGGCACACCGGCGGGACCTTCGTCTTCCGGATCGAGGACACCGACGCCGCCCGGGACTCCGAGGACTCCCTGCGCGACATCGTCGACTCCCTGTCCTGGCTGGGCCTGGACTGGGACGAGGGGCTGGACAAGGGCGGCCCGCACGAGCCCTACCGGCAGTCCCAGCGCATGGCCCTCTACCGGCAGGTCGCCGTCGAGCTCCTCGAGGCCGGCTACCTCTACGAGTCCTACTCGACCCCCGAGGAGATCGAGGAGCGCCACCGGGCCCGCGGCCGGGACCCCAAGCTCGGCTACGACGGGTTCGACCGGCACCTGTCCGATGAGCAGAAGGCAGAGCTCCGTGCGCAGGGGCGCAGGCCCGTGCTGCGCATGCGCATGCCCGAGGAGGACATCACCTTCACCGACCTCGTGCGCGGCCCGATCACCTTCAAGGCCGGCTCGGTGCCCGACTACGTCGTCGTCAGGGCCGGCGGCGAGCCTCTCTACACGCTGGTCAACCCCGTTGATGACGCCGCCATGGGTATCACCCACGTCCTGCGCGGCGAGGACCTGCTGTCCTCCACGCCCCGCCAGATCGTCCTGTACCGGGCGCTGGTGGCCATCGGGCGCGCCGAGGCGGTGCCCGAGTTCGGCCACTTGCCCTATGTCATGGGGGAGGGCAACAGGAAGCTGTCCAAGCGGGACCCGCAGTCCAACCTCCTCATCCACCGGCGTCGCGGGATGGTTCCCGAGGGGCTGCTCAACTACCTGGCGCTGCTCGGCTGGTCGCTGGCCAAGGACAGGGACGTGTTCACCGTCGAGGAGATGGTGGACGCCTTCGACGTCCACGAGGTCAACCCCAACCCCGCCCGCTTCGACCCCAAGAAGTGCGAGGCCATCAACGCCGAGCACATCCGCAGGCTCGAGCCGACCGACTTCCGCGACCGGCTCGTGCCCTACCTCGCCGACGTCTACCCCGACCCGGCGGACCCGCAGTGGGAGCCCTCGCCGCTGGTGTCCGCGGCCGAGTTCGACTCCCTGAGCACGCGTGAGCAGGAGGTGCTGACCGCCGCCGCCCCGCTTATCCAGACCCGCGTCCAGCTCCTGGGCGAGGCGCGCCAGATGCTCGGGTTCCTGCTCGTGGACGAGGACGCCTTCGCGGTCGAGGAGCTCGCCGTGGCCAAGCTGAAGGACTCGGCCCCCGAGGTCCTTGACGCGGCGATCAGCGCCCTCGAGGCGCTGCCGGCCGAGGGGTGGGACGCCGCGAGGCTCGAGGAGGCACTGCGCGAGGCCATCGTCGAGGGCCTGGGGATGAAGCCGCGCCTGGCCTTCGTGCCCGTGCGCGTGGCGGTGACCGGCCGGCAGGTCTCCCCGCCGCTGTTCGAGTCCATCGAGATCCTGGGGCGCGACGCGAGCCTGGGCCGCCTGCGCGCCCTGCGCGACCGCCTGACCTGAGCCTGCCGGTGGGGCCGGCAGGACCCGGAGGGCGGGTACTGCCGGCGTCGGGATGCCCGGGCCGCCCGGGCTACTCAGACATCTTGCCTGCCGTCAGCCCCTCGATGCGGATGCCCCTGAGGATGGTCTGCCACTGCTCGGGAGTGATGTTGTGCCCCACCCGGCACATGGCCATCACCGAGAACTCCAGTCCGGCCGCACCCACGGCGCGGGCGAAGTTGTAGCCCTCGACCGTCTCGGTCGTGCCGTCGGCGTAGGTGTAGACGCCGCTCCATGTGATGGAGTAGCCCTCCATCGTGCCGCCGTCGTCACGCACGAGGTCGAGCTTCTCGCGGCTCCACTCGGTGAAGTCGGAGATGCCCGACTCATCGACGGTCACCAGGGTCGAGCTCATCGTGTCGTCGTCGAGCTGGAGGTTGTAGATGACCGCGGAGATGTCCCGGGTCTCATAGCCGACGCAGTTGCCCGAGTGGGTGCGGTATCCCTCGATGTTGCCGTGCTCGCTGACGGCGCCGGTGTTGATGACCGAGTCGTCCTGGTACCACACCGAGTAGTCCTCGTTGTAGAACTTGAGTGACGGGGGAGTCCAGGCCGGGCGCGCGGAGGGTGACGGCGGCGCGGCCGTGCGCGTGGTCACCGCCGAGCTCCGGGTGGGGGTGGTCTTCGGCTCCATCGTCGGCGCAGCGGTCCGGGTGTTCAACCCCGACCTCCTCGTGCTCGTCGTCTCCGAGGACGACGAGGCGGAGTCGGTCGAGCCCGAGCATGCCGCCAGGGCCACAGAGGTGGTCAGGCACAGGCCGGCCGCCAGTGCGCGTGCGGTGCGGCGGCGTGCATGGGACCGGGGTGTGCGTGGTGGGACAGGAGTCATCGTCGCCTCCGCAGGTCGCCGGGGGCCCAGGGCGGGTTGCTCGGGGATTGTCGGGAAGTCTACTGGGCGCCGCAGGTCGCCGGGGGCGGTGGGGCGCGCGAGCTTCCCTGGGCACTGTGGCTGGTACTGTGGCTGCACTCACGCGTACCGGAGTTGGCAGCCCGTAGGGCCGCGTGTAGATTGTCTCCCGCTGCCCCGGACGCCAGCGTCCGGAGCCGCCATGCATTTGGGGTATGGTGTAATTGGCAACACAGGTGATTCTGGTTCATCCATTCTAGGTTCGAGTCCTGGTACCCCAGCGAGGAGCAGCGGAAGTGTGTCCGATAGGGAGCGTTCCGCGGTCCTTGACCACAACTGGATTACTCGCCCCGTTCGTCTAGCGGCCCAGGACACCGCCCTCTCACGGCGGCAGCACCGGTTCAAATCCGGTACGGGGTACGAATCAGGACCTGCTCGGGTCCTGGCTCACGGGCCCCGTTCGTCTAGCGGCCCAGGACACCGCCCTCTCACGGCGGCAGCACCGGTTCAAATCCGGTACGGGGTACCACGGCGCCACGGGCCCGGTCGATCGACCGGGCCCTTGTCATGCCACCGGTCGGGCGCGCCACCGGTGAGCCGCACAGGCTGGGTAGAATATCGGCGTGACGAACTTCCCCATGCTCAAGGCCCCCGGACCGATCCCCGACGGCGCGATGCGCATCGTCCCGCTGGGCGGCCTGGGCGAGGTCGGTCGCAACATGACCGTCTACGAGGTCGACGGCAAGCTGCTCATCATCGACTGCGGCGTGCTGTTCCCCGAGGAGGACCAGCCCGGCGTCGACCTCATCCTGCCCGACTTCAGCTACATCGAGGACCGGCTCGACGACGTCGTCGCCATGGTCCTGACCCACGGCCATGAGGACCACATCGGTGGCGTGCCCTACCTGCTGCGTCTGCGGCCCGACATCCCACTCGTGGGCTCCGAGCTGACCCTGGCCTTCGTCGACGCCAAGCTCAAGGAGCACCGGATCCGACCGGTCCTGCGGGTCGTGACCGAGCACGAGGAGGTCGCCTACGGCCCCTTCGAGCTGGAGTTCGTCGCCGTCAACCACTCGATCCCCGACGCCATGGCGGTGTTCGTCCGCACGCAGGCGGGCAACGTCTTGGCCACCGGCGACTTCAAGATGGACTCCCTGCCCATCGACGGGCGGATCACCGACCTGCGATCCTTCGCCCGCTTCGGGGAGGAGGGCGTCGACCTGTTCTGCGTGGACTCCACCAACGCCGAGGTCCCGGGGATGGTGGGCCACGAGAACGAGATCGGTCAGGTCCTCGACACCGTCTTCGCCGAGTCCGACCAGCAGATCATCGTCGCCTCCTTCGCCAGCCACGTCCACCGTGTCCAGCAGGTCCTCGACGCGGCCTCCTACCATGGCCGACGGGTGGCCCTCATCGGTCGGTCGATGGTGCGCAACATGGGCATCGCGGCCGAGCGCGGCTACCTCAAGGTGCCCGACGGCGTCCTCATCGACGCCCGGGACATCACCTCCCTGCCCGTCGACGAGCGCGTCCTCATGGTCACCGGCTCCCAGGGCGAGCCGATGGCGGCCCTGTCGCGCATGGCGCACGGGGAGCACCGCTCGGTCACCGTCGAGCCGGGGGACACGGTCATCTTCGCCTCCTCCCTCATCCCCGGCAACGAGAACTCCGTCTTCCGCGTCATCAACCAGCTCATGCGCCTGGGCGCGCGCGTGGTCCACCAGGGCAACGCCAAGGTCCACGTCTCGGGGCACGCCTCCTCCGAGGAGCTCCTCCACGTCTACAACATCGTCCAGCCGGCCAATGTCATGCCCATCCACGGCGAGATCCGGCACCTCGTGGCCAACGGGGCCCTGGCGGTCAAGACCGGCATCGCCCCCAAGCGCGTCGTGCTGTGTGAGGACGGCGTCGTCGTCGACCTCCTTGACGGGCTGGCCTCCATCGCCGGCTCGGTGCCCTGCGGCTACGTCTACGTCGACGGCTCCTCGGTCGGGGAGATCGACGAGGCCGAGCTCAAGGACCGGCGCATCTTGGCCGAGGAGGGCTTCGTGTCCATCTACGCGGTGGTCGAGACCAAGACCGAGACCATCCTGGCGGGCCCCGACATCCAGGCCCGGGGAGTGGCCGAGGACGACTCCGTCTTCGACGAGATCCTGCCTGAGGTGACCACCGCGCTGTCCGAGGCGATGTCGACCGGCAAGGCCGACGCCCACTCCCTCCAGCAGGTCATGCGCCGCACCGTGGGCCGGTGGATCGGGCGCAGGCTGCGCCGCCGCCCGATGATCGTCCCCGTGGTCATCGAGGCCTGAGGTCACCCCGGGTCCCGTCATGCGCAGACCAGCGTGCTTCATCTCCACCGGCTCGGTCCTCATCGACCTGCCCCTGCACGTCAGCCACGTGCCGCACTCGGGCAGGGCGGTGACGGCCACCTCCACCGGCCCGGCCGTCGGGGGCGGCTTCACGGTCGTGTCGGCCGTCGCCCGTCAGGGCCTGCCGGCGGCGCTGGCCGCTACCCTGGGGACCGGGCCCAACTCGGCGCTCGTGCGCGCCGCGATGATGCACGACGGCGTCGAGCTGCTCGTCGAGGAGCTCGTCGGCGACATCGGCACCTGCACGACGCTGATCGAGACCGGCGGACGGCGCACCTTCATCACCACCGAGGGCGTCGAGGCCGAGCCGCAGCTCGAGGACCTCAACCGCCTCGAGCTGCAGGAGGGGGACTGGGTCTACGCCACCGGCTACGACCTGGTCCACCCGACCAGCTCGGCGGTGCTCCTGTCCTGGCTGCTCGAGCTGCCTGAGGGCGTGGGCCTCGTCATCGACCTGGGGCCCGTCGAGCCCGACCTTCCCGATGAGGTCCTTGTGCCCCTGCTGGCCCGTACGACGCTGCTGACCGGCAACCATCTCGAAATGACCCGGCTCGTCGCGCGCCTGGGCAGTCCCGGGGCACTGCGCCAGGCCTGTCCGCGCGCGCTCATCGTGCGCCGCACCGGCGTCCACGGCTGCGAGCTGTGGCCGGTCGGCTCCGAGCGGATCGAGGTCCCGGGCTTCGCCCGCGAGGTCGTCGACACCACGGGTGCGGGGGACACCCACACCGGCGTGCTCGTCTCCGGTCTCATGGACGGGCTCGACGTCGTCGCGGCGGCCAGGCGCGCCAACGCGGCGGCCGGTGAGGCGGTGGCCCGGATCGGTCCGGCCCGTTCCCCGCGCCGCGACGAGATCGACGCGCTCATCGCCCAGCACGACGCGACGCAGTGACGACGTGACGCACGACCGCACCCCGGCGGCGGCGTGGCAGTGGCGGCGCGACGCCCCCTGCGGCTAGCGTCGTGAGCACCATGGCCAGATCCAGCTCTTCGACATCCGGACCCTCCGCCCGCGGCGCAGGCCGATCCGGCGCGCCCAGGACCCAGCAGCGGCCCGCCCAGCCCGCTGCCGCGGGAAGTCGCTACCGGCGCACCGGCTGGGCCTTCGTCATCCTCGCCCTCGCAGTGGTCACCGGGCTGCGCGAGTGGTTCGGGGTCTCCGGCGCCGCCGGCGGCTTCCTCCACCACATCGCCGCCGGGCCCGTCGGGGTGCTCGGGCTCGTCGTCCCCCTGCTCCTGGGGGCTCTGGGCGTGGCGATGCTGCGGGTGCGCTCCCTGGGGCGGATCCACGCCCGGATCTCGGTGGGGGTCCTCGGGGTGCTCACCGGGGTGACCGGCATCATCCAGGTCACCTCCGGCAACCCCTCCCTGTCCTACGGCATCGCCCCGCTCGAGGCGGCCGGCGGCCTGCTGGGCTGGGTAGTTGGGTACCCGCTGGCGGTCCTGTTCGGCCCCGTGGCAGCCGTCATCCTGTTCCTCCTGCTCATCGCCTTCTCCTCCCTCGTGATCTCGGGCAAGACGGTCACCGACATCCGCGACCTGCTGGCCGAGCGCCGTGGCGGCGACCAGGACGGGCAGGCCGGGGAGGGCGACTCCCTGGCCACGCGCACCCTGTCACGGGTGCGCCGGGGCCTGGGGGGACGCCAGGAGGAGGACGTCACCGACACCTCGGTCCTGGAGGGCTACGACGGCGACGAGCCCTTCCGCTCGGCCCTGGCCACCGAGAGCCGACCGCGCGGCAGTGGCCGGCGCCGTCGCACGGCCAAGCCGGACACCTCGGTCATGCCCGTCCAGGACGACGCGGCGCCCCTGGGCGACGACGTCTCGGAGACCTCCGTGCTACCCGACCCCGTAGCGTCGGTGCCGGTCGATCCCGAGCGGGACGATCCCCCCTCCGTGCGCCCGCGACCGGGCGGTGGGCGGCCGCCGGCCTCACGGCCCGTTCCGCCCACCGAGCCCGACGCGGTCACCGAGGAGACGCCCTCGCTCGACGAGCCCGACCTGGCCGACCAGATCGCCATGTCGGCGATGTCGCTGCCCGACGGCACGACCTACTCCCTGCCGGAGGACTCCCTCCTCGAGCCCGGGCCGGGGCACGCCACCCGCACGGAGGCCAATGACACGATCGTCTCCACCCTCCAGCGGGTCTTCGCCGACTTCAACGTCGAGGCCACGGTCACCGGCTACACCCGGGGGCCGCAGGTCACCCGCTACGAGGTCCACCTGGGACGCGGCGTCAACGTCTCACGGGTCACCAGCCAGGAGAAGAACATCGCCTACGCGGTGGGCAGCGACGAGATCCGCCTCCTGACCCCCATCCCCGGCAAGAGCGCCATCGGAGTCGAGATCCCCAACGCCGACAGGGAGATGGTCAAGCTCGGCGACGTCCTGCGCTCCCAGGCCGCCAAGAAGCAGGCGCACCCCCTGGTCGTGGGACTGGGCAAGAACGTCGAGGGCGACTACGTCGTGACCAACCTGGCCAAGACCCCCCACATGCTCGTGGCCGGTCAGACCGGCTCCGGCAAGTCCTCCTTCGTCAACTCGATGATCGCCTCGATCATGATGCGCGCCACCCCCGAGGACGTTCGCATGGTGCTCATCGACCCCAAGCGGGTCGAGCTGACGATCTACGAGGGCATCCCCCACCTCATCACCCCCATCATCACCAGCCCCAAGAAGGCCGCCGAGGCACTCGAGTGGGTCGTGCGGGAGATGGACGCCCGCTACGACGACCTGGCCTCCTTCGGCTACAAGCACATCGACGACTTCAACGCCGCGGTGCGGGCGGGTGCGGTCGAGCCGCTGCCGGGCTCCCAGCGGGTCATCGCGCCCTACCCCTACCTGCTGGTCGTCGTCGACGAGCTCGCCGACCTCATGATGACCGCCCCCAAGGACGTCGAGGCCTCGATCCAGCGGATCACCCAGCTGGCCCGCGCCGCGGGCATCCACCTCGTCCTGGCCACCCAGCGGCCGGTTGCCCAGGTCGTCACCGGGCTCATCAAGTCCAACGTGCCCTCCCGTCTGGCCTTCGCCACCGCCTCCCAGCTCGACTCGCGCGTCATCCTCGACCAGAACGGGGCCGAGACCCTCACCGGCCAGGGAGACGCCCTCTACCTGGGGCCTGGCGCCTCGACACCGGTGCGCGTCCAGGGCTCCTGGGTGACCGAGAGCGAGATCCGTGCCGTCGTCGCGCACGTCAAGGCCCAGCTGACCCCGGAGTACCGTGAGGACGTCGTCGTCCCGGAGGTCAAGAAGCAGATCGATGAGGAGATCGGCGACGACATGGACCTGCTCCTGCAGGCCGCCGAGCTCATCATCACCAGCCAGTTCGGCTCGACCTCGATGCTCCAGCGCAAGCTGCGCGTCGGCTTCGCCAAGGCCGGGCGCCTCATGGACCTGCTGGAGTCGCGCGAGGTGGTCGGCCCCTCCGAGGGCTCCAAGGCGCGCGATGTCCTGGTCGCCCCCGAGCAGCTCGAGGAGACCCTGGCCTGGATCCGCGGGGACGGGGCGGCCCCGGGCTCGGCCGACGAGGCCCCCGAGGACGACGGCCAGGACCCGGACGGCGTGACGGCCACCTCGGTCCTGCCCGCCGACCGCTACAGCGAGGACCCGGTGCGCACCTCCGCAGAACCGTCCGCCCCGTGGGAGGACGACTCGGCGGGCCCCGACTCCGAGGACGCCTGGAGCCTGACGGGCCGCGGCGAGTCCTGGTGAGAGCGGCCGGGGCGTTGGGCGGCGCTCAGCGGCGCGGCCTGACCACCGGAGGCTCACCGGTGGGCACCGGGGGCAGCTCGGAGTAGGTCTCGGTCGGCAGTGCCGCGGTGACCGTCTCCCAGCGCAGGGCGATCTCCTCGGCGGACAGCGTCACGCCCTCGGGCACCTCGCCGCGGGCCAGGGCGGCCAGGTCCAGGACCTGGTGCCCGCCGTCGAGGTCCATGGTGAAGGGGTGCCAGTGCAGGGCGTCGACGCTGACGGACCGCGTGCCGTCGGGGGAGTCCGAGACGGTCACATCCACCCACACGAAGGTGCCGATCCCGGCCATGACAGCGCCCTGCTCGGCCGACTGGTTGGAGATGAAGTTGCCCGCCGAGTACGACACCCACATGCCCCGGCCCCCGGGGCCGCCCGGGACGAGCTCGTTGGGCTGGGGCACGTGCGGGTGGGCCCCGAAGAGCACGTCGACCTCCCCGGTGGCAGCGATCTCGGCGGCGTACTGGCGCTGCTCGGCCGCGGGCTCGACGGAGTACTCCGGGCCCAGCTGGGAGTGCAGCACGACGATGTCCGCCCCTGCGTCCCGGGCGGCCCGGGCCTGCTCGGCCACCCAGGCGACGTCGTTGTGGGCGACCGCCCACCCGGTGTGGTCGACGAAGCCGTTGAGGCTGTAGGTCGTCGAGAGCTGGGCCACCGTCACCGTGCGCCCCTGGCGGGTCAGCTCATAGAGTTGGTAGGGCGTGGCCGCCTCCCGCTCATCGCGGCTGGTGCCGGCGAAGCCCAGGCCGTTGGCCTCCAGGGTATCGGCGGTCGTGAGGACCCCGTCGAGCCCCTGGTCCCAGGCGTGGTTGGAGGCCGTGGCGCACCCGTCCCAGCCGGTGGCGGCCAGCGCGGTCACGACTCCCGGGAGGGTGCCGAAGACCGGGTAGCCGGAGGCGACGCCGTCGGGGGACACGGGCACCTCCATACCGCACAGGGCCAGGTCCGCACCGGAGAACCACGGCTGTGCGCCGGTGATGAGCGGGCCGATGTCCCCCTGCCCGCCTGCGGTGTCCTCCATGACGGGCATGTGCATGAGCACGTCGCCGGCGTAGCCGATGGTCAGGTGAATGTCGGCGGCCTGGGTCGGGGAGGGCTGCGGCTGGGCGGCCGAGGCGGTGCTCCCCGGCGAGGGCGCGGGGCTCGCAGCCTGTCGGGAGTCGGCCAGGGTCAGTCCGAGGGCGACCACGCAGACGACGGCCATCGCCGCCGCCCCCACGGCAATGGCCCGGGTGCGTCCCGCGGGCCGGCGGTGGTGCGGTCCGTGGCCGTGCCGTGGCCAGTGGCGAGCGTGCATGGGCTCAGGCTAGGTGCCGAGGGCACCGGCGTCTCGCGCCTGCCGGGGTGAGTCCTGCCCATCCCCATGGTGCCGACGGCGCGCCGTCGGCCGGGCCCTCAGCTCCGGCCGCGCAGGGCGAGGGCCGCAAGCGCCTCGTGCGGGGCCGCCGCCCCGTCGGGGGAGGTCGGTGTGCCGTCCGGGGCGGGGCCGAGGTCGGCCAGCAGCTCGGCGAAGGTGGCCGACCCGGGCCCGGAGCCCTCCGTGTGCCCGTGAGCCATGAGCGCGGTGGAGACCATCAGCTTGATGCGGTTGAGTTGGTTGACCTCGCTGGCGCCCGGCTCGTAGTCGACCGCCACGATGTTGGCCTGCGGGTATCGACGGCGCATCTCGCGGAACATGCCCTTGCCGACCACGTGGTGGGGCAGGCAGGCGAAGGGCTGGCAGTACACGATGTTGGGCACCCCGTGCTCGATCAGCTCGATCATCTCGGCGGTGAGCAGCCACCCCTCGCCGGCCTGGTTGCCCAGGGACACGACCTGGGAGGCCTTGTCGGCCATGACATCAATGGGGGACTCGACGTCGAACTTGCCGCCGCAGGCCGCCAGCGCCGCCAGCGCGGGTGCCTGGACCTGCTCGATGAGCCAGACCGCCGCCTTCTTCATGCGCACGCTGCGCGCGCCCACCCCGTAGGTCTCGAGGTTCCACTGCGCGGTGACCAGGCCATTGAGCAGGAAGGCGGTCAGACCCGGGACGGCGGCCTCACAGCCCTCGGCCTCGGTGAGGTCGATGACGTGGTTGTTGGCCTCGGGCTGGAACTTCACGAGGATCTCGCCGACCACGCCGACCCGGGGCCGGCGGGGAGCGTCGCTCAGGGGCAGGGCGTCGAACTCGCGGACCATCTCGCGCACGAGCCTGCGGTAACCGATCCGCCCGCCCCAGGTGGCCGAGTGCCCGCCGTGCTCGAAGAACTCGCAGGTGATGGCGTTCCACCGCTCGTACAGGGCGGCGGCCGCGCCCTCCTGGGCCTCGTCCTGACGCTCCTCGGGGGCCGTTGGCCACGGGGCGCGCGCGACCGCGGCCCGCGCGTGGCGCTCGGTGAAGGCCCGGCGCTCGGCGTCGTCGGCGAACAGGGGGCGCATCCGCGAGGTGCCCAGCTCCAAGGACTTGCGGGTGGCCAACCGGGTGCCCAGCTCATCGAGGGTCACGCTGTCACCCGTGGCCAGCAGGGCGGCCCCGATGGCCACGTAGAGCTGGGCGTCGGACGGGCAGCTGAAGGCCTCGACCTGATCGGCCAGGCTGCGTTCGAAGGCCGCCCGCAGCTCGGGCAGGAAGTGCAGCGGGCCGCCCAGGAACATGACGTGCCCGCGGATCGGGCGGCCACAGGCCAGGCCGGCGATGGTCTGGGTGACCACCGCCTGGAGCACGGAGGCCGCCAGGTCGGCCGGCTCGGCCCCCTGGTTGATGAGCGGCTGGAGGTCGGACTTGGCGAAGACCCCGCAGCGCGAGGCGATCGGGTACAGGCTCCGGTGGCGCGAGGCCAGGTCGTTGAGCCCGGCCGAGCTGCGCCGGCCCGTCCCGGGGAGTCCATCATCTAGGCTGGGCCCGATGAACGACTCTCCTCCCGATGCGCCGGCTCAGGCCCCGTTGCTCAACATTGCCAACGTCCTGACCGTGCTTCGGCTCGTGCTCGTGCCGGTGTTCATCTGGCTCATGGTGCTGCCCGGGGACCCCGCGCGGCTGGCGGCGACCGCGGTCTTCGTGCTCGCCGCGCTGACGGACCGGCTCGATGGGCAGCTCGCCCGGTCGCGCAACCTGGTCACCGACTTCGGCAAGATCGCCGACCCGATCGCCGACAAGGCGCTGACCCTGTCGGCATTCATCATGCTCTCCGCCGATGGGCGCCTGTGGTGGTGGGTGACGGTGGTCATCCTCGTGCGCGAGCTCGGGATCACGGTCATGCGCTTCTTCATGTTGCGCCGTGCGGTCATGGCGGCCTCCCGCGGCGGCAAGCTCAAGACCGTCCTGCAGATGGCGGGACTCATCGGCCTGCTCATGCCCTGGACGACGGTTCTGCCCCGGGTCCTGGGCGACGCTCTGACGGCCCTGGCCTACGCGGCCGTCGGGGCGGCCCTTGTCGTCACCGTGGTCACCGGGGTCGATTACGTCCGCCAGGCGCTGTTGATCTCCCGGCGGGGCGCCGACGGGCAGGAGGCCCGATGAGCGCCGCGGGCACGGGCGCCGCCCGGGACGGGCGGGCCGGGCAGGACGACGGCGTCGGCACCCAGGCCCAGGCCGCGCGCTTCCTGCTGTCAACGGCTCAGGAGCGAGGGCTGACCATCGCGGTGGCCGAGTCTCTGACCGGCGGTCAGGTCGCATCGACCCTTGTCGGCGTGCCCGGCGCCTCGGCCGTCGTGGTCGGCGCCGTGGTCGCCTACGCCACCCGGATCAAGGGCGAGCTGTTGGGAGTCGACCCCGAGCGGCTCGAGACCGTTGGGCCGGTCGACGCCGAGGTCGCCTCCCAGATGGCGCGCGGCGTCGCCCACCTGATGGGGGCCGACATCGGCTTGGCCACCACCGGTGTCGCGGGTCCCGGCGCGGCCGACGGGCACAAGCCGGGGACGGCGCATATCGCGGTCTTCTCCCCGTGGGGCATGATCGGTCGTGAGCTCCACCTGCCCGGGGACCGCGAGCAGGTCCGCCGAGGGGCGACGGTGGCGGTGCTGGCCCTGGCGGTCGCCCTCATCGACGCCGCCGGCGGAGACCCCGTGCAGGACGAGGGTGGACCCTTGGGCCAGTCCTTGGGCTAGACTGACTGCCCTCTCAGCCTTCTTTCAGGATCGGCGTTCAGGATCGATCCACGCCGCGGCGGTGAGTGCCGTCGCGGGAATGAAACTCAGCAGTGAATGGTTGTGCCACACGATGAACAACGCGACTCACCCCCGCCCCACCCGCTCCTCCCGCCCGGCCGGCCGGGCGCCCATGCGTGCGGCCTCGGTCGCAGGGTCCGGTGCCGCAGTGGAAACCACCAGCAAGCACGAGACCGTTCTTCTGCGCCGTGAGATCGGTGAGGTCCTGCGCTCGGTGCGTCAGCACCAGGGCCGGACCCTGCGGGAGGTCTCCAGCCAGGCCCGCGTGTCCCTTGGATACCTCTCCGAGGTCGAGCGCGGGCAGAAGGAGGCCTCCTCCGAGCTGCTGGCCTCGATCTGCCAGGCGCTGGACGCGCCCCTGTCGGCCGTGCTGCGCGAGGTCTCGGACCGCATCGCCCTGACCGAGGGCGTCGTCGTCCCAGACACCGTTCCCGACGAGCTGATCCGTCAGCAGGGAGCCGCGCTGCGCTGAGGCCCGGACGCAACCATCGAATCGAAAGGCCCTGGGCCCCGTCGCGGGCCCGGGGCCTTCGTGTGCCACAGTTGCCCCATGAGGCACTCGGAGTTCTGGCACGCCGTCGACGAGGTCTTCGGCCCCGCCTACGGGCGCTCCCTGACACAGGACCTCGTGCTGCCCGCTCTGGGCTCCACATGCGTCGAGGCGCTCGAGGCAGGGGTGGCGCCCGGCGAGGTCTGGCACGCCCTGTGCGATGAGACCGAGGTCGGTGACGCCGACCGTTGGGTCCATCGCGCAGACGGCCGCGGGCCGGCGCGGCGGGCGCGGGACGCAGGGTTGTGAGCGCCCGGGTCGCGCAGCGCGGCCGGTCGACACGCCGCGCCCCCGACTGTTCTTCGAACACATGTTCGTCTACTGTGCTCCACAGGCGACGCTCGCGCACCCCGCGCCCACAGGGCTCGACACGGTGCCGCGATACGTGTCAGTGGTCAGGCATAGCGTCGTCTGCGAGCCCCGGTGAGGGGACCTCGCCCCCGAGGACCAGCCATGCCCGCCGCGGCCGAGAGCCGCCCGAGAAACGAGGTAGACGATGCCCGCCGCCACCCAGACCCAGGACCGTTCCAAGGCCCTGGCCACCGCCCTCGCCCAGATCGACAAGTCCTTCGGCAAGGGCTCGGTCATGCGCCTGGGAGATGACACCCGCCCGCCGGTCGAGGTCATCCCCACCGGCTCGACCGCCCTCGACGTCGCCCTGGGTATCGGAGGCCTGCCCCGCGGCCGGATCGTCGAGGTCTACGGCCCCGAGTCCTCGGGCAAGACCACCGTTGCGCTCCACGCCGTGGCCAACGCCCAGAAGGCCGGCGGGAACGCCGCCTTCATCGACGCCGAGCACGCCCTGGACCCGGTCTACGCCAAGGCGCTGGGCGTCGACATCGACAACCTCCTCGTCTCCCAGCCCGACACCGGCGAGCAGGCCCTCGAGATCGCGGACATGCTCATCCGGTCCGGAGGGCTGGACATCATCGTTATCGACTCGGTGGCCGCCCTCGTGCCCAAGGCCGAGATCGAGGGGGAGATGGGCGACTCCCATGTCGGCCTCCAGGCCCGCCTCATGAGCCAGGCCCTGCGCAAGATCACCGGAGCCCTGTCGGCCACCGGCACGACCGCCATCTTCATCAACCAGCTGCGTGAGAAGATCGGCGTGTTCTTCGGCAGCCCGGAGACCACCACCGGCGGCAAGGCCCTGAAGTTCTACGCCTCGGTGCGCATCGATGTGCGCCGCATCCAGACCCTCAAGGACGGTGACCAGCCCGTCGGCAACCGGACCAAGGCCAAGGTCGTCAAGAACAAGATGGCCCCGCCCTTCAAGCAGGCCGAGTTCGACATCCTCTACGGACAGGGAATCTCCCGCGAGGGGGGCCTGCTCGACCTCGGTGTCGACAACGACGTCATCCGCAAGTCCGGGGCCTGGTACACCTACGGCTCGGACCAGCTCGGGCAGGGCAAGGAGAACGCCCGTCAGTTCCTCAAGGACAACCCCGAGCTGGCCGACGAGATCGAGAACAAGATCCTGGCCGCACTGGGCATCGGTGAGCCGGGACGCCGGGCCAGGCAGGAGGCCCAGGAAGCGGCCGCCGCCCAGGAGGCCGCTGCCCGGGCCGCGCAGGAGACTCCGGCGCCGAAGTCGGGCAAGGCGGCCAGGAGCCGGACCGACGCGGCGGCCTCCGGCGCCGTCAAGTCGGCCAAGGGCCGGGCCAAGAAGACGGCTCCCGTCGAGGACATCTTCGGCGAGGACGCCGGCGGCTTCTGATGCCCTGGCTCACCCCCGACGCCCACGCCGAGCAGGTCGAGGCGGCCCGTGAGATCGTGCTGCGCCGCCTCGACCGCTGCCCGGCGCCACGGGCCGCCCTGGCCGAGCTCCTCGAGCGCCGGGAGGTCGACCCCCGGATCGCCCAGGAGGTCCTTGACCGGCTGGAGGCCGTGGGCATCATCGACGACGCCTCCTACGCGGCGGCCCTGGCACGCACCCGCTTCACCCTCAAGGGCTCGGCCCGCCGGGCCATCGCCGCCGAGCTGCGGCTCAAGGGCGTGGGGGAGGAGCACATCACCGCCGCCCTGGACCAGATCGATGGCGCGGGCGAGCAGGATGCCGCCCTCGCCCTGGCGCGCCGGAGGCTCGCCGCGACACGGGGGATGGACCTCGAGGTCAGGCGCCGCCGGACGCTGGCCCACCTCGGCCGCAAGGGCTACGACGCGCAGGTCGCGGCCCAGGCCTTCGACCGTGCCCTGGCCGAGGAGCCGTGAGCCCCTGTGAGTCGCCGTCAGCGGGGCATGGGTCGGGCCGGTGAGACCCGGGTCAGTCCTGGGGGAGCAGGTCGCGGTAGTCGAAGGCGTTGACGACGGTTGTGCCGGCCTGGGTCAAGGTGGTGTCGATGATGCGGTCGGATAGGACCCGGACCTGCTTGAAGCGTCCCAGCGGGCGCGCCTCGGAGCGGTCGGCGGGCACGAGCCAGGCCACCTCCGGACCATCCTCGGGCGCGGCGTGGAGCAGGAGGCTGCCATCGGAGAACCCGCCCATGATGCTGGCGCTCGGTGAGGGCGCCAGCGCCTCGAGGCACTCGACGGTCCCGTCCTGGAGACTGACCCGGGACAGGCCCAGGTAGGCCTCCGTCGCCCCGGCCCGGGGTGCTCCGGCCAACGTGTTGTCCAGGCTGCACCCGCCCGCGTCGAGCTCGGTGGACACCCCCTGCCGGTCCACGAGCCACAGCCTGGTGGCGTCGGTGACCGCGATCCGGTCCGGGCCCAGGGCGGTCTGGGGACTGTTCGACGTCATTCCGGAGACGACCTCGGTGGCACCCAGGTGGAGCGAGGAGGTGCCGTCGGCGGCATTGACGGTGAACAGGGGTGAGCCCGCCCACTGGCCGACCTCCCGGGGGTCCGCCGCCACCGGGGTCAGCTCCGGCCAGGAGACCGTCACCATCGTCCGCTCGGAGCTGAGGTAGGTCAGTCCCGGCGAGTCGCCCTGGGCGTCGGTGTGCATGGCGCCGATGAGGTGGCCCTGGGAGCGCGAGGCAGTCGCCTGGAGCGCGATCGCCTCCGACCTGACGTCCTGGGCGCCCTGCTCCCCGGTGGCCAGGTCGAACCAGGTCAGTCCACTGGCCATGAGGCTGGTCGGACGCAGGATGATCGTCGAGCCCGGCGTGTCCGGGTCGGGGGCGGAGAACCACAGGGCCACGACGCCCAGACCCGGGTCCTGGCTCAGCTCGAGGGACAGACCGGTGGTGTCGACCTCCACGGGGACCGTGGCCGTCCACGCCTCGGTGCCGTCCCACAGGATGCGGTGCACGACGAGGTCGGCCCCCCAGGAACGGCGCGGTTCGACGTAGGTCACGCCCTCCTCATCGAAGACGACGGCATGGTGCTCGGCCTCGATGCTCATCGTCGCCATGGTCAGGCCGGCCTGCTCCATGCTCGTGTTGTTGGCGATGGGGGTCACGGTGCCGAACAGGTCGCGCTCCGCCGTCGCCGAGGCCGTTGCCGCGCCGGAGCTGGTGTCCGAGGAGCAGGCCGTCAGCACCAGGGCCGCCGCCATGGCCAACGCGGCACGACTGCGAAGGATGTGGGACACGGTGGTCCTCCTTGAAGGGAAGGGGAATCGGGGCGCCACGCGCTCGCAACCGGCATTCTAGGCACAGTGTCCGGGCTGGCCGACGCAGCCTCCGGCACCCTCCCGGTGGGCTCGCCCCCATGACCGATGCCCCGCACGTGGCCGCAGGACCGACCCCGACCAACCCGATCACCCCGGCCGCCCCGACCACAACGGCCACAACGGCCACCGGGCCGGGGAGCGCGGAGGTCGACCTCGCCGCGCTGGCCGCGCGCGCCGGCTTCGGCCACCTGGCCGTCGTTGTGGCCAAGACGCCCCTGTCGCTGTCCCACGACCCGGCGCTGACCGGCTCCCCGACGGGGTGGCGCCTGCCCGTGCGCGAGGTACGCCTGGCCGCCGGCGCGGGCTACGTCTACGCCATCTGCGGTTCGGTGTCGACTATGCCGGGCCTGCCGAGCCGCCCGGCGGCCGAGCGCATCGACGTCGACCCCACCACCGGCGAGATCACCGGACTGCGCTGAGCCCGGCCTGTGACGCGAACCATGGCCTGGGCCCTACGTCCCGGGTCCTGTCGAGGTGAGGTCGCCCTTAGATTGAGCGCATGAGACCTTCGCCCGCCATCGCCCTGCCGACCGCTGGACTGCTGGCCGTCGGCACCGCACTGCTCCTGGCCTCCCGCAGGCCTCGTCGCGACGTGCCCCGGGTGGGCGCCGAGGCCGGGCGGAGCCGTCCGCCCCGCGTCATCATCGCCGGAGGCGGGTACGTCGGGTTCTGCGCGGCACGGGCGCTGCGGGCCCGCCTGGACACCGACCAGGTCGAGATCGCCGTCGTCGACCCCCGGCCCTACATGACCTATCAGCCCTTTCTGCCCGAGGTCGCGGCCGGATCCATCCAGCCCCGTCACGTCATCGCCTCCCACCGGCGCTCACTGGGGGGCGTGACCATCCTGACCGGCTCGATTCAGGCGATCGACCACGCCCACCGCACCGTCACCGTCGCGCCGCCGGTGCCGGAGTCGACCCGCGAGGCCGCCGAGCCCTACGAACTGACCTACGACCACCTCGTCCTGGCCCTGGGCGCCGAGGCCCGCACCCTGCCGATTCCCGGCCTGGCCGAGCAGGCCATGGGCTTTAAGCAGGTGGAGGAGGCCCTGGCCCTGCACAACCGCGTCCTGTCGCGCATCGAGGACGCCGCCTCGACCTGGGACGCCCAGCTCCGCACGCGCCTGCTCACCTTCGTGTTCGTCGGCGGCGGCTTCGCCGGGGTCGAGGCCATCGCCGAGCTCGAGGACATGGCGCGCGCCGCCGTGGCCCCCATTCCCAGCATCGAGCAGGATGACCTGCGCTTCATCCTGGTGGAGGGCTCGCGGCGGATCCTGCCCGAGCTGACCGAGGAGTTGTCCGGCTACGGCCTCGAGCAGTTGCGTGAGCGCGGCATCGAGGTGCGTCTCAACACCTTCCTCACCTCCTGCGTCGACGGCCACGTCGTGCTGTCCGACGGCAGCGAGCTCGATGCCGACACGATCGTGTGGACCGCCGGCGTCAAGGCGGCCCCGGTCCTGGCCGAGTCGGACCTGCCGGTCGAGGAGCGCGGGCGCGTCACGACGCTGGCCACCCTCCAGGTCGCCCGCGACGGCGTCGTCGTCGAGGGCGCCTGGGCCGCCGGGGACTGCGCGGCCGTTCCCGACCTGACCAGCCCCGACCCGGGCGCCACCTGCGCGCCCACCGCCCAGCACGCGGTCCGCCAGGCCCGGGTCCTGGCCGACAACCTCGTGACCGTCCTGACCGCCGCCACCGGCTCGGGCGCGATCCCGGGGGAGGAGCTGCGCTCCTACGAGCACGAGAACCTGGGGACGGTGGCCTCCCTGGGCATCGGCAAGGGGGTGGCGCGGATCATGGGGCACAACCTGCGCGGCTTCGCCGCCTGGACCGCCCACCGCGGCTACCACGTCTACGCAATGCCCACCGTCAACCGCAAGGTGCGGATCATGATGGACTGGTTCGCCGCCGTCGTCTTCCGCCGCGACCTGGCGACCTTCGGCTCCGTGGCCCAGCCGGGCGCCGCCTTCGCCCGTGCCGCGCAGAACGACGCCCGTATCGCCTCGCGCCGCCGGCAGCGCTGAGCGGGGCGGCGCCCCGTGGCGCCGTGCTCAGTGCTCGCCGACAGTCTCGGTCCACCGCGTGACGGCCAGGGCCGCGGCGCCACGCGCCCACTCGTCGAACTCGAAGGGGCGCAGGACGACGGGGGCGGGGCGGGCCGCCCAGTGCCGGAGCCTGGCGACCTGCTCGTCGAAGGCGTCGCGGTGGGCCTCGACCACGGCCACCCCCTCTCCGGAGACGATCGTCAGCTCGGGCTCGAGGAAGGCGATGAGCGTGCCCACCAGGACCCCGGTGGCGCCCGCCGCCCGTCGCAGCACGTCCCTGACCTCGGGCAGGGCGCCCAGCGCGGGCCCCAGGGCCTCGGCCAGGTCCACCTCGCGGCCCAGGCGCTGGGCGAGGGCGGCCGATATCCCCGAGGTCGAGGCCACCGCCCTGGCGCAGCCGACGTGCCCGGCCTCGCAGGCCGGCCCGTCCGTGGCGACCGGCAGGTGCCCCACGCTTCCGGCGGCGCCGCGCGCCCCGGAGACGACCTCGCCGCCCACGACGATCCCGCAGCCGATGCCGGCGCCCAGGGTGACCAGGGCGAAGGGGTCCTTGTCCCGGCCCGCCCCGAACAGGGCCTCGGCGTAGGCGAAGGCGCGCACGTCGTTGGCCACCGTGCACGGCACGCCGGTGGTGGCCGAGACGAGATCGGCCAGTGCCACGTCCCGCCATCCCAGGAAGGCGGCCACCTTGACCAGCCGGTGGCTGACCACGGCCCCGCCCAGGGAGATCCCGATCCCGTCGACACCGCGGCGCGCCTGCCCCGATAGACGCCCCATGACCGCGCCAATGAGCGCGACCACCGCCTCGACGTCGGTGCGCATCAGCGGCGGGCTCTCCTGGGCGAGCACTGTGCCGAGGGGGTCGGCCAGGACCGCGTAGAGGCGGTCCTCGGTCAGCTTGACCCCCAGGAAGGCCGCCCGCCGGGTGACGATGGCCAGGGTCCGCGTCGGCCTGCCCGGCCCTGTGCGCTCCTGGGGCGGGCGCTCGGCCACGGCGCCGGCCTTGAGCAGCGGTCGCACGACCCGGGTGACTGTCGGCGGGGACATCCCCAGCCTCTGCCCGAGCTCGGCACGACTCATCGGTCCGGCCGCCACGAGCGCGACCAGCACCTGGGAGCCCGGGCTCCGCCTGCTGCCCGGCACAGGCGCCCACCCCCTTCCGCTGTCGTCGTTGGGGCCGGGCGCGTTGCGGGGCGCCCGACCGATTGCGGGAAAAGCCTTGCATAGGTGCCATCCCTCGGTTATTTTCATCTTACAAGAAAAGGCGCCCGCCTGATCTCCCCTGGAAGGACAATGATGACCACCCACCTGCGCACCGCGGACACCTCCGTCGTCGTCGACCTCCTGCCCGACCGGTTCCCCGTCGTGCGGCACTGGGGGCCCGACCTCGGCGAGGTCGACGGGCAGGCACTGGCCGACATCCGGCGCGCGGCGACCACGAGCCTGGGCACGAACGCCCACTGGATCACCAACGACCTGCCCCTGCTGCCCCTGGCCCACCTGGGGTGGCTCGCCCGCCCCGCGGTCCAGCTCGCCCGCACCGACTCCACGGCCTTCTCCCCGCACCCGGGCCGGGTCGAGCACGTCACCGAGGTCGAGCAGGGGCCGGGCGGCACCGCCCACATTGTGCGCTCGACCGGCACGGACGCCGCCAACCGCCTCACCCTGGGCACCGAGCTGCGCCTGGAGCCCTCGGGGCTGGTGCGGCTGCGCGCCTGGGTGCGCGACGACCGCCCGCAGGGCCAGGGCGGGGCCGACATCGTCGTCGGCGAGATCACCCCCGTGCTGCCCGTGCCCGAGGCCGCCGAGGAGCTGGTCGACATGAGCGGGCACCACTGCCTGGAGCGCCGGCTCCACCGCACGGCCTTCACCCCCGGCACCCGCCTGCGCGAGTCCTGGGAGGGCAGGCCCGGCCACGACGCCGCCACCTGGCTGGCCGCCGGCGCCCGCGGCTTCGGCTGGCGCAGCGGCATCGTCCACGCCGTCCACCCGGCCTGGTCGGGCAACACTCGCCACCTGGCCCTCAACACCGCCTCGGGGCGCAAGCTCCTGGGGGCAGGCGAGCTGCTCCTGCCCGGGGAGGTCGTGCTCGCCGCCGGCCAGACCTACACCTCGCCGTGGGCCGTCTTCTCCTGGGGCGATGGCCTGGACGCCCTGGCCCACCGCAGTCACGCGTGGCTGCGCTCCCTGCCCTCCCACCCCTCCCGTCCCCGACCGGTGCTGCTCAACACCTGGGAGGCGGTCTACTTCAACCACGACCTCGAGACCCTCAAGGCGCTGGCCGACGCCGCCGCCGAGGTCGGCATCGAGCGCTTCGTGCTCGACGACGGCTGGTTCGGGTCCCGCCGGGACGACACCTCCGGCCTGGGCGACTGGCAGGTCTCCTCCGAGGTGTGGCCGCAGGGCCTGGGCCCGATCGTCGACCACGTCCACTCCCTGGGCATGGAGTTCGGCCTGTGGTTCGAGCCCGAGATGATCAACCTCGACTCCGAGCTCGCCCGCGCCCACCCCGACTGGGTCCTGTCCGACGCCGCGGGGGGCGCCCCCGAGCACCGCTCTCAACGGGTCCTCGACCTGACCGCCCCCGGAGCGTGGGACTACCTGCTCGAGGCCATCTCCTCCCTCGTGGCGGCCCACGACATCGCCTACCTCAAGTGGGACCACAACTCCCCGCTCCTGGCCACCGGCCACATGACCGAGGCGCCGGTGGCCGGCCGCCCCGGGGCCGGCGCCGTCCACGACCAGACCCTGGCCCTCTACCGCCTCCTGGACGCCCTGCACGAGCGCTTCCCCGCCCTGGAGATCGAGTCCTGCGCCG
>NZ_JAUNHI010000040.1 GCF_030524025.1 Actinomyces sp. | reverse complement strand
CGGTGCTCGTCGGTGCTCGTCAGTGCTCGGAGTCGCGGCGCCGCTCCCAGCGCTGGGCCTGGCGGTCCATGAAGGATGAGGTCGTGCGCGGCGCCTTCTGCTGCCGGCAGCCCTGCGGGGCTCCGACCCGCGTGAGCATGAGTGTCACGCCCCACACCGCCAGGGCGAAGCCGGCCAGGCCCAGGCCGATGGACACCGGGCCATGCCCTACCGCGACGCCGACGACGACGACGGTCAACCCGATGAGGACGAGGGCGACGCCGGCACCGATGTGGCGTGGGGAGGGACGGCCCACGGTCTCGACGCGGTCCATGGTCTGCGCCAGGGACGGGTCCTCGCTGTGAAGCTGCTGCTCGAGGTCGCGCAGCACCTGCTGCTCCCGCTCCGTCAGTGCCATGGTGCACCTCCCCTTCCTAGGACGCACCCGGGGCCGGCCGCGCTGCGTCGTCGGCCGTCGCCTCCCCCGGGGCACCTGTCCAGGATAGGCGGTCAGCGTGACCTGTGGGAAACCGGATCGTGTCCGGATCCGGACGGGCGCGCGCCGGACAGCAGGCTTGCCGGCGCCACCGCCGAGCGACCCCACCGGGAGCGCACCGCGTCCGCCGCCCGCTCCGGCGCCCCACGGCGCGGATCGTCGTCCAGGCCGAGCTGGACGCCGTCCTCGGCGCGGGACAGCCCCTCGACCCGCACCCCCAGGAGCCGGTAGCCGCCGGGAGGCGGGGGCAGTGCCTCGAAAAGCGGTTCAATGACGCCGAAGAGGTCCCGGGCCAGGTCCGTCGGCGCACTCAGCGTCCGCGAGCGCGTCACGGTCGTGAAGTCGGCCCCGCGGGCCTTGAGAACAACGACGCGCGCTCGCAGGCCGCCGGCGCGCAGGCGCGCCGCACACTGGTGGCACTGGTCGAGCAGGACCCGGCGGGCGTGGGCGCGATCGGTGATCGTGTCGAAGAAGGTCGACTCGGTGCCCACGGACTTCTCCTCGCGCCCGGGACTGACCGGCCGGGGGTCGACGCCGTGGGCGAGTCTGCTCAGGTGCCTCCCGGCCGCGGGTCCCAGGATCTTCTCGAGACGGCGCACGTCTGTGGCGGCGAGGGTGCGCACGTCGGTGATGCCCCATCTGGCGAGCACCTGGGCGCTCTTGTCCCCCACCCCCCACAGGGCCCCCACCGGCAGGACGTCGAGGAAGTCCTGGGTGGCCTCCAGGGGCACGAGCAGCATGCCGTCAGGCTTGGCGTGAGAGGAGGCGATCTTGGCCACGAACTTCGTGGCGGCGATGCCCACCGATGCGGGCACGCCGACCCGCGAGCGGATCTCCGAGCGGATCCACCGGCCGATCTGCACCGGTGGGCCCATGCGCCGCCGGGAGCCCGACACATCGAGGAAGGCCTCGTCCACGCTGACCTTCTCGACCAGGGGGGTGACCTCGTCGAGCACCTCCATGACGCGGCGGGAGACTGCCGAGTAGAGGCGGTGGCGTACCGGCAGGACGACGGCCTGGGGGCAGCGCCGGTGGGCCTCGGCCATCGACATCGCCGAGGAGACCCCGTAGGCCCGGGCCTCGTAGGAGCATGCCGAGACGACGCCGCGGCCGGAGGTGCCGCCGACGATGACGGGCCTGCCGACCAGCTCGGGGTGGTCGAGCAGCTCGACGGAGGCGAAGAAGGCGTCCATGTCGACATGGAGGATGGGTGTGGCGGAGTCGTCCTCCCCCCAGGATCGGCGGGCCGCCTGCGCCCGCGGTGCCCGGCTCATCGGGTGTCCCTCCCCTCTGCGGCCTGCGGCCACGATAGCGCGTGGCCGCGACACCTCTCGCACCGGTCTCGCACCGACCTCGCACCGGCATGGTGGCGCACTATCCTGCCGGGGTGGCACGCAGGCAGGACCGCTCCGGACCGTCGGGCTCCCGGCGCGCGCGGACCGGGAGCCTGTCGGGCCTTCCGGTCGGACCGGTGCCGACGAGCCTGGCGACGGCCGAGCTCCAGGCCCACGACTCGGGGGTTCTGCTGCTTCTGGACGGCACGGAGTCCTCGTGGATCGACCTGCGCGACCCGGCGCACCTCGACTTCGAGTACCACCAGCAGATGGACGCCGCCCTCAGCGCGCTGCACGGTCCGGGTGGCGCGGTGCGCGCCGTGCACCTGGGCGGGGCGGCCTGCGCGCTGGCGCGAGCCTGGGACGCCAGCCGCCCGGGATCGACCCAGCTGGCCGTCGAGCTCGACGCCGTCCTGGCCCAGCGGGTGCGCCAGTGGTTCGAGCTGCCGCGCGCCCCGCGCCTGCGGATCCGCGTGGGTGATGCCGCGGCCGAGGTCCCCCGGCTGCGGGCCGGGGAGTGGGACGTCGTCGTGCGCGACGTCTTCGCCGCGGGCGCTGTGCCCGGGGCCTGCCTCAGCCGCGACTTCGCCGCCGGGTGCCTGCGCGCCCTGGCGCCGGGCGGCCTGTACCTGGCCAACACGAGCTCGACGCCCCGCCGGACGGCGGGGGCCGACCTGGAGGCCGCGCGCGGGGTCTTCGGGGGCGTCATGGTCCTGGCCGACCCAGCGGTGGCCCGCGGGAAGCGACGCGGCAACCTCGTCATAGTGGCGCGCAGCGCCCCTTTCGACGAGTCCGCGGCGCGCGCCGTCGACCTGGCGGTGCGGCGCCTGCCCCTGCCGGTGCGCGCCTGGGCCGCGGACGACCCGGCCCTGCCCCGCCCCTGAGCCGACCCCGCGGCCCTCGGGGACGGCCGCGGGCGACCCGCCGCGCCCGCGTCCCGGGGGTCTCAGCCCCGCGGACCGGGGCCCAGGCGTCCGGGGTCCGGGTCGGACTCGTTGGCCTCGAGGAAGGCCTCGAGCCGGGCACCGATCTCATCGGCACTGGGCAGGTCGGCCCCCGGACCGGGCTGCGCCGCCGCGGCCCCCGCCTGCGGCGCCATGGCGTCGTACTGGGCCTCCAGGGCGGAGACCACGGCGGTGACTTCGGGCTGCCTGGCCGCCTCGGCGTCGATCTCGGCCCGGTTGACGGCCGCGGCCGCCTCGAGGTCGCCGACGGGCAGCGCCAGGCCGGTGCCCTCGGTCACCGCACGCAGGAGCGCCGAGGCCCCTTGGGGGAAGTTGTCCCGCGCCACATAGTGCGGGATGGCCGCCGAGGCGCCCCGGGAGTCCAGGCCCGCCTGACCCAGGCGCAGCTCGAGGAATGCGCTCATCGAGGCCGGAAACTCGACACGCCCGAAGACCTCGGGCTGGGAGGGCAGGAGCTCGGGCTGGGAGCCGTGGAGGTGGACATAGGTGGGCCGGGTGTGTGGGATGGCCATCGGGATGCCGCCCACGCCGATCGCCTGGGTCACCCCCATCGACAGCGCGAGGTGGGTGACGGCCTCGGCGAACTCCTGCCACCGGTAGTCGGGCTCGGCCCCGTGCAGGACGAGCAGGTCCTCGCCGTCGTCGTCCTGAACCAGGTCCAGGACGAGCTGGGGCATGACCACCTCGCTGAAGGTGTTGGTGTCGAAGCTCATCACCGGCCGCCGGGCACGGTAGTCCACGAGCCGGTCGATGTCGAAGGTCGCCAGCCGGGAGTGGGGCAGGGTCAGGAGCAGCTGCTCGACCGCCAGCGACCCCGCGTGCCCGGCGTCCATCGCCCCATCGAAGTGGTGCAGGAGAACGCGGGGAGATACCGGCTCCTCGGCCGGGTGCTCCATGGTGTACAGCGTTCGCATTGCTCCTCCTTCCGAGCTCGGTGTGCCCCATCCGCGTGACGGGGGCCGGGTGGGGCGGTCCTCAGGGGCCATCGCCCGTGCCCCACACCGGAGCAACGCCGCGTGCCCTGCGCCTGTTCCCGACCGCGGTGAGCCTCGCGTCGCACCGGCCGCCTCCGTCGGGCGGCGCCTTGGCCCGTCGCGTGCCGACCGTGCTTCATAATGGACGGCCTCGCGCCGTGCCCCGGCCGTCCGGCAGTCGCCGGCACGACCAGTGGTACGGTCGCGCCGCCCGTGCGCAGCCGTGGCTGCGCAACGTCCGCGCCCCAGAGAGGTCATGTGAACCTGTCAAGCGACTCCGCACGCGCCGCAGCGGCCGGCTCTGCCGGCAGCACCCGGGACACCGGCCGTCAGCGGGAGCTGGCCGCCGAGCAGGAGGTCGTCGACCTGGCCTACAGCGAGCTCGACCGCCAGCTCGAGGCCGCCCGACGGTCCCTGGCCGCCACCGAGGCCCGTGGCGCCTCGGGCACGCACCAGGCGCGCGGGGAGCGCGACGCCTACGCGGCGCACTACGCCTCGATCATCTCCTCCCTGGAGGGTGTCGAGGAGCGGCTCGTCTTCGGACGGATGGACCTGGCCTCCCCCGCCGTCGCCGAGACGGGCCCCTCCCGGGGCGGGTCGGGCAGCCCGGTGACCGACGGGGGGCTGCGCCACTACGTGGGGCGCACCGGCCTGCAGGACTCCAGGTACCGGGAGGTCGTGCTCGACTGGCGCGCCCCCCTGGCGCGGGCCTTCTACCAAGCCACCGCCTCCGAGTCGATGGGGCTCGTGCGGCGCCGCCACATCGACACCGCCGACCGCACGGTCCGGGGCGTGGAGGACGAGCTCATCGACGTCGGCGCCCTGGACTCCTCCCCCCGTGCCGGCGAGCGCCTCGACGTCGAGGGCCTCCAGGGCGAGGGCGCCCTCATCGCCGCGATGTCCGCCGGGCGCGACGGGAGGATGGGCGACATCGTCGCCACGATCCAGGCCGAGCAGGACCGTGTCGTCACCTCCGACGGCCGGGGCGTGCTCGTCGTCCAGGGCGGCCCGGGCACCGGGAAGACCGCGGTCGCCCTCCACCGGGTGGCCTACCTCTTCTACGCCGAGCGCGAGCGCCTCGAGCGCTCCGGGGTGCTGCTCGTGGGTCCCTCGCGCACCTTCCTGCGCTATGTCGAGCAGGTCCTGCCCTCGCTGGGCGAGACCGGGGTGGTCTCGACCACCCTGGCCGACCTGCTCCCGGGGGTGCGCGCCCGCGGCACCGAGCCGGCGGCCGTCGCCGAGGTCAAGTCGCGCTCCGTGTGGGCCCGGATCCTGCAGCGCGCCGTGCGCGACCTCCAACGCCTGCCGGACTCCCCCCGACCGATCCGTGTCGAGGGCAGGACCCTGAGCCTCGAGCCGGCCGATGTGCGCGAGGCGCAGGCCCGTGCCCGGCGCAGCGGCAAGCCCCACAACCTCGCCCGAGAGACCTTCGTGCTGTGGCTCCTGGAGCGCTTGACCGACCAGTTCGCCGCGGCGACCCGCCAGGACGCCACCGATGCCGACACCCGGGCGTGGATCCGCGAGGACATCCGCACCTCCCGGGACGCCCGGCGGGAGATCAACCTGTGCTGGATGCCCACGACCCCTGAGGGGCTGCTCGAGCGCCTGCTGGCCCGGCCCGCCCTGCTTGCCCGCCTGGCGCCCGAGCTGGACGCCTCGAGCAGAGGGCTCGTGACCCGGCCGGCCGGCTCGGAGCTGACCCCGGCCGACGTGCCGCTCATCGACGAGCTGGCCGAGCTGCTGGGTCCCAGCGCCGACGCCGAGGCCCGCCGCGCCCGCCTGGAGGCCAGACGCCGCGCCGACCTCGTGGCCTACGCCGCCCAGGCCATCGAGTCCCAGGAGCTGGGCGGCGGGATGGTCAGCGCCGAGATGCTCGCCGACCGCATGGAGGACCACGGCCCCTCCCTCACCCTGGCCGAGCGGGCGCGCGCCGACCGGACCTGGACCTACGGCCATATCGTCGTCGATGAGGCCCAGGAGCTCGGGGCGATGGCCTGGCGGGCCCTGGCCCGCCGTTGCCCGGTGCGATCCTTGACCGTCGTGGGCGACCTCGACCAGTACTCCGGGCCGTACCCGCCTCGCTCGTGGGCCCAGGTCCTGTCGGCCCTGGGCACGCACGGTCGGCCGGGGCGCTCCGGGACCGCACCGACCACGCCGCTGCGCGAAGAGGTACTCACCGTGTGCTACCGCACCCCGGCCACGGTCATGGAGGCGGCCGAGTCCCTCCTGACCGCACTGGGCCAGCCCCCCGTCTATCCGGTGCGCTCGGTGCGCGACCTGCCCGACTGCCTGGAGATCGAGGACCTGTCGTCGACCGAGGCGGCCACCGACGACGAGGTGTGGGCCGACAGGCTGCTGGCGGCGGTCCTCGCCGAGAGCCGGCGCCTGGACGAGGCGCTGGGAGCCGGAGGCGGGCGCCTGGCCGTCATCACCGACCAGGCCGACGCGGGGCCGGTCGCCGCCCTCCTGGGGCAGGACCCCGGGCTGGCGCACGCGATGGAGGCCCCCGGCGGGGACGTCCTGCGCAGCCGGGTGGCGGTCATGGGCCCCCGGCTGGCCAAGGGCCTGGAGTTCGACACCGTCGTGCTCGTCGACCCCGCCCGTGTCGGCCGGGTCAGCCCGGGCGACCTCTACGTGGCCATGACCCGCCCCACCCGCCGGCTGCGCGTGGTCTCCCGCCTGCCCCTGCCCCCGGGGCTGTGACCGTCCGGGGCCGGCCGCCCAGCACGCCCCGGCCGACGGGCCGAACCGCGTCATCTCGCGAGGCTACGGCACCGTAGGTTACGGTTGCGCCACCCCTGTGCCCCAGGCCCCGGGGCGTGGGTACAGCCGTGGAAGGAAACAGATGTGAGCAGCCACGACGAGGTCGGTCCCTCGTCCGTCGACGCCGAGCAGGACCGGCGACCCCACTACGCCCCGGGGGTCCCGGGGACCATCGCCCCGGTCACCGAGCCGCTGTCGCAGATGCTCGACGCCGCGGTGCGGCGGTACCCCGAGCGGGTCGCCCTGGACTTCATGGGCCGGACGACGACCTACCGCCGCCTGGGCGAACAGGTCGCCCGGGCCGCCGAGGCCCTGCGTCGTCTCGGCGTGCGCCGCGGCGACGTCGTCGGCGTCATCCTGCCCAACTGCCCCCAGCATGTGGTCGTGGCCTACGCGGCGTGGCGCATCGGGGCCGTCCTGGCCGAGCACAACCCGCTGGCGCCTGCCGCCCAGCTGCGTGAACAGCTCCAGATGCACCGCGGCCACGTCGTCATCGCCTGGGAGAAGACCCTGGCTCGGGTGGTCCAGGCCACCGGTTCCCTGAGCGCCGCCGGCCTGGGGGGCAAGGCGGTGCACGCCGTCGACCTGTCACGTGGCCTGCCGTGGGCCAGCCGGGCCGCCCTGCGCCTGCCCGTGGCGGCCGCCCGCTCCCGGCGCCGCGAATTGCGTGCACCCGTGCCCGAGGGCGTGGCCTCCTGGGACGGGCTCGTGGAGGCCTCGGCTCCGCTGGCCTCGGGGCACCCGCTGCCGGAGGTCGAGGAGGTCGCCGTCCTGCTCTACACCGGCGGCACGACCGGAACACCCAAGGCGGTCAGGCTCACCCACGCCAACGCCCGCTCCAACGCCGAGATGTCCCTGGCCTGGGCCTCCCAGACCTGCCAGGAGGGCGAGGAGACCTTCTACGCCGTCCTGCCCTTCTTCCACGCCTTCGGGCTGAGCCTGTCGCTGCTGTGCGCGGTCGGGCTGGGGGCCACCCAGGTGGTGCTGCCCAAGTTCGGTGCCGACATGGTCCTGGCCGTCTGGAAGCGCCGCCCGGCGACCTTCTTCCCCGGAGTTCCCGTCATGTTCGACCGGATCGTCACCCGGGCCAAGGCCACCGGCGCCGACCTGTCGAGCTGCAAGATCGCCGTGTGCGGGGCGGCGGCCAACCCGCCTGCCGTGGCCCAGGCGTGGGAGGCGGCCACCGGCGGCGTCATCATTGAGGGTTACGGCATGACCGAGGCCTCCCCCATCATCCTGGGCAACCCCATCTCCCCCGAGCGGCGCCCCGGGGCCCTGGGCATCCCCTACCCCTCCACCGAGGTGCGGCTGGTCGACCCCGAGGACCCGTCCGCCGCGGTGGCCCCCGGCCAGGTCGGCGAGCTGGTCGCGCGCGGCCCGCAGGTCTTCGCCGGCTACTGGGAGAACCCCGAGGAGACCGAGGCAGTCATGCTGCCCGGCGGGTGGCTGCGCACCGGTGACCTCGTGCGCCAGGAGGCCGACGGCTTCTACGTCATCGCCGACCGTCGCAAGGAGCTGATCGACTCCGGGGGGTTCAACGTCTACCCCACCGAGGTCGAGGCGGCGGTGCGCTCCATGCCCCAGGTCGAGGACGTCGCGGTGGTCGGGCTGCCCGCGGACTCCGGCCATGAGTCGGTCGTCGCCGCCATCGTGCCCAAGGAGGGGCAGAACGTGACCCTCGAGCAGGTGCGTGAGTGGGCGGGGGCGACCCTGTCGAACTACGCCCTACCCCGCCAGATCGCCATCCTGTCCGAGCTGCCGCGCTCCCAGATCGGCAAGGTGCTGCGCCGGGTCGTCCGCGAGGAGCTCCTGGCGGCCCGGGAGGCCGCCTCCGGTGCGGCCAGCGCCGCCGCGAACGCCGCCGCATCGGCCTCCCACAGCGCGGCCACCGCCCTGGTCAGCCGCCTGGGCGAGGCGGGCGAGGCGCGCTCGACCGGCGGCACACCAGCCGTGGATGCCGAGCGGCCTGGTCGGGCCGAGCCCCTCCCCGGCGAGGACGACCGGTGAGCGGGCCGGCGGAGGCCGCGACCTCGGCCCCGGACTGCGCCGCCTTCCACCGCCCCCACTACCTGCCGGGCGTGCCCGCCCTCATCGAGGTCCCGCAGGGGCACCTGGGCGAGCTGCTCGAGACGGCCGCCTCCTTCTACGGCGACCGCGTCGCCCTGGACTTCATGGGGGCCGAGCTGACCTACGGCGAGCTGCTGGCGGCCTCGCAGCGCGCCGCCCAGATGCTGCGCGAGGCCGGGGTCGCCCGGGGAGACCGGGTGGCGCTCATCATGCCCAACTGCCCCCAGCACGTCGCAGCCGTCTACGGCGCGCTGCGCCTGGGTGCGGTGGTCGCCGAGCACAACCCGCTGGCCCCCGCCGAGGAGCTGCGCGACCAGCTCGACCACCACGGCGCGCGGGTCGTCATCGCCTGGGAGAAGGGTGTGGAGAAACTCCTGGGCCCCGGTGGCCATGGGCCGGGGCTCCTGGGCGGGCGCACCGTCTTCGCCGTCGACCTGTCCGCAGCGATGCCGGCACGCCTGCGCGCGGCCCTGCGCCTGCCGGTAGCACGGGCGCGCTCGACCCGCGCCACCTTCAAGGCGAGCTCGCTGCCGGCGGGCGTGCGCTCGTGGGACCGGGAGGTCGCCGCCGCCTCCCGCCTGCCCTCGTCCTGGCCCGCCCCGGAGGGCCAGGACCTGGCCGTCCTGCTCCACACGGGAGGCACGACCGGCACCCCGAAGGCGGCGATGCTCACCCACGCCAACCTGCGCGCCAACGCCAACCAGGCGATCGCCTGGGTGCCGATGCTCCACGAGGGCGGCGAGACCTTCCTGGCGCTGCTGCCCTTCTTCCACGCCTTCGGGCTGACCTTCAACCTCTTCTGCGCCGTGCAGAAGGCGGCCACCCAGGTCATGCTGCCGAGCTTCGACGTCTCGGCGGTCCTGGCCGCCCACCGCCGACGACCGGTCACCTTCTTCGTGGGGGTGCCGGTCATGTTCGAGCGGATCCTGCACGCGGCCCAGGAGGGCGGCGTCGACCTGGGCACCCTGCGCTACGGGGTGTGCGGGGCCGCGCCCATGCCCCGGGACGTGGGGTCCGCCTGGGAGGAGGCCACCGGAGGCTTCTTCGTCGAGGGATACGGGATGACCGAGACAAGCCCCATCGTCGCGGGCACCCCCATGGGCGCCAGCCGGCGGCTGGGCGCCCTGGGCCTGCCCTTCCCGTCCACCGATGTGCGCGTCGTCGACCCCGACGACCCCGACCCCGAGCGCGAGGTTCCCGACGGCCTGCCCGGTGAGCTGCTGGTGCGCGGCCCGCAGGTCTTCGCCGGCTACTGGCGCGACGAGCAAGCCACCGCGGCGGCGATGCTGCCGGGCGGGTGGCTGCGCACCGGTGACATGGTGCGCCGGGAGGACTCCTTCCTGTGGATGGCCGACCGCAAGCGCGAGCTCATCCTGACCGGAGGCTTCAACGTCTACCCCACCCAGGTCGAGGCGGCTCTGCGCACGGTCCCGGGCGTGGCCGACGTCGCGGTCGTAGGGCTGCCCGACGGGGCCTCGGGGGAGACGGTGTGCGCCGCCGTCGTCCTGGAGCCGGGTGCGCAGGTCACCCTCGAGCAGGTGCGCGCCCACGCCGAGGGGGCGCTCCCCCGCTACGCGCTGCCGCGACGCCTCGAGATCATCGAGGAACTGCCCCGCTCGGTCATCGGCAAGGTGCTGCGCCGCGAGGTCAGGGAACAGGTTCTGGCGGCCGACGCCGGTACGTGACCGGTGCCGCCCATCGCACAGGTCGGCGCCATGTGGCAGCGGCGGCCTGCGCAGGGCTGCGGTCCGCCCAGGCCGGCCGCCGCCTCGGTGGGCCTCACAGGAGGCCGCAGGCCTCCAGGGTGGCCCTGAGGGCGGCGACCTGGTCGGCGCCGGCGCGCACAAGCGGCAGGCGCAGCTCGGCGCAGGGGATGCGCCCCTGGAGGAGCAGCGCCTCCTTGGCCATGACCGCCCCCTGCCCGCCGCCCATGATGGCGCGCACGAGGGGGCGCATCCGCTGGGCCACCGCCCGCGCCCCCGCCAGATCGCCGGCGTCGACCTCGGTGATCATCTCGCGCCAGGAGTGGGCGTCGGCGTGACCGACGACCGACACGACCCCCGAGGCGCCGTGCGCCAGCCAGGCGAAGTTGAGGCCGTCGTCGCCCGAGTAATACTCCAGGCCGGTGGCCTCCATGCGCTGGAACCCCTGCTCGACGTCCCCGGTGGCGTCCTTGACCGCCAGGACACGGTCGTGCTCGGCCAGGCGCGCCAGGGTGTCATCCTCGATACGCACCCCGGTGCGCCCGGGAATGTCGTAGACCATGACGGGCAGGTCGGTGGCCTCGACCACGCTCATGATGTGGCGGTAGACGCCTTCCTGGCTGGGGCGGTTGTAGTACGGGGCGTTGATGAGCAGCCCCTGGGCGCCGGCCGCCTGGGAGCCCACACCGATGCGCACCGCGTGGGCGGTGTCATTGGAGCCCGCACCGGCCACGAGCATGGCGCGCCCGGCCAGGGCATCGCCGACCTCCCGGATCAGCGTCTGCTTCTCGGGCAGGTGGGTGGTGGGCGCCTCCCCGGTGGTTCCCGACAGCAGAATCATGTCGGCGCCGTCCTCGACAAGGGTGACGGCCAACTTCTGGGCGGCCACGACATCGACCTCCCCCTCGGGGGTGAAGGGCGTGACCATGGCCACGCCGACGGAGCCGAAGGACCGGGAGGGCAGTGCGCTCATGGGGGCAGCCTAACGAGATCTGGTGCGCTCATGCGGAGCTCTGGAGGGGCAAGGTTAGGCTCGCTCCATGTCCCACTCCACGTCCCACAGCGACGACACGGTCCCCGCCTCCGCCGATCCGGTGTCGCCAGCGGCCGGAAGCAGTCCGGCGGACCCTGGCCGGCCCGGCGGCTTCGTGCGCGAGGCCCGGCCCGAGGACCTCGAGGCGATGGGGCGCCTCCACGCAGCCGCCATACTCGCCTCGCTCGAGGCGGCGCATCAGACCGAGCACGGCGGGCAGGTACTGCCCGAGGGGGTGCGGGCCATGGTCAGTGCACCGGTCATCACCGCCGGCTGGGAGCAGGCGGTTCTCGAGCCCCCGTCCCCGGAGCACCACGTGCTTGTCGCCACCCAGGACGACGAGGAGGGCCGCCGGGTGGTCGGCCTGGTCGGGCTGGCCCCGGCCCACGGCACGCCGCCCGATGGTGCCGAGGGGCCGGGCCAGCGCGGTGTCGAGCTGACGGCCCTCGCCGTCGACCCCGCCCACCAGCGCCAGGGCCACGGCTCGCGGCTGCTGGCCGCGGCCGCCGACCACGCCCGGGTAGTCGGAGCCGAGGTCCTGCTCGCCTGGGCACCGCGGGGCGACGCCTCCCTCGCCGGGTTTCTCGGCGGCGCCGGGCTCACCCTGACCGGATCACACCGTGAGCTCCCGGTCGGCCGAGGGGTGGTCGAGGAGTGCTGGGCAGCCCTCATGTAAGCAGGACCAGTCCGGGCTCACGAGCCGAGGAGCGGGTCGAAGCCGATGGTGAGCCGCGGCCGGGCCCCTCCCCTCACCGATCTCGAGGTGTCATATGTCCCGATCTCGCGGTTCGAGGAGCACCGCCACGACGCGAGCCGGCACACGGACCGTCGCGGACGACCGATCGAAGCCGGCCAGCCCAGCCTGCGTTCCCCACCCCTGGGAACCACTCATCGAGGGCTGCACCGGACCGCGTCCCCGGTTCCGGCGGGCCCTCACAGGTCCATGACGGCGTCCAGGCCGATCGTGAGTCCGGGCCGGGCCCCGACCTCGCGCACTGCCAGGACGACCCCGGGCATGAAGCTCGCCCGGTCGAAGCAGTCAGTGCGGATGGTCAGCTGCTCCCCCGGATTGCCCAGCACGATCTCCTCGTGGGCGGTCAGCCCGCGCAGGCGCACGGCGTGGACGTGGACACCGTTGACGACCGCTCCCCGGGACCCGTCGGGGTCGGTTTGGGTGGCGTCGGGTACGGGGCCCAGGCCGGCCTCGGCACGGGCGTCCCCGATGCGCCAGGCCGTGGCCAGCGCCGTGCCCGAGGGGGCGTCGACCTTGCCCGGGTGGTGGAGCTCGATGACCTCCGCCGACTCGAAGTACGGGGCCGCCTTAGCGGCCATCGCCATGGCCAGCACCGCCGACAGGGAGAAGTTGGGGGCGATGAGGACGCTGCGTCCGGAGGCCTCCGGACGCGCCAGGTGCTCGCGCACACGGGCATAGGACTCCTCGTCCCAGCCGGTGGTGCCGACAACGACATCAACACCGGCATCGATGAGGGCGTGCACATTGGCCTCGGTGACGGACGGGACGGTGAAGTCGACGGCGACATCGGCCCCATTCAGGGTCTCGGCGCCGATGGTGTCACCGACGTCGAGGCGGGCGACGAGCTCCAGGCCCTCGGCCTCCTCAACGGCGCGGCAGACGGTCGATCCCATGCGCCCGGCGGCGCCTGTCACTGCAACACGGATGGTCATGGCGCTAGCCTATCGGGGTGGGGCCTGTCAGGTTTTCTGTGTCAGTGGGGCGGTTAGGGTTAGGGCTCGGTTACCGCCCGCTGACCGCATGGATCGACCACGCCCCCGGTGGGGCGGGTGAGTGCGCGGTGATCATGCTGCGCCCGGGCAACGTCTGACCGGATGGGGCTGTTGCAGACGGCGACCCTGCGCCATGGCCTGGTCCACGCCGAGGCCGAACGGGAGTGGCTGCGCCAGACACGCCAGCTGCTCGGACTCGCCGAGCCGACCGAGAACTCTCAGGAGTGACCGTAACCAGGAAGAGCCCTACCAGTACGTACCCGGCCGAGCACTGCCCACGATGTGAGAACCGAATGATGGATGCCGCGACTCCGCCTCTGGCTGTCGATGCCCGGCACCTGGCCGAGCGGTACAGGAGCAGGACGGCGGTCGACGGCATCGACCTGCAGGTCCGCGCGGAGGAGACCTTCGGTCCGCTGGGCACGAACGGCGCTCGCCGTCCTGCAGCTGCTCGTCGCGTCGGGCCGTCCTTATGGTCATTTCGTATGGGGCGGCACACACCGCGTTTTGCCGCGTGGTCTCCGCGTTGGCAGTGCGGTGTCGGTGCTGGTGTACGCGGGGTTGGCGGCCCTGCTGCTCAGCCGTGCGGGTGTTCTCCCGGCCGGAGACAGTGCAGCGGTGATCGTCTTGACCTGGGTGGCGTCCTTGTCATCGGCCTGGCTGATAGAGTTCTTCTTGTATTTGGCGACCCAGTCCCCCACCGTCTGGGGCACCAAGTCATACGACGCCGCCACCGACGCGACCGTCCGATTGTTCAGCGTATTCCCCCGCCCAGGGTCGCTGCCACACACAGTTCGCGTGTGCCTGGATGGCACGAGCCTAGCCGACTGTGTGGAAACTCATAAGAGACGCCGGCAACTTCTCGGGCGCGTCCTGGTCCCACCTGCGACGAAACGAGCACACCTCAGGTCGGTCCTACACTCCCTGCGTGTCATATGTCCCGATCTCGAGGTGCCATATGTCCCGATCTCGGTGGGGTTGAGGCTGGTCAGGCGGGGCCCACGAGTGCGCGGGCGCGTTCGTGGGAGGCCAGCCAGGCGGCGAGCTCGCGCACCTGCTCCCCCGTCACCGCATCGAGCAGCCGCAGGTTCTCATCCATCGAGCGCAGGCGACCGGTCACCACCTCGGCCCGGCCCAGACGGCCCATGCGGGCCAGGGAGTCCTCCCCACCCAGGCCCATCGCCCCGCGGATCTGCCCGCGGGCGCGGGCTATCTCGCGGTCCGTCACACCGTCGGCGGCCAGGCGCTCGAACTCCCCGGACATGACCGCGCAGACCTCCTCGACGTCCTCGGGGGCGCAACCGGCATACATGCCGAAGGCCCCGGCACCGGCGTAGGAGGTGTCGAAGGCGAAGGTGGAGTAGGCCAGGCCCCGCTTCTCGCGGACCTCCTGGAACAGGCGCGAGGACATGCCCCCGCCCAGGATCGTCGTCAGCACGCTCATCGTCCAGCGCCGCTCGTCACGCGCAGCGATGCCCTGGCAGGTGAGGTAGACATGCGCCTGCTCGGTCGGCCTGACGACGGTCACGTCGTGGACCTCCAAGGGGGCAAAGGGCTCGGTCTCGAAGCGGCGCGGGCGCTGCATGGCGCCGGCCGCGGCGTCCCAGCCGGCCGCGGCGAGGTCGGCGGCGACGCGCTCGCAGACCTCGTCGTGGTCGACGGCGCCGGCCACCGCCACGACGAGGGAGTCGGAGGCGTAGGTGCGCCGGTAGTGCTCCCACACGGCGTCACGGGGCACCGCCGTCACCGTCTCGTAGGTGCCCCCGATCGGCCGGCCCAAGGGGGTGTCCTCACCGAAGGCGGCACGGGCGAAGGCCTCCTGGGCGAGGTCGACCGGGTCGTCTGCGGCGTCGGCGAGCTCGGAGACGATCACGCCGCGCTCGGTCTCGACGTCGGCGGGGTCGAGCAGGGAGGAGGTGACCATGTCGGTGATGACGTCGAGCGCCGTCGTCACGTCCTGGCCCTGGACACGGGCGTAGTAGGAGGTGTGCTCCTTGGCGGTGGCCGCGTTAGACTCCCCGCCGATGAGGTCGAAGGCCTCGGCGATGGCCCGGGCATCGCGGGTGGCGGTGCCCTTGAACAGGAGGTGCTCGAGGAAGTGGGTCGAGCCCTCCTGACCGGCGGCCTCATCCCGTGAGCCGATACCGAACCAGGCGCCCAGCGCCGCCGAGCGCAGCCCGGGGACAGACTCGGTGATGACACGCACCCCGCCGGGCAGGATCGACCGGCGCAGGACCGCACCGTCATCGACCAGGTCGAGCTCGGTTCCGGGATCGCCCGCGGCCCCGCGCTCGAGGCCGACCTCGGTGAAGTTTGTGGCGGCGTGGTCGCCGCGGGTGGAGGGGTTGGTCACCGGCCGAGCCTAACCGCCCCGGTGGCACCGGCCCCCGCGGGAGGACCCGTCCTCGCCGACGGCGTAGCGCCGCGGCACACGGGCCGCATGCGCCGGGTCGCCCGCGCCGCGGCCGGACCGGCGTCCGGGCGGCGGGTCTGGCCGAAGGGGCGGGCCGGTCGGGAGACGGCCGGGGGCCGGGTAGAGGCATGCACCCCCACCCGGCCCCCGCGCACCGATCGGGCTCAGTCCTCGTCGGCGGACTCCACCGTGCGGGTGCGGCGACGGCGCGGACGGCGCTCACGGCGCTCGGTGTCCTCGCCCTCGGCGCGGTCCCGGCGCGGGCGACGTTCGCGCCGCTCGCCCTCACCCTCGGCGCGCTCACGGCCCTCGGCCTCCGCGGCCAGCTGCCCGTCGGACAGGACCGCGTGCAGGCTCAGCTTGCCGCGCGGGTCGATCTCGGCGAGCTCGACCTGGACCCGGTCGCCCACGGTCAGGACGTCATCGACGTTCTCCACGCGCTTGCCGCCCACGAGGCGGCGGATCTGCGAGATGTGGAGCAGGCCGTCCTTGCCCGGGGACAGGGAGACGAAGGCGCCGAAGGTTGTGGTCTTGACCACGGTGCCCACGAAGCGCTCGCCGATCTCGGGCATCTGCGGGTTGGCGATGGCGTTGACCGCGTCGCGGGCGGCCTCCGCCGAAGGACCGTCGGAGGCACCGATGTAGATGGTGCCGTCGTCCTCCACGGTCAGGTCGGCGCCGGTGTCCTCCTGGATCTGGTTGATCATCTTCCCCTTGGGGCCGATGACCTCGCCGATCTTGTCCACCGGGATGCGCACGGTCAGCACGCGCGGGGCGGTGGGCGCCATCTCGTCCGGGCCGTCGATGGCCTGGGCGAGCACGTCGAGGATGAACAGGCGGGCGTCACGGGCCTGACCCAGGGCGCCGGCCAGGACCTCGGAGGGCAGGCCGTCGAGCTTGGTGTCGAGCTGGAGGGCGGTGATGAACTCCCGGGTGCCGGCCACCTTGAAGTCCATGTCGCCGAAGGCGTCCTCGCTGCCCAGGATGTCGGTGAGGGTGGCCCACTTCGTCTCGCCGTCGATGACCTCGTGCATGAGGCCCATGGCGATGCCCGCCACGGGTGCGCGCAGCGGGACACCCGCGTTGAGCAGCGACAGGGTCGAGGCACACACCGAACCCATCGAGGTCGAGCCGTTGGAGCCCAGGGCCTCGGAGACCTGGCGGATGGCGTAGGGGAACTCCTCGCGACCCGGCAGCACCGGCACGAGGGCCCGTTCGGCCAGGGCGCCGTGGCCGATCTCTCGGCGCTTGGGGGCGCCCACGCGGCCGGTCTCGCCGGTGGAGAAGGGCGGGAAGACGTACTGGTGCATGTACCGCTTGTGGGTGACCGGGGACAGGTCGTCGACCTGCTGCTCCATGCGGAGCATGTTGAGGGTCGTCACGCCCAGGATCTGGGTCTCCCCACGCTCGAAGATGGCCGAGCCGTGGACGCGGGGCAGGACCTCGACCTCGGCGGCCAGGGTGCGGATGTCCTTGAGGCCCCGCCCGTCCATGCGCACGCCCTCGGTCAGGGTGCGGTGGCGCACAAGGTTTTTGGTGACGGTGCGGAAGGCCGCCTTGAGCGCCTTGGCGTCCTCCTCCTCCGGGTAGGCCTCGGCGAGGTCGACCAGAACCGCCTCGCGCACGGCCTCGATGGCCTCGTCCCGGGCGTGCTTGCCCTCGGTGGCGATGGCGGCGGCGAGGTCGCGGGCAGCCGCCGCCTTCTCGACGGCGTCGTACTGCTCGTCGGTGTAGTCGAAGTACAGCGGGAACTCCGCGGTGGGCTTCGAGGCGCGCTCGGCGACCTCGAGCTGGGCCTGGAACAGCGCCTTGATGTGCGGCTTGGCCGCCTCGAGCCCCTCGGCCACGACGGTCTCAGTGGGGGCCACGGCGCCGGCGGTGATGAGGTCCCAGGCGTTCTCCGTGGCACCGGCCTCGACCATCATGATCGCCACGTCACCGGACTCCAGGACCCGGCCGGCCACGACCATCTGGAAGGTCGCGCGCTCCATCTCGGAGTAGCGGGGGAAGGCCACCCAGTGGCCGTCGATGAGGGCGATGCGCGTGCCCGCGACCGGCCCGGAGAAGGGCAGGCCTGCGATCTGGGTCGACATGGAGGCGGCGTTGATCGCCAGGACGTCGTAGGCCTCGTCGGGGTGGATGGCCAGGACGGTCTCGACGACCTGGACCTCGTTGCGCAGGCCCTTGACGAAGGAGGGGCGCAGGGGACGGTCGATGAGACGGCAGGCCAGGATCGCGGCGGTACCGGCGCGGCCCTCGCGGCGGAAGAAGGAGCCGGGGATACGTCCGGCGGCGTACTGGCGCTCCTCGACGTCGACCGTCAGGGGGAAGAAGTCGAACTGGTCCTTGGGGTGCTTGCCCACGGTGGTGGCCGAGAGGATGGCCGTCTCGCCGTCAAGGTAGGCCATGGCGGAGCCGGCGGCCTGCTTGGCCAGGCGCCCGGTCTCGAAGCGGACCACCCGGGTGCCGAAGGTTCCGTTGTCGATCACTGCCTCGGCGGCGGTGACCTCGGGGTCATCAATGAACATCGTCGATGTGTCTCTTTCTCAGTGCGATCAGCGGCCGCGCCGTGGCCTTCGATCGAGGCCCACGGAGCTCGCGCCGCGGGCGCGATTCCGGAGGCCACCACCGAAAACCGACGGGATCGGCCGCCGTGCGCGTGGTGTCTGCCCCGCGCACGGGCCTGCGCCCGGGGCGCTCCACCGGTGTCCCACCGGCGCGAGCGCGCAGGACGCAGCCCTACCGATCTTAGCGCGCACAAGCGGATCCGGCAGATACCGGTTCGCCGCGGCGGCGTGAGATCGGCCGCCTCCGGCCCGTCGGCACTGAGCCCCTCGCGGGTCTGCGGCCCGAGGCGCGATCCGGGCACGGGGCACCGGGGGCGAGGACGCCCCGCGGGTCGCGGCCGTGCGCCCGTGGACGGCCTGCGGGTGACCGACCGTCCACCAACGAGCCGCGGCCCCGTCCCCCACGCGGGGGACGGGGCCGCGGCAACGGCTCGGCGGCGCTCAGCGGCGGATGCCCAGGCGCGCGATGATCGAGCGGTAACGCTCGATGTCCTCCTTGATGAGGTAGTCCAGGAGGCGGCGGCGCTTGCCGATGAGCAGGTAGAGGCCACGGCGCGAGTGGTGGTCGTGGGTGTGGGTCTTGAAGTGCTCGGTGAGGTTGGCGATGCGCTCGGACAGAACGGCGATCTGCACCTCGGGGGAGCCGGTGTCGCCCTCGTGGGTGGCGTACTCGGCGATGAGCTGCTGCTTGCGCTCGGGGGAAATCGACACGGTGACTCCTGACGGTTGTTGTTGCGCGGAGCTCCGGGGCGGGTTCTCCCGGGCATGACTCATCCGCGGCCGGCTTGGACGGCCCGCCCACACTACCAGCGCCCTCCGCCCGGCCCACAGGCAGCGGGAGGTGGCATCGCGCACAGCGCCGAGCCGCGTCACGGGACCCCCGGGCCCACCAGGCCCAACGGGGCCATCGGGGCCAACAGGTCCACCAGAGGCGGACCGGGGGCGCTCATGGCGCGACGCCCCCGGGACCGGCCGCCTCGGGCGCGGGCACGCCCAGGACGCCCGCGGTGTCGACGACGTCCTCGCGCATCTGGGCGAGCAGCGGGTCCAGACCGTCGAAGGCGAGCATGGGCCGCAGGTACTCGACGAGCTCGATGACGACCACCTCGCCGTAGAGGTCGAGGTCGGTCCTGCCCAGGACGTGTGCCTCGACGGTGCGCGTGGGCACGTCGTCGAAGGTCGGGTTGGTGCCGATCGAGATGGCCGCGGGCAGCCGCTCCTCGGGGTCCTGACCCCCGGCTCCCGGGGAGCGCACGAGCCATCCGGCGTAGACGCCGTCGGGGGGCACGACCCCGGCGCTGGCGGCCTCGAGATTCGCCGTGGGGAAACCCAGCTCGCGACCCCGGCGCATGCCATGGACCACCGTGCCGCGCAGCCGGTGGGCATGGCCGAGGACCTCGGCCGCCCCACGCATGTCCCCGGCCTCGAGCAGCTCACGCACCCAGGTCGAGGACCACCGCCGGCCTCCGGGGGCGTGGACGTCCGAGATGATCTCGACCTCCACGCCGTCGGCCGCACAGATCTCACGCAGGCACTGGGCATCACCGCTGTTGCCGCGCCCGAAGCGCACGTCCTCGCCCACGACCACCGCCCTGGCGCCCAGCAGCCCCTCGAGCCAGGTGCGCACGAAGCGCTGGGGGCTCTGGTCGGCGAACTTCAGGGTGTAGTGGATGACGAGAACCGCGTCCAGACCCGTGGTCGCCAGGGAGGTCAGGCGGTCGGCCAGTGAGGCGACCATCGGCAGGTGCGCCTCGGGCCGGTGGACGAGGACCGGGTGGGGGTCGAAGGTGACGGCCACCGCCAGGGGGCGGGAACCGTCGGGACGCGTCATGTCCCGGGCGCGCTCGACCACCCGGGTGAGGATCGCCTGGTGACCGCGGTGCACGCCGTCGAAGATGCCGATCGTCACGACGCTGCCCGGCCCTCCGGGCGCGCTGACTGCCGCCGGCACCCCATCGGCGCCGTACCAGACCTCCATCACCAATCGTCCTGTTCTTGTTCCGCCTGGCGGGCCTCGGGCCCCCCGTCCTGACGAGACACACCCTGCCACGACCTGGCCGAGGAGCGCGACTCGCCGGCCCGACCGCCGCTGCGAACCCGAGGTCCGAGCGCCCCGTGCCCATGGCCGGGCCCGGCGCGCCAGAGCCACGGCACCTCGCCCCGGGCCGGATCAGCGCAGGCCGGCGCCCGTCGGCGGGACTCGCTGCCGGTGAGTGCCCGTCAGTGCCTGTCAGTGCCC
>NZ_JAUNHI010000011.1:57183-78495 GCF_030524025.1 Actinomyces sp. | reverse complement strand
TCAAGGGGTCGTGGGTTCAAATCCCGCCAGCCCGACCGGATCACGGTCACTACTACTAGGTGGTGGCCGTTTGCCGTCGCTAGAACACCAACATGGTCTGGGGATGGTCGTCAAGGAGATCGCCTAGCGGTGCGACACGCCCGATAGCGACGCCGCCTGGAGCTTTGCGCAAGGCGCACCGATTGCCAACATCAGCGTTTCGTCTCTGCGCGTTGCGCTGAAGGGCGCCAAGCTCCCAGTCCAGGACTCCCTGACGGCGCCCCGAGCAAGACGGCTCCTGGCAGCTGTAGCGGCACCAGGCCTGTAGAGGAGGAGGTACCAGGGGCGGCACGGTGCGGCGTGCAAGCTGCGACATCGGGAGCGTGTCCTGCTGCTGCCATCGGCGTATCGTCTCAACCTGCTTGGGGCCTCAGCCCCTGTGAGCCTCAATTTCCAGGCGCGTTTTTGGGGAATAATGAGACCGAGTGAAGGGCCATTGGTCTCATCTTCGAGGCCTGAGCGTAGATCACAGGCGGTGGTTACAGGGATTCTTGCCATGGCTTCGTGAAGCTCCCTGCTCCTGAGAGGCTGCGTACGGGTCAAGCGGATCGTGTCCAACCTGACCTTCAGACTCTCCGGTCTAGGGTCGTTCGACGGCGCACCGACCTCGACGGAGACGATGGCGTACTTGGGGAATTGCGGGTCTGTGTCAAGGTGGCGGAAGGGGGCGGGGCAGAGGCGCACCCATCTCGGCGGACCGGGGGTCGGTACCCAGCCTGCAACACACACAGTCTCCTCATACTTCGTCGACGGAGTCGGCGTGGCCTTGACCAGGATCATCACTGTGATGCGTCGGCCAAGCCGGTCGAGGACCGATGCGCGGGACGCCACATTCGTACCTTGTGCCTCCAGGTCGCACGATCAACCTCCGGACTGGAGACGGAAGGTACGAACCCGGCGGGCAGCGGCCCGGTGAAGGTACGTCCTGACAAGCCAAGATACGAACCCGACACCCAAGCACCTGGCGAGAACGGCTCAGTAAGGCCACCCTCGTGCACGAGGTCGCTGGCAGCATCGAGCAGCCGGGCGGGGTTACGGACGGTGTCCCTGCGGGTCGGCGTCTCGGCCGCTCGTTCTCCTAACGTGGCATGGTGTTTTGGGTCCGGTTTTGCTACGCTCGCAAGCGGATCATCTGGTCCGCTTCGTCTCGGAAGGGAACCCCATGACCATCGCCATCACCGGCGCCTCCGGTAACCTCGGCCGCCTCGTCATCGAGGACCTCATCACCCGCAGCTTCCCCACAGCCGAGATCGTCGCGATTGTCCGCACCCGCGCGAAGATCTCGGACCTCGCCGAGCGTGGTGCCATTGTCCGGGAGGCCAGCTATGGCGACGTCCCAGCGCTGACTGCAGCCCTCGACGGCGTCGATCGAGTCCTGCTCGTTTCCATCCCCGGCCCCGGCGCCCGCGATGCGCACCGCAGCGTCGTCGATGCCGCGAAGGCAGCTGGAGTCAGCCACCTCGCATATACGTCTATCCCTCACGCAGACACGTCCAGCAACCCCCTCGCCATTGAGCACGCGGCAACCGAGATCATCATCTCCGAGAGCGGGCTTCCTGCGACGATCCTGCGCAACGCCTGGTACCACGAGGTGTACACGCGGGCACTGGGGGAATATCTCGCCGCCGGCGAGGTGGTCGGCTCCACCGGGGATGGCCGCGTTGCTGGCGCCGCCAGGGCGGACTTTGCTGTCGCTGCGGCCACCGTGCTCACCACCGACGGCCACACCGGCCACACCTACGAACTCGGCGGTGAGTCGTTTACCCTGGCCGACCTCGCCGCCACCGTCGCCAAGGTCTCCGGTAAGCCTGTCGCCCACCGCAACCTCACGACAGCCGAGCACATTGCCCACCTACAATCCTCTGGCATTGACGTCGGCACTGCGAGCTTCATCGCGGCTGTCGACGCATCCATTGCCAAGGGCGAGATGGACACCGACTCCGGCGATCTCACTCGCCTCGTCGGACGACCCTTGCGCCCCCTCGCCGAGAGCATCCGCGCCGCGCTCTAGCCTCGAGTTTTCATCGTGGGGGTGGTGAAAGTGGGGTGAAGGTGTCGTTTCGCCTGGAATGATGCGGGTTGTTGAGATCCGAGAGTTCCGGGGGAAGGACACCTTCGTGGTGGAGGGTGCCGGGTTGTACCCGTGTGTGGGTGCGGAGTCGGGGGATGTGCCTGCGGTAGGGCTGGCCGGGGCGAGGCTGTTCGGGTCGTGGGCCTGGACGCCTTGCTGTCGAAGGCTGTGTCGTCGTGGTGGGACCCCTGGGCGGTGGGGCAGTGGGCGTGGGCCCTGGCCGGAGCGGGCGCCCCTACCGCCGGTGTCTCGGCGGCCCACCCGTTGGTGATCGCCATCGACGCCACCGTCGTCGAGGTCCACTCCGAGAAATGAGGGCGCGGCCCCGACCTTCAAGAAGGGAGTCGGCTACCACCCCCTGACCGCGTGGATCGACCGCGGAATCGATGGTGGGGGTGAGTGCGCGGTGATCATGCTGCGTCCCGGTAACGCCGGGTCGAACACTGCCGCCGACCACGTTGAGGTGATCTCCCGGGCGCTGGAGGCGGTCGGTCTGGGTCCCCGGCCCGGGCAGCGGGGCCTGGTGCGAGCTGACGGGGCCGGAGGGACGAAGGAGACCATCGAGCTCCTCACCCGCCGGTGGGTGTCCTACAGCGTGGGATTCACCCTGCCGGACCACACGCCGCGGGTCTACGACACCATTCCCCAGACCGCCTGGACCCCCGCCTGCAACGCGGATGGTGAGCCCAGGCAGGGGGCCGACGTCGACGAGATCACCGATCTCGATGCCGACCACCTCGCAGCGGGCGAGCACCTCGGCCACCCGGCGCAGCTCGGCCAGGCTCAGGCTGCCGTCGACGAGGTAATCGGTCGGCAGGATGCCGGGCGCCAGCACGTCGCAGTCGATGTGGATGTAGACGGGCCTGCCGACCACCGCCCCCTGTGCCGCTCAGCGAAGCCCTCGCCAGGATCCACGAGGGAGCTACCCGCCGCCTCAATGAGCTCGGCCTCGGGCGGGTCGATGTCGCGCACCCCGCCCACAGCGCCTCGTGGTGGGCCGCGAGCGCAGCCTGCTCCTCGCGGGTCAGGACGACCGGGTAGGAGCCGTCGCCCCAGCCGGAGTGCGACAGCACGACATTCTCCCCGTTCGTGGCCAGTGGCATGACAATGTTGGCCGCGCCGGCGCGGTAGTGCTCGGCGCTGTCCATGAGCTCGAACCAGGAGCCGGGCTCGCCGGAGTCGAAGAGCCCGTCGTACCAGTCGGCGCCATCCGCCGGCATCGCGGTGTCGACGGCCTCGTGGTCGACGAATCCGACGGCGCCCGCATCGACCCCCACACCGTTGTCACCACCGTCGATCGTCTCAGCCTCCTCCACGGAGTCCGCCTCGCCGTCGGCCAGGACGACCGAGAGGTAGGCCTCACGCCGGTGCGAGCCGTCCTGCGCCTTCGAGATGTCGGCGATAGTGACCCGCACGGGGTAGTCGCCGGGCTCGACGGCGTAGACTCGCCCGTCACCCAGCGACGAAGGGGTCGCAGGCCTCGATCCGTCCCGAGGGCACCCGCAGCACTCCCAGGTCGGTGAGGCTGAGCGCCGCCGTCTCGGCGGCGAAGTACTCCGAGGACTTGTTGCCGAAGCGGCTGGGAACCGGGCCGGAAGTCAGTGCGTAGAACTCAAGATCGCTCATGGGCACGATGCTAGGCACAGACGCCGACGGCGCCAGGTGGAGCCCGACCCATCGGCCGGATGAGCCGGTGGCCGATGGGGAGCGCGCACCCATGACAGCCGCGGTCGGCCCGCCGGACACTGGAGGGGGCGCCCCTGGGCCGCCTCCAACGACACGAGCGACCACCCCGACAACAGGAGCGATAGGAGTGACGAAAAGGACCTGACACCCACCCGCCTCGCTCGCTGGCCGCATCTTAGGTCCGCCCTAACGCGCCGCGATCGAGGCGTCCATCGTGCCAGGCACAGCATCATAGGTCTCTTTCTTGTGAGAACCGACAACTTCTCTGAGACGGCTCAGGGCACAAGATGCATAGTTCCCAGCGCCACGGTGTCTGTAGCCTGAGATGGAGGTCATCGGTTCGTATGTGCCCGCTGAGCGCATACGAGCCTCAGCTGCCCGGCGTCCTGGACCGGGGCCGGAGCACAACCACAGTCCCTCGTCTCTTCCTTCACCCTGATCAACCCTGAGGAGAACACACCCATGACCGACGGCGCCACACCCCTGGCCGGCGCATCCAGCCAGATCCTCTTCGCTCCCGCCTACGGATCCTCGCCCTACCGCCGGCGCACCGTCATCTCCGACATGCAGGACGCCGGGGCCTGGGTCAAGTCGAGCACCGGCGGCTCGATGCGTGCCGCCACCACCACCTTCGCACGCGGCACGCAGTCCCTGGAGCTGACCACCACGGGCGACCCCGCCCAGCCCACCGCGATCGACCTGGCGCTCGGCGGCGTCGACATGTCCCAGTGCCAGTGGGACCTCATGCTCCGGGCCGAGGACCACCAGAAGATCGACGGGATCTGGCTGGAGGTGGGCCAGGACGACTCCTCCTACCTCCGCCTCGACGTCACCCCCGACCCCCGGACGCTGCGCACGGGCGGCTGGAGCCGGGTGACCGTCAACCGTGCCAGCACCCGTTCGGTGACCGGCCGGCCCGCGCTGACCGGCGTCACCCGCGTCCGCGTGCGCGTCAACCCGAAGTCGGGTGCCGGTCCAACCCGGGTCTGGCTGGGCTACCTGGGGCTGCTGCCCGCGGAGGACAGCGGCGTGGTGTCCATCTCCTTCGACGACGGCTACGACACCGACTACACCACCGCGCGCGTCATCATGCAGCGCCACGGCATCCCCACCGGGACCTCCTACGTCATCGCCGACAAGATCGGCCTGCCCGGACGCATGACCCTCGACCAGCTCAAGGAGCTGCGCGACGTCCACAACTGGGAGATCGCTGCCCACGCCACCACCGACCTGACCACCCTGGACGAGGCCGGGCTGCGGGGCGAGTTCGAGCGGATCAAGAGCTTCCTCATCGACAACGGCCACCACGACTCGGCCCACCACTTCGCCCTGCCGATGGGGCGTTACAACGAGCTGGTCCTCCAAGTCGCCCAGCAGTACTTCTCCTCGGTGCGCACCATCGACGTCGCCCACGAGACGGTCGTGCCGGGGGACCCGATGCGGCTGCGCGTGTTCTACACGGGCCGTTACACCACCGAGGCCCAGGTCAGCCGGGCCCTGGCACTGTGCGCGGAGCACCACTCCTGGACGCACATCGTCTTCCACCGCGTTCAAGCGGTTCCCGACGGCGCCCCCGAGACGGTCGACGCCGCCACCTTCGAGGCGTTCATGAGGCAGGTGGCCGCCTCCGGTCTGCCGGTCAAGAAGGTCGCCCAGATCGTTCACGGCGTCTAAGACACCCCCGGTGCCTCCGTCGGCGGCACCGGGGGCATCGGCGCCAACGCGGCCCCACTGGGCCCGGCTCACTGTCCACACGCGCCCAACCGCGGGCGGCCACTCGCGGCGCGCGTCGCCACCTCATCGTCACCCTGTTGACATGCCCATCCCGTGCCCACCCTGAAAGCCACTGAAATGCACTGGTCCTTTGGAATGTTCGTCGTCCTGGTGTGCCTGCTCATCGTCACCTCCTGCCTCGTGGTCAAACTGACCTTCAAGCGCGGGATGAACCCCAAGGACGAGCAGCGCATGCACTCCGGGGGACAGCGTCGGTGGCGCACCACCCGGCGTCCCGTGGCCACCCACGAGGAGGCCGCGGCTTTCGCCAAGGAGTCCGGGCTGCCCCGCGCCCTGGCGAGCACCTCCGGATTCTCACCGGCCCTGCTCATCATCAGCCTCGCCCTGGCCGCCTGGCTCTACTGGCGGGTCATCATCACCACTCAGGCCAGCTTCGACCCCTGGCTCATCTGGACCTTCAACATCGTGTTCGTCATCGTGGCCGCCCAGCTGCTCCTGGCCAGCTTCGAGGGCCGCATCCCCGGGGGTCACAAGCACCACCGCATCGCAGTGCTCATCCCCCTGTACAACGAGGATCCCGAGGTGGTCCACCGGATGCTCACCGCGCTGGTCAAGCAGTCCACCCCGCCCGACGAGATCCACGTCGTCGACGACGGATCCACCCAGGGCAACTACCGGGAGCAGAGGGAGTGGTTCATGCGCCTCATCGCCGGCGAGGGCATCTACGGCACCTGGCAGCGCACGCGGAACCGGGGCAAGCGCCACGCCCAGGCGCAGGCCTTTCAGCAGATCCACGACGCCGACCTCTTCGTGACCGTCGACTCCGACTCGATGCTCGACTACGAGGCGATCAGGGAGATCTCCCACCCCTTCAAGGACCCCACGATCATGTCGGTCGCCGGGGTGATCCTGGCGACCAACTCGAAGGTCAACCTCCTGGCGCGGATCACCGACATGATCTTCGTCGGCCAGCAGCTGACCGACCGCTCATCAATGTCCCGCCTGGGCTCGGTCCTGGTCAACTCCGGGGGACTGGCCGCCTACCGGTACCAGATCCTGGCCGACAACATCGAGACCTACATGAACGAGAACTACCTGGGGCGCCACGTCGAGTTCTCCGACGACTCACTGCTCACACTCTTCGCGCTGCTCAACGGCAGAACAGTCCAGCAGCCCACCGCCTTCGCCTTCGCCTGGATGCCCGACCGGTGGAGCCACCACTACCGTCAGCAGGTGCGCTGGTTCCGCGGCTCCTTCATCCGGGGCCTGTGGCGCATCCGCTTCCTGCCGCTGCGCTCCTGGGGCTGGTGGCGCCAGGTCACCGGGTGGATGCAGCTGTGGACCGTCAGCGCGGTGTTCATCTACCTCGTCATCCTGCGTCCGCTGACCACCGCCCACGGCATCCCCATCGAGGTCGTCATCGTGCCCATCCTCATCGGCCTGGCACAGAACTCGCGGTACGTGCGCGTGTGGCGCTCGGACACCACCGCCCTGGAGCGCTACAGCCTCCTCCTGCTCTCACCGCTGGCCACCTTGTGGACGACCGTCATCCTGCGCCCGCTGCGCATCTGGGGAATGCTGACCAGCGCCAAGATGGGTTGGAACACCCGCCAGCGGATCGAGGTGACCTCCTCGGAGGGCGAGGAGCCCACGCAGACCGCCACAGTCGCCTGAGCGGGCCGGGACAGGCGCCGGGCAACCGCTCGCCGACGAGCAGGCGCCCTGCGGCGCGGGCCTGCCCCTGACCGAGCAAGGAGCGCCGATGACCCGCCATGTCCTGCGCCGCCGCACCGCTCTGGCCACCGCGCTCCTGCTGACCGCCTGCGGCGTGGCGGCCTGCTCGCCTGCCGGCGGGAGCCCGGGCGGCCGGGGCACCCCGAGCATGGCACCGAGCCCGGTGGCCAATCCCTTCGACTCCCTGTACGCCCCGGACTTCGCCCTGACGGCGCTGTCGGCCGACCCCGTGCCCGACGGCCTGGAGCCGCAACGCGCCACCGGACTGGACACCGCGGTGCTCGAGCCGGTCTACGGCACGCGCCTGTACGGAGCGACCTCCGCGGACGAAGGACAGGGCGGGCGGATGCGCCACGAGTACAGCCGCCGGCAGGCCTTCAACGCCGACAACACCCGCTACCTCGCCCAGGACGGCACCGGCGCCTGGCACCTGTACGACGCCGCCACCTTCGCCCACCTCGGCGCCGTGCCCGAGCTCGTCGGCGACTGCGAGCCCCTGTGGCACGCCGCACAAACCCAGACCCTCCACTACACGAGCCGCAACGGCGGCACCACCTGGTGGTCCATCGACCTGGACACCGGGGAGTCCTTCGAGCTGCGCCCCCTCTACCCGGCCGACGGGGAGGCCTACGCCCTGCACGTCTCGGGCCAGGCCTTCGACCGGCCCGGCTGGGCGACCCGCTGAGCGCGACGCACCAGAGGCGCCGGCCGGCCCCATCGGCTCCGCCACTGGCGGAAACACCCCGGTTCTCGACCGCCGGGCATAGTGGGTCCGCCACCGCCTGGGACAATGGCCCTCGTGACAGCCCCACCCGTGACCCCCGCCCTGCCCGAGCACGTCGACCTGCGCCTGGTCGTCACCGACATGGACGGCACGCTTCTGGACGGCAGCGGCCACGCGCCCCCGGGCCTGGAGCGCACCATGGAGCGGATGGGCGCCCACGGCGTCGTCCTCGTGCCCGCCTCGGGCCGCCAGCTGGCCAACATCCGGGCGGTGCTCGGCCCCGTGGCCCAGGACAGCCCCTTCATCGCGGAGAACGGCTCCTACGTCGTCCAGGGCGACGAGGAGATCCACTCCGACACCATCGCCGCCGCGCAGGTACGCACGGCCGTGACCACCACCCGCGAGCTGGCGGCCGCGGGCCAGGACATCGGTGCCGTCGTCGCCACGAAGCACCGGGCCTACATCGACCGCGGGGACAGGCGCTTCGTCAACGAGTGCGTGCACTACTACTCCGAGCTCGAGGTAGTCGACGACCTGCTCGCCCTGCCCCTGGACGAGGTGCTCAAGGTCGCCGTCTACTCCTTCGGCGACATCGAGCGCGAGGCCGCACCCACCCTGGCCGCCGCCGTCCCGCAGGTGCAGACCGTCGTCTCCGGGGCCCACTGGACCGACATGATGTCGCCCCGGGCGTCCAAGGGCCGGGCCCTGGAGGCCCTCCAGCGCCGCCTGGGCGTCACCCCCGACCAGACCGCGGTCTTCGGCGACTACCTCAACGACCTCGAGCTCTACGAGCACTCCTCGCTGTCCTTCGCCATGGGCAACGCCCACCCGCAGGTCCTCGCGCGGGCCCGCTACACCGCCCCGGCCAACACCGACCACGGCGTGCTGAGCACCGTCGAGGCGCTGCTCGACCGCATGGCCTGAACCAACCCGGCCGGCTCAGCCGCGCAGCGCCCGCCCCAGTGCCTCGAGGGCCTCGGCACGGAAGTCGCGCATGGCCGACGACCACGTGCAGTGGTCGGCCGCGTGGTACATGCCGGGCTCGAGACGCACCTGCACGTGGGCCCCGCCGGCTCGCAGGCGCTCGGCGTAGTCCAGGTCCTCCTCGACGAACAGGTCGAGCTCACCGACCCCGATCCACGTATCGGGCAGCCCCGACAGGTCCTCGCACCGGGCGGGTACGGCCAACGGACGCCCCTCGGACTCACCGGCTCGGTGACCCAGGTAGGCCGACCAGCCCTCGGCGTTGGAGCGCGCCGTCCACACGTACTTGCCGCGCCCGGGCACCTCCACCCCGCCCGCACCCGTGCGATCATCGAGCATCGGGTCGATGAGCAGCTGGAAGGCCGGCCGGACAGCGGCCAGGCCGCCGCCCTCTGCCCGCTCGTCCCGAGCCCGCTGGGCCAGGGCGGGCGGCCAGCACCCCGACGGCGCTCAGTCCCGCCAGCGCCAGGGCGCCGAGGGATACCCGGCGCCGTCCCAAGGCGCCCATCACGACGCCCCCGGCCCCGGGGGCGAGTCGAGGAGGGCCTCGATGTCCTCGACCGCGGCCCCGCCTATGCCCCGCAGGGCGTCGAGCTGGCGACGCTCCTTCTTCGTCGGGCGCCCCGACCCACGGGCGCGCAGGATCGGCGCCGGGGCGTCCAGGGCGGAGGGCAACGGCTCGGAGACATCCTCGTAGGCCGTGCGCGCCACCGGTGCGCCCACCCGCTTGACCAGGACGCGCCTGACCACGAGGCGGCGGTCGAAGCCCCGGACGCGGTAACGGATCTCGTCGCCCACGCTCACCTGCTGGGCCGCCTTAGCCGTCTCCCCGTTGACACGCACATGCCCCGCCCGGCAGGCGGCCGTCGCCGCCGAGCGGGAGCCGACCTGGCGCACGCTCCACAGCCACACGTCCACGCGTGCCGAGACGGGCCCGGCCTCGGTGTGCTCGGTCGCCGGCTGGGACCGTGCCCGTCGTCGCGTCATGCCCACCATCCTAGGGCGGCCCCGCCCTGCGGTGTCATCGGCCTCGTCCCCGGCGCGATCGCTGTGCCGTCCGGCGCAGTGCCCGGCGCGCCTTGAGCAGGACGCCGGTGCCCAGGAGGGCCAGACCCACCGCTGCCAGGAGCGCGGGGCCGGGCTCGTCGGTCAGCCCCCGCACCGTCGTCGTGGTGCGCTCCAGCACCGAGGGCGCACCGTCGCCCCCGGCGGCGCAGTCGGTCAGGGTCTCGCGCAGCGCCCGGCTGTCGGCCTCGGGAAGTCCCAGGGAGTAGACCGAGGCCACCGACACGAAGCGGTCCGCGTACTGGCAGCGGTAGGAGTCCTTGGGCCACCATCCCGAGCCGGCCGCGGTCTGCCACGTGCCGGTCTCGGTCGACCCCATCGGACAGGTCGCCGGCCCGCAGCCGGACTTCGACTGGTTGGCCTGTCCGTCGACGGCCAGCAGGTTGAGCGGGTCGTTGGCGGCCAGGAGGCGGGTGCGTGCGTCCCACTGCCAGGCCCCGTGGGCGTATAGGTAGCTCAGGGGGATGACGTGGTCGACCTGGACCGCCGCGGAGGTGTCCTGGCCGCGTTGGAAGGCCACGGTCGTGCCGGTGTAGGGGTCGTGCAGCGTGCCGGACCACACGGTGGCGTCCGGGCAGACGGCAGCGCCCTGGCCCACACCCTCGCCGCGCCCCTGCGTACCGGGAGAGCGCGAGAAGTCGGGGTCGGTCAGGTCCCGGGCGAGGATCTCGTTGCGGGTGTCGCAGCCATCGCCGTCGACGTCCTCCCACGACTCGCCGAACCACCCGGTGCGCGAGCCCCCCTCGCCCCAGGACACCGGTGCGGGGGAGTCGGCCGGCAAGGCCTCGAGGGCCAGGAGGGCCTCCTGGCTGGACAGGACGAGGTCGCCCCGAGAGTCCCACTCCACCTGGGCGGCGGCCGGAACCCCCCAGGGCAGGAGCGCTAGGACGAGCGCCAGGACGGCCGGCGACCGCATCGGGCAACCCGGGGCCGGCGGTGTCAGGGGACGATGTAGCCGGCGGCGCGGAAGACCTCGTACCACTGCTCCCGGCCGAGCCTCAGCCCCGCCCCAGCGGCGGCCGCGCGGACCCGCTCGGGCCGGGTGGTGCCCAGAACCACCTGGATGTCCGCCGGGTGCCTCGTGATCCAGGCGGTGGCGATCGCCTCGGGGGCCACCGAGTACTCGGCCGCGAGGCGGTCGATGACCGCGTTGAGCTCGCCGAAGCGCGTCGTGTCGCCCAGGAAGGGACCCGTGCCGTCGCCGTTCTGGAAGGGAGACCACGCCTGGACCGTCGTGCCGGTCAGGCGGCAGTAGTCGAGGATCCCGTCGGTGCGCACGACCGACTGGTCATGGCGCATGTTGAGGGCCACGCCCTCGGCGATCATGTCGGCATGGGTCACCGACAGCTGGAGCTGGTTGGCGACCAGGGGCTGGTCGACCACCGAGTGCAGGAGCTCGAGCTGGCCGCGGGTGTGGTTGGAGACCCCGAAGTGCCTGACCTTGCCCGAGGCGCTCAGGGCGTCGAAGGCCTTGGCGACCTCCTCGGGCTCGACCAGGGCGTCGGGGCGGTGCAGGAGAAGCACATCGATGTAGTCGGTGCGCAGAGCCGCCAGCGACTGGTCGACCGAGGACAGGATGTGTTCGCAGGAGAAGTCGAACCACCCGAAACGGATGCCGCACTTGGTCTGAACAATGACCTGCTCGCGCTCGCCGGCGCCCCACCCCAGCGCCGAGCCGAAACGCTCCTCGCACAGGTGGTCGCGGCCGTAGATGTCTGCGTGGTCGAACATGGTGATGCCCGCGTCGAGGGCGGTACCGACCAGGGTACGGATCTCGGCGTCGCCCATGTCGGCAATGCGCATGAGGCCGAGGATGACGGAGGGGGCGCTCAGCGTCGAGCCGCCCAGGGGGATCATTCGCATGGACGGAGCCTAGATCATGACGCCGCCGGCCGCCGCCTGCGGGCGTTGGGCTGTGGACAACCGCCCCGGGTGGTCCCTCAGCTCGAGACCGGGGACAGGGCGGAGGCGGCCGGGGCATCGAGGTACCAGGTGGTGCGCTCCCCGCGCCCGCAGGAGGCCGGGGCGGTGAGGACCTCGGGTCGGCCCAGGCCGAGGGCCGCCGCCTGCGCCTTGCCCGCACTGGCCGCCACGACCATGACCTCCCGGCCCCGCTGGATCACCTCGAAGGTCAGTGAGACCCGTTCGGGCGGAGGCTTGGGGGAGTGGCGCACCGCCACCGTCGTGCCGGTGGCCAGGGCGGCGTCGTGGCCGGGGAACAGCGAGCACACGTGGGCGTCGGGCCCCAGCCCCAGGTGGATGACGTCGAAGCGTCCGTCGGCCGGGCCGTGGCGCTCGAGCTCGGCACGCAGCGCCTGCGCCGCGGCCTGGACATCGGCGACCTCCTCAGGCCCCGGGACGCGGTGGAGGCGCGCCTCGGGCACCCCCGCCGCCACGAGCGGCTGGGCCAGGGCGTCGTTGCGGTCGGCGTGACCGCGCTCGACGAAGCGCTCGTCACCGAACCACAGGTGGATCTCCTCCAGGCCCGCACCGGGTCGCAGGCCCGCGTGCTCCAAGGCGGCGGGCAGCACCTCTGCCAGGGCCTGACCGCCCGAGCCGCCGGTCAGCACGAGGTGGGCACTGCCCCGCTCGGCGACGGCCGCGGCCAGCGCCACGGCGGTGTCCTGCCCGGCGCGCTCGGCGGCATCCTGCAGCGTCGTGTGGACCAGGACCCGGGGGTCCTGGAGCGCTGCCGCGCCCGCCTCGATGGCTGTGCGGGCGGAGTCCTCGTGTGCTGCCGGCCGGCTCATGACAGTCCTTTCGTGCCGTTGTCGGCGCTATCCGAGCACTGCGCGGCGAAGGAGGCCAGGACCTCTTCGTAGACAAGGTCGGGGGTCAGGCGGCGCAGCTCCTCGTTCATCGTCGACACCGGCTCGCGCCTGGCCATGATGACGACCTGCGGCTCCTGGGCGCCGGGCCGGCAGATCGAGACCCGCTCGTGGTCCGTGCGAGCGATGACGAGCTCCCCGGCCGGGGTGCGCGCGGTGATCGTGTCGATGCCGTGGGCCCCGGGCACGTCGACGCGCTCGACCGGGACGCCGAGCCGCAGCCGCAGCCAGCTGACCATGAGTGAGACCGAGGCGTTGGACGGCTCCCCGGCCACGACGAGGTCCTTGATGCCCTCGTCGCGCAGCACCGGGTCGAGGATCGAGGCCACCATGGCGCGCCACAGGGTGATCCGGGTCCAGGCCAGGTCGATGTCCCCGCGGACCGAGACGGGGGCCAGCGCGGCCAAGGCCGCCGAGGGGTCGGGCAGGGCCGGGGTGTTGGTGATCCGGGTGCTGGCCAGGCGTCCCAACGGGCTGGAGGCGGGGTGCTGCGGGGGAGCGCAGGGCCACCAGGCGACCACCGGCACGTCGGGCAGCAGGAAGGGCACGACAAGGGCGTCGACGTGCTCGGCCACCCTCCCGTGGGGCAGGAGCACGATCGTCTCCCCGGCCCCGGCGTGGTGCCCGACGCGGATCTGGGCGTCCAGGCGCCCGCCGGGCTCGCACTGGTCGCCGTCACCGGGCCGCACGAGGGCCACGATCCGGCAGGGGTGGTCGCGGCTGGCGCCGTGGGCCGCCTCGAGGGCCTCCTCGAAGCCCGCGGTGTCGGTGTCGACGACCAGGGTGAGCACCCGCGATCCGTCGGCCACGCCCTCGTGGGACAGCAGGGCCGAGACGATCCCGTCGGTGGTCGTCGCGTCGAGGGTCGTGATCATGAGCGCCTCCAAGTGCGGTGGTCGCGGGCGAGGAGCTCGTGGGCGGAGTCCGGGCCCCAGGACCCGGGCCGGTAGTCCTCCGGCCGGCCGTGGGCCGCCCAGTGCTCGATGACGGGGTCGAGGATCCGCCAGGACAGGTCCACCTCGCGCTGGTGGGGGAACAGGGGGGCGTCCCCGAGCAGGGCGTCGAGGATGAGGCGCTCGTAGGCCTCGGGGGACTCCTCGTTGAAGGTCGCCCCGTAGCCGAAGTCCATGGACACGTCGCGCAGCTCCATCTGCGTGCCCGGGACCTTGGAGGCCAGCCGCATCGTGATGCCCTCATCGGGCTGGATCCGCAGGACGACGGCGTTGGATCCCACGCCGGCGGTGGCCGCGGGGCCGAAGGGCAGGAAGGGCGGCTGCTTGAACACGACCGCGACCTCGGTGACTCGGCGCGCCAGGCGCTTGCCGGCGCGCAGGTAGAAGGGGACCCCGGCCCAGCGCCGGTTGGCGATCTCCAGGCGCAGCGCGGCGAAGGTCTCGGTGCGCGAGTCCGGGTCGACACCGTCCTCATCGAGGTAGGCGCGCACCGGCACCCCGCCCTGGTAGCCGGAGGCGTAGCGTCCGCGCGCCGTGGTCGCGTCGAGGTCGAGCAGGCCGTGGCGCTCCAGGCGCACCGCGGCGAGCACCTTCTCCTTCTCGGCCCGCACCTCCGGGGCGCTCATGCTCGTGGGCTCCTCCATGGCCGTTAGCGCGAGCAGCTGAAGCAGGTGGTTCTGGATGACGTCGCGGGCCGAGCCGATCGTGTCGTAGTAGCCGGCCCTCGTGCCGATGCCGATGTCCTCGGCCATCGTGATCTGGACGTGGTCGACATAGCGCTGGTTCCACAGGGGCTCGAACATCGTGTTGGCGAAGCGCAGCGCCAGGATGTTCTGGACGGTCTCCTTGCCCAGGTAGTGGTCGACGCGGAACACGTCGTCGGGCCGCACGATCCTGCCCACGAGCTCGTCGAGCTCACGGGCGCTGGCGCGGTCGTGGCCGAAGGGCTTCTCGATGACCACCCTCCGCCAGGACCCGGCGGCCTCGTCCACGAGCCCCGAGGCGGCGATCCGCTCGGTGACCGCTGGGAACCACCCCGGCGGGATCGACAGGTAGAAGGCGCGGTTGCCGCTCGTCCCGCGGCCGGCGTCCAGCCTCTCGACGACCTCGGTCAGCCGGGCGTAGGCCTCGTCGTCAGTGAAGGAGTCGAACTCCACGAAGCGCATGCCCGCGGCGAGCTGGTCCCAGATCGCCTCACGCCACGGGGTCCTGGCCCGACGGCGGACGTGGGAGGCGACGTAGTCGCGCATGTCGTCGTCGGTCCACTGCCTGCGCCCGACGCCCACGAGGGAGAAGCTGGGGGACAGCAGGCCCCGGTTGGCCAGGTCGTAGATGGCGGGCAGCAGCTTGTGCCGCGCCAGGTCGCCGGTGATGCCGAACATGACCAGGACACAGGGCTCAGCCACGCGCGGCAGGCGCAGGTCGCGCGGGTCCAGGAGGGGGTTGGTCCGGGAGCGGGTGTCCGCCGAGGAGTGGCGTGCTGGGTCGAAGAGGTCCACGGAAGCCTTCCTGCTCGACAACGCCCGGTCGCGGGCCTTGCCCGCCCACTGTAGATGATCCCCCTCGGCCGAGCCCAGCGCCGCGCGGCGGCGGCCGGGGTAGGCTCGAGCCGGGGCGCCCCCGGGCGCGCCGGCCATCCACGAGCAGCACGCTGCCGGGCCCGCGGGCCCGGCGCTCACGCGCAGGACACGAAAGGCATCACATGAGCGACTTCGCCCCGGCCCCGGGAACGGCTGACATCGGCGTCTACGGACTGGGGGTCATGGGCGCCAACCTCGCCCGCAACCTGGCCCGCCACGGGCACTCGGTGGCCGTGTTCAACCGCACCCTGGCACGCACCGAGCGGCTTATCGAGCGCTACGACGACGAGGGCGACTTCGTCCCCGCGGCCCGCCTGGAGGACTTCGTGGCCTCCCTGAGGAGCCCGCGCGTGGCCATCATCATGGTCCAGGCGGGGGCCGGCACGGAGGCCGCCATCAACCAGCTGCGCGAGCTGCTCGAGCCCGGCGACATCATCGTGGACGCCGGCAACACCTTCTACAAGGACACCCAGCGGCGCGAGGCCTCCTTGAGGGACCAGGGGATCCACTTCGTGGGCACCGGCGTGTCCGGCGGCGAGGAGGGAGCGCTGGAGGGACCGGCGATCATGCCCGGGGGGACGGCCGAGTCCTACAAGCGCCTGGGGCCGATGCTCGAGTCGATCTCCGCCCACGTCGACGGCGAGCCCTGCTGCACCCATGTCGGCCCCGACGGCGCCGGGCACTTCGTCAAGATGGTCCACAACGGCATCGAGTACGCCGACATGCAGCTGATCGCTGAGGCCTACGCCCTGCTGCGCCACGTCGCCGGCCTGAGCGTGGCCGAGACCGCCGAGGTCTTCGAGACCTGGCGGACCAGCGAGCTGGAGTCCTACCTCATCGACGTGACCGCCGAGGTGCTGGCCCGGGTCGACCCGGCCACCGGCGCGCCCTTCGTCGACGTCGTGCTCGACGCCGCGGGCCAGAAGGGCACGGGGGCCTGGACGACCCAGACCGCCCTCGAGCTGGGTGTGGCGGTGCCGGCCATCGCCGAGGCCACCTTCGCCCGCGCCGTGTCCTCCTCCGAGGCGCTGCGCGCCGCCGTGCGCGCCGTCGACCTGGCACCGGGCACGACCCCTGCGGCCGTGGAGAACCGGCAGGCCTTCATCGACTCGGTGCGCCAGGCCCTCTACGGCTCGAAGATCGCCGCCTACGCGCAGGGCTTCGACGAGATCGCCACGGCCTCGGCCGACAACGGCTGGGACGTCGACCTGGGGGCGATGGCCAGGATCTGGCGCGACGGCTGCATCATCCGCGCGCGCTTCCTCGACGACATCATGACCGCCTACGCCCAGGACCCCTCCCTGGTCACCCTGCTGGCCGCCCCGGCACTGTCCTCCGCCCTCCAGTCCGCCCTGCCGGCCTGGCGCGAGGTCGTGGCCACCGCCGCGCTCACCGGTGTGCCCGCCCCGGCCTTCGCCTCCTCCCTGGCCTACGTCGACCAGTTGCGCGCCCCGCGCCTGCCGGCCGCCCTCATCCAGGGCCAGCGCGACTTCTTCGGCTCCCACACCTACCACCGCGTCGATGACCCGGCCGGCGTCTACCACGTCCTATGGGCCCAGGAGGGCCGCCCCGAGGAGAAGTGGGACTGACCCGGTGACCGGTGCATCCCAGGCCCCTGCCCGCCCCAGGGGCAGGGGCAACATCGGTCGTGCCGAGGCCGCGTGGCGCTCCGGGCGCTGCGGCTCGAGGCCCTCGAGGTCGTCGTCGACCTCCTCGAGGCCCAGCAACCCGGCTCCGACGGCTTCGAGGTCAGCGCCACCCTGAGCCTGACGGTCCGGGTCCCCGGCGTCAGGGGCCTGTGGGTGGACTTCATCGGCGAGGAGGTCCGCGAGCTGGTCCTGGACGGCGAGCCCGTCGCCCCGGCCTGGGACGGGGCGCGGCTGCCCCTGCCCAGCTATCTGACCGCCCTGGCCGCCGGGCCGCGGCACCGGGTGACCTCGTCGTGGTCCTCGCCCCTGCGGCCCCAGGACCCCGCCGTCGAGCTGTCCTGGTCCTGCCGGGCCAGCCTGGCCCGCTACCTCGACGACGAGCCGATGGCCGTCACGACGGCAGGACTCGACCTGTTCGACTGGGTCGACGACTTCCCCTACCCGTGGGGCTCCTACGACAGCGTCCTGGTCCCCGAGTGCAACTTGGGGGCCATGGAGAACCCCGGCTGCGTCACCTTCAGCGAGCACTCCTACCTGTTCCGCGGCCCGGTCACCCGCGCCCAGCGGGCCGAGCGCGCCGGGACGATCCTGCACGAGATGTGCCACATGTGGTTTGGCGACCTCGTCACCCCCCGCTGGTGGGAGGACGCCTGGCTCAAGGAGTCCTTCGCCGAGGCCTGGGTGGCCTTCGTCTCCAGGCGCAAGGCCTGAGCCTACCGGGAGGACTCCCGGCCCTCGACCACCCACCCGATCGTCGCCGAGGTCGACGACGTCCAATTCGCGCTGCAGGCCTTCGACGGGATCACCTACGCCAAGGGCGCGGCTGTCCTCAAGCACCTCGTGGCCCACCTGGGCCACGAGGTGTTCCTCGAGGCGGTCAGGAGCTGGTTCACCCGGCATGCCCACGGCAGCGCCGACCTGACCGACTTCCTGACCACCCTGTCGGCCGCCTCCGGCCGGGACATGGAGCCCTGGGCCCGGGTCTGGCTGCGCACATGCGGGCCCGGGCGTGGATCCGTGCCGCCGGCCAGTGCCCGGGGCTCGACCCGGCCGCCTGCACGCTGTGGGCCGACCGGCTGCGCCTGCTGGGCGGCGGCGGCCTGGAGGACCTCCTGGCAGGATTCGCCGTCGACGGGCACCGGGAGCTGACCGCGGCGAGCACAGCAACCTACCTCGCCGCACTCGAGGTGCTGTGGGCCTCCCGGCCCCAGGAGTCGGCCACGCGGCTCGTGGCGGGGCTCTTTCCGGCCTCGGGCGACGCCCGCGACCTCGAGGCGGTCCAGGAGTGGCTGAACGAGCACCCCGACGCACCGGCGGCGCTGCGCCGCCTCATCCTCAAGGCCCGCGACGACCTGAGGCGGGTGCTCCAGGTGCGCGCCGCCGCACGGCGGGCCCACGCGTTGCGAGGGTAACGGGGGGCGACGGTATGGTGAGCCCATTGCGGTGCGACGGGCACCGCCATACCTGAGGGGCACAGATGTCGAGCACGCCGATCGAGCCGGATCCCACGTCGACCCAGACCTTCGGGGCCATCGATATCCAACAGGAGTCCGCGGCCCCCCTCCTGGGCCTGTCGCAGCAGGACCGTGCCGCGATCGCCGCCCTGCCCGCGGGCACCGCGCTCCTGCTCGTCCAGCAGGGCCCGACCACCGGCGCCCGCTTCCTGCTTGACTCCGCCGAGACAACGGTCGGCCGCCACCCCCGCGCCGACATCTTCCTCGACGACGTGACGGTCTCGCGCAAGCACGCGATCTTCGCCGCCCTGCCCGAGGGCGGGTTCGCGGTGCGCGACTCCGGCTCGCTCAACGGCACCTACGTCAACCGTGAGCGCGTCGAGCAGGCGGCGCTGCGTCCGGGCGACGAGGTTCAGATCGGCAAGTACCGGATGACCTACCACCCGGGCCCGCTGCAGGCCGCCTCCCGGTGAGCGCCGCCCCCGCCAAGCGGCCGGCCGCCGAGCCCGAGCCCGAGGACCGTCCCGCCCCCGTCCCGTGGCCCCGGGACGTGCCCCGCGAGCCGGTCATGAAGATCAGCGAGCTGGTCGACCGGCTCAAGACCGAGTTCCCCGCTCTGTCGATCTCCAAGGTGCGCTACCTCGAGGGGGAGGGGCTCATCTCGCCCCACCGCGTCGGCAACGGCTACCGGCGCTACTCCAAGGCGGATATGGAGCGCCTGCGCTACGCCCTGACGGCACAACGCGACGAGTACCTGCCCCTGTCGGTCATCCGCGACCGCCTCGCCGCGCTCGACGCCTCGGCTGACGCCCCTCGGCCCGCGCCGGTCGCCCGGGTCGTGGCCGCCGACGGCCACGGCATGCCCGGCTCGACCCTCGCCGTCGAGGACCTCATCCACCACACCGGTGCCACCGCCCAGGAGATCGACGAGCTCGTCGTCATCGGGGTCATCGCCCCCGACTCCCAGGGGCGCTACGAGTCACGCGCCCTGGGGACGGTCGAGCTGGCGCTGCGCGCCCACCGCCTGGGCATTCCGGTGCGCAACCTGCGCGTCGTGCGCTCGGCGGCACAGCGGGAGGCCGACACGATCGCGCTGGCCGTCCAGCACAAGCGACGCCGCTCGGCCACCGCGGGGGAGGACGCCGCCTCCGAGCTCGCGGGGGTCATCGCCGAGCTGCACGCACGCCTGTTGCACGGCTCCGTCCAGGAAGCCGACTGAGCAGCGCCGCGCCACACCGGGCGGCCCGTTTCCAGGACACGTGAGCGCAGCGCCCGTAGATTGGCGTCATGCGCACCATGGCTCTGGCCGCCATTCGATCGACGGCTCTGGGAAACGGTCTGGTCGCGCTCCTGGTCGAGACTGACGGACCGGGGGTGCTGGCCGTGCCGGTCAGCGCCCGCGAGGGCATCACGCTCTCGGCCCCCGACGTCGCCCCGCGGCCGACATGGCCGGGCATGGTCGCCGAGCTGGGCGGTCTGCTGGGAGGACGGGCCGAACGCGTTCTGCTCGATGTCGACGCCGACGCGCACCTGTGCGCCTCGGTCATCCTCAGCAGGGACGCCTCGGAGTCGACGCCCACGACGGTGGCCTGCACCCCCTCCGACGGCCTCGTCCTGGCCCAGACCCTGTCCCTGCCGATCATGGCCACCGCCGCCGTCCTGCGTCTTAGGCAGGTCGACCTCGACGGCGAGGACCTGTGCGACCGTCTGGCCGCCTGGCGCGCCGAGCTCGTCCAGGCCACCGCGGCCGACGCCGGCGGCGCCTGACAGGGTGCTTCACAGGACCGAGAAGAGTCCCGCCGACCACCGCGCCTGCGACACGCGGGGCCTGTGGGACCCATGTGAATTCAGATGTGCACTCCGTCACATGGCGGTTGTGCTCGCACCCCACTTTCCAGCACGATGCCGCCATTTGCTCCGTCCCGCAACGGGACCGAGCAGACCTCGACCCGGCATTGAGACGGCACCGACACCGCTGTCGGCGCGCCCTTCGTTGAGCACGGGCGCCGCTGGATCTATCGTGGGCTCATGCCGGTCAACCACCGGCGCCGCGTGCACCTTCCCCGCACGCCCCGAGCTTGACAGGAGCATGCCAGTGAGCGCGATCGAAGCGAGCCTTCACGCCACCGCACCCCAGCGCGCGCAGGGGATGCTCTTCGGGGACCCCCTCGCCCAGCTCGACGCCTACACCGGCTACCGCGGCCCGATCGCCTGCCGCGCCGCGGGCATCACCTACCGCCAGCTCGACTACTGGGCCCGCACCGGGCTGGTCGAGCCCTCGATCAGGGGGGCCAAGGGCTCGGGCTCCCAGCGCCTCTACTCCTTCCGCGACATCCTTCTGCTCAAGATCGTCAAGCGGCTCCTGGACACCGGAGTCTCGCTCCACCAGATCCGCACCGCGGTCAACGCCCTGCACGAGCGCGGGGTCGAGGACCTGACCGCCATCACCCTCATGAGCGACGGCGCCTCGGTCTACGAGTGCACAAGCGCCGATGAGGTCATCGACCTGGTCCAGGGCGGACAGGGCGTCTTCGGCATCGCCGTGGGCAGGGTGTGGCACGAGGTCGAGGGCGACCTCGCCGAGCTGCCGGTCGACCGCGCGCAGGCCCCGGCGGTCGAGGACGAGCTCGCCCAGCGCCGCGCCGCCAAGCGGCAGGCGATCTGACACCGGCGGCACGGCCCGGCCCGGCTTACGCCGACTGACAACCGACGCGGCGCGCCCCAGGAGCCCGGGGACGGGGGGGCGCCCCGGGGGGTGCCTCCCGGTGGGCGTCGGGGCGGACGCCGACGCCGTCGGGGGCGCGGGTGCCC
>NZ_JAUNHI010000011.1:13886-57173 GCF_030524025.1 Actinomyces sp. | reverse complement strand
CCCCCACGGGCCTGGGGATCTCCCCCGGGCGGCCCGGCCCGGCCGGGTCACCCCGCCCTCCCCCCCGCCGGGGCGCCCCCCCGCCGCTGTGCGCGGGGGCCGCGCCGCGTGTGTTGCGACCCGGTGTCAGTCGGTGCGCACGCCGAGGACGTAGGTGCCGCTGTAGCCGTCGGACAGGTCGGCCAGCGTCACCCGCACCATGCCGGTGCCGTCGACCTCGTAGCGCTCCTGGATCCGCGGGCCCCACCCGGTGCGCTCGACGGTGACCTGGGCCAGGTCCTCCCTGCCCCGCAGTGCGGGGTCGAAGGGGAAGACGATGTCCTCGTAGGGGGCGATCTCCCCGCGGGGCGCGCCATGCTCGTCGACCCCGGCGCACTCGGCGAAGCGGTACCACCCGACGTTGTGCACGGCGGGGTACTCGCGCACGAGCACCGTGCCCTGCAGGCCGAAGGAGTCCTGCAGCACGGCGTCCTGGGTCAAGATGGCGTCGAAGACCGTGCGGGTGCCGCCGTCGGCCTCGCGGAAGACGCCGAAGCCTCGCGACAGGCGGTCCTTGAGGCGGGCCCGCGAGGAGCGGTCGGCGGCGATGGCCAGGCCGATGGCCGTGGAGGCGGCGGGGTAGGGCGAGCGGTGGACGCGGCGGCCGAAGCGCTCACGGAGCATACGCGGGACGAGGGGGAAGGAGGAGGCCCCGCCCACGAGGTAGATCCCGGCGATGTCGGTCAGGTCCGGGCCGCCGTCCTCGAGCCGTCCCACGAGGGGCGACATCGTCTCCAGGCTCCGCTCGACCAGGGGGACCGCGGCCTCGTAGAGGTCTGCCGCCTGCAGGACGACGTCGTGGTCGCGCAGGCTCAGCAGGAGGCGGCGCGTCTGCGGCGCGAGCGCCTCCTTGGCGTCCCGGCACTGCACGAGCAGGTCGTCGAGCTCGCCGGGGCTCAGCGACTGCTCATCGACCCCGGCCCGGGCGAGCACCATCTCGACCAGGAGCAGGTCGATGTCGTCACCGCCCAGGTCGCCCAGGCCCCGGGAGGCCAGCACCTCGTGGTCGTCGTCGCGCACGTCGACGACCGAGGAGTCGAAGGTGCCGCCTCCCAGGTCGTAGACGAGGACCCGGGTGCGACGCGAGGAGACGGTCGATGCCTTGCGGTGGGTGTACTCGAAGCCAGCCGCGCTGGGCTCGTTGAGCATGGCGGTCACGTGAAAGCCGGCCGCTCGGAACGCCTGGAGCGTGATGAGGCGCTGCGCCCCGTAGGCGTGCGCGGGCACGGCCACCGCCACGTTGACGTCCTCGTCCCCCGGGTCCTTGCCGTCGAGCGCCCCCGAGGCCAGCAGCCGGCGGCGCACGTCGGACAGGTAGCTCGTCAGCACCTCGAGCACCCCGAAGGTCCGGTCACCGATGGTCACCGGGGTGGTGGCCTTGACGGTGGGGGAGGACAGGACCCGCTTGAGGCTGCGCAGCAGCGGCGCACCGGCCCTGGCGGCGGCCAGGGCATCGAAGCCGTGGACGAGCCCGTCGTCGACCAGCGCGCTGACCGACGGCAGGTACTCGTGGGCGTCGCCCTGGGTGTCGGTGAAGGTGAGCACGGGGTAGTTGCCCCGGTCAGCGCGCGCGACCACCGTCCGGGTCGTACCCAGGTCGATGCCCAGGTCGAGGACCCCGGGGGAGTCGTGGGATGCGGACAGGGACGTGGAGGGACTACTACTCCCGCTTCGGGCTGCCATGGCAGGACCTTATCGCCGTATGGCGCGCCGTCCGGGCACCTCTCAGTGAGGCGTCCGCCTCTTTGCAACCGGCTGACAACCGCACCGGGACGTTGGGCCGGGACGTGACCAGTCCCACCGCCGCACGAGGTGAACAGTTGGTGAACAGCACCCATCGGCGCAACGAACCCGGATACCGGCGGGTAAGAATGTGTTCGGGCCACGTCCAGGTGGCCCGGGCCTGTCCACCGTCGTACCACCGGTGCCCCACCAGGCCCACCGGCCTGACTGGGAATGGCATGACTACAACCCTGTTCATCGTGGCGGTCGTCGTCGTCGTGGCGCTCGTCTTCGACTTCACCAACGGTTTCCACGACTCCGCCAACGCGATGGCGACCTCGGTCGCCACGGGCGCTCTGACCCCCAGGCGTGCGGTGCTCATCGCCGCCGTCCTCAACGTCATCGGTGCCCTGCTGTCCACCGAGGTGGCCAAGACGATCTCCCACGGGATGTTCGACGACTCGATCATCCAGGCGGCCCCTGAGATGGTGCTCGCGGGTCTGGCGGGGGCGATCCTGTGGAACCTGGCGACCTGGCTGTTCGGGCTGCCGTCCTCCTCCTCACACGCCCTGTTCGGCGGTCTGATCGGCGCGGTCATGGTCGCGGCCGGATCGGCCGGAGTGCACTGGGGCACGGTGCTGTCCAAGATCATCCTGCCTGCCTTCCTCGCCCCGTGCGTGGCCGGGCTGGCCGGGGCGGTGGCCACGTGGATCGCCTACCGGATCGCCCGGCCCACCGACCGCTACAGCCAGTCGGTCTTCCGCAACGGCCAGCGCATCTCGGCCTCGATGGTGGCACTGGCGCACGGGACCTCCGACGGCCAGAAGACGATGGGCGTCATCACGCTCGTCCTCGTCGCGGGCGGCTACCAGGAGGCGGGCACCGCCCCCCAGTGGTGGGTCATCATCACCGCCGGCCTGGCGATCGGCCTGGGCACCTACTCCGGTGGCTGGAGGATCATGCGCACGATGGGCAAGGGCCTGGTACACATCGACTCCCCGCAGGGCTTCGCCGCCGAGACGGCCTCGACCGTCGCCATCCTGGCCTCCTCCCACCTGGGCTTCGCCCTGTCGACCACCCACATCTGCACCGGCTCGATCCTCGGCTCGGGCGTGGGCCGCGGCACGGCCGTGTCCTGGCGGACCTTCGGCAAGATGGGCACCGCCTGGCTCATCACCCTGCCCTGCGCGGGCCTGGTGGGCGCCATCACCTCCTTCATCGCCGTCAACGGGGGAGTCCTGGGGACCCTGACCGTCATCGGCCTGCTGATCGTCGGCGCCATGCTCATCATCCGCCAGGCGAACCACAACCGGGTCGACTTCTCCAACGTCAACGACGCCAATGAGGTGGTCGTGGGACGGCGGGCCGACCCCGCGCTGGGCCGCGAGCCCAAGACCGTCGATCAGGTCAGGAGCGAGCTCGTCGGCGCGGCCGGCGCGGCGGACAAGGAGCTGCAGGCATGAGCATCGACTGGGCCTCCCTGGGACTCGTCACCGTCGTCACGGTTCTGGGCACCGCCTTCATCCTGGCCATATCCTCCTCGGCGGCACGCATGCTCGACGAGGTGCACCTGCGCCGCAAGGCCGGTCAGGTCAAGGGCATCCACGCCGCCGAGGTCCTCGCGGGCTTCTTCCTGCTCATCGCCGCGGGCATCGTCCTGTACGGCCTGTGGCTCATCGTCCCCTACTTCCACTAGCGGCAAGGCCCCGTTCTGGGCTGTCGTTACCGGCCCGGCTGCTCCGACCCGCTGCTAGTCTCCGCTCATGACGGAGGACTTGAGGGCCCTCGCCCTGGCGGCGGTGGGCGCCTCCCGCGCGGTCGAGGATCCCGACTACCCCCGGTACCACGTGGCCCCTCCCGTCGGGCGCCTCAACGACCCCAACGGACTGCTCATGGACGCCGGGACCTACCACGCCTTCTACCAGTTCAGTCCCTTCCACCCCCACCGCAAGCTCGTCTACTGGGGGCACGCCACCTCCACCGACCTCGTCACCTGGCGCAACCACGCCCCGGCGATCGTCCCCGACTCGCCCTACGACCGCTCGGGCTCCTACTCCGGCAACGCCCTCGTGCTCGAAGACGCCGAGGCAGCCATGGCCCCGGCGGGCGCCCCCTACCAGCTCTTCTTCACCGGCAACCTCAAGGACCCGGTCACCGACGAGCGCAGCTCCAGCCAGTGCCTGGCCACCTCCACCGACCTCGTGGACTTCGCCAAGTGGCCGGGCAACCCGCTCCTGCCCGCTCAGCCCGCGGGCTACACGGCCCATTTCCGTGACCCGCAGGTGTGGCGCGACCCCGAGGACCCGGGCTCCTTCCGGATGATCATCGGCGTCCAGCGCGCCGACCTGACCGGCGCCGCCCTCCTGTACCGATCCAGGGACCTGCTGACCTGGACGGCCGAGGGCGAGCTCACCTTCCCCGACGCCGACGGCGCCTTCGACTCCTTCGGCTACATGTGGGAGTGCCCCGGCCTTGTACGGCTGACCGACGAGCTGACCGGCCAGGAGCGCGATGTGCTCATCTGGTGCCCGCAGGGCATCACCCCCGACGCCGAGGGCTTTGAGAACATCTACCCGGTCACCTACACCGTGGGCCGCCTGGTCGGAACCGAGCTGCGCGAGTGCGACGGCAGCTTCGCCGAGGTGGACCGCGGCTTCGAGTACTACGCCCCGCAGGCCTTCGCCCGCCGCCCCGGCGAACCGGGACCCGTCCTGCTGGCCGGCTGGGCCGGCAACACCGAGCAGGACGAGCACCCGTCGATGGACAGTTGGGGGTGGGTCCATGCCCTGACCGTGCCCCGCGAGCTGTCCCTGCGCGCCGGCCGGCTCATTCAACGCCCCGCGCTGCGCGTCGAGCCCGGAGCCGGCCTGTCGGTGGGGGAGCGGGGCCTGGACGCTCACGACGGGCTCGTCGACCTCGCCGAGCTCGACGGCCACCGGTCCTGGCACCTCGTGCTCGACGTCGAGCACGCTGCGGGACGGTGGGGGCTGGTCATCGGCGACGAACGTTCCTCGGTGACCGTGTCCCTGTCTCCGGCAGGGCAGGACGGAGGCGCCCCACCGGTCCTCGAGGTCGACCGCTCCCGGTCGCGCTACACCCGGCACGGCACGCACCGACGGGTCACCCTTCCACCGGGCACCGACCGGCGCCTCGAGGTGCTGCACGACCGGTCGGTCACCGAGCTCGTCGTCGGCGACGGCGACACGCTGTTCACCTTCCGCTCCTACGTCTCGCCGACGGCCACCGGTGCCGCGCTGTTCACCGACGGGTCCCTCCGGCTCGCCGGGGCACGAGCGGTCCTGCACGACTGATGACCGGGCGTCCCGGCTCCACGCGCGCCGGGCGCCCTGCACATCGTCGCTATCTGTTGCGGAAAGATCACGGCCGCGGTAACGTGACCAACGTTTGACACAGTGAGCGGCCGCCCGACGTCGCAGTCGACCACCGGGACCGCCCGCAACCACCAGCTCAATGCAGAGTCCCCATTCCCAGAGAAAGGAAGCCCGGGTGGCAATGGATCACGCCCGCGTGGCGAAAGACGTCCTGACATACGTCGGAGGCGCGGAGAACATCAGCGCGGCGGCGCACTGCGCGACGCGTCTGCGTCTCGTTCTCAACGACATGGACAAGGTGGATCAGAAGGCCCTCGACAAGGACCCCGACCTCAAGGGGACCTTCATCGCCGGTGGCATGTTCCAGATCATCGTCGGCCCTGGGGACGTTGACCACGTCTTCAAGGAGATGGTGACCAAGGGAGGCGTCAAGGAGGTCTCGAAGGACGAGGCCAAGGAGCAGGCGGCCAAGGGCGGCAACCCCGTGTCCCGCTTCATCAAGATGGTCGCGGACATTTTCGTCCCGATCCTGCCGGCCCTCATCGCCGGCGGTCTCATGATGGCGATCCACAACGTGCTCACCGCGGAGGGCATGTTCGGCGATCAGGCGCTCACCCAGCGCTGGGCGTGGCTGGAGGACTACGCCGGCCTCATCAATCTCGTGTCCTCGGCCGCCTTCGCCTTCCTGCCCGTGCTCGTGGGCTTCTCAGCGGCCAAGCGCTTCGGTGGCAATGTCTACCTGGGCGCCGCCATGGGTGCTGCCATGGTCTCAACCTCCCTGCTCAGTGCGTACTCGATGTCCGATGAGGTCGCCGCCAGCAACTTCTGGCTCTACCAGGGGATCGGCACCAACTGCTCCTTGACCGACGCGACGTGCATCGCCCAGCTGTCCTCCGAGGGGGCGATCCCGGCCCCCGACACCTGGAGCCTCTTCGGGCTGTCGGTCGACAAGATCGGCTACCAGGCGATGGTCATCCCGGTCCTCGCGGTCACCTGGATCATGTCGATGATCGAGAAGTGGCTCCACAAGCGGCTGTCCGGCACCGCCGACTTCCTGCTCACCCCGCTCATCACGCTCCTGGTCACCGGCTTCCTCACCTTCGTTGTCGTCGGCCCATTCACCCGCATCCTGTCCGACGGCATCACCGATGGCATCGCCTGGCTGTACAACACTGTCGGCCCGGTGGGCGGGCTCCTCTTCGGGCTCGTTTACTCGCCGATCGTCGTCACCGGCCTGCACCAGTCCTTCCCGGCCATCGAGCTGCCCCTCATCGCCGAGATGTCCAACGGCGGCCCCGGCTCCTTCATCTTCCCAATCGCCTCGATGGCCAACGTCGCCCAGGGCGCCGTGGCCCTGGCGGTCTTCTTCAACACCCGTGACCCCAAGCTCAAGGGTCTGGCGGGTGCCGGTGGTGCCTCGGCGGTCTTCGGCATCACCGAGCCCGCCATCTTCGGTGTCAACCTGCGGCTGCGCTGGCCGTTCTTCATCGGAATGGGTGCCGCCGCGCTCGGTGGCGCCATGGTGGCCATCCTCGACATCCACTCCCAGGCGCTGGGCGCGGCTGGCTTCGTCGGCTTCGTGTCCATCGTTCCTGACGACATTCCGAAGTACATCGTCCTCGAGCTCGTCGTCTTTGCCCTAGCCTTCGCCGCCGCCTTCGGGTACGCACGCAGCGCCCGCGGGCGGGCCACGCTGGCCACCGACGCGGATGAGGCCGCTCTCGAGGCCGAGGTGACAGCCGCCCACGAGCCCGTCGTCGTCGAGCTGCCCGAGGGCGCCGACAGCGACTTCGCGATCACCGCGCCCATCGAGGGCACGGCCATCGCCCTGTCGGAGGTCGAGGACCAGACCTTCGCCTCGGGCATGCTCGGCCCGGGCCTGGCCATCGTGCCGGCCTCCGGCCCGGTCGTCTCACCGGTCGACGGCGAGATCATCGTCGCCTTCCCGACCGGGCACGCCTACGGCATCCGCTCGGCCAGCGGCATCGAGCTGCTCATCCACGTCGGCATGGACACCGTCCAGCTCGAGGGCAAGCACTTCACCCCCAAGGTCCAGGCCGGTGACCAGGTCCTGCGCGGCCAGACCCTGGTCGAGGTCGACTGGAATGGCGTGACCGACGCCGGCTACCAGATCGTCACGCCGATCGTCGTGTCCAACGCCACGGCCTTCGGGGACCTGACCGACCAGGCCAGTGGTGAGGTCGCCAGGGAGGACTCGCTGTTCGCGGTGACTCCCGCGGCACAGGGCGCCGAGGCCTGAGACGGCACCGACCGCCAGCACGAGCCGCGCGGGTCGTGGGATCGCAAGGTCCCGCGGCCCGCGCGGCTCGTGCACCGACCAGCCACAGACTCCTCCAGACGCCTCGCCGAACCACCGTGACTGTCGGCGCGCCGCGCCGTCGTCAGACGGTCGACCCGGTGAGCACCGTGACCGGCAGCTCGATGGGGGAGGGGCTCGTGTCGATCTCCTCGCCCTGGGAGACGGCCTCGACCTGGGTGAGGAGGACATCGACGGCGGTGCGGGCGAGGGCGCCGATCGGCTGCTGGACGGTGGTCAGCTCGGGCAGGGCCCGGCGGACGGCGGCCGTGCCGTCGAAGCCGATGACCTTGAAGTCGGCCGGCACCTTCAGGCCCCGACCGGCGGCCCAGTGCAGGACGGCGGCGGCCGACAGGTCATCGGTGGCGAAGACAGCGTCGACCTGGGCGTCCACGGCGTCGAGGTGGGCGTTGATGAGCCTGGCGCGCTCGGCATCGGGGGTGTGGAAGTCGACGGTCATGATGATCGGCTCGATGCCCGCCTGTTCGAGGACCCGGCGGTAGCCCGCCTCGCGACGGTTGTGGGTGCCGGTGCGGGAGGTCAGCAGCGCGGGGCAGCGAGCACCTCGTTCGAGGAGCAGCTCGGTGGCCACGCGACCGCCCTCCTCGTTGGCGCAGCGCACGTTGGGCACGGTGGGGGACAGCTCCCTGTCAACCGTGACCAGGGGGAGGCGCACGGTGTCGTACTCCTTGAGGTTCTCGTTGTGCGCCCCGGAGATGATGCCGTCGACCCGGTGGGACACGAGCAGGTCGAGGTACTCGCGCTCCCTGTCGGCCCGTCCCATGGAGTTGCACACGAGGATCCGGTAGCCCTGGCCGGCCAGGGCGTTCTCGATCTCCGCGGCGAGCTCGCCGAAGAAGGGCAGGGCCACCGTGGGGACGATGACGCCGATCGTCTGGGTCGACTTGCCGTGCAGGGCGCGCGCCACCTGGTTGGGGCGGTAGTTCAGCTCGGCGATGGCGGCCGCCACCCGCTCCTTGATCGAGTCGGAGAGGTAGCCGCGATTGTTGAGCACTCGGGAGACGGTCGTCAGAGACACTCCGGCGGCTTGGGCGACATCGGCAAGGGTGGGCTCACGGCGTGCTGCCATCGGGCCTCCTTACTCCGGATGTCGAACCAATCTGTGTCTAGCGTAAGCCCCGAGGGCCCCGGATCCATCATCAACGGGACTGTGGGCTCCGACATCATCGCAGGTCAGAGGGGTCGGCGCCTCGATCACGGCACGTAATGACATAATGTACATTATCGGCGATGGGGGAACGGGGCTGGGCAGCTCCGGCCACTGGCTCATGTACCGTTGCACGGATGCGCACGACGAGCCCGACTACTGAAGCCCACGACCGCACCGCAGGCACGCCGGCCCATGCCGCCGACTCCCATGACGTCATCGTCGTGGGCGGCGCCCGTGAGAACAACCTGCGCGGCATCGAGGTGACGATCCCCAAGCGACGCCTGACCGTCTTCACCGGCGTGTCTGGCTCGGGCAAGTCGTCACTGGTCTTCTCCACGATCGCCGCCGAGTCCCGCCGACTCATCAACGAGACCTACTCCAGCTTCGTCCAGGGCTTCATGCCGTCGACGGCCCGCCCCGACGTCGACGTCCTTGAGGGGCTGACCCCGGCGATCATCGTCGACCAGGAGCGCATGGGCGCCAACCCGCGCTCGACCCTGGGCACGGCCAGCGACGTCAACGCCATGCTCCGACTGCTCTACTCGCGCCTGAGCACCCCCCACATCGGCTCGACCCAGGCCTTCGCCTTCAACGTCCCCTCGGTCTCGGGTGGTGGAGCGCTCAAAACCGTCAAGGACGGGCGCACGGTCCTCGAGCGCAAGCACTACACGGTCCAGGGCGGGATGTGCCCCCGCTGTGAGGGCCGTGGCTCGGTGTCGGACATCGACCTGGCCGAGATCTACGACGAGAACCTCTCACTGCTCCAGGGGGCCATTAAGGTCCCCGGCTACACCCCGGACGGATGGCTCGTGCGGGTCTTCGCCTCCTCGGGCTTCTACCCCGCCGACAAGCCGATCAAGAGCTTCACCCCCGCCCAGCTCGACGACTTCCTCCACAAGGCCCCCACCAAGGTCAAGATCGACTCCCACTCGATGACCTACGAGGGCCTCGTGCCCAAGATCCGCAAGTCGATGCTGTCCAAGGACGTCGACTCCCTCCAGCCCCATGTCCGGGCCTTCGTCGAGCGGGCCGTCGTGTTCCGCACCTGCCCGGATTGCGAGGGCACGCGCCTGGCCGAGCCCGCGCGCACCGCGACCATCGACCGGGTCTCCATCGCCCAGGCCTGCGCCATGCAGATCTCCGACCTGGCTACGTGGGTCGGGCGCCTGGAGCGGGCCGCCCGGGGCGAGGCGCCCCAGGACGGCGAGCAGGCACCGCAGGTCAAGGGCATCGAGGGCGCGGCCCCGCTGCTCACCGGGCTGCGCGAGACCCTGGAGGCCTTCGTCACCATCGGGCTGGGCTACCTGTCCCTGGACCGCTCGGCCTCCACGCTGTCGGGCGGCGAGGCCCAGCGCACCAAGCTCGTGCGCCACCTCGGCTCGGCGCTGACCGACGTCACCTACGTCTTCGACGAGCCGAGCATCGGCCTGCACCCCCACGACATCGCCGCAATGAACCAGCTCCTTCAGTCGCTGCGGGACAAGGGCAACACCGTGCTCGTCGTCGAGCACAAGCCCGAGACCATCGCGATCGCCGACCACGTCGTCGACCTGGGGCCCGGCGCCGGGACCCACGGTGGGACCATCACCTTCAAGGGCGACGTCGCCGGGCTGCGGCGCTCCGACACGCTGACCGGCCGGCACCTGGCCGACCGCGCCCAGCTCAAGGACACCGTCCGCTCCCCCACCGGCGTCATTGAGATACGGGGGGCGGCCACCAACAACCTCCGCGACGTCGACGTCGACATTCCCCGTGGCGTGCTCACGGTCGTCACGGGAGTGGCCGGCAGCGGCAAGTCGAGCCTCATCCACGGCAGCCTGTCCCCCATGGACGGCGTGGTCACCATCGACCAGTCACCCATCAAGGGCTCGCGGCGCTCCAACCCCGCGACCTACACCGGCCTGCTCGAGCCAGTGCGCAAGGCCTTCGCCAAGGCGGGCGGCGTCAAGCCCGCCCTGTTCTCGGCCAACTCCGAGGGCGCCTGCCCGGTGTGCAATGGCGCCGGGGTCATCGACACCGAGCTGGGATTCATGGACACCGTGACGACGACCTGCGAGGCCTGCGAGGGGCGGCGCTACAACGACGAGGTGCTCGCCTATACCTTCGGTGGCAAGAACATCGCCGAGGTCCTGGCCCTGAGTGCCGAGGACGCCCTCGAGCTGTTCGCCTCCCCCGCCTCCAAGGTGCCCGCGGCGGCCGCCGTCCTCAGGCGCCTGGTCGACGTCGGCCTGGGCTACCTGCGCCTGGGGCAGCCCTTGACGACCCTGTCCGGCGGGGAGCGCCAGCGGCTCAAGCTCGCCGTCCATTTAGGCGAGGCCGGCGACGTCGTCGTCCTGGACGAGCCCACCGTGGGCCTGCACCTGGCCGACGTCGAGGCCATGCTCGCCCTGCTCGACCATCTGGTGGAGGCCGGGCGCTCGGTTGTCGTCATCGAGCACCACCAGGCCGTCATGGCGCACGCCGACTGGATCATCGACATGGGACCGGGCGCGGGCCATGACGGCGGGCGGGTGGTCTTCACCGGCACCCCCCGCCAGATGGTCGAGGGGCGCACCACGCTGACCGGCCAGTACCTGGCCGACTACGTCGCCTCCTGAGGCCGGGGCGTCCTCCCACGTCCACACCCTGATGACCCTGCGGCTGTGACGCGGCCGGACCAACCCCATCCGCCAGTGTCATATGTCCCGATCTCGAGGTGCCATATCTACCGATCTCGCGGAGGGGCCGTCAGTCGCCCAGGGCGGTGCCCACGGCCCGAGCGGCCCGAATCCACTCGTGGTCGGTGGGGACGTACTTGATCCTGCCGGCCACCTCGGCCAGCGGCACGAGCGCGGTGTCATGGCCACGGTCGGCCACCATGACCCCGAAGGTCCCCTCGGCCACCGCCCGGACACCGGCGACCCCCAGGCGGGTGCCCAGGAGACGGTCGGCCGCGTTGGGAATGCCGCCGCGTTGGACATAGCCCAGGATGGACACGCGCGCCTCGAGGCCGGTGGTGGCCTCGAGCTCCTCGGCCAGGGTGAAGGTGTTGGCCCGGTGCGAGGCCTCAAGGGCCTTGACATTGCGCTTGGCCATCGCCTTGAGCTCGGGGGTCGAGGCGTCCTTGACCAGGGCACGCGCCCGGTCGAGCTCGGCGGCGTCGGCCTGGGCGAGGGCGCCCTCGGCCACTGCGATCACCGAGAAGGTCGAGCCGTGGGACCGGCGCTGCTCGATCCGCTCGGCGATGGCCGCCACCGAGTAGGGGATCTCGGGCAGGAGGATGACGTCGGCGCCCCCGGCGATGCCGGCCCCCAGGGCCAGCCAGCCGGCCCGGTGGCCCATGATCTCGGCCAGGATGATCCGGTGGTGGGAGTGGGCGGTGGAGTGGAGGCGGTCGACCGCCTCGGTGGCGATCTCCAGTGCGGTGGAGAATCCGAAGGAGGAGTCGGTCTCGACGATGTCGTTGTCGATGGTCTTGGGCAGGTGGATGACGTTGAGGCCGGCGTCCATGAGGCGCTTGGCGTTCTTGGCCGTGCCTCCCCCGCCCAGGCAGATGAGCGCGTCGAGGCCGTTCCGGGCGTAGTTGTCCACGATCGTGGGCACCATGTCGCGCACCTCGCCGTCGACGACCATCCGGTGGACCTTGTCGCGGCTCGTGCCCAGCATTGTCCCGCCGGTGGTCAGGATCCCCGACAGCGCGGCCCCGTCCAGCTCGGTGAAGCGGTTCTCGGCCAACCCTCGCAGGCCGTCGCGGAATCCCAAGAGGGTCCAGCCGTGGTCCCGGATCGCCGCCTTGCCGAAGCCGCGGATCGCCGCGTTGAGTCCGGGGGCGTCGCCGCCCGCCGTCAGGATGCCGATGCGCTTGGTTGCCATGGCGGCAGTATGCCGCTGCCGGGGCCGGGTCAGTGGGCCGAACGACGCCGGCGTCTCACGGCGGGCCTGAGGGGGTAGACTTCACGGCCGGGCGGCCCCGGCCGCCGGTACAACCCCGCCTTCGGCGGCCCGGCGGGAATGGCAGGCGGCCGGGAGGCGTTGAGGCGGTCGTGCTCCGCACGGCCCGAGTCGGGGCGGGGAGCTCACCAGGCCGCCACGAGAAGGAGCAGGAGCATGGCAGACCGCGCGCTACGGGGCATGACCATCGGAGCCAAGTCGATGGAGTCCGAGGACGGCGTGGAGTTCGCCGAGCGGCAGGTCGTCACCTACGAGTGTCCCCTGGCCCATGTCACCTCCGTGCCGATGTCGGTTGAGGCGGAGGTCCCCCTGACCTGGGAGTGCCCCGAGTGCGGGCAGGTGGCGGCGCTGCGCGGCCAGGACGACCCCGAGGCCGACGAGCCCAAGAAGGCCCCGCGCACCCACTGGGACATGCTGCTTGAGCGTCGCGAGATCGACGAGCTCAAGGTCCTGCTCGATGAGCGCCTCGAGATGCTGCGCTCCGGGGAGGTCTACCGCGAGCGGCTCTGAGACTCGCCGGGGGCCGGTCAGGACCTGCCGCGTGCGCGGGAGACGGCCTGCGAGGCCAGGCCCAGACCCTTGCCCGCCAGGGTGACGAGCTGCTCGGAGCGCTTGGCCAGGCCCCATTTGGTGACCAGTGCGAGCTCCTCGGTGAAGATCCCGCCCGAGAGCTTGGACTGCCCGGCCTCGCGCTCCAGGAAGGTGATCGGCATCTCGACGATGCGCCCACCGGCCTGGTGGACGAGCAGGGTCATGTTGACCTGGAAACCGTATCCCAGCGCCTCGACCTTGCTCAGGTCCATCCGGCGCAGGATCTCGGCCCTGTAGGCCCGCAGCCCGGCGGTGGCGTCGCGCACCCCCAGGCCGAGCATCGCGTTGATGTAGAGGTTGCCGCCGCGGGACAGGGCCACGCGCCTGGCGTCCCAGCCCTGGGTGGCACCGCCCGAGACCCAGCGTGAGCCGATGACGAGCTCGGGGGCGTCGGCCATCTCGGCACGCTGGATGACCAGGGCGAGGTCCTCGGCACGGTGGGAGCCATCGGCGTCCATCTCGCAGACGAGCTCGTAGCCCGAGGCGAGCCCCCAGGAGAAGCCCGCGAGGTAGGCGGGTCCGAGGCCATTCTTCTCCGCCCGGTGCAGGACGTGGACGTGGTCATCCTCCGCGGCCCGGGTGTCGGCCAGGGCGCCGGTGCCGTCCGGGGAGTTGTCGTCGACGACGAGGACGTGGGCCTCGGGCGCCGCGGCACGCAGCCGGTCCAGGGCGCCGGGCAGGGACTCGATCTCGTTGTAGGTGGGGATGACGACGAGGGACTTCACTGGTGCTCTCTCTCGGTGCGATCGGCTCGACGCAGCCGTCGGCCTGCGCGGCCCCGCCTCCTGCGGGCTGCCTCCACGATACCGGCTGCCGCGAGGAGGGCGCCGCCGACCTGTACGAGCACCGCCGGCGCGGCGCCCAGGCGGTCGGCGACGGTCGTCGAGGTGCGCAGCGGCACGTCGGCCACGAGCCCGGCGCTCGTGTAGGGCCGGAGGCGCTGGACCACTTCGCCCGAGGGACTGATGATCGCGGTGATGCCCACGGTTGAGACCTGGACGACCGTCCGGCCGTGGACGACCGCCTGCACCCGGCCCTGGGCCAGCTGCTGGGCGGCCTCGGAGGAGGTGAGGAAGGAGGCGTTGTTCGTGGGGATGACGATGACCTCTCCACCCTGGGCCACACCCTCGCGCAGGAGACCGTCATAGGCGACCTCGAAGCAGATGCCCATGGCCAGGGTGACGTCGCGGCCCTGGGTGGCGGCGCGCACGGTCAGCGTCTGGGCGCCGGTGCCGGGAGCCATGTCGGTGCCGATGCGATCGGCCTGGTCGGTCACCGCGCGCACGAGGGGACGCCAGGGCACGTACTCGGCGAAGGGCACGGGCCGGTGCTTGCGGTAGTACTCCCCCGGCCCGGTGCCCGGGCTCCACACGACGACGTCGTTGTAGCGCACGTCCTCGGCGAAGGCGACGGCGCCCACGAGCACGGGGGCGGCGACCGCCTGGGCGGACTGCTCGACCAGGACCGCGCTGTCCGGGTGCGTGCGCGGGTCGAGGTCGGCGGAGTTCTCCGGCCAGATGACGAGGTCAAGGCTCCCCGGCCCCACGTCCTGGGCGAGGTCCTGGGTGGCTCGGGCATGGTTGCCGGTGACCTCGAGGGCGCGGGCGAAGGCGTCCTCGAAGTCGGTGGCCACATTGCCCTGGACCACCCCGACGCGCAGGGTCCCGTTCTCGGCGCCCGTGGGCACGGGCAGGGCCGTAGGAGCCAGGAGGAGGGCGCCGGCGGTGGCGGCCAGGACCAGTGCGGGGCGGTGGCGGCGGGCGCCCAGCGCCCGGACCGTCTGGACCAGGCAGGCGGCGACCATGGCCACGAGGGCGCTCAGACCCAGTGACCCGCCATAGGCTGCCACCGGCAGCGCCGGCGCCTGCACCATGGCGTAGGCCAGCCGCCCGAAGGGGAACCCGCCCAGCGGCCAGGACGAGCGCAGCTCCTCGACGGCGCACCACAGCACGGTCCAGGCAACGATCCGCGCCCAGGGGCCGCCGGGACGGTCCTCGGCGAGCAGCCGCACACGGCTGACCAGTGCCCAGGCGCCGCCCAGGGCCGCCAGGTAGGCGGACTCGACGATAACAAGGGCCACCCAGCCGATGGAGTTGCCCATCGCGACGGCGGTGAAGTGCAGCAAGGGGGTGAACAGGCCCAGGCCGAAGACGGCGCCCAGCCCGGCCCCGGCGGCCACGCCCCGACCGGAGGAAAGCGCAAGCAGTGCCGCCACGCCCAGCGGGGCGGCCCACCACAGGCCCAGCGGCGGGAAAGCCGCCCACAGGGCCAGCCCGGCCGCCAGGGCACCCAGCACCGGGGCCCCGGCACGCAGGCGGCTCACTGGCCGCCCTCGAGACCCGACCAGGCCACCACTCCCCTGTCGACCTCGGCGTGGGCCCGCTCGGCCGCGGCGGCGGCCCCGACGCCACCGGAGCCCCGGGGCTCCAGGACGGACAACTGGGCGAGCACGTCGAGCACCTGGCGGCTCCAGCGCACGAAGTCCCCCGCCGTCAGCTCGGTGGACTCCAGAACCTCCCCGAGGTCGGTGCCCTGGGCCCGGGCCCGGATGGCGCCGGCCAGGGCGGGCTCGGCGCCGCTGGACGGCTCGATGCGGGCCAGGGCCTCCAGGTCGTTGATCCTGCGGGCCAGGGCCAGCTCCTCGCGCAGGATCTCACCCAGGCGGGTGCCCGGCGCGACCGGCAGACCAATGGACGGCGAGCCGGCGCGTGGCTCATAGACGCAGGCGCTGACCGCGCCGGCGAGGTCATCCGACCCCAGGCCGTCCCACACGCCCCGGCTCAGGCACTCGGCGATGAGCAGGTCGCGCTCGGCGTAGACCCGGGCCAGCATGGCCCCGGTTGTCGTGACGCGCAGGTCGCCCTGCGGGTCGTCGCGGTCCTCGGGCTCGAGGTAGCCCAGGTCGATGAGCACCTGGCACACGGCGTTGAAGAGCCGGGCAATGGTGCCGGTGCGCCTGTCCACCCGCGCCTGGAGCCGCTCGGCCTCGGCCAGCGCCCGCGACCACCGGCGGCCCAGGCCCGCGTGCTCCTCGCGGTCGGGACAGCCGTGGCACGGGTGGGCGCGCATCTGCCGGCGCAGGTCCTCGAGCCGCTCGGCCAGCACGGCCTGCCGGGCGGCGCCGTCGGCCTGAGCGGCGCCGCGCCTGCCGGGACGCTCCAGGTCCCCGGAGCGCAGCTTGTCGACCAGGCGCCCCACGAGCCGGTCCCGGTCGCGCGGGCGGCGCAGGTCCAGGGAGTCGGCCAGGGGCATGGATCCGACCCGCATGACCCCGGCGGGCGTCGTGTCGGGCGTCAGAGTCATGACGCGCGAGTCCTCCCCCAGGACCGTCAGGCTGGCCGTGCCGGTGCGATCTGCCCCGACCTCGACGACCACGGCGTGCCGGGAGCGGCGCCCCCGGGCATGGACAATGACGTCTCCCCGGCGCAGGGAGCCCATCTGCCGTCCCGCGTCGGTACGTCGCTCCTCGCGCCGGGCCCGGGACAGCTCGGCCTCGGCCTCGGTGATGCGCCGGCGCAGGGTGGCGTACTGGGAGAAGTCCCCCAGGTGGCAGGCCATCGCCTCGGCCAGGTGCGCCACGGAGGCGCGGGTGCGGCGGGCCTGGGCGGCGAGCTCGACGACGCCCCGGTCGGCCTGGTACTGGGCGAAGGAGGACTCCAGGACCTCCCGGGCGCGGGCGCGGGAGGTGCGGCCCAAGAGGTTGACCGCCATGTTGTAGGTGGGACGGAAGGCCGACACGAGCGGATAGGTGCGCTTGGAGGCCAGGGAGGACACGAACGCGGGCTCGACGTCCTCAGTGGCCAGGACGACCGCGTGGCCCTCGACGTCGATGCCGCGTCGCCCGGCGCGCCCGGTCAGCTGGGTGTACTCCCCGGGGCTCAGTGTGACGTGCGCCGAGCCGTTCCACTTGCGCAGGGACTCCAGGACGACGGTGCGCGCCGGCATGTTGATGCCCAGCGCCAGGGTTTCGGTGGCGTAGACCACCTTGACCAGTCCGGCGCTGAAGAGCTCCTCGACCGTCTCCTTGAACACCGGCAGCAGTCCGGCGTGGTGGGAGGCGACGCCGCGCTGGAGGGCGTGGACCCAGGTGTGGTAGCCCAGGACGCCCAGGTCGGCCGCAGGGATGTCGGCCGTACGGCGCTCGACGATCTGGCGGATGAGGGCGGCCTCGTGCTCCGTGGTCAGGTCCACTCCCCCACCGACGACCTGCCTGACCGCCTCGTCGCAGCCGGCGCGGGAGAAGACGAAGACGATGGCCGGCAGGAGGCCGGCGCGGGCGAGGGCGTCGACAACCACCCGTCGCGCCGGCGGGCGCAGCCGGGCCGAGCGGGTGCCGCGCTCGTCGCGGCGCGGGGCTCGCCCCGAGCCCCGGTGCCTGCGGAGATGGGCTGCCCCGGCCCTAGACCGTGCTCCACCGCTCTGGGACCCGGCGGCGCGGCGGGCGTCCCTGACCGCCGAGACGAGCTCGGGGTTGACGACCGGCCCGTCGGCGGACTCCGGTGCCCCGGGATGGGTGTGGAGGGGCAGGAGCCGGCGCCCCACCATCATGTGCTGGGTCAGGGGCACGGGACGGTGCTCGGAGACGACGACGGCAGTGCGGCCGCGCACCTGGTCGAGCCACCGGCCGAAGTCCTCGGCGTTGGACACGGTCGCCGACAGCGAGACGACCTGAACCTCGGGGGCCAGGTGGATGATGACCTCCTCCCACACGGGCCCGCGGAAACGGTCGGCGAGGTAGTGGACCTCATCCATGATGACGAAGCCGAGGCGGTCCAGGTCCCGTGCCCCGGAGTAGAGCATGTTGCGCAGGACCTCGGTGGTCATGACGATGACCTCGGCGTGGGGGTTGACCGAGGCGTCCCCGGTGAGCAGACCGACCCTGTCGGCGCCGTGGCGGGCGACCAGGTCGAGGTACTTCTGGTTGGACAGCGCCTTGATGGGTGTGGTGTAGAAGGCCTTGCGCCCGCCGGCCAGTGCCAGGTGGACGGCGAACTCCCCGACGATGGTCTTGCCCGCGCCGGTGGGGGCGGCCACGAGCACGCCCTCGCCGCGCTCGAGGGCCTGGCACGCCTCGGTCTGGAAGTCGTCGAGGGGAAAGTCGTAGGCCTGGGCGAAGCGGGCGAGCTCGGTGCGCGAGGCGGCCTGACGGCGACGGGCTGCGGCGTAGCGCTGGGCGGGCGAGCTCATGGCGCTCAGCCTACGTGTCCCCGGGACCCGCTCAGCGCGGCAGGAGCAGGCGCACCGCCTCGGGCACCGCCTCCAGGCGCAGGGGCAGCGGGGCGATGGCCTCCCCGTCGGCGTAGGGCCGGGGCGGGGTGTGGAGACCGGCCTCCTTGTCGGGAAGGGCCTCGATGGTCACCGCGCGGCTGCGCTCGATGTGGACCGCCGGGTGCTCGACGTGGGTGCCCTGGAAGATCCGCAGGAACAGGCCGACGAGCCCGGGACGCGTGACCGGATCGAGCCGCAGCACGTCAAGCAGGCCGTCGGTCACCTCCGCGCTGGGGGCCAGGGTCATGCCCCCGCCGATGAAGGAGGTGTTGGCGGCCGCCAGCAGCATGGCCGGGCCCTCCCAGGTGCCCGCGTCGGTTGTCACGCGGTAGCCGTAGGGGCGCATCCGCACGATCTCGGGGACGACCGCCACGGTGTACCGGGCCTCGCCGTGGGGCCAGCGCAGGTTGTTGGCCCTGCGGTTGACCACGGCGTCGATGCCCGCCCCGACCACGGCCATGCACCAGTGCTGGCCATAGGCCCCGGTCACCCGGATCGCGTCGCAGCCCAGGACCCTGCCCTGCCCGGTCAGTGCGGCATCGATGACGTCGGTGGCCGCCAGGACGTCGCGGGCCGGCAGGCCGAAGTGGCGCGCGATGTCGTTGCCGGTGCCGGTGGCCACGATCCCCATGGGCACACCCGTGGTCGCCACGAGGTTGAGGCCCTGGTGGACCATGCCGTCGCCGCCGACGACGACCAGAGCATCGACGCCGCGCTCCTCCAACAGGGCGCCCAGGCCGTCGGAGCCGTCCTGCGCGGCGGGCAGGACCTCGTAGCCCCGTGCGATGAGGGCGCGCCTGGTGGTCTCTGCGGCGCTGCGGTGACGACCGTGGTTGGAGGTGGGGTTGGAGATGAGGGCCAGGCGCATCGGTGCTCGGTTTCGATCAGGCGGCAGAGGGCCGGGCGGGCAGGATGGCGCTCAACGGCTCACACGGCGGGCGTAGTGCGCTCAGGAGCTCTCGGAGCCGGAGGCGATCTCACCGGCCGTCCCGGTGCCGGCCAGCGCCGCGTCGAGGGCGGCGTTCTCCTCGGCCTCGCGCCGGGCCACCCGTTTGTCGTGCGTGATGGCAATGTAGCAGGCCAGGAAGTACAGGCCGGTGATGGGCACCGCCATGAAGATCATCGACCAGGGATCGGGAAGGGGGTTGGCGAAGGCCATGAAGGTGAAGATCGCCACGACCGCCCAGCGCCAGCCGGCGAGCATGGTGCGCCCCTTCATGACGCCGAGCTGGTTGAGGGCGACGAGCAGCTCGGGCAGGAGGAAGGCGACCCCGAACACGAGGATGAGCCGCATGACGAAGGACAGGTAGAGACTCGCCTGGAGGTAACCGGTGCCCGACTCGGGGATGAAGCCGGTGAGAATGGTCACGGCGTGGGGCAGGATGAACACGCCCAGGGCAGCGCCCGCCGCGAAGAGCACGAGCCCCGTCGCGCCGTAGGCCCAGGTGTAGAGCTTCTCCTTGCGGGTCATGCCCGGTCCGACGTAGGCCCAGAACTGGTACATCCACAGGGGGGAGGCCAGGAACACGCCCAACCAGATCGACACCTTGAGCTTCATGTCGAAAGACGACAGGACGGTGTCGAAGTTGATCGAGATGTCCGCGCCGTTGGCGTTGGCATCCTCGATGGGGTGGGTGATGAGGCTGAAGGCCTGGTCGTAGAAGAGGTAGCCGACCACGGACATGACAAGGACCCCTGCGGCCGAGATGACCAGGCGGTCACGCAGCTCACGCAGGTGGTCGCCAATGGACATGACCGCCTCAGGGTTGTCCTGGCGCCTGGTGTGGAACACCTTGGGCAGTGCCACCATGGCCTGGCTCCTTCACTCGACTTCGGGGCCCGTCGGGCCCTGGCCCGTCAGGGCGCACCGGGCGTGCCGGGGGCGGGCTCGCGTCCCCGCACCGGCCTCCACGCCCGGCGGGACCTCACTGCTGGGTGGTGCCTTCCGGGGACTGCTGGGGGTATGCCTGTCCCTGCTGGGTGGGCTGGGTGTAGTACGTGCCCTCCTGAGGCTGCTGGATCTGGGCGGGGGCGTCGTCGTCCTCGCGCAGCTCCTTGACCTCCTTCTTGAACACCTTCATGGACTTGCCGACCGAGCCCGCGATCTCCGGGAGCCGCTTGGCCCCGAAGATGAGGATGATGACGACCAGCAGGACGACGATGTGGGTGGGTGAGAACTTCACGGCACTCTCCTTGCGGTGTGCGACACGATGAGACATTCGAGAGTCTAGCGGCATGCTCACCGGGCCCCGTGCGCCGCCTGGGCCGTTCCACCGTCGGCGTAGGTTGATTCCGCTCACGTCACGGCTCAGGTCACAAGCTCGTCGCAGCCTCGTCAGGCCCTGCTGCCCCCCCGGCTCTCCCCCGGTTCTTCCCGGTCTCGACCGGTGTGGACCGCGGCGTCGGCCTCCAGCGCCCTTGTGGCCGCCGCGGCCGCGTCCCGGGCCAGGTCCACGGGCTCAACGGCCAGGATGTGGCGTCCGGCGGACAGGACGAGTCCGAGCAGCCAGGCACGGTCCCGGCCGTGCACGACGGCCACGAGGGATCCGTCGGGACGCTCCCGGCTGGTGCACGGAATCTGCTCGATGAGCCACCTGCCGGAGGGGGCCAGGGTGAGGACCGCCTCAGCACCGGCCTGGGCGCCGGGGGTGCGGGGGCGTCGGCGGGGGTGCGTCGTGGCGGGCTCGGGGAGCACCCGTGCCTCCAGGACGCGGTCGAGGCGGAAGGATCGCTCGTCCCGGGCGGTCAGGCACCAGGCGCGCAGGGTCAGGCTCGTGCCGTCGCTGCTCAGACCCAGGGGGTCGACGCTGCGTTCGGAGGGGGTGTCGGTGGCCGAGACGTAGGACAGGTGGAGGCGGCGGCCCTCCTCCAGGGCTGAGCGCACGGCGCCCAGCGCCTCCGCCCGGACACCGGAGGACTGGGGAATGTCCTGGGCGTCCTGCTTGGGCTGAGGGGGCACGGCTTGCGGCCCGTCCTGGGCGGGGTCCTGGCCCGCCGCGCCCAGGGCGCGGCGCAGGGCCTCGTGGGCCCCGCCGAGCGCCTGTGCGGCACCGGGGTCGGTGCGCAGCAGGTCATGGAGGACCCTGAGGGACAGCAGGAGGCTGACGGCCTCTTGCCGGGAGAGCCTGACGGGCCGGTCCAGGCCCAGCGGCTGGGTGAGGCTGAGCCTGCCCTCCTCGAAGGCCTCGGCGTCGAAGTCGACGAGGTCGCCGGGCATGCCGCCCGGGACGCCCGAGACCCACAGGGTCGAGACATCGGCGCGGATCGTCTGGGCCGTCACCCCGAAGTGCTCGGCGGCCTGCTCGACCGTGGCGCCGGGGCGCTCGGCCACCCAGGCGGGCAGCGCCAGCAGCCGCACGAGCCGGTCCACGGAGCTGGGGCGGGCCATCTCAGCGGCCCCCGTCCCGGCCACAGCCCGTCAGCGCGGCGGCGCCGCGCAGGTGGGCGAGGACCTCCTCGCGCAGGGCGGGCGGTGCCAGGACGACGACGCCGTCGCCCAGCGCCGCCAGGGCGCCGGCGAAGGCGAAGGTGTCGGCGTAGGCGGCGCTCAGCACCTCCCATCCCTCGGGCGGCTCGACCCCAGCAGGCGGCGGGGCGCTGGTGGCACCGGCACGGATCTGCAGCGCCCTGCCCGGGGCGACGGCCAGCAGGGCAGTATGCGTCTCGGGGTCCGGGGGGTCGGGGTCGAAGGCGCCGGGACCCGAGACGATGTCCACCCCGCCGGTGATGCGGGCCAGGCGGAAGGTCCGTCGGCTTCCGGTGGCGGGCTCGAGCGCGTCGAGGTACCAGGCCCCCTGGCTCAGCCGCAGCCGGTGGGCCTCGACGGTGCGCGAGCGGGACCGGCCGGATGCCGGAGAGAGGTAGTCGAAGCTGACCAGCCGCCGCTCGTCGACGGCGGCGGCCAGCTCGGCAGGGACCTCATCGCCGGCCAGGTCGAGGGTGAGGTCGAGCAGGGCGCCGGGTCCGTGGGGCCTGTCGGCCACCGCGCGGATCTTGGTCAGGGCGTGGCGCGCCGAGCTCGTCAGGGCCCCGGAGCGCCACGCCGAGGCGGCCAGGTCGATGGCGGCCGCCTGGGACGCCGAGACGGTCAGCTCGGGTAGGGCGTAGTCCTCCTCGGCCACCCGGTAGCGCGTCTGCTCCTCGCTGCCCGAGGTCTGCACGGTGATGCCCAAGCCGCGTAGGACGCTCTTGTCCCGCTCGAACATGCGTCGGGCCGCGGTGCCGCCGGCGGGGTCGTAGCCCGCGACCGTGGCGATGATGGTCGCGGCGGTCAGCCCGGTCGTCGTGTTGCGCAGCGCGAGCAGAAGGTTGACCTGACGCTCCTCGGCCGGGATCGGTTGCGCGGAGGAAGTGCTCACCCCGCCAGCCTAGATGGCTCGGTCCCCGGAGTGGTCCGGCGTGTGTACGGTGTGCCCATGATGTGGCGCGACGGGCGGGTACTGGCCCTCCGGGTGGCGTGGGGGCGCGAGGGCGACCGCTGCGCCGAGTTGCTCGTGCGGATCCTGGCGGCACCGGCCAACGCGACGGGACTGCTGGTCGGGCAGGAGTGCCGCGCCGTGGTCTACGAGACGCTGACGGGCATGCCTTCGACCGGGGAGCGGGTGCGCCTGGAGGTCTCGGCCCTCGACCGGGGCCTGGGCACCGGCGGCCATGCCATGGTGCTCACCCGCCTCGACGTCCTGCCCGAGGACCCCACCCCCACCGGTCACCTCGTCAAGGCGCGCTACATGCCCGACCAGGTCATGGTCACCGGCGTCGACGAGCAGGGCACCGCCCACCACGGCCTGCTGTCCGCCTCCGCGGAGGAGCTGACGCTGGGCGGCGTCCCGGTGGTCGTGGCCGACCTGCACTCCAGCCTGCCCGCCGTCCTGGCCGGGATCAGGTCGTCGTGCTCGGCCGCGGGCCGCGGCTGGCGGGGGCGCAAGGCCCCGCGGGTGGTGTACGTCATGCCCGACGGCGGTGCGCTGCCGATGCCCTACTCGCGGACGGTGGCGGCCCTGCGCGCCGCCGGGTGGCTCGAGGCGACGGTGACGGCGGGACAGGCCTGGGGTGGGGACGTCGAGGCCGTCAGTATCCACAACGCCCTGCTCGCCGCACGGCATGTCCTGGGCGCCGAGGTCATTGTCGTCATCCAGGGGCCGGGCAACCTGGGCACCGACACTCCGTGGGGCTTCTCCGGCGTGGCCTGCGGGGACGTGGTCAACGCGGTGGCGGCCCTCCAGGGCCGCGCCGTCGCCTGCCTGCGCATCTCCCAGACCGACCCCCGGGAACGGCACCGGGGGGTGTCCCACCACTCGATGACGGCGCTGGGCCGGGTGGCGCTCGCGGGGGCCGACGTCGTCGTGCCCGAGCTGCCCGGCGAGTTGGGCAGGCAGGTCGACCGGCAGGCCGCGGCGCTGTGCTCGCCGCGCGCCCTGGGCGAGCCCCACCGGCGGATCGACGTCCCGGTGGACGGTCTGCGCCGGGCCCTGGATGCCGTCGAGGAGAGCACCGGGCTGCGGCTGTCGACGATGGGCCGCGGCCTGGACCAGGACGAGGCCGCCTTCCTGGCGGCCGCGGCCGCGGGCCGGCACGCCGCCGCGCTGGCCGCAGGCCTCTGCTGAGGGGTCAGGCGGAGGCGTACAGGCCCAGGAGCCGCTCGACCTCCTCCCCCGCGGCCGCCAGGGCCGGACCCAGGTACCGGCGCGGGTCGACCATCGCCGGGTTGTCCCCGAGGACCTCGCGCACGACGGTCGTGGCCACGACGTTGATATGCGTGGAGACGTTGATCTTGGTCATGCCGGCGCGCACGGCGGCGACCAGGCCCGCGTCGTCGACCCCGGAGGAGCCGTGGAGGACCAGCGGCACTGGCACCGCGGCGGCCAGGCGGGAGATGAGCCCGTTGTCGAGCAGCGCCCGGCGCTCAGTCATGGCGTGGGAGGAGCCGACGGCCACGGCCAGCAGGTCCACCCCGGTGGCCTCGACGAAGCGCGCGGCCTCCTGCGGGTCGGTGCGCACCCCCGGGGCATGGGCCCCGTCCTTGCCGCCCACCTCGCCGAGCTCGGCCTCGACGCTGACCCCGCGGGCGTGGCACATCCCGACGACCTGCGCCGTGGTGGCGACATTGTCCTCGTAGGGCAGGGCCGAGCCGTCGTACATGACCGAGCTCATGCCCAGCTCGACCGCCTCGGCCACCAGGTCGACGGACTCGGCGTGGTCGAGGTGGACGACCACGGGGACCTCGGCAGAGCGGGCCACGGCCAGGGCACCGGCGGCGATCGGTGCCAGGCGTCCGCCGTGGTAGGCCACGGCGTTCTGCGAGATCTGCAGGACGATCGGCAGTCCGGCGCGCTCGGCGGCACGGGTGAAGACCTCGGCGTGCTCGAGCAGCACGACGTTGAAGGCGCCCAGCGCCGTGCCCCGGGAGCGGGCGGCGCGGGCGGGGGTGACAAGGTCAGTCAGCGGCATCGGTGTCCTCAGCTTTCACCTGGTGGAGAAGGGTGGTGTAGGTGTCGGGGTCGACGAGCCCGGCCACGGGGGTGCGCACCGCCGCCGCCGACAGCGCGACGGCGACCTCAAGTGCCCGGCCTCCGACCGGCTCGGTGCCCGGGCGGGCGGCGAGGTGGGCGGCGAGCGCCGCGACGGCGGCGTCCCCGGCGCCGGTGGGGTTGACCACCTCGACAGGCGGCGGGGCCGCGTGCCAGGAGCGCACGGTGGCGCCGACACGGCTCAACAGGTGCATCCCGCGCGGGCCATCGGACACGACGACCCCGCGGGCACCGGCACGCAGGAGGATCTCGGCACCGGCACGCGGGTCGTGCTCGCCGGTGGCCTCGGTCAGTTCCTCGAGGTTGGGTTTGAGGAGGTCGGCGCCGCCCGCGCAGGCCAGGAGCAGGGGTCCGGAGGTGTCCAGGACGGTGCGCACGCCCAGGGCGCGGGCGGCCTGGAGGAGTCCGGCCAGCTCCTCGGCCCTGGTTCCCGGAGGGCAGGATCCCGCCACGACGAGCACGTCACCGGGGCCTGCGCCGTCCAGGACCGTGGAGGCCAGCGCCTGCCAGTCGTGCGCAGTGACGGGGCTGCCCGGCTCGTAGAAGCCGGTCGCTCCGCCGTCGGCGTCGCGCACGACGACGGTCGAGCGGGTGCGGTAGGCCCCGCCCGGGTCCACCCACCGCTGCTCCAGGCCCCAGTCCTCCAGCGCCTCCTGCAGCTCCTGGCCCTGGGAGCCGCCGAGGAACCCGCCGAGCCGCAGCTCGGGGGCGTCCGCCCCGATGCCACGCAACTGGTGGAGGACCGAGGCGACGTTGATGCCCTTGCCCCCCGGGCGACGCGCCACCCGGGCCACGCGGTTGACCGTCCCCATCCTCGGGGTGGCGACCTCGTAGGTGACGTCGACGGCCGGGTTGGGGGTCACGACGATGACCCGTCCGGTCACGGAACCGGTGCTCACCTGCGCCTCCTTGCACATCTCATCGCTCCGACGACGCGGAACGAGCCGGCGCCCCGCACGCCGACATGATCGAATACTAGCGCTATAAGCATCATATTTGCACATTCGAGCATGTCACCCCGTGGTGGACCTGTCGCTGCCAGTCGTTCGGCCCCTGCTGCCGCCTCGGGTGGCCACCGCTGAGACGTGGCCGGGCAGGACGGTGGGAGGCATTACCCTGAGCCCATGAAGACCTTCGAGGACCTGTTCGTCGAGCTGCAGGACAAGGCCGCCTCCCGCCCCGCCGGGTCGGGGACGGTCGCCGAGCTCGACCGCGGGGTGCACTTCATCGGCAAGAAGATCGTCGAGGAGGCGGCCGAGGCGTGGATGGCCTGCGAGCACGAGTCCGATGAGGCCGCCTGCCAGGAGCTGAGCCAGCTGCTCTACCACGTCCAGGTCATGATGATCGCCAAGGGCTACACGCTCCAGGACGTCTACACCCACCTGTGAGCGCCCCGCTCACCGCACCCCGGGCCACGAGCCCCACTCCTACCCCCACACAGTCAGGACCACCGTGCTGCGCATCGCCGTGCCCAACAAGGGCTCCCTGTCCGAGCCCGCCACCACCATGCTCAAGGAGGCCGGGTACCGCACCCGGCGGACCGGACGCGAGCTCGTCCTGGTCGACGAGGCCAACCAGGTCGAGTTCTTCTTCCTGCGCCCACGGGACATCGCGGTCTACGTCGGGCAGGGCACGGTCCACGCGGGGATCACCGGGCGCGACCTCCTGCTGGACTCTGGGGTCAGCGCCGTGGAGCACCTCGCGCTGGGCTTCGCCCGCTCGACCTTCCGCTTCGCCGCGCCGGCGGGCACGATGACCTCGCTGGAGGACGTGACCGGAAGACGGGTGGCGACCTCCTACGACGTGCTTGTGCGCACCTTCCTGGCCCAGCGGGGTGTGGAGGCCCAGACGGTCCACCTCGACGGGGCCGTGGAGTCCTCCGTCCAGCTGGGTGTGGCCGACCTCATCGCCGACGTCGTCGAGACCGGTACGACGCTGCGCGCCGCGGGGCTGGAGACCTTCGGTGAGCCGCTGCTGGCCAGCGAGGCGGTACTCATCACCACCGAGCGCCACCGCGACGAGCCGGGGCTGGGCACCCTGGTGCGCCGGCTCGAGGGGGTCCTGCGGGCGCGCTCCTACGTCCTGGTCGACTACGACGTCCCGATGAACCGGCTGGACAGGGCCACGGCCCTGACTCCCGGCATCGAGTCCCCGACGGTCTCCCCGCTGCAGAACCCCGACTGGGTGGCGGTGCGGGCGATGGTGCCGCGCAAGGACATCAACCGGGTCATGGACGAGCTCTACGAGGTCGGCGCCCGCGCCATCCTCGTGTCCTCCCTCGTGGCCTGCCGTCTGTGAGGCGCGGGCCCGGGCGGCCCGGCCTCAGGCGGTCAGCAGCGGGTCGCAGGCGGCCTTGGCACTGACCCCGGGGGCTCCCAGGAGCTGCTGGGCCGCCAGGAAGTCGATGGTGCGGCCGACCTGCTCGACCGAGACCGAACCGATGACGGCATTGCCCTCGGGTGCCACGAGCTCGGCGGTGGCCACGGCGACCTGCCGGGCGTTGGCCGCCTGCGTGGGGTCGACGAGGTCGGGGACGTACTGCGCGCTGGCCTCGACGGCGGCGTCGGGGTCGGCGGCGAAGTCGGCCATGCCTCGTGCTGAGGCGACGACGGCGTCGGCCAGCTCCTCGCGGCGCTCAGCCAGCAGCTCGGCGGTGGTGACCAGCGAGGCGCCGAGCAGCGGGACGTCCTGGGCGATCTCCAGAGTCCTGACCGGGGTGCCGTTCTGGGCGAGCTGGACGGCGTCGTTGTTGGAAAAGCCGACGACCGCCTCGACCTTGCCCGAGGCCAGCGCCGCCTGCTGGGTGTAGCCGATCTCCTCGACGGTCACGTCCTGCTCGGTCAGCCCGGCGGTGGACAGGGCCACGAGCAGGGAGTACCAGGTCTCCCCCGTCCGGCCCGGGGTGCCGATGACCCGGCCCTTGAGGTCGGCCAGCGCGGTGATGCCCGAGGACTCGGGGACGATGACGCAGCCGGGGTAGCGCTGGTAGTAGCCGCCGATGATGACCAGCTCGTTGCCGTTGGAGGCGGCCACGACCGCCTCGTCGCCGCCGGCGACGACGATCTGCTCGGTGCCGGCCAGGAGGGCGTCGAACTGGCCCTCCTGCTCCCCGTGGTGGCGCAGGCTCACGCCGGCGGCGTACTGGCCCTGCTCGAGCGCCATGTAGAAGGGGGCGAACTGCACGTTGGGGGTGTAGGTCAGGCCGATGACCGGCCCCTCGGCGGTGGCCGAGGCTCGCGACTGCGCCCCGGTGCCCGAGGAGCAGGCTGCGCCTGCTCCGGCGCCGGCCAGGAGCAGGGAGGTCAGGAGTGTGCGGCGGGTCAGGGTGGAGGTCATGGCGGTCCTTTCGGTGCGGGCGGGGTGAGGGGTCGTCAGGTGGCGCGGCGTCCGCGCATGGAGTCCACGACCCGGCTGCGCCGTTCGAGCTCGTGGAGGCACCAGTGGATCGTCGTGGCCATGAGGCACAGGACGACGATGGTGGCGAACAGGCCGGTGGTGTCGACCGTCTGGCGCTGGGAGGCCAGGACCATGCCCAGTCCCTGCCCGCCCATCGTCATCTCCCCGATAACCGCTCCGGTCACCGACAGGGTGAAGCCGGTGCGCAGGCCCGACAGGATGGCGGGCAGGGCCATCGGCAGCTCGATGTGCACGATCATGGAGATCCCGTGGGCGCCGTCGAGCCGCGCGGCGTCGATGACGTCGGAGTCCAGCCCTTTGAGTCCCAGGAGCACGGTGACGGTGATGGGGAAGAAAACCATGAGGACACACAGTGCCACCGTGGGCACGGTTCCGTAGCCGATCCACACGACGAGCAGCGGTGCGATGGCCACCGCGGGCACGGCCTGCAGGGCGGCGACGTAGGGCAGCACCGCCCGGGCGAAGGACCGCGAGCGCGCCAGGGCCCAGGCCAGGGGCAGGGACAGCAGGCCCGCGGTCGCGCTGCCCAGAAGGGCTTCGCGCAGGGTGACCCAGGCGTAGCCCAGGAGGTCTCCCCGGGTCACGCTCAGCCACAGGCGTCGCAGGACGTCGAGGGGGTTGGGCAGGAAGACCGGCTCGATCGTGCCCGAGGCCGTCACCGCCCACCAGACCGCCAGGAGCGCGACGCCCAGGAGAAGCGCGGGGCTCGGCCGCAGGCGCGCGCGGGCGGTGTCGGGGCGGGGCACGGACGCTCATCCTCTCGGTCCCCGGGGACGGGTGCCCCGGGGCGTCTCCGGGGTGAGGGGGTGCAGCCCGCGCGCCGGCGCACGGGTGCGCGCCCCGGTGCGGGGCGCTGCCGCGAGTGCGTCGGCGCCTCGTGCCTCCTCCCATCCGGACTCTCACCGTCGGTGCTGGAGTTCCACCAGCTCAACCGGGCAGCCTCCCCTGCGGGGAGGAGACCCGGGTCGCGGACTGTCACCGCCGGCTCGGAATTTCACCGACCCCGGAGCACGTTGCTGCCCCGACCTTATCCCCGGTGCGGGGTGATGACAAACCTGGCCCGGCCCGGAGGGGCCCACCGGGCCGGCGAGGCGTCTACCCTGGAGCCAGGTCAAGGCGGATGATCGGAGATGATCATGGGATCCGTCCGCTGCCCCGCGGTCGCGGGGAGTTTTTAACCCGAGGACCGTACCGTCCTGTCCGGCATGCTCGATGAGCTGCTCGGTCGGGCCCGACGCTCCCTGCCCCTCCCGGGGGGCCGGGTGCCCAAGGCGCTCATCGTCCCGCACGCGGGCTATGTCTACTCCGGTGCGATGGGGCTTCGCGCGGGTGCATCGGCACGCTGACGGCCCACCGGCCGCTGGGTGAGGATGTCGTGGCCAACGCCGTCCTGGCGGCCACCCGAGACCCGCGCTTCGCTCCGGTCGAGCCCGAGGAGCTCGGTTCCCTGAGCCTGGAGGTCTCGGTGCTCACCGAGCCCGAGCCCTTGGAGGCGGCAGATGAGGCGGAGGTGGTCGCCCGGCTGCGCCCGGGGGTCGACGGGGTCGTCCTCCAGATGGGCCCGCACCGGACGACCTTCCTGCCCCAGGTGTGGGAGGAGCTGGACGACCCACTGGTGTTCCTGGTCCGGCTCAAGCGCAAGGCGGGGCTCGCCGAGGACTTCTGGCACGAGGAGCTGGTGGTCCCGACCTACCGAGTGCGCTGCTGGAGCCGGCCGTGAGCGGGCAGGTCGGTGCCGGCGCGCCGGCGCGCTGGTGGCACCGGGTGGGGGACGGCCGCCTCCAGTGCGACCTGTGCCCGCGCGCCTGCGCGAGGTCCTGGCCACCCTGGTCGACCTGCGGGAGCACACCTCGACGTGGCTGGAGCTGACGACGCTGCTCATCCCCGGGCTCAACGACAGCCCTCGGGAGGTGGGCGCCCTGGCGGCCTGGGTCGCCACCGAGCTCGGGGCCGACACTCCCCTGCACCTGACGGCCTTCCACCCGGCCCACCGCATGCGCGACCGCCCCGCCACCCCCGTGACCAGCCTCGTGGACGCCGGGCGTTTGGCCCTGGAGGCGGGGCTGCGCTTCGTCTACTGGGCAATGTGCTGACCGCGGAGGGGGCGACGACGACCTGCCCGTGCTGCCGGGCCCCACTCATCGAGCGCCGCGGCTACACCCTGGAGGCCTACCGTCTCGATGCCGCCGGCCGCTGCCGCGCCTGCGGGCAGCGGCTGCCCGGTCTCTTCGACGGCGCCGACCCCGGGGACTTCGGGGCCCGGAGGCTGCACGTCAGCCTTCGGGGCTGAGGCCGGCGCGGCCCTGTCAGCGCGTGGCGGCGACCGCGGCCTCGAACTCCTCCTCGACGGCCGGGTCGGGCCGGCCCAGCCGCGAGACCGCCCAGGCCACGAGGAGGTTGCCGACGAATCCGGGCAGGATCTCATAGAGGTCGAAGATGCCTGTGTCGAGGTTGCCCCAGATGATGACGAGCACCGCCCCGGTGACCATGCCCGCCACCGCCCCGGGGGCGGTCAGGCGCCGCCAGTACAGGGACAGCAGGACGGTGGGGCCGAAGGAGGCGCCGAAGCCCGCCCAGGCGAAGGCCACGAGCGCCAGGATCGTGTTGTTCTTCTCCCAGGCCATGGCGGCCGCGACCAGTGAGACGGCGAGCACCGCCAGGCGCGAGTACAGGACGAGTCGCTTGGGTGAGGCCCTCCTGCTCGCGGGCAGCTGGCTGAAGAGGTCCTCGATGAGCGCCGAGGAGGTCACGAGCAGCTGGCTGGATACCGTGGACATGATGGCGGCCAGGATCGCCGCCAGCATGAAGCCGGCGATGAGCGGGTGGAAGAGCAGCTGGCCCAGCGAGATGAAGACGGTCTCGGGGTCGCCCAGTCTGCTGCGATCACGGTGGTAGGTGGCCACGCCCACGATCGCCGTGGCGGCGGCGCCGGCGACGGCGAAGAGCATCCAGCCGATGCCGATGCGGCGGCCGGCGATCGTCTCCTCAGGGCTGCGGATCGCCATGAAGCGCACGATGATGTGGGGCTGGCCGAAGTAGCCCAGGCCCCAGGCCAGCGAGCTGATGACTCCGATGGCCGAGGTGGAGGCTCCCACCATCGCCCAGTAGCCGGGGTCGACGGCGTTGACGGCCTCGACGGTCGCACCGATGCCGCCCAGGTGGATGACGCCGACGACGGGCACGGCCACCAGGGCGCAGACCATCATGACCCCTTGGACGAAGTCGGTGTAGGAGACCGCCAGGAAGCCTCCGACGAGGGTGTAGAGAACGGTGACGGCGGCCACGAGGATCATCCCGGCGCGGTAGCTCATCCCGAAGGAGGAGTTGAAGAACATGCCGCCGGCCACCATGCCCGATGAGACATAGAAGGTGAAGAAGACCAGAATGATGAGGCCCGCGGCCCAGCGCAGCACGTGGGTGGAGTCGTGGAGGCGGTTGTCCAGGAAGCTGGGGATGGTGATCGAGTTCCGCGCGACCTCGGTGTAGGTGCGCAGCCGGGGGGCGACATACCGCCAGTTGAGCCAGGCGCCTACGGTCAGGCCCACGGCGATCCAGGACTCGACCAGGCCCGAGGCGTACAAGGCGCCGGGCAGTCCCATGAGCAGCCAGCCGGACATGTCGGCCGCCCCGGCCGACAGCGCGGTCACCGCCGGGCCCAGGCCGCGGTCGGCGAGCATGTAGTCGTCCAGAGAGTTGTTGCGGCCCGAGGCCCACCATCCGATCGCCACCATCCCAAGGAAGTAGATGGTCATCGAGATGGTCTGGAACGCGGTGTCAGTCATGGATCCTCCCAGGGTGAGGGATGGGTGGGGCCGGTGACACCCTACCCGTTGCGCGCCCGGGCTCGCCCACACAGACGCCGAGGCGGGCCGGCGTAGGCTCGGGCCATGAGCACCATCGGCTCCACACCCACCGACCCGCCCGCCCTGGCCCTGGCCGGGGCGACCGGATACCTGGGCGGCACGGTCGCCCGGCTCTTGTCGGCTCAGGGCGTGCCTCTGCGTCTCCTGGCCCGCAGGCCCGAGGCCGCGCCCAGTCTTCCCGGCTCACGCGCCCTGCCGATCGCCTACGCCGACACCCCGCAGGTCCAGGACAGTCTGGCGGGGGTGAGCACCCTGTTCATGGTCTCGGCCCACGAGTCGCCCTCGCGCATCGAGGAGCACCAGGGCCTCATCGATGCCGCCGCGGCGGCGGGGGTCGGCCACATCGTCTACACCTCCTTCTACGGCGCCAGCCGGCAGGCGACCTTCACGCTCTCACGCGAGCACGCCCGCACCGAGGAGATCCTGGCTGCCTCGGGCATGGAGTTCACGCTCCTGCGGGACAACTTCTACATGGACTTCCTCGTCGAGCTGTGCACCGAGGGCGGGGAGATCCGCGGTCCGGCCGGGCAGGGGGTGTGCTCGGCGGTCACACGCGCCGACGTCGCCGCGGTGGCCGCGGCGGTGCTGGCCGATCCCGATGCCTGGCGGTGCCGGACCCTCGAGCTGACCGGTCCCGAGGAGCTGTCGATGGAACAGGTCGCCCGCACCGTCGCCTCCCGCCTGGGCCGCCCGGTGCCCTACATCGACCAGACCGTCGAGGAGGCCTACACCACCCGGCGGGCCTGGCCGGCCGAGCAGTGGCAGTACGACGCCTGGGTCTCGACCTACACCGCGATCCGTGACGGCGAGCAGTCCGGCCTGTCTGGCGCCGTCGAGGAGGTCCTGGGCCGTCGGCCCGAGTCCCTCGAGGAGTACCTCGACCGCGTCCTGGCCTAGATGATCGATCCCCGGGTCCGGCAACACCCACCTTCTCGCGGAGATCGGGACATATGACACCCCGAGATCGGTAGATATGACACCTCGACGTGTCATTAGAGGTTGCGCCGATAGGTGGCAGCGTGGGGTGCGCGGTGGGCATGGTGGGGTGTGTGGGGGTGAGTTGTCTGCGCTGGTCTGGGCGTGTTGGGGTCTGCTGTGCCCGCTGTTCCAGCAGTCGTCATTGACCCGATCTGGCGAGTTCACCGCCCTGGCCAACACCATCATCACCTGCCAGCTGATCCACCGAGCCTGGACCACCCACCGCTGGGACACCCGACCACGCCGACAACCCTGACCTAACCGCGCAACCTCTTAGTCCCGATCTCGCGGAGGTGGCGGGCCCGGGACTGATGACGCGAGGCGGGGCTCTGACTCAGGCGCTCATCTGCCCGCGCTTGGCCTGCCAGGCGCTGTCTGCCTCGGCGGTGACCTCCTCCAGGGACCTGCCGATCCCTGCGGCCGCATAGGCGCCGATGAGCCCTTCGACCAGGGGCGCCGGGCTGAGCCGGGTGCGTGCGGCCGTGTCGGGGTCGGCCAGCTCCAGGGCGGTCTCGGCACTCATGATCGAGCTGCCGAGGTCGGCCAGGACGAGCACCCCGCCGCGCCCGCCCGGGGCCTGGGCGGCTCTCTCGATCGCCGCCAGGATGCTCCCGGTGTCGGTGCCCAGGCCGCCGTCGTCGAGTCCCGCGGCGACCTCGACAACGACATCGAGGCCCGTGACCAGCTCGCGGGCCAGGTCGACCGCCGACTGCGCCAGGGCGTGGGAGTGGCTGACCACGACGATGCCGACGCCGGTCACGACCGGTCCTCCTCGGCACCCAGGACGTCGGCCAGGGCCTGGACGATAAGCGCTGTCGAGGCCGCGCCGGGGTCGATGTGGCCGATGGAGCGCTCGCCGAGGTAGGAGGCGCGGCCCTTGGTGGCCAGCATCGGCGCGGTGGCGTCGCGGCCGGCGGCCGCGGCACGGGCGGCCGCGCGGGCCGCGGCCGCCGGGTCCTCGGGGTCGCGCCGGGCCTCCAGGGCCGGGGTCCAGGCGGCGCGCCTGGTCTTCTCCCCCGCCTGGGCCCTGCCCCGCTGGACGATCCCGCCGATCCCGGCCTCGACGGCGTCGGCGATCCCCGACGCGCCCAGCGCCGGGTCCTGCCCGCAGGCCGCGGCGGCGCGCAGGAAGAAGGTGCCGTACAGGGGCCCCGAGGCGCCGCCGACCTTGGAGACCAGGGCCAGGGCGGCGGGCTTGAGCACCGCCGCCGGGGTGTCGGCCCGCTCGGCGCCGAGCGCCTCGACCGCCTCGACGGCGGCCGCCATGCCGCGGGCCATGTTGGCGCCGTGGTCGGCGTCCCCGATCGCGGCGTCGAGGGCCGTCAGCTCCTCGGCGTCACGGCAGATCAGCTCGCGGGCGCGCAGCACCCAGGCCCGGGCCCGCTCGGCGTCCAGGACGGTTACGGGGTTCGTCGCGCTCACCGTCACGCCCCCCAGCGCAGGCCCGGGGTGGACACAGGAGCGTCCCACAGCCGCAGCATCTCGGCGTCGGCGCGCACGAGCGTCAGGGAGCAGCCCGCCATGTCCAGGCTCGTGATGTAGTTGCCCACGAGTCTGCGCGCGACCGCGACCCCGGCCTCCTGGAGGAGGCGGGCGACCTCGGCGTAGACGACGTAGAGCTCGATGAGCGGGCTGGCGCCCATCCCGTTGAGCAGCGCGATGACGCCGTGGTCCTCCCCGGCGGGGGCCTCGGGCAGCTCGGCCAGAAGCGGCTCGACCAGCCGTGCGGCGATCTGGTCCGCCGGTGCCACGGGCTCGCGATGGCGTCCGGGCTCGCCGTGGATGCCGATGCCGATCTCCATCTCCTCCTCGGGCAGGTCGAAGGAGGGCTTGCCGTTGGCCGGCACGGTGCAGGAGGTCAGGGCCATGCCCATCGACCGGCCGGCGCGGCTGACCCGCTCGGCCACGGCGGCGACCTCGGCCAGCGGGCGCCCCTCCTCGGCGGCGGCGCCGGCGATCTTCTCAACGATGACGGTCACGCCCACCCCGCGCCGGCCGGCGGTGTACAGGGAGTCCTCGACGGCGACGTCGTCGGCGGTGACCACCGTGGCGACCTGCGTGCCGGACTCGGCGGCGACGAGCTCGGCGGCCATCTCGAAGTTCATGATGTCGCCGGTGTAGTTCTTCACGATGTGCAGCACGCCGGCGCCCCGGTCCACCGCGGCGGTGGCCGCCGCGATCTGGTCGGGGACCGGGGAGGTGAAGATCTCTCCGGCGCAGGCGGCGTCGAGCATGCCCGCGCCCACGAAGCCGCCGTGGAGCGGCTCGTGGCCGCTGCCACCGCCCGAGACGATGGCCACGCGGCCCTGTTCCTTGGGGACGGCGCGGTAGACGACGCGCTGGTCGAGGTCGACCGACAGGACGCCGGGGTGGGCCGCCGCCATGCCGGCCAAGGCGTCGGAGACGACGGTTTCGGCGGAGTTGATCAGCTTCTTCATGCGCCGACCCTACCGCACTACGGCACAGGTCACAGCCACTCCTGACCGGTGGCCGGACGATCAGGGCTCAGGCGGGGATGCCGACGTAGACCGTCTCGAGGTACTCCTCGATGCCCTCCCGGCCGCCCTCGCGCCCCAGGCCGGAGCGTTTGACCCCGCCAAAGGGGGCCGCGGGGTTGGAGGTGGTCGCCGAGTTGACCCCGAGCATGCCGAGCTCGAGCCGCTCGGCCAGCCGCATGGCCCGTTCCATGTCGCGGGTGTGAAGGTAGCCGGCCAGCCCCATGGGGTCGGCGTTGACGCGCCTGAGCAGCTCGTCCTCGTCCTCGAAGGCGGTCACGGGTGCCACCGGGCCGAAGACCTCCTGCCGGAGGATCGGGGCCTCGGGGTCCAGGCCGGTCAGGACCGTGGGCGGGTAGAAGAACCCCGCGCCGTCGGGCACCCTGCCGCCGACGACGGCGGTGGCGCCCCGCTTGAGGGCGCCGTCGACCAGGCCGGCCACCTTGTCGCGGTGGGCGGCACTGATGAGGGGGCCGACGTCGACGCCCTCGACAGTTCCGGGGCCCACGCGCTGGGAGGCCATCTCCTGGCTGAGCGCCTCGACGAAGGCGTCGTGGAGGCGGCGGTGGACGAGGATGTGGTCGGCGGCGTTGCACGCCTGCCCCATGTTGCGCAGCTTCGTGGTCACCGCCGCCTCCACGGCGGCCTCGAGGTCGGCGTCGTCGAAGACGATGAAGGGGGCGTGGCCGCCCAGCTCCATCGAGGTGCGCAGCACCCCGTCGGCGGCCTGGGCCAGCAGGGCCGAGCCGACGGCGGTCGATCCGGTGAAGGACAGCTTGCGCAGACGCCGGTCGGCCATGATGCCGGAGACGAGACTCGGGCCGCTGGTCGTGGGCAGCACCGACAGCACGCCGGCGGGCAGGCCGGCCTCTGCCAGGATGCGCGCCAGGAGCAGGGCGGTCAGCGGGGTCAGCTCGGAGGGCTTGAGGATGGCCGTGCACCCGGCCGCCAGAGCCGGTGCGATCTTGCGGGTGGCCATGGCCAGGGGAAAGTTCCACGGCGTGATGAGCAGGCAGGGCCCCACGGGCCGGCGCAGGACGATGGCACGCAGGCGGCCCTCGGGCAGGGCGTAGGCATCGCCCCGCACGCGCACCGCCTCCTCGGAGAACCAGCGCAGGAACTCCGCGCCGTAGGCGACCTCGGCACGGGACTGGTCCAGGAGCTTGCCCATCTCCAGGGTCATGAGCCGGGCGAGGTCCTCGGCGTAGGTGGTCGTCGCCAGCTCGAAGGCGCGGCGCAGGATGTCGCTGCGCTCGCGCGCCGGCGTGTCCCGCCAGGCCTCCTGGGAGGCGTGCGCCGCCTCGAGCGCGCAAGCGGCGTCATCGGGCCCGGCGTCGGCGACCTCGGCCAGGACCCGGCCGGTGGCGGGGTCGAGCACCTCCAGGCGCCGGCCGGAGGCCGCGGGGCGGAACTGCCCGGCGACGAACAGCTCGGTGGGCGCGCGCCCGGGCAAGGACGAGGTGGCGGTCGGGGTGGCGGTCGGGGTGGGGGTCATGCGGTCCTCCCTGAGGTCGGTCGTGTGGGACGGGGCGCTGTGCACAGCACGATGGCAACGGCGTACCCGCCGTCGTGGCTGACCGACACCGGCCAGTGCTCCGGAGTGTCGGCCTGTGGCCCCAGGCTGGCGCGCAGCGCCTGCCCGAGGCCGCCGAGCAGGCGCAGCGAGGGCCGGCCCCAGCGGTCGGTGACGAGCTCGACCTCCTGCCAGTCGAGCTCCTCGGGCGCGAGCACCGGGGGTCCCGCCCGCCCGCCCGCGGCGACGGCCTGGGACCAGGCCTTGACGAAGGCCTCCTTGGCGGCCCATCGGGCGGCGAGGTGCTCAGCCTCCCGGGAGCCCTTGTCCTGTGCCCGACGGCGCGCCTCACGGCGCTCGCGGGCCGTGAAGGCCCGCTCGGCGAAGACGGTGCCGGGCTGGTCGAGCTGCCCGGCCAGCGAGGGGACGTCGACGAGGTCGACACCGACGCCGAGCACCCCGGCGCCCCCGGCGCTCCCGGGCGGCACAGGTGGCACAGGCGGGCTGGTGGTGTTCATGGCCCCAGTGTCTCGCGCCGCCTGCCGGCTCGCCGCACGATCCCCGGCGGGTGACCGGGTGCTATGACCCGGCGAACAGGCTCAGGGCGGCCGCGTTGGACCAGGCCATTTGCAGGCCGATGATCGCGGCGATCCACAGCAGGGTCACCTTGGCCTCGTACTCCAGCCTGGGGACCAGCCGGTTGAGGCAACCGAAGAAGCGGTCGCCGACCAGCGCTGCGACGGCGATGATCAGACCCGCCGGCAGCACCATGACCAGGCAGTAGCCCGCCAGGACCACCAGCCTGCCGACCTGGCCGGTGTCCATCCCGGCGATGATCCCTGTTGCAGCGATGTAGGGCACCATCGTGGCCGCCTCAGTCAGTGCCGCCCCCAGGCCCAAGGCAATGGTCGCTCTCAGACCGGTGGGCGCCGGACGGCTCGCGGCCGGTCCGGGATCGGCCGGGTCCGGCTTCTTGGGCCCGGGGGCGAGAATACCGAACAGGGCCAGGCCCGCTCCCAGGACGAGCCCCAGCCAGCGGAAGGTGTCGGTGCGGGTCAGCGGCACGACCACCTCAGCGAACACGTCGAATCCAGCCAGCAGCGCCGTTCCCAGGGCGAAGTACACGGTGCACACGGTGAGGAAGTAGACGCTCATCGTGCCCAGGTCGACGCGACGGCGCCACATCACCAGGCCCAGAGGAATGACCAGGGTGCCCAGGCTCGTGGAGTCCAGGAGTGCCAGCCCGACAAGGGCCAGGAGGTCTCCCACTGCCGTTCCTTCCGTCTGCGCACCAATCCACTGTCGTACAATTGTACGACGCGTATTCTGTGGGCGTCCAGCACGTCAGGAGCCTGCTATGTTGGTACCCAGTCCCGTCACGCCTTTGACGAAGCGCTTGTCCGCAACGGGGACCGTGATCGCGGACGCGACGATCACCGTCATCGCGCGGGACGGCTTCGACCGGGTCAGTGTGCGCACCGTCGCGGCGCAGTCCCAGCTCGCGCCCGGCACCGTCCAGTACCACGCACGGACGCGTCAGGACCTCCTGACCAACGCCTTCATCCGCTCGGTCCAGCGGCAGGACAAGCGCATCCGGGCCCTGCCACGTGCCGGCAGCCCGCTGGAGGCCATGCACCAGTCCCTCAGTGAGCTCTTGCCCACCGGGGGCGCGCGGCGGGAGGACGCGGCGCTCTGGGTGGCCTACGGGGCGGTCGCCTCGACCCGGCCCTGGCTTGCTGAGCTGTACTGGTCCGCCCTCGTGCTGTTCCGCACCCGGCTCGAGACGGCCCTCGCCTCGGCTCACGACGCAGGGCGCCTCGTGCCGGGCATGACGCCGTCCGCGGCAGCGCGACTGGTCACCGCGCTCGTCAACGGCCTGACGATCGACTACCTCAACGCCCCTGAGACCGAGCAGCAGGAGATCGCCCGCGAGCTTCACCGCGGCCTGGCGCTCATCCTTCGCTGACCTCCAGGCCACCTCGCCGCCCGGATCGCCCCATGTCAGCCGGGGAACGCCTGTGCGGCGGGCCCGGGAAGGGGTCCGCCGCACAGGCGTGGAGGCCGGGCCAGCGCCCGGGGCGCTCAGTCCTCCTGGGAGGCCCGCTCGCCGGCGTGGTAGACGCCGTCGGTGCCCAGGCGCGCCTGCGGGTCCAGGAGCATGGCGGCCTCGACCTCGTGGGGGTCGCGATACTTGGTCTCCTCGCCCAGGCGGCGGCCCTCGACGGTCTCGAACAGCGGGGCGCGGCCGATCATGCCGGCCCGGCGGCGACGGGTGCCCGCGGCCAGGCGGCGGTTGGCCGACTCCAGCCAGGCCTCGACGGCCTCCTGGCCGCCGGCCTTGCGCAGGGCCGCCTCGAAGGCGCCGGGGTGGACGATGGCGACCAGGCCCGAGACATGGCCGAAGCCCAGTGAGGTGAGCAGGCCGGCGCGCACCGGGCCCGCGCCTGGCACCCGGCCGTCGGCACCACCGCGGCCGGTCAGGCGGATGGGCGTACGCGGCCACACCCAGAAGGCGTCGCGCTCCAGGGGGGCGTCGACGACGTCGAGGCTGGCGTTGCCCGGGGCCACACCGGTGGCCAGGATCTCGGTGAGCCCGGCGACCTGGAACAGCGCCGCACCACCCTTGGCGTGACCGGTGATGGTCTTCTGGGACACGGCCACGAGCGGGTTGCCCTCGGAGCGTCCCAGGGCCCGGGCGAGCCGGGTGTGCAGCTCAGACTCGTTGGGGTCGTTGACGTCGGTCGCGGTGTCGTGCTTGGAGACCACGGCGATGTCATCGGCCTCGACGCCCAGGCGGGCCAGGGACCTGGCCAGGCGCGAGTCCTTGCCGCCGCGGCCCGCACCCAGGGCACCCAGGCCGGGGGCCGGGATGGAGGTGTGGGCGCCGTCGGCGTAGGAGGACACGAAGCCCAGCACGCCGGCCACCGGCAGGCCCAGCTCGGCGGCCACCGAGCCGCGGGCCAGGATGACGGTGCCGCCTCCCTCGGCCTCGACGAAGCCGCCGCGGCGGCGGTCGTTGGCCCGGGAGAAGTGGCGGGCGGAGATGCCCTTGGCGTACATGGCCGCCGCCTCGGCGGTGGCGTTCATGTTGCCGAAGCCGACCACCGACTCGATGGAGATGTCGTCGATGGCGCCGGCCACGACGACATCGGCCTTGCCCAGGGCGATCTTGTCCCAGCCCTCCTCGATGGACACCGCGGCGGTCGCGCAGGCGCTGACCGGCTGGACCATCGACCCGTAGCCCCCGACGTAGGACTGCATGACGTGGGCGGCCACGACATTGGGCAGGGCCTCCTGGAGGATGTCGCTGGGACGCTCCTCCCCCAGGAAGCGGCCGACGAACATCTTGCGCATCGACTCCATGCCGCCGAAGCCCGTCCCCTGGGTGCAGGCGACGTCGGCGGGGTGGACGGCGGTGAGCAGCTCGGCGGGGGTGAAGCCCGCCGACAGGAAGGCGTCGACCGCGGTGACGAGGTTCCACGCGGCGATCGTGTCCATGCCCTCGGTCATCGAGGCGGGGATGCCCCACCGCTGGGGGTCGAAGTCGACCGGGAACTGGCCGCCGACCGTGCGCGACAGGGCGGCGCGGCGCGGCACCCGGGCCAGCGAGCCCGCCAGGCGGGTGACGGTCCACTCCCCGGTGGCCTCGTCGGGGGCCACGAGGGTGTGCTCGGGGTCGGTGGCCTCGATGGTGCGGGCGGTGGCCTCATCGGCCACGGTCAGCGTGATGTCGCGGTCGAGGTAGACCGAGACCTCCTCGGGAGCCACCGGGGCGATGACCCCGTCGTCGACGAACTCGCGGATGCCGCAGCGGGCCACGACCTCGTCGCGGTAGCGCTCGAGGATGTCGGACTCCTCGACGAGCTCGCCCTCGGTGTCGTACCAGCCCGCCGAGGGGCTGTCCTGCCAGGTGAGCAGACCCATGCCCCAGGCGAGCTCGAGCACGCCGGCGGCGGTCAGCTCGACGTCGTCCCCACTGGTCATGCCCAACTCGGCCTCGCGGCGGGTGCGGCCCGACCCCCAGGTCGAGACCTCCCCGGAGGAGACCACGACGATGACCTCGTCGAGGTCGACGTCCACCTCGCCCCAGTCCGGGGCGGTGGGCTGGGTGGGCACCGAAGGAGTCGGCAGGGCCTTGATGAGCGCCGGGGCGTCCTCGGGCTCGTCCTGGGCGGGCGCGACGGCGGCCGCGGCGCTCTCGCGCAGGGCCACGAGGTCGACGTCCTCGCCCAGGCCCCCGGTCAGATCGGCCAGGACCGGGCGCGTGGCGGCCTGGGTGCGCACCTGCTCGGTGCACAGGGCCAGCAGCTCGGCGGCGATCTCCTCGGTGGCCCAGGTGCGCACCCCGGCGGCCTCGACGGCAGCCACAAGCGGGTCGTTGCCTCCCATGAGCCCGGTGCCGCGGACCCAGCCGATGCGCGGGTGGGCCAGGGTGACCCTGGCGGACCAGGCCTTCTCCGAGCTCCAGCGGTTGACCACGGCGTCGAGGGCCGACTTGACCTCGCCGTAGGCGCCGTCACCGCCGAAGGTGCCCCGGTTGGGCGAACCGGGCAGGACGACGTGGAGCCGGTGGTCGACGTGGGTGTCGGTGCCGATGGCCGACAGGGCGGCGATCGTGCGCTCCACGCTCCACAGCAGCAGGCGGGTCTGGGACTCCGCCTCGGGCCCGGCGTCGGCCAGGGTGCCCGCCACCCGGGGGGCGGCGAAGGGAAACAGGAGGGTGGGGACGAGCGCCTCCTTGACCAGGGTCGTCTTGCCGCCGGCGGTGACCACCTGGTCGGTGCCGATCCACTCGGCCAGGGCGTCGACGTCCCGGTAGGAGGCGAGGTTGGCCGGCACGATCCACAGGCGCGCCCCGGCCGAGGCGTGGTCGCGGTACAGGCGCGTGGCGAAGGCCAGGCGCTCGTGGCTCAGCCGCGAGCTCGTGGCCACGACCGTGGCCCCGCCGGCGAGCAGGTCGCCCACGACGGCGGCGGCGATGGAGCCGGGGGCCACGCCGGTGACGACGGCGACCTGGTCGGCCCAGCGCACGCAGTCGGCGCCCGCGACGGGGGCCTGCGCGGCCGACCGGGAGATCGCCTGGGCGATGGCGGCGCGCTCGGCGGCGTCGGGGGCCTGGGAGGCGCCCAGCTGCCGGGCCCACCAGGCGGCCTGGTCGGCCACGGCCGCGCCCAGGCCGGTGAAGCGCTCGGGGGCCAGCAGGCTGGCCTGGTCCGGGGCTGTCTCACCGTTGCCCAGGCGGGCCAGGTCCTCGCGGGCGGTGGCCCAGCGGTCGTCGATGAGGACGGCGCGCTCGGGGCTGAAGGAGGGGGTGACCGAGGCCACCCAGCCGGAGCCGAGCTCGGTGTTGACCGCCTCGATGGCGGCCCGGGTGGCGGCGGCCTCGTCCTCGGCGTCGGCCGGGACGGTGGCCTTGTCCGACAGGCCGAGGGCCTCGAGGATCGTGCGGGCGGTCGTGGCCAGCACGCCGCTGTCGCCGGTGACGGTCTCGGCGAAGGCATCCAGTGCCGCGGAGTCGACCACCGCTCCCCCGGCGCCGCCGGCGCTGGGCTTGGACACGGCCACGCCGTGGGCGCCGGCCACCTCCTGGACGGCCTTGTCGATGAGGGCGTCGACGGCGGCCGCGTTGGTCAGCGGCGCGGAGGTGCCCAGGGATGCCAGGTCCTCGCCCCGCATCGAGCCGCCCTCGCGGGTGCCCAGGAACACCGCGGCGGTCACGTGGGAGACCCAGCCGTCGCCCAGTGCCCAGGTGCCGGTGACGCGGTCGGCCACGCGGGTGGCGCGCACCCCGGAGGGTCCCAGGATGCGGCCCAGACCGGTGCGGATGGCGTCGGTGAGCACCGGCCCGAAGGGCTTGTAGCCCGGCGCCCCCTTGGCCACCGTGGCCGACAGCGCGGTCATGTCGGCGTCGGCGGCCCCGTCGATCGAGGCCAGCTGGAGCTCGGTGCCCATGTCCATGAGCAGCTGGTTGCGGCGCGAGGACACGCCGTTGGTCAGCGTCTCGGTGGTGTCGGTGGTGCCGATCTGCTCGGGGCGGATGCGTGCGGCGTGGGCCAGGAGCACCGTCAGGGCGTCGGTGGCGCCGAAGGGCAGGTCCTCGACCGGACCGGTGGGCGCGGGACCA
>NZ_JAUNHI010000011.1:0-13876 GCF_030524025.1 Actinomyces sp. | reverse complement strand
GGGCGGCGGGGGGGGTGGCCCCGGCCCACCGGGGGGGGGTGGGGGGCGCCGATGGGCCGGACCCCCCCCGGCGCGGCGGCCGCGGCCGGGGCCGCGGTGGCCGGGGCCGCCGGGGTGTCGGCGGGCGCGGCCTGCTCGGCGGGGGCCTCCTGCGCGGCCGGCGCTGGGTCGGCGGCGGCCGGCAGCTCGAAGGCCTCCTCGTCGAGCTCGACGGCCGGGTCGGTGTCGGTGGCCAGGACCCGGGCCTCGTCACGTCGGGCGTTGTGCACCGTGACGTGTCGCGAGGAATGCTGCGGGAGCATGAGCGTGCGCGAGGCGAGGTTGGCCAGGGTCGGTGAGGCGGCCAGCCCGACCTCGACGATGTGCTCGACTCCCAGCCCGCCCTCGGCGGGGCTGGACAGCAGGACGTCCTGGGTCTCGATCCAGCGCACCGGGGAGGCGAACTGCCAGGCGAGCAGCTCGATGAGCAGGCGCCGTCCCAGCTCGGCGGGGCGTGCCCGCCAGTCCTCGAAGTGGTCGACCACCTCGCGCACCTGTTCGGAGGGCACGACCTGGAGGATGGAGCGGGCGAAGTCCTCGGTCAGCGCGAAGGGCCGGGCCACGAGGTTGGGCACGTAGCGGCCCACGAGGCGGTCGACGTCGAGGTCGGCGGGCACGAGGGCCTCCAGCCGCTCGCGGAACTCCGCCACGCCGGGGCGCAGCACCTCGGAGTGGAAGGGCACGTCGATGCCGGGGACGAACATGAAGGGGTTCTTCGCGCCGCGGGCCTCGGCCTTGGCGCGGGCGTCGGCGGCCAGGGCGTCCAGGCCCTTGATCGTGCCGGCCACGGCGTACTGGACGCCGGCGAGGTTGTAGTTGACGATCTGGAGGAACTCGCCGGTGGACTCGGCGATGCCCCGCACGTAGGCCTCGACGTCGGCGGCCTTGATGCCCGCCATGTTGGGCCGCAGGGCACCCATGCGGTAGTTCGATGCGCCGGTCTCGTCGCGCGGGACCAGGGAGTGCATGGTCGAGCCGCGCTGGAAGACGATGGAGATCGTCGTCTCCACCGGCATGACTCGCCCGTAGGCGCTCAGGGCCGTGTACTCCCCCAGGGAGTGGCCGGCGAAGGCGGCGCTCTCGACCAGGGCCCCGGCCTCGGCCAGCCGCGCCACGGTGGCCATGGCCACGGTGGCCAGGGCGACCTGGGTGAACTGGGTGAGGTTGAGCAGGCCCTCGGGGTGACGGTAGGTGACGCCGCGGGCGGTCATCTCGGTGGGGTTGTCGCGCACGAGCGCGATGACCGAGAAGCCGAGCTCGGCGCGGGTGTGGGCGTCGGCCCGCTCCCAGACCCGGCGGGCGGCCTTGGACGAGCGCATCTCGTCCAGGCCCATGCCCTGGGCCTGGATGCCCTGGCCGGGGAAGATGTAGCCGGTGGGCTCGGGCTCGGTGACGGCGGTGCCGCGCGAGACGACCTCGTCGCCGATGCGGCAGGTCACCTCCAGGACCATGCCGCCGCCGACCACGAGGCCGGTGCGCTCCACGGAGACCTCGACGCGGTCGCCCAGCTCGACGGTGCCGAGCATGACGTAGGTCCAGCCGGCCAGCACGTTGCGGGTGCCGTCGGCCGCGGACGAGGCGGCGACCTGCTGGGCGGTGGCCGACAGCCACATGCCGTGGACCAGCGGCGCCTCCATGCCCGCGACCTTGGCGGCGTGGTAGCTGGTGTGGATGGGGTTGAAGTCGCCGGTGACCCGGGCGAAGGCCGTCATGTCCGCCGGGGCGGTGACGGTCACGCGCCGCAGGAGGCGCCGCGCCGCCGGGGCCGTGGCCCGGCCGGTGCCGCCGGCCAGCTCGGGGGCCGAGGGCACGGCGGTGCCCGAGGCGCGCCCGCGGATGGCGAAGCGCTCGCGCATGAGGGCGATGACTGAGCCGTCGGAGGTGTCGGTCAGCTCCAGGCGCACGTCGACGACGCGTCCGGCGCTGGACTCCTCCAGGGCGGCCACCCACCCGTCGACCTGGACGGTCAGGTCGGGGCCGGCGGTGGCGGCCAGCTCGGCCAGGGAGCGGTGCAGGTCGATGGTGTGGTCGAGGTGGACCGCGCCGAGCAGGCCCTCGATGAGGGGCATGTCCTCCTCGACCACCGAGCCCAGAGCGGCGTAGACCACCGGCCAGCACGGGCCGAGCAGGGCGTCGGGCACGAGGGGTGCCGCCGACAGGCTGGTGGGCAGGGCATCGGCGGTCACCGCCGCGTGGTCGTGACCCAGGGTGTCGGCCAGGGTGAAGCGGGCGTGGACGGTGCCGAAGGGCTGGGTGACGGCCCGGCCCCGGGCGTCGGTGGCGCCGGGCACGGCCGCCACGACCTCGGGCAGGTGCGCGACGAGGTCGCCGGTGATCGACACCGCCCCGACACCGGCGGTCGAGCGCAGCAGGTCGTTCATCGTCTCCGAGATGCGCTCGGGGTCCACCAGGGGGGCCGCCCCGTCCCAGGCGCGCGCCAGGCGCAGCGGGACGACGAGCCGGCGCACCGCGTGGATCCTCTCGCCCCCGGGGACCTCGTCCCAGTGGGTGTCGAGACGGATGTCGAGGTCGTAGGCGTCCTCGGCCACGTCCGGGCGGGCCACGACCGTGTAGGCGTCGTCGGCCAGGACACGGGCGGGGTTGACGGTCAGGTGGCCGTTCCACAGCACGTGGGGGGTCGAGCGCACCAGCTCGGTGGCGTCGGCCACCGGCAGGGCGCCCTGCCTCCAGGTCGTGCCCAGGCGCCCGGCGGCGGCGTGCTCCGCGGCGCCCGCGGCGGTCAGCGCCTCGACGGTGGCGGACTCGAATCGGCCGAGGAGCTCCCCGACGGGCTCGTTGATCGTCGTGATGCCTGCCACCGACACCGGGCCGGGGATGATGCGGACCTGATCGGCGGTGTAGCGCGGGTCCTGGGACTGCCACAGGGAGTCGGTGCCCCACCAGCGCAGGATGTCGGCGTCGAGGACCGGCACGAAGGGCACCGGCTTGGGGTGCTTGCGGCACAGGTCGACGAACCAGGCGGCGTCGACCGGCTCGACCCGGGTCGTGGCGGCCCGGGGGTGGCGCTCGGCCAGGGCGGCCAGGGCGGCGTCGGCGTCGAGGACGTCGTCCTCGGTGGCGAACAGGGTGGGGATCTGACCGCGGTCGGCCTCATCAAGGCGGGCCTCGATGCGGTGGAGCAGGTCGAGGAAGCGGTCGTACCAGCCCTCGTCGCTCCAGTCCTGGCGGGTGGCGGCGCGGCCCTCGTGCGGGGCAACGCACAGCTCGGCGTAGCGGGTGGCCCACTCCAGGTAGGTCATCTCCTCGACGTCGCCGAAGTAGGGCTTGGCGGTGGCCGCCAGGGCGGCGATCATCTCCTCGCGGCGCGCCGTCATCGCCGCGTCGTCCCCGGCGAGCTCCTGGATGAGGCGGGAGGCGCGGGCCGAGGCGTTGTCGATCTCGTACAGGTCGGCGCGCAGGTGCGACAGGCCCGAGGTCATGCCCCCCACGGAGGCGCCCGAGGCGACCCAGCCGCCCTCGTGGGCGGGGTCGAGGCCGGGGGTGTCGACGAGGAGCTGCTTGACGTCCTCGTTGGTCTTGGCCTCCAGGCAGGTCATGGCGGCGGTGCCCACCATGACGCCGTCGACCGGGGCGGCGGCGGTGCCGTAGGCCAGCGCCCAGCGGCCGGTCAGGTAGTCGGCGGCCCGCTGCGGGGTGCCGATGCCCCCGCCGACGCACAGGACGAGGTTGTCGACCGCCCGGATCGCGTCGTAGGTGGCCAGGAGCATGACGTCCAGGTCCTCCCACGAGTGGTGGCCGCCGGCGTGCCCATCCTCGATCTGGATGATGACGGGGCTGTCGGGCACCGCCTTGGCGATGGCGATGACCTGGCGGATCTGGTCGACGGTCCCGGGCTTGAAGGCCACGTAGGGGAAGCCCTCGGCGTGCAGGCGCGCCAGGAGCCCCTGGGCCTCGTCGAGCTCGGGGATGCCCGCCGAGATGACGACGCCGTCGACCGGGGCCCCGGCCCCGCGCGCCTTGGACAGCAGGCGCTGGGTGCCCAGGTGGAGGTTCCACAGGTAGCGGTCCATGAACATGGCGTTGAAGGCCGCCGTGCGCCCCGGCTCCAGGGCGGTCTCGAGACCGGCGAGGTTGTCGGCCAGGACCGTGGCGGTCGTCTGGCCGCCACCGGCCAGCTCGGCCCAGTAGCCGGCGTTGGCGGCGGCGGCCACGATCTCGGGGTCGACGGTCGTGGGGGTCATGCCCGCCAGCAGCACTGCCGAGCGGCCCGTCAGGCGGGTGAAGGCGGTGTCCAGGGTCAGGCGCCCGTCGGGCAGGCGGGTCAGGCGGGGGGCGAAGCGGGCGCGGTCGACGGCGGGCTCGGGGGCGGCGCCGGCACGGTCGAGGTCGTCGATGCTCCGGGCGGTGCCCGCCGAGACGACCGTGGTGCCCGTGCCGGCCACGACCGCCTCGGTCAGGCGGGTCAGGACGGTCCCCGGCCCGAGGTCGAGCACGAGCCGGATGTCGGCGCCCAGGGCGCCGGTGACCAGCTCGGGCCAGTCGACGGGGTCGATGAGCACGGCCTGGGCCAGCTCGCGCGCCTGGTCGGTGTCCAGGCCGCAGGCGGCGGCCCAGCCCACGACGTCCTCGACGGCGCCGGCCAGCAGGGGGGTGTGGAAGGGCACCGAGGTGGTGAGGAACTCGGTGACGGGGGCCAGGACGGCCCCGCCGCGGCGGCGCTCCTTGCGGTCGGCCTGGCTGCGGCGCGCCGCCGTCTCCAGGGCGGCCACGACGGAGAGCAGGTCGGCCGGCCGGCCCGACAGGATATGGGCCTGACGGCCGTTGACCACGCCCACGGCGATCCGCTCGGAGGCCGGGACCTTGGCGAGCACCGCGTCGAGGACCGGCCTGGTCACCCCGCGCACCGAGAGCATGGGGGTGGCCTCCCCCACCGTGCCCAGGTCGAGGCGGCGGGTCGTGCGCGCCGCGGCGGCCCCGATGAGCCGCGCCAGGGCGTGGACCTCGACGGCCCGGCCGCGCTCGCCCGAGCGCAGGGCCTCCAGGAGCGCCACGCCCAGGACGCCCTGGGAGTGGCCGATGGCCGGGGCTCCCTCGGCGGTGGCGTAGAGGTTGAGCCCGGCGGCGGGCAGGGAGGCCAGCACGGCGTGCTGGGCCGCCAGGATCCCGGGCACCGAGACGTCGGCCGTGTCGGCCCCCGTCGTCGAGGCGGCCACGAGCGGCGCGGCCTGCTCATCGAGCAGGCGCGAGCCGCGCGGGGTGATCGTGAGCAGCTCGGTGGCCACCGGGGCGAGCCGGTCGGCCACGGCCGCGTCGATGTCCACCAGCTCGGCGGCCAGCGTGCGGTTGAGAGCGACGAGCTCGTCGAGGGTGGCCCGCCAGGGCGTGGCCTGCCCGCCGAAGGCGAGCAGGTGGGGCTCGCCCGCGGCGATGCGCTCGGCGATGCTGGTGGACGGGGTGGTGGGCAGCGTGCTCATGCGGTCCTCAGTGGTTGCTTCGTTTGCTTCGGTTGCTTCGGTGGCAGTGTTGACGGGGGGCGTGGAGGACACCGCGGCGGGTGTCGTCTGGTCTGCGGCCTCGGCCGGGTCCGGGATCGTCACGGGGGTCCTCACAGTGGTCCGTTGTCGTGCTTCTTGAAGGGCAGGCGGCGCGCGTCGCGCTTGTCGGCCAGGGCGGCCAGGGAGTCGACGATGACGGTGCGGGTGTCCTCGGGGGCGATGACGGCGTCGATCTCCCCGATGGCCACGGCCTTGTCGGGGTTGATGACCGAGGCCGTGTACTCCTCGACGAGCCGCTCCTGCTCGGCGGCCGCGGCCTGCTCGCCGTGCTCGTCGTGGACCTTCTTGAGGTCGCGGCGGTGGATGATGCCCACGGCACCGGCCGCCCCGAGCACGGCGATCTCGGCGCCGGGCCAGCAGAAGTTGAGGTCGGCGCCGATGGCCTTGGAGCCCATGACGATGTAGGCCCCGCCGTAGGCCTTGCGCAGCACGACGGTGACCAGCGGGACGGTGGCCGTGGCGTAGGCGTTGATGACCTTGGCGCCGCGCCTAATGATCCCGGCGTGCTCCTGCTCGGCGCCCGGCCGGTAGCCCGGGACGTCGACGAAGGTGACCACCGGCAGGCCGAAGGCGTCGCAGAAGCGCACGAAGCGCGCCAGCTTCTCCGAGGCGTCGACGTCCAGGGTGCCGGCGTCGTGGAGGGGCTGGTTGGCCACGACCCCCACGGGCCGGCCCTCGAAGCAGGCGAAGCCGATGACGACGTTGGGGGCGAAGTCCTCCTGGACCTGGACGAGCTCGCCGTGGTCGACCAGGCAGGAGACGACCTCGGCGACGTCGTAGGCCTGACGGGTCGAGGAGGGCACGAGGGCACCGACACCGGCGGCGGTCGCCTCGTCCTGGGCACGGTCGGCCTCGTCGTAGACGTAGGCCGGGGCGGACTGCTCCGAGGAGGAGGGCAGGTAGGCCAGGAGGGTGCGGACCTGGCCCAGGGCGTCGGCCTCGTCCTCGGCGACGTAGTGGACGACGCCGGACACCGAGCCGTGGATGTCGGCACCGCCGAGGTCCTCGGCACTGATGCGCTCCCCGGTGACGGCGCGCACGACGTCGGGGCCGGTGACAAACATGTGGGAGGCCTCGCGGGTGGCGATGACGAAGTCCGTCAGCGCCGGGGAGTAGACCGCACCGCCGGCGCAGGGACCCAGGATGACGCTGATCTGGGGCACGAGGCCCGATGCGGCGCAGGTGCGGTTGAAGATCCGGCCGTACTGGCGCAAGGCGCCCACGCCCTCCTGGATCTTGGCGCCTCCGGAGTCGATGAGACCGACCACCGGGATGCGCAGGCGCAGGGCGTCGTCGAGCAGGCGGACGATCTTGTCGCCCTCGACGGCGCCCAGCGCGCCGCCGGAGACCGAGAAGTCCTGGGAGTACACGGCGACCTGGCGCCCGTCGATCTGCCCGAAGCCGGTGACCACCCCCGAGGGGCGGGCCTTCTCCCCCGCCCCCGAGCCGGTGTAGCGCCCGATCTCCAGAAAGGTGCCCTCATCCAGGAGCGCGGCGATGCGCTCGCGGGCGGTGCTCTTGCCCTTGGCGTGCTGGCGCTCGGCGGCCCGGGCCTCGGCCTCGGCGTCGACGCGGGCGATCCGCTCGCGGAAGGCGGTGGTCGCCGGGGAGTCGGCCATCGTGGTTCCGGGTGTCGTGCTGGTCATGGCTCAGGCCTCCTGCGTCGTCGTGGTGGTGTCCTGGGCCGGCTCCATGCGGACGAGGACCTCGCCGGCCGAGACGGTGCGGCCCGCGCCGACCGGGATCTCCGCCACGGTGGCGTCGGCGGGGGCGTGGACGTAGTTCTCCATCTTCATCGACTCCAGAACAACCAGGAGGTCCCCGGCCTGCACCTGCTGGCCGGGCTCGACGCAGATGCGGGTGACGATCGCCTGCATGGGGGCGGCGATGACGGTCGGGTCGTCGCCGACGGCCTCACCGCCGGGCCGCGCGCCGGCGCGTGAGGACGGGCCGCGCCCGCGCAGCGGCTGCTGCATGGGCCGCGCGCGGCCGGCGGCGAAGCCCCCGCCCAGGCGCTGGCCGCGGGCGGCGAGCATCCCGTCGGGCAGGGTCAGGCTGACCCGGCGCCCATCGAGCTCGATGACATAGGTCGACCGGGTGCTCAGGCTGGCCGAGGCCGGCTCGTCCTGCCCGTCGGCGGCAGCGGCGACGTCGGGGTCGGCCAGGCGCGGGAGCACGTCGTTCTCGATCCAACGCGTCGTCACGCCCAGCTGGCCGTCGGCCGTCGGCCCGGTCAGCTCGGGGCGCTCCAGGACGTGGGCGTGCAGCCCGGTGCACACCGTCACGCCCTCGACAACCGTCTCGGCCAGGGCGCGCCGCGCCCGGCGGATCGCCTGGTCCCGGGTGTCCCCGGTCACGACGATCTTGGCGAGCATCGGGTCGAACATGGGGGTGACGACGTCTCCCTCGACGACGCCGGACTCGATCCGGATCCCGGGGCCGGCGGGCCAGCGCAGGCGGGTGATCGCCCCGGTCGACGGCGCCAGCCCGCGTGCGGGGTCCTCACAGGTGATGCGCAGCTCGATGGAGTGGCCCCGGGGCTCGGGGACGTCTCCCAGCCGGCCGCCGGCGGCGATGCGCAGCTGGACCGCGACGAGGTCGACGCCGGTGACCTCCTCCGAGACGCAGTGCTCGACCTGGAGCCGCGGGTTGACCTCGAGGAACCACAGGTCCCCGGTGGGTGTCAGGAGGAACTCACAGGTGGCCACGCCGACGTAGTCGACGGCCTCGAGCAGGCGCCGCGAGGCCTCCTCGAGCCGCTCGGCGACACCGGCGGGCAGGTAGGGGGCGGGAGCCTCCTCGAGGAGCTTTTGGTTGCGGCGCTGCAGGGTGCAGTCGCGGGTGGACACGACCGCGAAGGTGCCGTGGGAGTCGCGTGCGCACTGGGTCTCGATGTGCCGGGCGGCGGTGACGAAGCGCTCCAGGATGAGCGTGCCGCCTCCGGCCGCGGCCGAGCCGAAGGCGGGGGTGGCGCGCACCTCGTCGTCGTCGGCCAGCACGGTGATGCCGCGCCCGCCTCCGCCGTCGGTGCGCTTGAGCGCCACCGGGTAGCCGTGCTGGGCGGCGAAGGCGATGACGGTCTCGGGGTCGGTCACCGAGCTCGTGATGCCCGGGACGGGGTCGACGCCCGCGCGCTCTGCGGTGGCGCGGGCGCTCATCTTGTCCCCCAGGGCCTCCATCGCCTCCGGGGAGGGGCCCACCCAGGTGATACCCGCCTCGATGACGGAGCGGGCGAAGGCGTGGTCCTCGGAGAGGAAGCCATAGCCGGGGTGGATGGCATCGGCCTGTGTCGCCACGGCCAGGGCCAGGACGGCCCCGGCGTCGGTGTAGGAGGAGCCCTCGGGCAGAGCGTGTGCCTGGTCGGCCAGCTCGGCCGCCGGGCTCATGAGGTCCTCCGGGGTGTAGGGCAGGATCGAGGTCCCCCCCAGGTCCCTGACGGTGCGCACCACGCGCAGGGCGATCTCACCGCGGTTGGCGATGAGGATGCGGTCGAGGGTCCGGGTGGTCACCGATGTGCTCCTCAATGTCGGGTGACGCCGCCGGGGGTGTCGTGGACTCCCACAAGACTGGGGCTCCGTGACGTGCCGGTGACATCGCACTGCTTCAGCTGTCCACGACGAGCTGCACTCGTCGAGATGATCCGCATCACCGCACCTGTGAGAGGGTGGTGCATGCGCTCGACAGGCTACGTTACGGCTCAACCTGGCACGGCCCCTATTGTGGAGACCTCACAAAAGCCTCCGGTCGCGTTGAAAACGGCCCGGGCGGGGGCGCGGGACGGGCGGCTCATGGCGCCGCGGGCCGGTGGAGGTGGGCAGCGGCCCGCTCCCGCAGCTGCTCGACCGCCGCCGAGGCATCGCTAGCGGCGTAGACCGCCGACCCGGCCACGAAGACGTCCGCGCCGGCCTCGGCCGCCCGGACGATCGTCGATCGGGTCACGCCGCCGTCGACCTGGATGCGCAGCTCGAGACCGGCCGAGCCGGCCAGGCGCCGCGCCTGGGCGATCTTGGGGAGCATCTGCGGGATGAAGGACTGCCCGCCGAAGCCGGGCTCGACGGTCATGATGAGCAGGAGGTCGATCTGGCCGAGCAGGTGCTCGACGGCGCTCAGGGGCGTGGCGGGCCGGAGGGCCAGACCGACGCCGGCCCCCAGGCGGCGCAGCTCGGCGGCCAGCCGGAAGGGCGCCGCGGTGGCCTCCAGGTGCGTGGTGACGACGGCGCAGCCCATCTCGGCGTACTGGGGGGCCCAGCGGTCGGCGTCGGTAATCATGAGGTGGGCGTCGACGGGCAGGTCGGTGTGGGCCAGGACTGTCTCGACCAGGGACGGCCCGCCGAACTGGTTGGGTACGAAGTGGTTGTCCATGACGTCCAGGTGCAGCCCGTCGGCGGTGGCGACCCGGGCCAGCTCCTCGCCGAGGCGGGACTGGTCGGCGTTGAGGATCGAGGGGTGGATCGCGGCGGGTGTCATCGTGGCTCGTCCTGTCGTCGAAGTGGTGTCGTGGGGCGGGCGGCCGCAGTCAGGTGCGGCGAATGAGAGCGCAGAACATCGCGTCAGTCCCATCGAGGTGGGGCCACAGCTGGAGCATCGGCCGCTCGGCACCGGCCGGCGGGCGGGGGGCCACCCGCGTCGCGGCGTCCCCGGCGTGGAGCAGCTCGGCCTCCAGTCCCTGCCGGGCGAGGCGCTTGAGCACGTCACCGACCACGAGCGAGGTCTCCAGGACGTGGGGCGAGCAGGTGACGTAGGCGACCACTCCCCCGCGGCGCACGGCACCCAGGGCGCTGGACAGCAGGTCGCGCTGGAGCGCGGCGAGCTCGGTGACGTCGGTGGGCCGGCGGCGCCAGCGCGCCTCCGGCCGCCGTCTGAGCGAGCCCAGGCCCGAGCAGGGCGCGTCGAGCAGGACCCGGTCGTAGACGCCAGGCTCCTGGACCCCGGTCCGCCGGGCGTCGCCTTGGCGGACCTCGACGCTGCCGCGGGGCAGGGCACGCACGGCCGACTCCAGCAGACGCACCCGGTGCGGAGCGATCTCGGTGGCCACGAGCCGGGCCCCCCGCGCGTGCGCACGCGCGCCGAGCAGGGCGGCCTTGCCCCCGGGCCCGGCGCACATGTCGAGCCAGCGCTCGTCGCGCCCGGTCAGGCGGGCCTCGGCCAGGAGCAGGGCGACGAGCTGGCTGCCCTCGTCCTCGACACCCGCGCGTCCCCGGCGCACGGAGGCCAGCCGCCCGGGGTCGCCCCCGGGCAGCACGACGGCGTAGGGGCTGGTCTGTCCCGGGCGCGGCCGGCCGCCCAGGACCGTGGCGGCCTCCTTGGCCAGGGCCTCGGGGCTAACCAGGCCGGGGCGTGCGCACAGCGCCACCTCGGGCTCGAGGTTGTCGGCGGCCAGCAGGGCCTCCAGCTCCTCAGCGGGGCGCCCGTGGGTGATGAGGGCCTGGCGCATGGCCTTGACCACCCACTCGGGGTGGGACTCGACCCGCGCCAGGGCTGTCGTGGCGTCGGGGGCGTCGCGGCGCAGCTCCTCGAGCCAGGTCTCGGCCTCCGAGGCGCTCACCCGCCGCAGGACGGCGTTGACGAAGGAGGCCGCGCCACGCCCGACGGCCTGGGCGGCCAGGTCGACGGTGGCCGAGACGGCGGCGTGCCGGGGCACCCTCATGGCGAGCAGCTGGTGGACCCCCAGGCGCAGGACATCGAGGACCGGGGGGTCGACCGTCTCCAGGGGACGGTCGAGGCACCGGGCCACGATGGCGTCGTAGCGCCCCTGGAGGCGCAGGGTGCCGTAAGCCAGCGCCGTGGCGAAGCCCGCGTCCCGTCCGCCCAGGCCCTCCCGGTCCAGCAGCGCGGGCAGGACGAGGTTGGCGAAGGCCTCGTCGCGGTGGACCTTGGTCAGTGTCTCCAGGGCCACCATCCGTGCCGGGTCCGCGCCCCCACGGCGCGCGGCGGCGGGCCGGCCGCCCCGGGGACGGCCCCGGGCGCCGCGGGCCATCAGCCGTCCCCCGGTCGCGGGCCGCCCAGATGAGCCCCCTGCGGCGGGCGCGCGCCCCGCGCCCAGGCCTCGGCCTCCATCCAGCTGCGTCCCGCCGGCGCGAGACGACCGAGCCGCACCGCGCCGCCGCCGGTGCCCACGAGGACCTCGCGCTTGGCCACCTGCAGCTCGCCGGGAGCGAGCCCAGGGCCGTTGGCCACGACCTCGACCGGGCCCAGGCGCAGGTCGGTGGCGCCCAGCCAGGTCCGGGCACCGGGCGCCGGGGTCACCCCCCGGATCCTGCGCTCGATGGCGGGCGCCGGGTCCGTCCAGTCGATGACGCCGTCACTGGGCCGCAGCACCGGAGCCATGGTGGCCAGCGACCCGTCCTGCGGCTCGGGGACGATGGCACCGGCCTCGAGCGCCTCGAGGACGTCGAGGATCATGGGCGCTCCGGCGTGCGACAGGCGCTCGAGCAGGTCCCCGGCGGTGTCGGTGGGGCGGATCGTCTCGGTGAGGCGGGCGTAGACGTCCCCGGTGTCCAACCCCTCCTCGAGCCGGAAGACGCAGGCGCCCGTCACATCGTCGCCGGCGATGAGGGCGTGCTGGACCGGGGCGGCGCCCCGCCAGGCGGGCAGGACGGAGAAGTGGAGGTTGAGCCAGCCGTGGCCCGGGACATCGAGCAACGCGGGGGGCACGATCCGGCCGTAGGCCACGACGACGGCGACATCGACATGCAGGTCGCGCACCCAGGCCGCAACGGCCTCATCCCTCAGCGTTGCGGGCGTGCGCACCTCCAGGCCCTCCTGGCGGGCGCGGGCGGCCACCGGCGAGGGTCGCAGCGCCCGCCCGCGGCCCTGCCGGGCATCGGCGCGGGTGAGCACGCCCACGACCTCGTGCTCGGGGGCGGCGACAAGGGCGTTGAGGGCGGGCAGGGCCACCTCGGGGGTGCCTGCGAACAGGACGCGCATGCGGGTCAGTCTACGGGCGCCCGGAGCAGGCCGTGCTCGCACAGCTCGGCGCGCAGCCTCCCGATCCCGGTGAACAGGTGGACCTGGAGCCCCAGTGCCGCCGCGGCCCGCGTGTTGGCCGGGCTGTCGTCGACGAACAGGGTGCGCTCGGCATCCAGGCCGAACCGCTCGAGCAGCACGGTGAAGATGGCCGGGTCGGGCTTGACCAGGTGCTCGCGCCCCGAGACGACGACGCCGGCGAAGCGCTCGAGGACCGGGAAGCGCCGCCGGGCCGCCTCGAAGGGCTCGGCGTCGAAGTTCGTCAGCGCGTACACGGCCACGCCCCGGGTCACGAGGTCCTCGATGAGCTCGGGCGCCCCGGGGACCGGACCGGGCAGGGAGTCGGTGTGGTGGCGCCGGTAGGTGCGCAGGATCTCGACCCAGTCGGGGCGCCGGGGGTGCGCTGCCGCCAGCTCCGCCACAATGGTCTCGAAGGGCTCGCCCGCGTCGGAGCGGGCGTTGAGCCCGGCGAAGTCCGCACCGACGACGAACTCCTCCCACTGCCTCAGGCCCACCCTCCCGGCCACTGCGGCGACGGGCTCCCAGGCCAGGACGACGTTGCCGATGTCCAGAACGACGGCGGTGACCGCCGCGCGCCCGGTCGAATGCCCCGTCTCCGCTCCTGCTGCGGAGGCTGTCACGTGTTCCACGACCGGGATCATCGCCCGGCCGGGCGCCTCGGCGCCAGGCCGGGCGCCGAGGCGCTGCCGACCCGCACGGGGGGCAGGCGGACCACCTTGCGGCCGGGCGCGAGACCACAACAGGTAGGTTTCATACAGGTCCCCCCTAGGCGGCACCTCCGATGACGGATCCTGCGCGATCGCTCAAGAACGTTGCCATGGCGGGGTTTTGCCCAGATGGCCACCGACAGGTCCTCGGCGGGAGGAGTCTGGGAAACCGAGATTCTAGGAGGAAGGCCCTTGAAGGACTTCTGAAGAGCGCTCCGGTTCGGTACGGTCGTACCACAACGTCGAGGGAAACCTCCCACGACGCGTGATGCACCCTCCACCTTCGAGAGCACAACGATGTGCTGGAGAGAGAGTTATGGCACTGTCCAGGCAGTCCGACACCACCGGAGCCCCGCTGTGGGACACGACCCGCAGGCCCTTCGCGAGGCTCCACCTCACCCCACCGCCCCAGGACGATGGCGCCCTGCGGGTACGGGGCTCGGAGGTCGGCCGCGGTCGCGACGGCGCAGGCCGTCGAGGCGGGCCAGCATCGTGGCGTCCCAGCACACGCTGACGCCTCGCCCGAGCCGACGGGCAGGACGCCCTGACCCGACGGCATGTTCTTTTCATGTTCGACACTGACGAAGGAGTCTTGGATTATGAGTCATTCTCTGCAGGGGCGTCATT
>NZ_JAUNHI010000039.1 GCF_030524025.1 Actinomyces sp. | reverse complement strand
CCAGCCACGAAACTACCCACAGCCGCTTGACACACCACATAGGGGCACCCCCCCCTTCCCGAGATCGGGACATATGGCACCTCGAGATCGGGACATATGACACGGCGGGGCGCAGGGCCGTCCTGGGGCGGGCGCTGCGTCGCGGAGGGTGCCGGGAGGTTCACTGTTGGTTCACCCGCGGTTGGCGCAGCCGCCGGACAACGGCCCTGCGTCGTACGCGCGCCCGTCATGGAGCGATCACCGCGGTGGGCAACGGTGGACGGGAGCGCATCTCCCGCGCTCTTCTCACCCGTCAAGGAGTTCCCACACTCATGGCACGACGCTCCCCGCACCACTATGCCCTGGCCGCCGTCTGCGCGGCCGCCGCTCTGACCCTCTCCCCGCTCTCGACCGTTCCCGCCGCCGGCGCACCCCTGCCCGGCCCGCGGAACATCATCGTCCTCATCTCCGACGGCGCCGGCTTCAACCAGTTCGACGCCACCAACTTCTACCGCACCGGTCGCGGCGCCTACCAGGTGGTCACCTCGGCCGACGGCACTGTCTCCCTGGACCCGAACAACACCACCGGCGTCGAGGACTACATGCAGCCCGACTGGAGCCAGGTGGCAATGTCCCACCACTCCCAGACGACGATCGACGCCGGCTACACCTATCGCGACACCAACGCCTGGGGCGAATTCGACTGGGTGACCCACAAACCGACCGACTCGGCGGCGGCGGGCACGGCCATGTCGACGGGCGCGAAGACCTCCAACGGCATCCTGGGCTACGCCTCCGACGGCACGACGAGGCTGACGACCGCCGGCGAGGTGGCGATGGCTTCGGGCCGCAAGCTGGGACTGGTCACCTCGGTTCCCTTCAACCACGCCACGCCCGCTGCGTTCATCGCCCACAACACCGACCGCAACGACTACCAGGGGCTGGCTACCGAGATGCTGTACTCCGGGGCCGATGTCCTCATGGGCGCGGGCCATCCGAGGTACACCGATGACCACACCGAGCGCACCGCCGACTACACGTGGATCGACCCCGGCGACTACTCCTCGCTCATCGGAGGCAAGACGCCCATGTCCTTCATCGAGCAGCGCTCCCAGTTCGAGGCGCTGGCCAATGCCGGATCCGCCGCCACCCAGGAGCAGTGCCGCGCCACGATCGGCTCCCGCCCCATCGCCGGCATCGCCCAGGTCGCCGAGACGCTTCAGGAGCGTCGCGCCGGTGGCACGGAGGCGGACGTCGAGATCGGTGTCACGCCGCTCAACGACGTCCCGACGCTGGAGACGATGACCCGCGGTGCGCTCAACCGGCTCTCGACGGACTCCAACGGGATGTTCCTCATGGTCGAGGGCGGCGCGGTCGACTGGGCGGGCCACTCCAACTTCACCAATCACCTCATCGAGGAGCAGACGGACTTCAACAACGCGGTCCAGGCCGTTGTCGACTGGGTCGAGACGAGATCGTCGTGGCAGGAGACCCTCGTCATCGTCACCGCCGACCACGAGACCGGCTATCTCGCCGGAGTCGGCGCCAACCCGCAGTGGACGCCGATGGCCGGGCAGGCAGACCGGGTGCCCGAGGTGACCTGGCACTCGGGGAACCACACCAATGCCCTCGTGCCCTTCTTCGTGCGGGGCAATGGCTCCGAGCTGTTCCTCGATGCCGCCGACGAGCAGGACTCGGTACGCGGCGCCTACCTGGACAACACGGAGATGGGCACCATCATCCAGCAGCTGATGACCGACAACGCGGTCTCCCCGGACACCGGCGCCCTGACCGACCCCTGCGCGGGCATTGCCGACTCCGGCACGCTCACGCCCGAACCGACCTCCGAGGCCACGCCCTCCGAGGGCGCCAGCGAGGCCCCGGGCACGCCCGTGCCCTCGGCAGGTGCCCCGGGTACGCAGGGGACGCCGCCCAGCACCGGGCCGAGCCCCGATCCCAGCACGGCAGCGCAGACGAGCAGCCCGACCTCTCCGGGTCCCGTGCAGGCAAGCCCGGCGGTCACCGACCCGGACCGGCGGCGACCGGCACTGGCACGCACCGGGGGTGTCCTTGGGCTCGGGATCCTCGTGCTGTCGGCGCTCCCGCTGACAGTGGGGGCCCTCCTGCTGCGCCGTGGTCGCCGATCCGTCGGCGACTGAGGCCGCCGCGCGGTGACGGTGACGAGGCCCGGGCACCTGAGCCCGGGCCGCGTCACCGCCTGCGCAGGCGATCGCGTGGGGCCACGAGCGTGACCGCCCCAACCACGAGGCAGCCGAGAACCACTGCCCAGGCCCGGCTATCGGCCCCGGTGCGTGCGAGCGCACCCGAGCCCTAGCCGATCCTCAGTCGATCCGCTCGACCGTCTCGGCGACCTGCGCCCCGGTCGTGTCGATGACGACATCGGCGAGCTGGCGGCACAGAAGGTCCCGTTCCCGGGCCATGACGACGAAGGCGTGGTGCACGGGGCCCAGGGCCACCGAGCGGGGGGCATCCATGCCGGTACGGGAGGCCAGCGTCCTCGGTGAGGCCGTCAGAGCGATGACCCTGGGTCCGGGCTCCCCGATGGGCCGGGCCAGTGCCCGGCTCACCCCGGGATCCCCCAGGCAGCCCGAGCCCAGGGCCAGGACGAGGGCCTCGGCGCGGGTGCGCCCGAGCAGTTCGACGGCCCTAACCGCCTCACGTGCCCGGTAGACGTCCTCAGGCACCGACACAAGGGCCAGCTCGGGCGTAGTGCCCAGGTCCTGGGCCACGTCCTGCGCAAGGTCGGCGAAGTCGAGCCCCCGCCGCCGGGCCAGCGCCCGACCGACGCTCGTGCACCCGGCTCCGGGAGGGCCGATGAGCACGACGCCGGCGCCTGTGGTCCGGGTCATGGCCGGGTAGCCGCGTCCGCCGAGGCCCCGGCCGTGACCGCGTCATGGGCCGCGCTCAGGTCGGCTGCGTCGGGGACGACACCGCGCACCGGCCGGGCCAGGGAGTCCAGCAGGACCATCCTGATCGCACCGGCCCGCACCTTCTTGTCCGAGAGCATCGCGCGCGTGAGTTCCTCGAGCCGTCCGGCTCCCTCGGGGAAGGAGGTGGGCAGTCCCACCGCCTCGAGGGCCTGGCGGTGCAAGGCGACCGTGTCGGCATCGAGGCGGCCCATGCGGTGGGAGACATGAGCGGCGAAGACGCAGCCCACGGCCACCGCCTCACCGTGGCGCCAGCCGTAGGCGGTCACCTTCTCCACGGCGTGGGCGTAGGTGTGGCCGTAGTTGAGCACCTCGCGCAGGCCCGCCTCGGTGAGGTCCTCGCCGACAACCGCGGCCTTGACCCTGGCCGAGCGGGCGACGAGCTCGGCCAGGACCGGGGAGTCCCAGCGCAGGCAGTCCGCGGGGTCGGCCAGGACCCGGTCGAGGATGACGGGATCGGCGATGAACCCGCACTTGACGACCTCCCCCAGCCCGGAGCGCAACTCATCGACCGGCAGGGTGTGCAGGGAGTCGAGGTCGGCGATGACGGAGGTCGGCGGGTGGAAGGCGCCGACGAGGTTCTTGCCGGCACCGGTGTCGATGCCCGTCTTGCCGCCCACGGCGGCGTCGACCATGGCCAGGAGGGTGGTGGGCACCTGGACCACGGGCACGCCGCGCAGCCAGGTGGCGGCGGCGAAGCCGACGAGGTCGGTGGTGGCGCCGCCACCGACCGCGATGAGCAGGCCGTCCCGGCCGAGCCGGAAGTCGCCGAGGGACTCCCACAGCGAGTCCAGGACGTTGGAGCGCTTGGCGCTCTCACCGCCGGGGACCTCGATGCGAGTGACGCGCAGGCCCGAGGCGGCCAGCCGCGTCTCGTAGCGTTGAGCGGCCCGGCCCAGGGCCCGGGGGTGGATGACGGCCACTCCCCCGGCACCGGCCCCGGGTGCCGAGCGCACGGCGCGTTCGAGCTCGTCGTCCAGGCCGTGGCCGATGACGACGTCGTAGGCCTGCGCCCCGGAGACGTGCACCCGCGTGGCGCCCTCGGTGTCGGGGACGAAGGCCGGACCCTGGGGGACACGGGCCACCGGGGCGTGCTGCGCGGCGGCCTGCGCGAGCGCCTTGGCGGTGTGCCCGGGGCCGGTGCCCAGGGACACGAGCACGAGGGCGGCAACCTGCTCGGGGCTGAGCCCGTCGATGGGGACCGTGTGCGTGGCTACCTCGGCATACAGCGGGGCGCGCTCGGCGTGGAGGACCTCCATGCGGGCCAGGACCGAGGCGAAGAGCTTCTCGTGGGCGGCCTCGGTGGAGTCGGAGTCCGAGCTGGCGCTGACCAGGGGCCGACCGGCGCCGTCACCGACATGCCCGGCCGCCGTGGCCGGTGAGGCGTCGAGGTAGATGACCGTCCTGCCGGCCAGCAGGGCCCTGTTCTCGGGGCGCAGGATGCCGCCACCGCCCAGGGCGACGACGCCCTGGGCGGCGGCATCGCCGGTGAGCACGGCCCGCAGGGCCCGGGTCTCCCGCGCACGGAAGCCGGTCTCCCCCTCGGTGTCGAAGATCTGCGGGATGGTCAGGCGGGCGCGCCTGCGGATCTCGGCGTCGGTGTCCGTGACGACGACGCCCAGGGCGGTGGCCAGGAGTCTGGCGACCGTGGTCTTGCCCGCCCCGGGCAGGCCGACGAGCACAAGGGGCAGGCGCTCGGGGTCGAGGGAGACGGCAGGGGTGTGACGGTGGCTCATAGGGGTTCCTTCAACACGGCTGGTGGGGCGGCTCCGACGCTGGAGTCACCACCGGGTGCGGTCCGAGATGCGGGCGAGGTAGCCCTCGAGGTTGCGCCGGGCCTCCTCGAGGCTGTCGCCACCGGTCTTGTCCAGCAGCGCGTCGGCCAGGACGAGGGCCACCATCGCCTCGGCGATGACCGCCCCGGGCACGACCGCGGTGGTGTCGGAGCGCTGGTGCAAGCCGGTGGCCTCCTGACCCGTGGCCAGGTCGACAGTGCGCAGGGCCCGCGGGACGGTGGAGATCGGCTTGTAGGCCGCGCGCACGCGGATCTGCGAGCCGTTGGAGATGCCCCCCTCGATGCCTCCGGCGCGGTTGGTGGCGCGCTCCACCCTGCCCTGGCTCAACGAGACGATCTCGTCGTGGGCGGCGCTGCCGGGGCGCCCGGCCTCGGCGAAGCCGTCGCCGATCTCGACGCCCTTGACGGCCTGGATGCTCATGAGGGCGCCGGCCAGGCGTGCGTCGAGACGCCGATCGGCGCTGACATGGGATCCCAGGCCGATCGGCACGTCGGTGGCGATGACCTCGACGACCCCTCCCAGGGTGTCGCCGGCCTTCTTGGCCGCGTTGATCCGCTCGACCATCCGGGCGCTGACCGCGGGGTCGGTGCAGCGCACGGGATCGGCGCTCAGGCGCTCCTCGTCGGCGGGGGCCGGTCGCAGCACCTCCTCGGGCAGGACGACCCCGCCCAGCGCGACGACGTGGCTGACCAGGCCGATGCCGCCGAGCTGGTCGAGCAGGGCGGCGGCCACGGCGCCCAGGGCGACCCGGGCGGCCGTCTCCCGCGCCGAGGCGCGCTCGAGCACCGGCCGGGCATCGTCGAGGTCGTACTTGAGCAGCCCAGGCAGATCGGCGTGGCCGGGGCGCGGGCGGGTCAGTGGGCGGTTGCGTGCGATCTCGCGCTCGTCACCGGTGCCCGCGTCGATGAGCAGGGCGGCGGGGTCGACCGGGTCGGGGCTCATGACCGTGGACCACTTGGGCCACTCGGTGTTGGCGATCTGCAGGGCGATGGGCCCGCCGATCGTGCGCCCGTGGCGCAGGCCGCCGAGCACCTCGAGCTCGTCGCGCTCGAAGGCCTGCCGCGCCCCGCGGCCGTGACCCAGGCGGCGGCGTGCCAGGGCGGCGCGGATCATGCCGGTGGTCACCTCGAGGCCGGCGGGCACGCCCTCCAGCACCGCGATGAGGGCCTTGCCGTGAGACTCGCCGGCTGTCGTCCATCGAAGCATGGCGCCGATCATCCCATATGGAGCCGCCCTTGGCGGACCGGCTCAGCGCGCGTCCAGCGCCCGGCGCAGGGCCGTGCGCATCGGCGCCAGGCGGGGTGTGCGCCCGGTCATGAGCCGGACCTGGGGGGTGGCCTGGTGCAGGAGCATGAGCCAGCCGGGCGCCACGGCCGCGCCACCGCGCTGCCAGGCCTCGGCCAGCGGTGTGGGCCACGGGGCGTAGACGACGTCGAGCATGGCCGCCCCCGGAGTCACTGGGCCCCGGTCGGCCAGTGCGGCGCCCAGGGGTGCGGCCAGGTGGTCGGCGCCTCCGGCGGGAAGGGTGGACACGACGATCTCGGCACGGGCCATCTCGGTGGCGACCCGGGAGTCGGAGTCCGGGTCCCCCGGGCGCCAGCTCATGGGGCTGACCTCCAGACCCATGCGGTGGGCGGCCGCCAGCGCCCGTCGGGGACCGGCGTGGTTGCGGGCGACCACGATGATCCTGCTCGCACCGAGCTGGGCCAGGGCCGCCAGGGCCGAGCAGGCGGTCGCACCCGCGCCCAGGACGACGGCCTCGCCGACCGGTTGTGGCGAGGTGTGCCCGTTGCACCGCCTGACCTCAGCCAGCGCCGCGACGATCCCGGCCACATCGGTGTTGAAGCCCACGAGCAGGCCCCGGTCGCGGCCGGGGCGCTGGACGACCACCGTGTTGACGGCGCCGACGACCTGCGCCAGGGGGTCGACGATGTCGAGCATCTCGACGAGGTCCTGCTTGTGGGGCATCGTCACGCTCAGCCCGGCCCAGGCGGGGGCGCCGGGATCGGGGACGGCGGCGACCCGCTCGAGCAGGGCCGGCAGGTCCTCGGCGGTGACCTCGATGCTCCTGTAGAGCCAGTCGTCCAGCCCCAGGTCGGCGTATGCGGCCCGGTGCAGCACCGGGGACAGGGAGTGGGAGACCGGTTGTCCGATGACGGCGGCGCGTCCGGCCGTGCTCCGGTGGGCGGAGTCGGGCACGGCTCAGCCCCCGTCGGTGGGCGTGGCCGAGGCGGTCCCGCAGACATCGGGGTTGCGCGTGCAGTACTCGGTCAGGCGCTTGGTGTTCTCCTGCTGCTCGGCGTGGGTGGCCGAGAAGAGCGTCTCGCCGGTCTCCAGGTCGACGGTGACGAAGTAGAGCCAGTCGCCCTCGGTCGGGCTCTGAACCGCGCGGATCGCCTCCTCGCCCGGGCTGCCGATCGGTGTGGGGGGCAGCCCGGCATGGGCGTAGGTGTTGTAGGGGTTGGAGGTGTCGGCAATCTCCTCGGAGGTGGGGATGCCGCCGACGCGGCCCAGGCCGTACAGGACGGTGGAGTCCATCTGGAGCAGACCCTTGGTCTCGCCGTCGGTGTCCGCCAGGCGGTTGTCGATGACCCGGGCGACCTTGCCGTAGTACTCGGGCTTGGAGACCTCCCGCTCGACAATGGAGGCCTTGGTCAGGACCGCCTGGTAGTCGGCCTCGGCGACACCGGCCGCCTCGAGGCGGGAGATGGTGGTGCGCACCATCGAGGCCACGACGTCGGTGGCCGAGGCGTCCTCGGCGATGTCGTAGGTCGAGGGCGCCAGCCATCCCTCGACGTCGCCCCCGGCGACCTCGGGCAACCCGATGGCCGCGGTGTCGGCGAAGGCGGCCTCGACCTCGGCGTCGGTGTACCCGCCCACGTCCATGAGGTGCTCCTTGACCTGGGTCTTGGTGGCTCCCTCCGGCACGGTCAGGGTGTGGTCGTCCTTGGAGGCGGGGTCCAGGAGCATGGCCACGGCGTTGGCCCCGGACATCCTCAGCCGCAACGTGTAGGTCCCGGACTGGATGTTGGCGGCGTTGGCGTTGGCCGAGTAGGCGTCGGTGAAGGCGCGTTTGGTGGCCACAACCCCCGCGTCGACGAGGATCTGGGCGATGTCCTGGCCCGTGGCGCCCTCGGGGATCGTGACGACGACCTCGCCCTGGCCTGCGCCGGAGTAGTCGGAGAGCTGGGTCTGGTCGCCCTGGGTGCTTCGCACGACATCGAGGGCCTTGTACCCGACCACGCCGACGATGGCCAGGGCGATGATGAGCACGAGGGTCGTCACCCGGCGCCGGCGACGCCTGCGCCGCTTGCGGGCGCGCTCGTCGCCGAAGCGGCGACGGCGCGGGGTGCGCCCGCCATCGGCCGAACCTTCCTCCGAGGGCCGGTCCACGCCGATCGCGACGAAGAAGTCGTCCTGGCTCACTGTCTGCCTCCCTGGGTCGGTGGCACGGGCTCGCCCGCGGGGACGTGGCTGGAGCGCTCCGCCTCGAGGGCCTGCTCCAGTATGACAACAGCGGCGGCCTGGTCCACCACCCGCCGGAAGCCGGTCGAGGGGACTCCCGCCTCGTACAACTCCCTGCGGGCGGTGACCGTGGTGAGCCTCTCGTCGACTAGGCGAACCGGCACCGGTGCGACGATGCCGGCCAGCCGGCGCGCCCAGTCCCGGGCGTCACGCGTCGAGGACGACGAGCCGCCGCTCATGTGCCTGGGCAGGCCCACGACCACCTCGATGGCATCGTAGTCCGCGACGAGGTCGGCCGCCTCGTCGAGGTCGGCACCGTAACGATCACGATGCAGCGTCACCAGTGGCACGGCGAGAATCGCCTCGGCATCGCACCTGGCGACACCGACGCGTGCCTTGCCCACGTCGAAGGCCAGCCGCACTCCCGGTCGCATGGCCGGCTCAGGAGCCGAGCCCGCGCGCGACCGCGGCCAGGGCCTGGCCGACGGCTGCGGGGTCCTGGCCTCCGCCCTGGGCGAGGTCGTCCTTGCCCCCTCCCCCGCCGCCCAGGGCACTGGCCGCGGCGCGCACGAGGGCTCCCGCCCGGGCACCGGCTTCCCGGGCGCCGGCATTGGTGGCCACGACGACGAAGGGGCGTGCGTTGGCCACGCCGGCCACGGCCACGACCACGGGCTCGGCCTGGCCCAGACGGGTGCGCACGTCGAGGGCGACCGAGCGCAGCGCGTCAGCCGAGCCGACCTCGCCGAGGTCGGCACTGGCCAGTAGGAAGCCGTTGATCCGCGTGGCGGACTGGGCGACCTCGGCTGCTCGCGACACGAGCGCCGCCTGCTCGGCGGCGGCGAGCCTCTTCTCGGCCTCCTTGAGGCGCGCCATGAGCGACTCGACGCGTCCGGGCAGCTCCTCGGCGCGTCCTCCGAGCATCGTCGAGAGCTGGGAGACCAGGGCGTGCTCCTTGCGCTGGAAGGTGTAGGCGCGGTCGGCCACGAGGGCGTCGATGCGGCGCACGCCCGAGCCGATGGAGCCCTCGGACAGCAGGGCGACGCGTCCGATGTGTCCGGTGGAGGGCACGTGGGTGCCGCCGCACAGCTCGCGGTCGAAGTCCTCGCCGATGGTGACCACGCGCACCTGCTCGCCGTACTTCTCCCCGAACAGGGCGATGGCTCCCGAGGCGCGCGCCTCCTCCAGGGGCATGATCTCGGTGGTCACCGTCAGGTCCTGGGCGAGGGCGTCGTTGACGAGCTCCTCGATGTCCTCCATCTGCGTGCCGGTCAGGGCGGCGTTGTGGGTGAAGTCGAAGCGCAGGCGCGCCGGGGCGTTCTCGGAGCCGGCCTGGGCGGAGTCGGGAGCGACGACGCGTCGCAGGCCCGCGTAGACCATGTGGGTGGAGGTGTGGGCCCGGGCGATGGCCAGGCGGCGCACGACGTCGATCTCGGCGTAGGCGCGCTCCCCCACCGCGACGCCTCCCTCGGCCAGGGTGCCGCGGTGGACGAAGAGCCCCTTGATGGGCGCCTGGACGTCGTGGACCTCGATGACGCCCCCTTCGGCCAGGCGGATCGTGCCGTGGTCGGCCAGCTGTCCACCCATCTCGGCGTAGAAGGGCGTGCGGTCCAGGACGATCTCGACCTCGGCGGGGGCGGTCGCCACCGCCTGCGGGACGCCGTCGACGAGCAGCCCGGTGACCACCGCCTCACAGGCCGACTCGGTGTACCCCAGGAACTGCGAGCCGCCGCCCATGGCCTTCTCGACGTCCTGGAAGACGCGCACATCAGTGTGTCCCGCCTTCTTGGCGCGGGCATCGGCGCGGGCCCGCTCCTTCTGGGCCTCCATGAGCGAGCGGAAGCCCTCCTCGTCGACCGACACCCCCTGCTCGGCCGCCATCTCGAGGGTCAGGTCGATGGGGAAACCGTAGGTGTCGTGCAGGGCGAAGGCACGGTCTCCCGGCACGACAGCGCGGCCGGTGACGCCGGCGGCCGACCGGGCGTCGGCGACCGCAGTGTCCAGGATGGTGGTCCCCGCCTCGAGGGTGCGGCGGAAGGCCTCCTCCTCGGCGTAGGCGACCTCGGAGATCGTGGGCCAGGCCGCCTCGAGCTCGGGGTAGGAGGCCTTCATGGCGTCCTTGGAGGCGGTGAGCAGCACCGGCAGGGCCGCCTCGCGGACCCCCAGCAGGCGCATCGAGCGCACGGCGCGGCGGATGAGGCGGCGCAGGACGTAGCCGCGCCCGTCGTTTCCGGGGCGCACCCCGTCGCCGATGAGCATGAGGGCGCTGCGCACGTGGTCGGCCACGACGCGCATGCGCACGTCATCGAGGTAGGCGTCCCCGGCCTCGGGTCCGGCCGCCCCGGCGCCGTAGGTCCGCCCGCTCATCGACTGCGCAGCCGCAATGACGGGGAAGACCTCATCGATTTCGTACATGTTGGGCTTGTCCTGCATGAGAAAGGCCAGCCGCTCCAGTCCGGCTCCGGTGTCGATGGCCGTCTTGTCGAGCTTGCCCACGAGCTCGAAGTCGTGGCCCTCGCCCTCGCCACGCAGGAACTCGTCGAAGACGAGGTTCCAGATCTCGAGGAACCGGTCCCCCTGGAGGTCGACGAGAGGACCGCCGTCGGGCCCGTAGGCGGGCCCCCGGTCATAGTGGATCTCACAGCAGGAGCCGGCCGGGCCGGGCTGGCCGGTCGACCAGGAGATGTCCTTGAAGGGCAGGGCCTGGACGTGCTCGGACGGAACCCCGATCTCACGGGTGAGGTAGTCCCAGGAGACCCGGTCCTCCTCCCAGATCGTCATCCACAGCCGGTCACCGTCCAGCCCGTAGCCGCCCTCGGGCGTCGAGGAGGTCAGCAGCTCCCAGGCGTAGCTGATGGCACCCTCCTTGAAGTAGTCGCCGAAGGAGAAGTTGCCGTTCATTTGGAAGAAGGTGCCGTGCCGCGTGGTCTTGCCGACATTGTCGATGTCGTTGGTGCGGATGCACTTCTGCACCGAGGCCGCCCGCGGCCACGGAGCCGGCTCGGTGCCCAGGATGTAGGGGATGAAGGGGACCATGCCCGCCACGGTGAACAGGATCGAGGGCTCCGGGGAGACCAGGGAGACCGAGGGGCGGATCTCGTGGCCGTTGGCGGCGAAGTAGTCCAGCCAGCGGGTGCGGATCTCGGAGGTGCGCATGGTGGTGCCCGTCCTGTTCGTGTGGTGGTCGGCCTCGCCGGGGAACCGGGGCGGAGCCGGGCGGTCAGTGGCTGGGCGGGGCGCAGCCGCCCCGTCATAACGGGGACGCCCCGGACCGGACGATGCGGTGCGGGGCGTCCCAGTCGGCTGAGCCGTGGGACTCAGCGGGAGTAGTACTCGACGACCATCTGGACGTCACAGGTCACCGGCACCTCGTCGCGCTTGGGACGGCGGACCAGCGTGGCCGACAGCTTCTCGAGCTCGACCCTGAGGTAGTCCGGCACGGGGGGCAGGACGTCGCGGTGCGTGCCGGCGGCTGCGATCTGGAAGGGGACCATGACCTGCGAGCGCGGGCGGACCTGAATGGTCTGGCCCGGCTTGACGCGGAAGGAGGGGCGGTCCACGACCTTGCCGTCGACCATGATGTGGCGGTGGACGACGTCCTGACGCGCCTGGGCGATGGTCCGGGCGAAGCCCGAGCGCAGGACGAGCGCGTCCAGGCGCATCTCGAGCAGCTCGACAAGGGACTCACCGGTCAGGCCCTTCTCACGGCGGGCCTCCTCGAAGACCCGCTGGAGCTGGGCCTCACGGATGCCGTACTGGGCGCGCAGGCGCTGCTTCTCCTTGAGACGCACGGCGTAGTCGGACTCGGCGCGGCGGCGGGCGCGGCCGTGCTCACCGGGGCCGTAGGGGCGCTTCTCGAAGTAGCGCACGGCCTTGGGGGTCAGCGGGATGCCCAGGGCGCGCGAGAGGCGCACCTGGCGGCGGGAGCGGGAGGAGCTCATGGCTGTTGCCTGTCTTTCCTGTCGGATCTGTTCTCGCACGCGGCGGGCGGGTGCACGCCGCGCGGGGTCAGCCTCGTGGTGGGCCAGGACCCCAGGAGTGCCGTGACGGGTCCTCTGTGCGACAGCGGACCCGGGTCGGCAGCTTAGACACATTAGCGCGCCCGCCCCGGGCGGCGCACGCCCGCCGATGGCGGTGTGAGCCGATCCTCACGAGGATCGGGCCGGGTTCCGGCTCTGGTGCCGCGCCCGCCACAGCTGGTGGATGAGCACCACCACGAGGAAGCAGCCGAAGACCGCGCTGCCGGCCCGCGGGCTCAGCCGCTCGGCGAGCAGGGCGCCGACCGGGGAGGCGGCCGCCGCTGCCAGACCCACCACCACCCCCGTGCGCAGGTCGGCGCTGCCACGCGCGAGGTTCCCGACCGTCCCCCACACGGCGGTCGGGACGATGACCAGCAGCGAGGTTCCCCGAGCCAGCAGGTCTCCCAGGCCCAGGACGACCTCGAGGCCCGGCACCACCACCACCCCTCCGCCGACCCCGACCAGACCGGCCATGGCGCCGGCGACCAGGCCGATGCCGACCAGCACGATCCCGCGGGGCACGTCCAGGGCCAGCTGGGCCTCGCGCACCGGGACCACCAGCTGCTGGGAGACGACCACGAGGACGACGAAGCCGCTGAAGAGCCACGGCAGCATGGCGGCCGGCAGGCGGTGGAGGAGGGCGACCCCCAGCCTGACGCCCGTCAGGGAGCCGACGGCCAGGAGGAGTGCCGCCGGGACGGAGACCTGCCCCTGGGCGCCGTAGGCGACGGCGCCCACCGCCGCAGTCGGCACGATGGCCACCAAGGAGGTCGCCGCGGCGCGGCGCTGGTCCATCCCGGCCAGGGCGACCAGCGCGGGGACCAGCACCGTTCCCCCGCCCACACCGAGCAGTCCGGCCAGCAGCCCCGCGCCCAGTCCGACCACCACGATGCGCGTCGTCAGGCCGACCGTCCAGCCGGTGGACTCAGGGCGGGAGGACCGGGGCTCGGAGCCGGAGGGAGGACCCGCCGCGGTGGGTGGCATCTGTCAGTCCCCCCTGACGATGTGACGGACCTTGTCGAGGCGCTGGGCGAGCCGGCCCTCGAAGCCGTGGGCGGTGGGCCGGTAGTACTCGGCGTCCTCCAGGCCCTCGGGAAGGTAGCGCTGGGCGACGACGCCGTGGGCGAAGTCGTGGGGGTAGAGGTAGTCCTGGCCGTGGCCCAGGCCCTGCGCCCCGGGGTAGTGGGCGTCGCGCAGGTGGGCCGGGACCTGGCCCGCCTTGCCCGCGCGCACGTCGGCCATCGCCTCGTCGATCCCCCGTGTCACGGCGTTGGACTTCGGGGCGGTGGCCACTGCCAGGGCCGCCTGCGCCAGGACGAGCTGGGCCTCGGGCATCCCGATGAGCGCCACCGCCTGCTGGGCGGCGACCGCGGTCTGCAGGACGGAGGGGTCGGCCAGACCGACGTCCTCGGCCGCGTGGATGGTGATGCGCCGCGCGATGTACCGGGGGTCCTCCCCGGCGGTGATCATCCGCGCGAGGTAGTGGAGCGTGGCATCGGGATCCGATCCGCGCATCGACTTGATGAAGGCGCTGATGACGTCATAGTGCTGGTCCCCGGCGCGGTCGTAGCGCACGGCCGCCACGTCGGCCGCGCGCTCGACGTCGGCCAGGCGGATCATGGGCTCCGACCCCTCGGAGCCGGGGGAGGCGCAGGACGACAGGACGGCGCCCGCGGCCGCCTCGAGGACGGTCAGGGACTTGCGGGCGTCGGATCCCGCCATGCGCACCACCTGCTCGCAGGCCTCCTCCTCAATGCCGACCTGCCCGCCCAGGCCCCGCTGGTCGCTCAGCGCCCGCTCGACCAGCTCCCGGAGGTCCTCGGCGCCCAGTGGCCTGAGGGTCAGCAGGAGGGAGCGCGACAGCAGGGGTGAGACCACGGAGAAGGCGGGGTTCTCGGTGGTGGCCGCAATCAGCGTGACCCACCGGTTCTCCACGCTGGGCAGCAGCGCGTCCTGCTGGGAGCGGGAGAAGCGGTGGACCTCGTCGATGAACAGGACGGACTCCTGGCCGCCGGCCCCCAGTCGTCTGCGGGCATCGGAGACGACGGCGCGCACATCCTTGACCCCCGCCGTCACCGCCGACAGCTCGACGAAGCGCCGTCCGCTGCCACGGGCCACGAGATAGGCCAGGGTCGTCTTGCCGGTGCCCGGAGGCCCCCACAGGATGACGCTGGAGACTCCGGCACCCCCGGGCCGCCCCTGGGGCGGCTCGACCAGCCGGCGCAGAGGCGAGCCCGGCGCCAGAAGATGGCCCTGGCCGACGACCTCGTCCAGCGAGCGCGGACGCATGCGCACGGCCAGGGGCGCGCCCTCGTCCACCGGCAGTCCGACCTCGTCGGTGCCCACGCTGTCGAACAGGTCCATGGCTCGACCATAGCCGCCCTCCGGCGGCCCGACGCGCCGGTCCGCGGGCGGCCTGGCGTGCGCAGGCGGGACACGGGGCTGACCGGGCGGCGATCGATGGAACAATGACCCCATGCTCGCCTGGCTCTCTCGTCGCGTGATCAAGGACGCGTGGTACGTCGTCGGCACGTGGACCGTCCTGTCTGTCGTGCTCCTGACGGCCTCGTTGACGGGCTCGGGACGCACCGGCCTGTTGGACTCGCTCAGCGGGGACACGACGACGGTCACTGGCTCCCAGAGCGCCGAGGGGCAGGCCGTGCTCGACACGCTCTCCGGTGACGCCCGGACGGTGACCCTGCTGGTCTCCGGCGTCGACATCTCCTCGACCCGGACCCAGGAGCAGGTTGCCGCGGCGCTCAGTGACGCGCACGCGGACCTGCGCCAGCTCGTGGGTGAGCAGCACGTCCTGGACCCCTTCGTCGTGCCCGGCATGCTCGCCGAGCCGGCGGCACAGGCCATGGCCTCCGCCGAGCTGGACAGCTTCCTCGTCATCGTCACGGTCGACCCCAACGGCGAGCAGGTGGCCGACGCCGAGGACCTCGACTACGCCGCCGAGGTCGACGCGACGGTCACCAAGGTCGAGCAGCGCCTGGCCCGGGTCCCCTCCGAGCTGGTCGAGGTGTCGCCCGAGGTCGAGGGCATCGTCTCGGACGAGTCGATCGAAGACGCCGCGTTGGGGGACCGGGCCCGGGCCGACCTCGCCGCGGGCGGCGCCGTGGCGGTGCTGACGGTTCTGGTCGTCCTCCTCATCGTGCTCGGCGGTGTGCTGCTCGCCGGGGCCCCCGCCCTGGCCTGCCTGACGGCCGCAGCCACGAGTCTGGGAGCCCTCCTCCTACTGTCCCTGGTCGTGCCCGTCCAGGCTCCGGTGGTCACCGGGCTGGTGGCGGTCGCCATGGCCGCCTCGACGGCCTACGGCCTGCTCATGACCACCCGGTACCGCCAACAGCTCCTTCACCCCCGCCAGGAGGAGGACGACGAGGCCGCGGGCCGACGCAGGCGTGCGCGCACCGGCAGGCGCGATGTCCACGTGGCGCGCGCGATGAGGCAGACACTGACCACGGCCGGCAGGACCGTCGTCGTCTCCGGGCTGCTGCTGGTCGCCCCGCTCCTGGGCGTGGCGATGATCGACTCCGACGTGCTGCGGGCAGTGGGCCTGGGGGGCATCGTCGTGACCGGGGTGAGCGTGGCCGCCGCCATCACGCTCGTGCCGGCCGTGCTCGTCCTCCTGGGGCGGCGCCTCGAACAGCCCTCCCTCCTCCAGCGCCTGGTGCGGGTTCTGCCCGGCGCGGGCGGCCGCGGCAACGGCTCGAGCGCCATCGCCGTGCTCCTGGGCCAGGTCAGGGGCATGCCCTGGGTCGCGCTGGTGGCCTGCGCGGCGGTGCTCGTGGCCCTGGCCTCCCCGGTGCGCCAGGCCCACCTCGTGTCCTCGACCACCGACCAGCTGCCGCCGGGCTCGGACCAGCGCACCTATGTCAGCGTGCTCGAGGAGGACTACCCCTCCCCCGCCCAGCCCGATGCGACGCTCATCATCTCGGCGACCGGGGACAGGGTCGCCTCCTTCATCACCCACCAGGTCGCCGGCGTCGAGGGAGTCACCGGCGCCACGCAGCCCTCGGTGGCGGGCGACTACACGGTGGTCTACCTCGACCTCGACGGCAACGGCACGACCCCCGCCGCCGAGGACGCGGTCAAGGACATCCGCTCCCTGGCGGCGCCGGCCGACCTGTGGGTGACCGGGCAGGCTGCCGGCCAGGTCGACCTCAGGGCGGCGGTCACGGCCTCAGCGCCCTTGGCACTGGCCGTCACCCTCGTCATGACCATCGTCGTCCTGTTTCTCGCCACGGGCTCAGTCCTGCTGCCCTTCAAGGCGGTGGTCACCTCCTGCATGTCGCTGGCCGCGGGCCTGGGTGCCACGACATGGGTCTTCCAGGCGGGGCACCTGGCCGACCGGCTCGGCGTCACTCCGGTGGGGGGTGTTGAGACCTATGTGGCCGTCATGGCCGCCGCCGTGGGCTACGGGCTGACCATGCACGTCGAGGCGGTCCACCTGGCGCGCGTCGCCGAGCAGCGGGGCGCCGGGCTCGACGACGCCACCGCCCTGGCCACGGGGCTGAGGCGCTCGCGGCGGGCGGTCATCGGGGCGGCCCTGGTGACGACGGCCGCCTGTGGCGCCTTCGTCGTCGGGGACCTGCTGAGCACCAAGGAGCTCGGCTTCGCCCTGGCCGCGATCCTCCTCATCGACGCCCTTGTCGTGCGCACGGTTCTGACCCCCGCCATGATCACCCTGCTGGGGGGCTGGGCCTGGTGGTCCCCGCCATGGATGCCGGGACGGCGCGGCGGCTACGGCCTGCGGGGCTGAAGGCCCCCGCGCTCAGAGGCGTTGTCGGGGCCGGCCCATGAGATGGCCGCGATGCGGGCGGGTCGCGCGGAACCCCGCAGTCGTCGTTGGCGGGTCACTCCGGTCTAGAGCAGGTCGGCCGGACCCGCTCCTTGACGCAGGATCTCGGGGACGTCGGCGGTCAGGTCGAGCACGGTCGTCGGCTCGGTGGAGGTCACGGGCCCCTCGACGACGACGTCGATGAGGTGGCCCAGAGAGTCCTCGATCTGCCATCCCGAGGACTCCGGCTCGGTGGCCCCCGGCCGGATGAGGGTTGAGGACAGGATCGGCCCGCCGAGCTCGGCGACGAGGGCCTGGGTGATCGCGTGGTCCGGGATGCGCACGCCCAGGGTGTGCTTCTTGGGGTTGAGCGTCATCCGCGGCACCTCCTTGGTGCCCTTGAGGATGAAGGTCCACGGGCCCGGCGTCAGGCGCTTGATGAGCCGGAAGGCGTTGTTGCCCACGATCGCCAGCGGGCCGGCCTGGGCGAAGTCGGCACACACGAAGGTGAAGTTGTGCTTGTCATCGAGCTGGCGGATCGTCCTGATCCGGTCCATGCCCTCCTTGTTCCCCGGCGTGCAGGCCAGGGCGTAGCCCGAGTCGGTGGGGTAGGCGATGAGGCCCCCGTCCTCGAGGACGTCGACAACGCGGCGGACGAGGCGGGCCTGCGGGTTGGCCGGGTGGAGCTCGGTGTAGCGCGACATGGCCCCATTGTGCCCCGTCGCGCCGATCCGTGCCCGGTCGGCGGCCAGGACCGACGAGCCGTACACAGGGTCCTGTCGGCGCACCAGCGCCTCATGGCCCGATGGAGCGCCCGCACTCATGTTCTGAGAATGAAATTCGTCATTCCTGTTTAGCAACACGGTTCCGTCAGAGAATGAAGATGAGGAGCATTTTCATGTTTCGTGGTCGCGGCCGCACGGGCGTACATTCTTATTGACGGCAACCGGTTTCGGTGCGTTGCGATCATTCCAGGTCGTCCGCATGTGGAGCCTGCGCCCGGACCAACAGCGAACCATTCGCGCCACGCGGCCACTGGTGCCGCGCCACCACGAAGGAGTGACCATGACCGCCACGACCGAGCACCGCCCCGCCGAAGCGCACAACCACACCCATGGACCGGGCTGTGGCCACGAGGCCGTCATCCACGGCGACCACGTCGACTACCTCCACGACGGCCACCTCCACCACGAGGACAACGGCCACTACGACGAGTGCGACACCTGCGTGTGCCCCGACTGCACCGACTCCTGCGCCACCTGCCAGTGCGCGGACTGCTCGTGTCCGACGTGCAACCACAGCACCTGCTCGTGCGAGCACTGCTCGGACGCCTGCTCGTCGTGCACCTGCCAGGACTGCAGCTGCGCGACCTGCACCCACGCCGCCTGACAGATCGGGTCGCCCGGCCCCCGACCTTCCTCGGCCTTCACCGCCGACCGCTGCGGGGCCCCTGCCCGATGAGGCTCGTCGGGCAGGGACCCCGCACAGGTTTGCACCGGTGCGCGCCCACCACGATCATGAGCAGCCCCTTTCCCGGCCCCGACACCTGGTCGGACGTCGCACCGCCTGTGCCCGGTGTACGGCTGGGAGAACCGCTCGGTCGGGGAGGCCTCGCCACGGTCTACGCCGGGGAGCAGATCTCACTGGGGCGTCCGGTGGCCGTCAAGATCGACTCCAGGCCGCTGCACGACGAACGCAACCGGCGACGCTTCATGCGAGAGATGGCCGCGGCCCGCGCCGCACCCCCGACGGCCGGGCAGGGAGCCTCCAGGTGATCATCACCGGCCTGTCGGCGCCCATGGACACCTCGGACCCGCGTATTCCCCAGGTGCTGCGCCCGCTTCTCAACCGTGCGCTGCACCCCGACCCCGCGCAGCGCTTCCGTGACGGCAGCGAGCTCGCTGCGGCACTGAGCCGGCTCGGCGACGTCCCGCGCCCGCCGTCGGCCACGCCGACTCCTGCACAAGTCGACGCCCAGGGCATCCCCTACTCCGATGACATGCCCTGGCCTCCGGGGACCTGCCTGCGCCGGGAGACCTTGGTCCTGGGCGGCACGAGCCTCAGCGAGGTCGACTGCGCCCAGGCCGACTGGATCGTCTTCGCCGGCGGCACCTTCGACCCGGCCAGCACAGCCTCCAGCCCCACCGAGGCCCTGGCCGATGACCCTCAGGTCAATGCGACGTGCACGAGCACCTACGCCGAGCTCTATGGACTCGACCTGTCCACCAGCTACTCGATCAACACGCTTGGGCCCAATGACGAGGAGTGGGCCGCGGGCGAGCGCGGCTTCGTCTGCGTCCTCGGGCGGCTGTAGCTCCGCAGGCGCCGACGCCTCAGTCCTGTGCGTCCTGCTCCACGACGTCGACGCCGGCCTCCTTGCGCTGCTCGGCAGTGATCGGGGCGGGTGCGTGGGTCAGCGGGTCGAAGCCTCCGCCGGACTTGGGGAAGGCGATGACGTCGCGGATGGACTCGGACCTGGTCAGCAGGGCCACGATCCGGTCCCAGCCGAAGGCGATTCCGCCGTGCGGCGGAGCCCCGAACCGGAAGGCGTCCAGCAGGAAGCCGAACTTCTCCTGTGCCTGGGCCTCGTCGATGCCCATGACGGCGAAGACGCGCTCCTGAACGTCCCGGCGGTGGATACGGATGGAGCCGCCGCCGATCTCGTTGCCGTTGCACACGATGTCGTAGGCATAGGCCAGCGCGGCGCCCGGGTCGGCGTCGAAGGTCTCCATGCACTCGGGCTTGGGCGAGGTGAAGGCGTGGTGGACGGCCGTCCAGGCGGACTTGCCCAGTGCGACGTCGCCCTCGGCCTTGGCCTCGGCGGAGGGCTTGAACAGCGGGGCGTCGACCACCCACACGAAGGACCAGGCGTCGTCGTCGATGAGGCCGCACCGCCTGCCGATCTCCAGCCGGGCGGCTCCCAGCAACGCTCGGGAGGCGTCCGCCGGTCCTGCGGCGAAGAAGATGCAGTCGCCCGGCCCGGCTCCCACAGCACGGGCCAGGCCCGCGCGCTCCTCCTCGGAGATGTTCTTGGCCACCGGCCCCCCGAGCGCGCCGTCCTCGGCCACCGTCACATAGGCCAGGCCGCGCGCGCCCCTCTGCTTGGCCCAGTCCTGCCAGGCGTCGAAGGTCCGACGCGACTGCGAGGCCCCGCCGGGCATGACGACCGCACCAACGTAGGGGTTCTGAAAGACGCGGAAGGAGGTGTGCGCGAAGTAGGCGGTGAGGTCGACCAGCTCGCACCCGAAACGCAGGTCGGGCTTGTCAGTGCCGTACCGCTCCATGGCGTCGTGGTAGGTCATGTGCGGGATCGGGGTGTCGAGATCGTGGCCGATGAGCGCCCAGACCTCACGCAGGACGTCCTCGGCGACCGAGATGACGTCCTCCTGGGTCACAAAACTCATCTCGATGTCGAGCTGGGTGAACTCCGGCTGCCGGTCGGCACGGAAGTCCTCGTCGCGGTAGCAGCGCGCGATCTGGTAGTAGCGCTCCATGCCCGCCACCATGAGCAGCTGCTTGAACAGCT
>NZ_JAUNHI010000038.1:9857-20856 GCF_030524025.1 Actinomyces sp. | reverse complement strand
CCCGCAGCAGCTGGCCCAGCCCCGGACCACCCGGGACCACCAACAAGGTAACGGGCGGACGCCTTTTCCGCACTATTTCTCGACTCCTCGTTTCCATACTGTCTTGTGGGCGCTGCTCTTAGATTCCCGATCATACACGCACTGTCGAGTGTTTTGTATCTCAAAATTGCGGCGAATCGACACCGCATTCCCGGAGGTAGTAACGCATGCAGATTGCCGTTACCTAATTCGGTAAATGCTATTGACTGCATCTCGGTGGGTTACAGTAGATGCCGATAGTTGGGCGAAGCGTCGAGAGTCTGTTGCGCCAACTTGGAGAACTGTTCATTTTTATAGGTATCTTGTGGGTATTGGTTTTGGTGCAGAAACGTCGAGATGAGAGTCAATCGATTCTTGTTGCAAACGCTCTGGTGGCTGGTTATGGTAAGAACCCGGTCTGTGCGCCCGTGAGTTTTGCTCTCGAGTTCGGAAGGGTGCTGGCTCTTGTTGGCGTAAATGGTGCGGGGAAGTCAACGCTGCTCGGCACTTGTTGCGGTCTCATTCCCCCTTTGGGCGGCCAGGTGAGTGTGCTGGGAGATAGGCCGGATCCGCGGTCCGGATCTCAGCGTCAAGTGTTGGCGGTGGATGTGGGGGGAGATGCATTCTTTCCGTCCTTGACCGTGCGCGAGCACCTGCGTCTCGTCTGCTATGGTCATGCGGTCGCGCATCCGGACGAGGTCGTTGCGACGTTGCTGGATCACTTCGGTCTCCTGCGACTCGCGGGCGCGGTGCCCGATCAACTGTCAGGAGGGCAACGACGTCGTCTCACGCTCGCATCGGTGTTCGCGCGCCCATCGGATCTCATCGTGCTTGACGAGCCTGAGCAACGTTTGGATCGCACCGCTCGTCACATGCTGGCGTTCTACATGCGTCGCAAGCGCGACTCAGGGGGCGCAGTGCTGCTGGCCACCCATGACGTCGAGCTCGTCAAGGATGTGGCGACCGATGTGCTCGTCGTGGGTGACGAGCCTGAGCCCGTCGATGTCGCCACCGGCACGATGAAGTTGATGGAGATCGCATCGTGACCCCGCAGTCGCCCGCGACGAGCGGAGTGCATACTGTCCGGACGTATCCATCAGCGGCGGAGGTGAGACGCTGGACGCGTTCTCATGCCGGTCAACAGTCGGTGGCGCTCGGGCGGACAGCAACCATGGCGTACGAACTGCTGCTGGCTGTTGGTGTTGTCGGTGCGCTGACGACCTCAACCCTGGGGGCGATCTCGGGGTCCCTGAGGAAACATGCCACCGACGGGTTGGGCGGTTCGGTTCCGCATCCGACCTGGACCTTTTTATTCATGTTTCTGCTGTGCGTCTCGATCATAGTCGGTGTGGCATGGCGTTTGGGTCCCTTGTTCTTGCGTTCCTGGGAGGCCTCATGGTGGCTCTCCCTGCCGGGCGACCGACGTGGGCTGCTGACTCCTCTTGCTCGCATCGAATGGACGCTGTTCGGGGTCTTGGGGGGCGTGGCTGGAGTCGTCGGCGCTGTCATTGGCGGAACAGGGGTAGCCCAGGCCGTCGGACTAGGGTTGATCGGCGCCGCAGGCATGTCGTTCACCGTCCTTTCTTTATTCTGGCTGCAGGTCCATGAGCGGGGTGTCGGGGTTCTTCGCGCCGTTGTTCTGCTCGCTTCAGCAGCGGTTGCTGTTGTTGGAATTGCTGGGCCGTCGATTCAGCGGGGCCCAGCCGGAGGCGTACTTCTCGTCGCCGGCTCGGCTGGCCTTGCGGTGGCGGCATGGTGCTGGCGTGCGGTGCGTGCGCAACTGGCGTGCATCTCCGACCGGCTGCTTATCGATGTCGCCTCAAGAGCGTTTGGTGTTCACTCTTCTGTGCTCGCGTTGGATGTGCGTGCGCTGGGGCGGCTCATGTCGTCCGAAGCCCGCGTGCCTTCTGCGTCGTCTCGGCTGTTGTTGGCCGGTGCCGCCAGGCGCGTGCCTCGCGCGTGGCGTCCCACGATTGTTATCGCTCAGGCGGACTGGCTGCTTCTGTGTCGGCAGCCCTACCGTGTGATCCAGGTCCTGTTGGGGCTCGTCGTCGCCGTCGTTCCGCAGATGTACTCGCTGGGCTTGTCGACCGGTGTCTGTCTTCACCTCCTCGGAGGCTGGGTGGCTGCGTTGAGCTTCGCCGAGCCGGCCAGGCGCGCGTGGTGGGACGGCGGAGCGGACCAGAACTGGCCGGTCGGCGCGGTCCGCGTGAGGGCCGGGCACCTCCTGGTCCCCGCGTTAGGAATGTCATTCTGGCTCACTCTCGCGATGCTGATCGGATCGGTTGCGCGTACGGCGTCAGGGGATAACCAGGATCCAGGCGCATCGGCATCTGTAGCCGGCGGCCCGTGGTGGATCACCATCGCTCTGATAGTGGTCTGCGGACTGGGATGGTCTGGGGCCATACTGCGTTCTGCGTATCGTCCCTCCCCGGTGTTCACTGGAAGCCTGGTCTCAACACCAGTGGGTTCTCTGCCACCGGGATTGGTGCAGATCGTGATGAGTGGGCCCGACGCCGCTGTTGTGGCAGGACTTCCGAGCGCCCTGGTGATTCTTGAGGGAACGGGGACTCCGAGCAGCCTCGCTGCTCAGGTCGCTGCAAGCGCGATCACGGTCACGTGGGGCCTGTTGGTGGGGCGACGCCAGGCGACCTGGTAGCGGCCCGGCAGCCTTGAGGGCCCGGCGGCGAGCACGGATGCTGAGGGCTCTGCCGGCAGTCAATGGGCAAGGCCAAGGGGTGGGTCGGGTGATACGAGTCCGGTGCCATATCTCCCGATCTCACGGTGTCATATGTCCCGATCTCGCGGAGGGGGTGGGGCCGGGGCTCGTGACGTCGGCGGCGGGTGGCCCGGTGGACGGCCCTGCTCCAGGGGCGGGCGCCGCCCGCATTAGGCTGGGTCCATGAGTGAGAGCACGCATCATGCTCCCCACCGGCAGCCGACGGCGGGCACCCCTGTCCTGCCGACCATCGAGGACGGGTGGAGGGACCGGTCCCTGGCGCGCTCGACCAATGGCCGGGACGCCTCCCGCCGGAGTCGGCCCGGCCTGCTCGAGGAGCTGGCCGCCGACCCCGCCACCCGTCTGCTCCTGGTTGACGCCCGAGGACGCGTCGCGCTCGACCGATCTGGAGCGGGCCCGCGCCTGGCGCCGCTGACTGCGGCCGACCTCGACCTCGCCGGCCTGCGCACCTGCTACCTGGGCCGGGGGGAGCCTCGTCGCGACGAGGAGGATCCGGCCGCCCCTCCCTCGTGGCTGGCGGTGTTCGTTCCCGCCGACCTCGCCGAGGCGACCGACGCCGAGGGGGCCGCTCGCGCGCACCCCGCCCTGGCGCAGGTGCTCGATCGCCACCCCCTCAGCCCCCTGCGGGCCGTCGGAGCAGCTCTGGACGCACACGACGCGGGCCTGGCCACCGCTGCCGTGGCCGTGGCCGCCTGGCACGCGCGCGCCGGCTTCTGCCCGGCCTGCGGTCACCACACCAGCCCGGTCGAGGCCGGGTGGGCGCGTGCCTGCTCGGGCTGCCAGACCGTCCAGTTCCCCCGCACCGACCCGGCGGTCATCGTGGCCGCCACCGACGACAACGACCGGCTCCTCATGGTCCACGCCGCCGCCTGGGAGGCTCACCGCTACTCGGTGGTCGCCGGCTTCGTCGAGGCCGGCGAGGCGGTCGAGGCCGCCGTTGCCCGCGAGGTCTCTGAGGAGACCGGCCTGGAGGTCGCCGAGCTGGCCTTCGTGGCCAGCCAGCCGTGGCCCTTCCCCCGCTCCCTCATGCTGGCCTTCCGCGCCCGGCTCGTTGCGGGCTCACCGGCGCCCAGCCCCGACGGCAAGGAGGTGACCGGCGCCCGGCTCGTCGACCGCCGTGAGCTGTCCGAGGCCGTGAGCGTCGGCGAGATCGTCCTGCCGGGGCCGACCTCGATCGGACGCATGCTCATCGAGGATTGGTACGGCGGGCCGGTGTCCTGAGCCCCGCCCGTCGCGTCGCACCGGCGTGGCAGGCTGGGCCGTGATGAGCGAGCATCCCCCGACACCCGCCCCGCGCCGCGCCGGTGCGCCCGCATCCTTCGCGCCGTCCGCTGTGCCATCCGCCGTGTCGACCACCGCGCGGCCCGCCGGCCCTCCCAGCGCGGACGAGCTCCTCGGGGCCCTCGACCCCGACCAGCGGCAGGTCGCCGAGCACCTCGAAGGCGCCCTGTGCGTCCTGGCCGGGGCGGGCACGGGCAAGACCCGGGCGATCACCTACCGCATCGCCCACGGCGTGACGGTGGGCGCCTACCAGCCGGCCCAGGTGCTGGCGGTGACCTTCACCGCCCGCGCCGCCGGTGAGATGCGCTCGCGCCTGAGCGACCTGGGCGTGCACGGAGCCCAGGCCCGCACTTTCCACTCCGCGGCGCTGCGCCAGCTGACCTACTTCTGGCCCACGGCCATCGGGGGCCGTCGACCGGAGATCGAGAAGTACAAGGGCAGGCTCGTCGGCGCCGCCGCCCAGCGCCTGGGCCTGTCGACCGACCGCGCCCTCATCCGCGACCTGTCGGCGGAGGTCGAGTGGGCCAAGGTCACGATGACCCTGCCGGAGGACTACGCCGAGGCCGCCGCCCTCCAGCGCCGCGAGGGCGTCGGCGGGCTGGAGCCGGCAACCGTGGCCAGGGTCCTGGCTGCCTACGAGGAGGCCAAGACCGAGCGGGGCGTCATCGACTTCGAGGACGTCCTGCTGCTCATGGTGGGCATCCTGCTCGACCGTGAGGACATCGCCGCCCAGGTGCGCGGCCAGTACAAGCACTTCGTCGTCGACGAGTACCAGGACGTCTCCCCGCTCCAGCAGCGGCTCCTCGACCTGTGGCTGGGGCACCGGCGCCAGCTGTGCGTCGTCGGGGACGCCTCCCAGACCATCTACTCCTTCGCCGGCGCGACCCCGGAGTTCCTCACCGGCTTCGCCTCCCGCTACGAGGGCGCCCGCGTCGTGCGGCTCAGCCGCGACTACCGCTCGACCCCCGAGGTGGTGTCACTGGCCAACCGGGTCCTGTCGCGCTCGCGGCGCGGGGGAGGGGCGCTGGCCCTGCCGGCGGGTGCGGTCGAGCTGGTCGCGCAACGACCCAGCGGCCCGGCCGTGCGCTTCGAGACCTACGACGACGACGTTGCCGAGGCCGCCGGGGTGGTCGAGCAGGTGCGCCGCCTGACGGCCGCCGGAGTGCCCGTCAGCGAGATAGCCGTCCTGTACCGGACCAACGCCCAGTCCGAGGTCATCGAGCAGGCGCTGGCCGGTGCCGGCATCGGCTACCTCGTGCGGGGAGGGGAGCGCTTCTTCGAGCGCGATGAGGTCAAGCGGGCGATGGTGCTGCTGCGCGCGGCCGCACGCACCGAGCGGGCGAGCCTCAGCGGCGACCTCGGGGAGGACACGCGGATGGTCCTGTTCCGGGAGGGGTGGGCGCCCCAGCCTCCATCGCAGCGCGGGGCGGTGCGCGAGCGCTGGGACTCCCTCAACGCCATCGTCGAGCTCGCCGACCAGCTCTCCGAGCGCCGCGGGGCCGATCTCGACGGCCTGGTCGCCGAGCTGACCGAGAGGGCCGAGGCGCAGAACGCCCCGACCGTCGCGGGGGTGACCCTGTCCTCCCTGCACGCCGCCAAGGGCCTGGAGTGGGACGCCGTCGTGCTCGTCGGCGTCGCCGAGGGCCTGCTGCCGATCTCCCTGGCCGAGGGGCCCTCGGCCATCGAGGAGGAGCGGCGCCTGCTCTATGTCGGCGTCACCCGGGCCCGGGAGCACCTCATCATCTCCTACGCCCGTGCCCGCAACCCCGGAGGCCGGGCCTCGCGCAAGCCCTCGCGCTTCCTGGACGGGATCTGGCCCACCGCCCAGGGGCCTGGGCGCCCGCAGCGCCGGGGCGGGGCCACCGGCAGCCCCAAGGAGCGCGCCCGGCAGGCCGCTGCGGACTTCGAGGCCGAGGCCGACCCCGCAACCATCGCACTCTTCGAGGTGCTGCGCGCCTGGAGGGCCGAGGTCGCCGCCCGGGCCTCCAGGCCGGCCTACACGGTCTTCCCCGACACGACCCTGCGCTCCATCGCCATGGTCAAGCCCACTGTCCTGCCCCAGCTCTCCCTCATCCGGGGCGTGGGGGCGGTCAAGCTCCAGGAGTACGGCGCCGACGTCCTGCGCCTCGTGCGCGAGCATTCCGAGTCCGCCTGAGCCCGCCCCCTCGTGGCGGCGCCGCAGGGAGGCCCGGCGGGGCCCGGACTCTCAGTCCTGTCCGGTCCCGGCCGCGGGCCCCGCCTCGGGGGCCCGGGGGTGAGCGGGCACCTGTGAGCACAGGCAGTCGGGGTGCGGCGGCCAGGACCGCACGACACCGACCGGGTCGGCTCCGCTCAGCTCGATGCTGCGTCCCAGCCACGCGTCGCCCGCGCCCATGAGCACGTCGGTGGCGCCGCGCACGGCGAGGGCCGCGGCCTGGTGGATGAGCAGGCGCTCGAGGACCGGGGCCTCCAGCAGCCGCAGCTGGGTGGCCACCGTGGGCCAGCACGGGTCGGCGTCGCGGTCCCACAAGCCCAGGCAGGTCGAACAGGCCCCGCGCCCGGGGCTGAACAGAGGGCCGACCCGCACGCTGAGCTCGCGGGCGAGCACCGGCAGCTGGGTGATGTCGGCGCGGTTGAGCTCACGGGCGCGCACCGGGTCGACGACATGGCCCTCCACACTGACCACGAGATCCGGAGTGCATCCCAGCGGGGCGCGGGTGGCCACCCGGGGTGCGACCTGCGCGGTCCACCGCACTAGCTCGTCGTCCTCGGGCAGGATGGTGCCGACCCCCGCCTCGGCCAGCAGGCCGATGATCCCCTGCGCCAGCCACCCCGCCCCCAGGACGGCCACGACCCCGGCGCGCAGGCGCCCCGTGCGCGCCCGGGCGTGCGGGGACAACCGGTCCCAGTAGACCTCGTCGGCGCAGGACGGGGGGACATCGTCCTCGACGAGCGCGCCCTGCTCGCGCAGCAGGTCGAGCACCTCCCGGGCACGGGCCAGGGGCACCTTCGTCCACCGGGCCGCGCGGTAGAGGGTGTCGGGGCTGATCGCGGCGGGCAGGCGGTCGAGAAGGCGCTGCTCGGAGGGGCTCAGCCCCTCCAGGACGACCGCGTGCCCCGGCTCGGCGCCGACCTGCGTCTGCCCCGGGGCGCGCCACAGGACCGGTGAGTCTCCACGGATGCGCATCGCTGCTCCTTCAGCGGCGCCGACGGGGTGACAGGGTGCGGCGCCACGAGGAGCCTGGCACGGCCGCGGCCCGCTCGCCACGGGAGCGCCCGGCCTGTGGAAAACTCCGGCGAGGCCCGCGTCCGACGGCGAGGATTCAGTCAGCGTCCAGGACCGACTCGCAGGTGGTCAGGGCAGAGGTGTCCTGCGAGGCGATCGTCTCGACGGCCGTGACCGCCTCGTGCAGGGTGGACACGGCGGCGACCGTCATGCCCTCGGGGACATGGCCCACCACCTCCGCGCAGTTGGAGGTCGGGGCCAGGAAGTAGTCGCTGCCGGCCTGCGCGGCCCCGGCCATCTTCTGTCGGATCCCGCCGATCGCCCCGACCTGGCCGTCGAAGGAGATCGTCCCGGTGCCGGCGATGTCCTGGCCGCCTGTCAGGTCGCCGGGGGTCAGCTCATCGACGATCCCCAGGGCGAACATGGCCCCGGCGCTGGGGCCCCCCACATCCGACAGGGCGAACTCGGCGTCGATCTCGGAGTCGGCGCGGGCCGACAGGTACAGGCCCAGGAGCGAGCCCTCGGAGTCGGCCTGCCCGTCGCCGTCCTGGTCCTGGGGGGCCAGCGTGGTCAGCTCGACATCGACGGCCTGCCCGTCGCGGGTGACGCCCAGGGTCACCGTGGTGCCCGCCGGGATGGTCGACAAGATCTCGCGCAGCTCGGGGTAGGTCGTGATCCTTGTCGTCGTGCCCCCCGCCGGCGTGATCGACTCCAGGACGTCGCCCTCGGCGAGCGCGGCGGTCTGCTGCCCCGAGAGGCCGGCCACGGTCAGGATCATGCGCGAGGCCATCCCGGACTCCATGAGCGCGGCGACGACGGCGGCGTCCTGGGAGCTGGTCATCTGGGCCTGGCCCTCCTGCTCGACCTCCTCCTCGGTCAGGGAGTCGGGGCAGACCTGGTCGCGGTCGATGACGGACTGGTTCTCATCGAGCCAGGCGCCCACGAGCATGAAGAAGGTCACCGGGTGCCCCGGGCAGCCCGAGACCGACACGGTGGTCATGCGCAGGGCACCGTCAGCCGGGTAGGTCTGCGCGCCCGAGACGGTCAGGAGGTCCTGGCCGTCAGCGGACTCCGACAGGACGTTCCAGGTCGGGCCGGGGGCCTCGATCACCTTGTCGATGGGCACAGTCGCCCCCGCCACGACCAGGCCGACGACTCCCGCGACGCCGGCCGCCGCCAGGACGAGGGTGCGTCGCCTGGGCCGTCTCCTGCCACGGGTGCCACCGGGGGAGGGGGCGGGTGCGATGAGGTCGTCAGTCACGGGCACCATGATGGACCGTCCCGGAGGCCCGTGCGGGCAGCCCGTCGGTGCGACACGACACGCCCCGGGCACTGGCGCCTCATGGCCGCGGCCCAGGAAAGGGTGGGAGGATCACCGTGTTGGCACTGGGCGCGGCTCGGCGCCGCGTGACAGCCGAGGCGCACGATCGACAGGACTGAGAGGAATCCGATGAGTGAGGACCCCTTCGACGAGCTCGAGGCGATGCTCGCCTCCCTGTTCGGACCGGACATGGCCAGGGACGCCGTCGCCGCTCTGCGGGCATCGGGACTGGAGGCAGGCCAGCTCGCCCAGCTGCCGGGGATGGAGGATCTCGGCTCCCTCAGCCCCGGCCAGCTCATGGCCCTCCAGGCGCAGATGCGGCAGATGCTCGACCCCGCCCAGGGCGCCAACTGGGAGATGGGCAAGGAGCTGGCGCTGCGCACGGCCCGATCGGGCGGCGACCCGACCGTCACGGCCGGGCAGGCTGAGGCGGCGCGCCAGGCCCTCCAGGTGGCTGACCTGTGGATCGACACGGCCACCGAGCTCATGCCGGCTTCCGGGAAGCGCACCGCCTGGTCCCGCTCGGACTGGGTCGAGCAGACGCTGCCGGTGTGGAAGGACGTGTGCGCCCCTGTGGCCGACGCGGCGACCTCCGCCCTGGCCGCCGCCCTCCAGCGCCAGGTGGGACAGGCCTCCGAGACGCTGGGCGAGGACGACTCTCCGGTGCAGGACCAGGTGGGGGCGCTGTCCCAGGTCATGCGCTCCCTGGCGGGGACCGCCTTCGGGCTGCAGGTGGGGCACGCCATCGGCGAGCTCGCCGCCCAGTCGGTGGGCGCCACCGACGTCGGGCTGCCGCTGACCCGGGACCCGGGCACCGCCCTCGTCCCGGTCAACGTCGAGGCCTTCGCCGAGGGCCTGGAGGTCGACCCCGAGGAGGTACGGATGTTCCTGGCAGTGCGTGAAGCCGCCGCGGCCCGCCTCTACGCCCACGTCCCGTGGCTGCGCAGCCAGCTGCTGGGCGCCGTCGAGGCCTACGCCCGCGGCATCACCATCGACGTCGAGGCCATGGAGCAGGCCGTCTCCCAGGTCGACCCGAACGACCCCGAGGCGATCCGCGCCGCGCTGGAGTCCGGGATGTTCGCGCCCCAGGAGACCCCGGCGCAGAAGGAGGCGCTCGAGGCGCTGGAGACCCTGCTGGCCCTGGTCGAGGGGTGGGTGGAGGTCGTCTCGGCCCGTGCCACCGCGCCGCACCTGCCCCAGGCGATGGCGCTCAGGGAGATGGTGCGACGCCAACGCGTCCAAGGCGGACCGGCCGAGCAGGTCTTCGCCCGGCTCATCGGCATGGAGTTCCGGCCTCGACGGGTCAGGGAGGCAGCGCGCCTGTGGGAGCTGCTCGGCTCCGAGCTGGGTGACGCCGGGCGCGACGCCTTCTGGGAGCACCCCGATGTCATGCCCACGCCCGCCGAGCTCGCGGCGCCCGAGGACTTCCTCACCCTGCGTCGCGCGGCCCAGGACATGGACTCTCAGATCGACGCCGACCTGGCCTCCCTGCTCGACGGGACGCTGGGCTACGCCGACGGCGCCAAAGAGGCAGACGAGCGGGACGAGGACAGTGGCCAGGATGACGGGGGCGAGGAGCACGACGAGGACTGAGGCCGGCCCCTGACCGGCCGGTGCGCAGCGGCGCTCTTGTCGAGCGACGCCGTCGGGGCCGCTCGGGGCGCTCAGGACAAGGTGGTGCGCAGCGCCTCGACCAGCCCGGGCACGAGGTCGGCGCCGGTGACCACGGAGGCGGGGGTGTCCAGACGCCGCGACCGCAGGGCGCACCAGGAGGACCCCTGGCGCAGCACGCCGACCACCAGGCGCATCTCCTCGCGGTCCGGGTGTGCTGCCAGGAGGGCCAGACGCTCGTGCGGGTCGCTCCGGGCCGCGGCCTCGGCCTGAGCGGCCGGGGGCAGGACGATCTGCTCGCTGGACAGCGCGACGCCGTCGACGGTCTCCGGCCAGGCCAGCTGGCGCAGGAGGTCCTCCAGGTCGGTGGCTGCGGGCAGACCTTCCTGCTCGACGGCCGTCAGGGCGTGCGGGTCGACCCGTGCCTCGGCCAGCGCCTCCGGCGTCAGGGACTGCTCCAGTTCCGGGTCGGTGCCGAGTGCCCGGGCCGTGTGCACGAGGGCGAAGACCCGCACGGGGGCGTCCCATCCGGACTGGGCGACGTGGGCCTCGATCTCGATGACGGTACGGGCCAGCGCGGTCTCGGGGTCGGACGGGTCGATCATGGGGCCATCATCGCATCCGCCCCCGACCGGAGCCGGGGGCCGGCCGGGTCGCGCACGACAGAGTTTTGTGAGCCCGATGGTACCTGTGGGACGATTGCGGCTATCGGCGCACGGGGCGCCGGTGACCCGGTGCGCGCACCGCGCGCACGCCCGAGCAACACGGAGCATGACTGTGAGCAGCTGGCCCGATGACGAGCCCACCAACGAGCCCACCGACG
>NZ_JAUNHI010000038.1:0-9847 GCF_030524025.1 Actinomyces sp. | reverse complement strand
CCCTCGGAGAAGCCCTCGGAGAAGTCCGCTGGGGAACCCACGGACAACCCGGCAGGGCAGAGCACCGACGATGCCGGCGACTCCGACTCGGCGGCCGGCTCCCCGCGCGGCGGCACAAGCCGGGAGGACCGCGTCCGCGGTGGGTTCTTCCTGAACGACAACTCCTCGGAGCGGGAGCGCCGCGAGCGGCGCGAGTCCGGTGACCGGGGTACCTCCTCGACCAGGGCGGGATCGAGCGCCCCGCGGAACCCGGGCAAGAAGGACCCCGACTCGGAGCGGTCGGATCCCTCGTCGCGGGACGAGGGGCCGGGCCAGCGCGGCTTCGACCCCGCCGCGCTGTTCGGCCTGGGGGGCGCCCGCTCGCCCTTCGGGACCCGCGGCTCCCGGCCGGGTCCTGGGCGGCCCGGTCGTTCCGGGGCCGGCGGGAGCGGGGGTGAGCGGGCCACCGCCAGGGGCGGTGGGCGCTCGCGGCCCGGACCGTTGGCGATGACGATCGGCGTCCTCGTGGCGGCGGGCATCATCCTGCTCTTCCTGTCCCAGACGTGGACCGAGGTGCTGTGGTTCGACCAGCTCGGCTACTCCCGGGTCATCTGGACGCAGTGGATCGCCACGGGCGTCTTGTTCGTCATCGGCTTCCTGCTGGCCTTCGGGGTGATCTTCGCGGCGATGACCGGTGCCTACCGCAAGCGGGAGATCGCCCTGCCCCAGGACGAGGCGACGAGGAACCTGGAGGGGTACCGCACGGCCGTCGAGCCGATGCGCCGGACCCTGACCTGGGCGGTGCCGACGCTGCTGGGCGTGCTGGGATCGGCCTGGGAGTTCGCCCCGCACTGGAAGGCGGCGCTTCTGGCGGTCAACGCCCAATCCTTCGGCGTCAAGGACCCCCAGTTCGGGCTGGACGTGTCCTTCTACGTCTTCATCCTCCCGGTGCTCCAGATCCTCGTGTCCTTCCTGTCGCGCGTCGTCGTCTTCGCGGGCCTGGCCAGCCTCGTCGTGCACTACCTCTACGGCGGGGTCTCGGTGTCCGGCAACCGTCACTTCACCCGTGCCGCGCGGGTCCACCTCGCCGTGTTCCTGGCGGTCTTGGCCCTGCTCCAGGGCGTCGCCTACTGGCTGGGCCGCTACAGCGCGCTGTACGCCTCGAACACGAAGTTCGACGGGGCGGGCTACACCGATATCAACGCCGTCGTCCCCGCCAACGCGATCCTGGCGGCGATCTCGGTGGTCGTGGCCGCCATGTTCCTGGTCTCCCTGAGGTCGAGCTCGTGGAAGCTGCCGGTGACGGGGGTGGCGGTCATGATCGTCTCGGCGCTGCTCATCGGCACCGCCTACCCGGCTGTCGTGCAGAAGTTCGTTGTCGACCCCAATGCCCAGCGCGAGGAGGCCGTCTACATCGACCGCAACATCCAGGCGACGCTGGCCGCCTACGGTCTGGACGATGTCGAGACCACCGCCTATGACGCCAAGACCGACACCGAGGCCGGCCAGCTGCAGGCTGACGCGGAGTCGACCACCTCGATCCGCCTGCTGGACCCCAACGTCGTCTCACCGACCTTCCGCCAGCTCCAGCAGAATAAGCAGTACTACACCTTCGCCTCCTCGCTCAGGGTCGACCGTTACCAGGTCGAGCAGGAGTCGCGCGACACGGTCATCGCCGTGCGCGAGCTTAACCTCGAGGGCACCGCCCAGTCGACGTGGATCAACGACCACACCGTGTACACCCACGGCTACGGCGTCGTGGCCGCCTACGGCAACACGGTCGCCTCGGGTGGATTCCCCTCCTTCTGGGAGGGGGGCATCCCCTCGGCCGGTGACCTGGGCGAGTACGAGCCGCGGATCTACTTCGGACAGGCATCCCCCTCCTACTCGATCGTGGGCGGTGACGACGGCGGCACGCCCCGGGAGTTGGACTATCCCGATGACTCGGCGCCCTCGGGACAGGTCAACACGACCTTCGCCGGCGACGGCGGCCCTGATGTGTCCAACCCGTGGAACCGGCTCATGTACGCCCTGAAGTTCCAGGAGATGAACATCCTGTTCTCCCAGGAGGTGCGCGATGGCTCGCAGATCCTCTACGACCGCAACCCGGCCGAGCGTGTCGCCAAGGTGGCCCCGTGGCTGACCCTGGACGGCAACCCCTACCCGGCGGTGGTCGATGACGACGACGACCCCTCGACCCCCAAGCGCGTGGTGTGGATCGTCGACGGCTACACGACGACGAACAACTACCCCTACGCCCAGCACGAGTCCCTCGAGGACTCGATGAGCGACGCCACCACTGGTTCGACGCTGCTGGGGGCGCCGGAGGAGTCGAACTACGTGCGCAACTCGGTCAAGGCGGTCGTCGACGCCTACGACGGCGAGGTGACTCTCTTCGAGTGGGACGACACCGACCCGATCCTCGACGCCTGGCAGGCGGTGTTCCCGGGCACGGTCACCCCGATGAGCGAGATGAGCGCCGACCTCATGGCCCACATGCGCTACCCAGAGGACCTGTTCAAGGTCCAGCGCACGGTCATGGCCAAGTACCACGTCACCGACCCGGAGGACTTCTACTCCGGTGGTGACTTCTGGAAGGTGCCCGACGACCCGACCCAGCCGGGTGACAAGGCGCAGGCCCCCTACTACCTCACTCTCCAGATGCCCGGGCAGGATCAGGCCAGCTTCTCCCTGTCCAGTGTCTACATCATCGGCGGCAACACCGACCGCAATGTGCTCACCGGCTTCATGGCCGTGGACTCCGAGACCTCCAGCGGCGAGCCGGGGGTGAGGAACCCCGACTACGGCAAGATACGGCTGCTGGAGCTGCCACGCTCCTCCAACGTGCCGGGGCCGGGCCAGGTCCAGGGCATCTTCGACTCCAACACGACGGTGTCCCAGACCCTCAACCTGCTCAGCCAGCAGGGCTCGGAGGTCATCAAGGGCAACCTGTTGACCCTCCCCGTGGGTGGGGGGCTGCTCTACGTCCAACCCGTGTATGTCCAGGGGTCGACCGGAACGAAGTACCCCCTGCTGCGCAAGGTGCTCGTGGCCTTCGGCGACCAGGTGGGCTTTGCCGACACCCTCTCCGAGGCGCTCAACCAGGTCTTCGGGGGCCAGTCGGGGGCGACGACCGGGGAGGAGGTCGTCGACGGCGACGCCGGGGCGGCCAATGACACCTCCGACCCCGAGGCTCAGGCGGAGGCGAGCGCTCAGGCGACGGCCACCGCGGCGCCAACAACGGAGCCGACAACGGCACCGACCTCCCAGGCCACGGCGGCCCCCACGGCCGGGGCCACTGGGGCTGCGACCCCGGGGGCGGCCACCGGTGACCCCCAGGCCGACCTCGATGCCGCACTGGCGGATGCCCAACAGGCCATGACCGACTCCGACACGGCGATGAAGAATGGGGACTGGGCCGCATACGGCGAGGCGCAGACCCGTCTCAACGACGCGTTGAGCCGTGCGGTCGATGCCCAGGAACGCATGGGTGGCTGAGGCGCCGGCACTGCCGGCTCCGCCGGCCCCACGCGGGGCCGGCGGGGCCGGCGGCTCACACCTCGGTGAGCAAGGGCACGCCCGGACGGCTTGAGGACCGCGGCGCGGGGGACTACTGTTGTCTTCACCGACGCGGGGTGGAGCAGTTCGGTAGCTCGCCGGGCTCATAACCCGGAGGTCGCAGGTTCGAATCCTGTCCCCGCTACCAGTCCAGAGGCCTCGGTCCCACCAGGGACCGGGGCCTTCTGCGTGGCTGTGGCGGCGCTGGCGGCGCTGCCCGGCACGTAGGGCGCCGACACCCACGCAACAGCCACGTCCGTCGCGGGCGTAGACTTTCGCCGAGCCAGGCCGCCCGCAACGACCAGGAGGACACCGGTGCCCGCCGTCGAAACCCCTGCCACCGCCCCGCCGGACCCGGCTCCGCGCATCGAGAACGCGGGCCTGGACGTCATCGCCGAGTCCGAGCGCAAGGGCCGGCCCCGCGACCTGTTCATGCCCTGGTTCGCCGCCAACATCTCGGTGCTCGGGCTGTCCTGGGGCTCGTGGGTGCTCGGCTTCGGCCTGTCCTTCGCCCAGGCGGTGGCCGCCTCCATCATCGGTGTCGTGGCGTCCTTCGGCCTGTGCGGCGTCATCGCCGTCCTGGGCAAGCGCGGCTCGGCCCCGACCCTCGCACTGTCGCGCGCCGCCTTCGGTTACAACGGCAACCGACTGAGCGCGGCCATCTCCTGGATGCTCACGGTGGGCTGGGAGACCGTCCTGTGCGTGTCGGCCTCGCTGGCCTCGGCCACCGTCCTGCAGGCACTGGGCTGGCACAACGAGCTCGGCGCCCAGGTCGTCGGCTTCGTCGTCACCGTCGCCCTGGCCGCGTCCGCCGGCATCCTCGGTTTCGAGGCCATCATGAAGGTCCAGACCTGGATCACCTGGGCCACCGGCGTCCTCACCGTCATCTACCTCCTTCTCGTCGCTCACCGCATCGACCTCGAGGCCCTCGGTGCGCTGCCTTCCGGCTCAGCGGCAGCCTTCACCGGCGCACTGGTCATGGTTGCCACCGGTTTCGGCCTGGGCTGGGTCAATGCGGCGGCCGACTACTCCCGCTACCTGCCCCGCTCGGCCTCGGCCCGCGGCGTCATCGGCTGGACGACCGCCGGGTCGGCGCTGCCCGTCGTCGTGCTCGTCGTCGTCGGGGTCATGCTCGTGGGCTCCGACCCCGAGCTCGGCACGGCCATCGACTCGGACCCCATCGGGGCCCTGACCACCATCCTGCCGACGTGGTTCCTGGTGCCCTTCGCCCTCGTGGCGATCCTGGGCCTGGCCGGCGGCATCATCATGGACCTGTACTCCTCGGGGCTGTCGCTGCTGGCCACCGGCCTGCCGGTCAAGCGTCACGTGGCCACCGCCCTGGACGCCACCATCATGACCGTGGGCACCATCGCCGTCATCTTCGGCGCTGAGGACTTCCTGGGCCCCTTCCAGGGCTTCCTCACCACCCTGGGCGTCGTCATCGCCGCCTGGGCGGGCGTCATGATCGCCGAGGTGGTCCTGCGCCGCCGCGACTACGACGAGCAGGCGCTGTTCACCCCCGAGGGCGTCTACGGCTCGGTCAACTGGGAGGCCATCGCCCTGGTGGTGCTCGGCTCGGTCCTCGGCTGGGGCCTGGTGGTCAACTCGGCCGCCTCCTGGCTGTCCTGGCAGGGATACCTCCTGGGTCCCCTCGGCGGCAGGGAGGGGGCCTGGGCCTACGCCAACCTCGGGGTGCTCGTGTCCCTGCTCGTCGGCCTGCTCGGACACCTGCTCCTGGGCCGCTCCCGGGTGGCGACCCAGGAGGGCCGCGCATGAGCGGCGGGACGGTGGCCGCGGGCGCGGGCGACGCCGTCGGCCCCGGGCTGCTGGCCGCGCTCACCGAGTCGGCGGGGCCGGAGGGCCCCGGCCCTGCGCTGGACGCCGCCCACCAGATCGCCCGCCGCACCGGGGTCGAGCGTCACGACCTGCTTGTCATCCTGGGCTCGGGTGCACAGGCGGCCCTGGAGACCTGGGGGGAGCCGACGGCGCGCCTGCCCCTGTCGGACCTTCCCGGAGTCCCGGCCCCCGTGGCACCGGGGCACCTGGACCGGCTGGCCTCCTTCCACCGCCGCGGGCGGCGCGTGCTGGTGGCCCACGGGCGCACCCACCTCTACGAGGGCCGCGGCCCCGCCCCGGTGGTCGCCCTGGGCCGGGCCGCCGCGGCCACCGGCGTGCGCGCCGCCGTGCTGGTCAACGCCAACGGGTGCCTGCGCGACTGGCGGATCGGTGAGGTCATGACCATCACCGACCACATCAACCTCTCAGGCGCCTCGCCCTTCGACGGGACCGTGTTCGTCGACCTGCGCGGCACGTGGGACGCTGAGCTGGCCGGGGTGCTGGCCCCGCGCACGCCGCGCCACGGCACCTACGCCATGGTGCGCGGGCCCGAGTACCAGACGATGGCCGAGACCCGACTGCTGGCCGGGCTCGGCGCCGACTGCGTGGGCATGTCCACCGTCCTGGAGGCGATCGCCCTGCACCAGCTGGGAGTGCGGGTGGGCGGCCTGTCGGTCGTCAGCGACCTGTCGCTGTCCGACGAACCCACCGACCCAGAGGAGGTCATCCGCCTGGCCGCCGCCGCCAACCCCGTCCTGGCCGCCGCCGTCGAGGCGGTGCTCGACACGCTGTGAGCAGGTGGGCGAACCCATGCCATGATCCACGACATGAACGGCGATGACCTGCACGAGGCCGCCCGGCAGGCGGCTCTCAGCCTGCCCGGCTCCGAGGCCACCTGGCCCTTCGGCCCGGAGCACGAGGTCTACAAGATCCGCGGAAAAGTCTTCGCCCTGCTCACTACCGTCACCGGTGTCGAGATGGTCACTGTCAAGGCCGACCCCGAGGATGGTGAGGCGCTGCGGCGCCAGTACGCGGATATCGCCCCCGGGTACCACATGAACAAGCGGCACTGGATCACCTTGACCCCCGGGGAGGGCCTCGCCGTCGGGCTCGTGGGGGAGCTGGTCACGATCTCCTACCTCCTGGTGGTCGAGGGGCTGCCGCGCACTCGGCGCCCGGTGGACCCCGCCGTCTACGCCCGGGCGGCCGGGCTGACGGGATGAGCCCGGGCCCGTGTGCCATAAGTCCCGATCTCGAGGTGCCATAAGTCCCGATCTCGCGGTGTCATATGTCCCGATCTAGGCGGTCTGGGCGGTGGGGGGACCGGGCCGATAACCTGGTGCCATGGCACCTGAGACCAGCACCAGCGCGACGACGCGCACCGAGTCCGACTCCATGGGCACCGTTGAGGTCGCCTCCGACCGCTACTGGGGCGCCCAGACCCAGCGATCCCTCACTAACTTCGACATCGGCCGCGAGACCTTCGTGTGGGGCAGGCCCATGATCAAGGCCCTCGGCGTGCTCAAGAAGTCGGCCGCGCTGGCCAACGCCGAGCTCGGCGAACTGCCCCGCGACATCGCCGACCTCATCGCTGCGGCCGGTGACGAGGTCATCGCCGGTGAGCTCGACTCCCACTTCCCGCTCGTGGTCTTCCAGACCGGTTCGGGCACGCAGTCGAACATGAACTCCAACGAGGTCATCTCCAACCGGGCCATCGAGATGGCCGGCGGGCTCATGGGATCCAAGGCGCCCGTCCACCCCAACGACCACGTCAACCGGGGCCAGTCCTCCAACGACACCTTCCCCACGGCCATGCACATTGCCGTGGTCAGCGAGCTGGCGGCGATGTACCCGCGGATCACGCGGCTGCGCGACACCCTGGACGCCAAGGCCAAGGAGTACACCGACGTCGTCATGGTGGGCCGCACCCACCTTCAGGACGCCACGCCCATCACCCTGGGGCAGGTCTTCTCGGGCTGGGTCGCCCAGATCGACTTCGCCCTGGACGGCATCCGCTACGCCGACTCCCGCGCCCGCGAGCTGGCCATCGGCGGCACGGCCGTGGGCACCGGCCTCAACGCCCACCCGGACTTCGGCGCGCTGTGCGCCCGGAAGATCTCCGAGGAGACCGGCATCGAGTTCACCCAGGCGGACAACCTCTTCGCCGCCCTGGGCGCCCACGACGCGCTCGTCCTGGTCTCCGGGGCGCTGCGCGTCCTGGCCGACGCCCTCATGAAGATCGCCAACGACGTGCGCTGGTACGCCTCGGGCCCGCGCAACGGCATCGGCGAGCTCGTCATTCCCGAGAACGAGCCGGGCTCCTCGATCATGCCCGGCAAGGTCAACCCCACCCAGTGCGAGGCCATGACCATGGTGGCCACCAAGGTCTTCGGCAACGACGCGACCGTCGGCTTCGCCGGAAGCCAGGGCAACTTCCAGCTCAACGTCTTCAAGCCGGTCATGGCCTGGTGCGTTCTGGAGTCCATCCAGCTGCTGGGCGACGCCTGCGTGTCTTTCGACGAGCACTGCGCCTACGGCATCGAGCCCAACCTGGAGCGGATCCAGGCCAACCTCGAGACCAACCTCATGCAGGTCACCGCTCTCAACCGGCACATCGGCTACGACAAGGCCTCCAAGATCGCCAAGAACGCCCACCACAAGGGACTGTCCCTGCGCGAGTCCGCCCTCGAGCTGGGCTTCGTCACTGACGAGGAGTTCGACGCCTGGGTGGTTCCGGCCGACATGACCCATCCCTCGGCGGCCCAGGGCTGAGCCCGCAGGCCATGGCGCCCCGCAGTCCGTCGCCAGGCGGCCTGCGGGGCGGCCTCCTGCGCCCGTCGGGGGAGAGGGCGGGGTGGAGTCGCCGCCCCAGGGCGGCCAGGAATGCGCGGCGGCCCATCGTGGTTGGTCCGGGGTGGAGGCGACCGGACCCGTTGCCGCCCCGCCGGCCTCGCGGTCGGCCCACCGCTCACACCCCGAGGACGAATGACGATGACCCGCGATACCCGTCCCGATCCTGAGCCCGCCAACCCTGTCCTGGCCCTGCTGCGCGAGCGCCGCTCCGTGCGGGTCTTCTCCGGGGAGCACGTCGCCGACGAGGACCTCGACCAGATCCTCCTGGCCACCCGCCAGGCGCCCAGCTCGATCAACGCTGAGGGGCTGAGCCTGGTCGTCGTGCGCGACCCGGAACGGATCCGGGCGGTGGCCGAGATCGCCAATGGCCAGCCGCAGGTCGCCGGGGCCGACGTCGTCGTCGTCTTCGTCATCGACTACCACCGCACCGAGCAGGCCGCCCAGCTCCACGGGCGCCGGCAGGTCATCGAGGCCAGCGCCGAGGGCGTGCTCGTGGGCGCCATCGACGCCGGGATCGCTCTGGCCACCTTCCAGACCGCCGCCCACAGCCTGGGCTACGCGACAACCGCCATCGGCGGCATCCGCAACAACCCCGCGGGCCTCATCGAGCTGCTCGGCCTGCCCCGCGGCACCTTCCCCGTCGTCGCCTCAACCCTCGGGGTGGCCGACCCCGACAAGCTCCCGGCAGTCAAGCCCCGGATGCCGATGGGCTCCTACGCGATGGCCGAGCGCTACGACCCCCGGGCGGTGGCCGACGGCGCTCGCGCCTACGATGAGATCCTGCGCCAGTGGTGGGACGAGCAGGGAATGACGCGGATGCCGACCTGGTCCCAGGACACCTCGATGCGCTACTCCACCTACTACTACCCGACGGTGGCCGCCACGATGGCCGCCCAGGGATTCCGCTTCCTCGATGGGCCGCAGGAGGATGCCGCGGGCTGAGCCCGCCCCGCTTCCGGTACAGACCGATTGTCCTGACGTCCCACCGCAATTCTCGGCGGACCGGAAACCTGCCCGGCTCGTCGGTCTGTCCGGATGATTGATGGAGATACTCACAAGGAGAACCCATGCTCGTTGCCGGACTCGTCCTCGCTATGCTCGCTGCCGGGCTCCACATTCTCATCTTCTACATGGAGTCCATCGCCTGGGAGGGGCCGCTGGCGCGACGAACGTTCGGAGGCACGGTCCAGGAGGCCCGCCTGCACGCCTTCTATGCGTTCAACCAGGGCTTCTACAACCTGTTCCTGGCGCTTCAGACTATCGTCGGCGTGGCCCTGACGGTCATGGGGCACACAGCGGTCGGTGCGGCACTCGTACTGGCCGGGACTGGCTCCATGTTGGCAGCCGCCCTCGTTCTGGCCCTCGCCTTGCCCCCGCACCGGTCCGCGGCGGCCAAGCAGGGGTCCTTCCCCCTCCTGGCCGTGCTCGCCACGGTGGCGGCGCTCCTCGGGGCGTGAGCGGGGCCGCCGCCACGGTCAAGTCCCTTTGGGTGGTGTGACTTGGGTGGCTGGGGGCAGGTCAGGCGGTGAGGGGGAGCTGGAGTGTGCTGCTGTCGTGGTGGTCGGTGAGGGTGTGGATGAGTTTGCGTAGGCCTTCAGACCGGGGTGGGAGTCGCTGGTGA
>NZ_JAUNHI010000037.1 GCF_030524025.1 Actinomyces sp. | reverse complement strand
CCCCCGAGACGATTCGAACGTCCGACACCCGCTTTAGGAGAGCGGTGCTCTATCCACTGAGCTACGAGGGCCTGGGGAGCACACTACCGCACTGTGCGCCCCCTGCTCTCACCCCGTGGCCCCGCGTTCCTCAGGCCCGCACCCAGGGGGTGGCGATGTTGCGCGAGGAGCGGCGCTTGTCCTCCTTGTGCCGCGAGGGAACGACCATGACGGGGCACGAGGCGTGGGAGAGCACGCCCTGGCTGGTCGAGCCCAGCAGCAGCCCGGTGAAGCCTCCACGCCCCCGGGATCCGACGACGACGAGGTCGACTGCGGTGGAGAACTCGGCCATCAGCTCGGCGGCGTTGCCGTCCAGGGCGTGACGCCGGACGACGACCCCGGAGTGCCCCTCGAGGGCCTGGGCCACGGTCCGGTCGAGGCCGGAGCGGACGTCAGCGAGCACCTGCTCGCGGTCGACCGCCGCGGGGAGCCAGGCCAGCGCCCCGGCGCCCGAGGCCATCGGCACAGCCGCGATGGCGGTCAGCTCGGCGCCCCAGACCTCGGCCTCCAGCACGGCGCGCTGCAGGGCCTTGTGCGCCGACTCCGAGCCGTCGACACCCACGACGATTCGCTTGACCGGGGTGTAGGCGGCACCCTCGGTGTGACGCGGCACGACCACCGTCGGGCAGCGTCCGTGGGCGGGCAGGGCCGAGGACACGGTCCCCAGGAGCCTGTCGGCGAAGCCCCCGCCGCCGCGGGTACCCACGACGGTCATCGTCGCGGCGTCGGACAGGTCGACGAGCACCCCCGCCGGGTCACCGGTCTCCAGCGAGTTCGTCACCGTCACCCCCCGGCCCTGGGCGCGGGCGACCGCCTCGTTGACCACTGCCTCGGCGCCCGAGCGGATCGCGGAGTCGTCGAGCGCCGCGTAGCCGCCGTCGAGGGAGGCCGTGGTGAAGGATGGGAGCGAGTAGGCGCACAGGATGTGGACCCGGCACCCCTCTTGGGCGGCACGGTACACCGCCCAGTCCACCGCACCGAGGGACTCCGGTGAGCCGTCCACTCCGACGAGGACGACCTTGTCATCAGCCATGGTTCAGGCCCCTTTCTCTGGGCTCGGATCTCCCTATGGACATATTGTGCCCCGCACCTCAGTGTGTTCCAAACCACGTTCACCGGTCAACGACTCAGGGGCGGTCGCCTACCGGCGACCGCCCCTGACAGGTCGGTGTGGAGTGCTGCGCGCGGCTCAGCCCACGCGGATGTATCCGATCGGGTTGCCCCAGATCTGGCGGTAGACCACACCGGTCGAGGTGGTGCCGGCGTCGATCATCATGCCGTTGCCGGCGTAGATGCCCACGTGGTAGCCGTAGTAGACGAGATCCCCCGGCTGGGCCTCGGCGGCCGAGACCATCGTGCCGGCCGCCCCCTGGGCGTAGGAGGTGCGCGGGAGCGAGATGCCCGCCTGGGCGTAGACGTACTGGACGAGCCCGGAGCAGTCGAAGGCCTCGGGGCCGGTGGCGCCCGAGACGTAGGGCCGACCGACGTACTGCATGGCGATGGCGACGATCGACGAGCCGTTGGCCGACGGCGCCGGGGCGGAGACCGCGGTGGCGGTCGTCGAGGTGTCCGCGGTGTCCTCGTCGACGGCGGTGTCGACGGAGGCCTCGGTGTCCTCGGTGGCCACGGCGGTGGTCTCCGGCTCGACGACGACGGGCGCCTGGACCGTGACCTCGCCGGGGGCCGTGACGTCGGCGGGGACGTTGACGTCCGAGGCGACCGTGAGGGCGGCGTTGGTCGTGATGGCGGCGCGGGCGTCGGCGGCCAGGGCTCCGGTGCCAGCGGCCTCAAGGGATCCCGCAGAGGCGGCGACCTCGGTGCTGTTGGCCGCGGAGGCGCCCGAGGCGATCATCGTCAGGGCCAGGCCGGAGGAGGCTGCGACGGCGAGGCCGCGACGCGCGGCAGGGGCGGCGTTCGTCAGCGGGGTCACGGGGCGGGAAGCCTTGCGGTGACGAGCCTTGGTGGTAGTGGACATGGCGTGATCTCTCCTGAGTGGCCGACGAGGTGAGCTGTCGGGTTCGGGCTGGAGACGCCCGGCCCGCATGCTGCGGGCTTTACCCCAAGGTCATCCGGGTCTCCCCGGAGGACCGAGCGCGGTTCCCCCGTTCCTGCCACTGGTTCAAGAATCGCCCGGACCGTGCGGCAGGATTGAGCCCCGGTCCGAACATCATGGGGACTCCTCCCCACGACAGGCCCGACGCTACCCGATCGGTGGCAAGCGCGTCACGATGAGATGACACGCAAGCCTGTGATGAAGCACACTTCAGCCGGATCCGCCTCCTCCTGGAGGACGAAAGACCGTCCCCCTCGACTCTGAGCGGGACGGTCTGTTCGTTGCTCGCCGGCGGTGGCCGATCAGAAGCGCAGGTAGGTCCCGCCGGAGCGCACCGGCATGTACTTGACGCCCACGGACTCGCTCTCGGCCGAGACCATCATGCCGTCACCCATGTAGATGGCCACGTGGCCGGGCCACCAGATGACATCGCCGGGCTGGGCCTCGGAGGCCGAGACGACGGTGCCGGCGCTGCGGATGGCGCCCGAGGAGTGGGGCAGGGAGTAGCCGAAGGCGGCGTAGACGTAGGACACGAGGCCAGAGCAGTCGAAGGCGGTGGGGCCGCCGGCGCCATAGACATAGGAGGAGCCGACGTAGTTCATCGCCAGGCCGGCGATGGAGGAGGCCGAGCTGTTGGCGGCGGCGGAGGCGGGGGCCGCCTCGGTCGTCTCCTCGGCCACCTCGGTCGAGGCGGCGGTGGTGTCCTCGGTCGCCTCGGTGGTCTCGACGGCCTCCTCGACGACAGGGGCCACGGCGGTGACCTGGCCGCCCTCGACGACGTCGGCCTGGTGCTGGACGTCGGTGCTCGTCGTGATAGCGGCGTTGGTGACCACGGCCTCACGGGCGTCGGTGGCCAGGGTGCCCACACCGCTCTCGCCGAGGGCGCCGGCGGACTCCCCGACCTGGGTGCTCTCGCCCGCGGCGGAGGCGCCCGAGGCGATCATGGTCAGAGCAAGACCCGACGAGGCGGCAACGACCAGGCCACGGCGTGCAGCGGGTCCGGCGTTCGACAGCGGGGTCAGCGGGCGGGCGGCCTTGCGGTGGCGGGCCTTGACACGAGTAGTCAATGGAATCTCCTGGTGAGCCGACGGAGTTAGCTGTCGGGTTCGGGCGGGAGGCGCCCGGCCCGCGTGCTGCGGGCTTCACCCCAAGGTCCGCCGCGCCGCCTGGGCGGTGCCGCGGACCGGAGAAGTGGTTCCCCCGGACCTGTCGATAGAAGTTCTGGCGGGACAAACGCACACCGACAGGATTTGGCTCTGCGCATCTGTCCGCGACCGACGTCGCCGATCGCAGGCCACACATTAGCCGACTCCACCGGCCCGTGCGCAACGGGTTGGACGAGGACCTCATGTGGCATGTGGCACGCCAGCCCGGACCGGCGCCATCGCGCCGGTCCGGGCCTGTGATCCTCATCGTGTGGGGCTCTCGGCGCCGTCACCGCAGCACGAAGATGTGCCGGGCGAGGTCGCCGGGCAGCACGACCGGGCCCCCCTCGGGCCCCACGAGGCGCACGCCCCCCGGGCTGAGGCGCAGCGACACGGCCGCTCCCGCGCGAATGCCCGCGTCCTCGAGGTCGGCCAGGAGCTCGGGGTCGGCCTGGATCGGCTCGCCCACCCTGGCCACGACCGCCTCCGCCTCGCCGTCGCGCGCCCGGCGCTCGGCGCTGACCTCCCCGGGCCCGGGTTGGGGCCTGCCCGCCTCCCGGGCGGGGATGACGTTGCCGAAGGGGTCGCGGCCGACGTCGGTCAGGATCACCGCGAGCCGGTCCTCGACCTGCTCGCTCATCACGTGCTCCCAGCGGCAGGCCTCCTCGTGGACGAGCCGGCGGTCGAGCCCGACGACGTCGAGGAGCAGCCTTTCGGCAAGCCGGTGCTTGCGGATGACCTCCGTGGCGCGGCGGCGGCCGACCTCGGTCAACTCCAGGGAACGGTCCTCGGCGACCCGGATGAGGCCGTCGCGCTCCATGCGCGCCACCGTCTGGGAGACCGTCGGGCCCGAGTGGTCGAGGCGCTCGACGATGCGCGCGCGCAGCGGAGGAACGCCGTCCTCCTCCATCTCGTAGACGGTCTTGAGGTACATCTCCGTGGTGTCGATGAGCTCACTCATGCTCCGGGTCTCCTGGGGGGTGTCAACGTCACAGGCCTCCCGCGCCGATGCGCAGGCCCACGTCGGCCCCGCCCGGTCCCGCGCGGACCGTTCCCACGGTATCCCCGCCGACCCCCGGCGGCCGTCGTGCGTGTCGCCGGCGGCCACCGGGGCGCCGGGCGCCTCAACGCCCGCGTAGGTCGAAACCGATGGCGGTGCACTGCCCGCCCAGCGAGTCCAGACGGCGCGCGATGCTCGGGAACCCTGCGAGGAAGCTGACCGCGTCGACGGTGTAGCGGCCCAGGAGCCTGCGCGGCTCGTGGGCGATCCTCCAGGCCCAGCCCAGGCGCATCGTGTGGACCCAGTCGGGGAAGTACTGCTCGGAGGCGGCGAGCTGGTCGATCCATCCCCCCGCCGTGCAGATCGCGGCGCGCGGCAGCACCCCGTGGAGCTCGACGGCGACCTCGTCCTGCAACCCGGCACCCAGGCCGAGGACGACGAGGTCCGGGTCGAAGTCGACCAGGGAGGAGGGGTCGGCCCGCAGCGCCGCCAGGTTCTCGAAGCCGTCGATGGCCACGACCGTCTTGGACGACATGCGCTGGGCGGCGGCCTGGGCCACGCCGGGCCGGCCCCCGATGAGCGCGACGCGCGCTCCGGGGGGCAGCACCTGGGACAGCACGGTGGGCAGGACGAGGTCGGCCGAGGTCCGGGCCAGGCGCCTGCCGGAGACGACCAGCGCGAGCTGGAGGAGGGTGCCGTCGACGCCCACGACGTCGAGCCTCTCCAGCGCGCGCCAGTCGGCGTGCTGGACCGACCAGTGGTTGAGCCAGGTCGTCACCGTGCCCGGGCGGGCCACGGTGCGCGCCATCGCAAGGAGGGGGTCGCGGGCGGTCTCGGTCCCGCCCACCGGGCCCTCCTCCTGCCCGACGGGCGGCGCCTCGGGCTCCTGGGGCGGCTCGACTGGCTTCTCGGCCCGTCGCGCGGGACGGCGCAGGACCGCCGTGGGGACTTTCCGCAGACGCCCGGTGCAGCGGGCGGACCGCGACGACGAGGGGGTCGGGGGGGGCGAGGGAGGGGTCTGGGGGACGGTGGTTCCTGAGCCCGGGACGGGCAGGGTGATCGAGGTCATGGTTCCAACCACGCATTCGTGTCAAAGGAGAGGTTCGGGGAGGAGCGGTAGTTGAGGTGGGTCTCCACGGCGATCCGGTTGACGCCGTCGACGAGCGTCTCGGCGGGCACCTGCACGACCAAGGGGGAGGCCGTGGCTGTCTTGGTGCTCACCGCGGCGCTTGCGAAGGTCGTGTGGGTGACCTCGCCGTCGGGCATGCGCTCACGCCCGACCTCGGTGCCGTTGACCCGGACGACGACCCCGTCGTCGGCCGGCACCGAGATCGTGAGCACGGAGTCCTCGTCGATGTCGCCCAGGTCGACCTCGCGCACGAAGTAGACCGTCCTGGCCCGTTGCGCCACGGGGACCTCGAGGGCGGTGGCGACCCCGGTGAACCCCCATCCGATCGGCGCGGCGCCGGTGGCCCATGCGCTCACGTCGGCGGTGGAGGACCACAGCGGGTCGGGGGCGTCGGTCTCGTAGCGGTAGGACCACTGGGAGCCGGCGGGGACGACCTCGCGCCTCGAGCCCTGGTCGCCTGAGCCGTCCTGAGGCGCCGACGGGGCGGCCGCCTCGGAGCGGGTCAGGGCGGCCGAGAAGGACAGGGTCGGGCTCGAGCGGTAGTTGAGGTGGGTCTCGACCGCCACGACGTTCTCCCCGGCCACGAGCACTGAGCTGGGCAGGGTCACGACCGTCGGCGAGGCCTGTGCGGTGCCGGTGGTCACGGCGGCGTCGGCCCGCGTCTCGGCGGTGACCGCGCCCTGACCCATGCGGGTGCGGGAGACCTCGACGCCGTTGACGTAGACGACGGCGCCATCGTCGGCCACGTAACTCAGCTCCACCGAGGGCGAGCGCGCCGGGTCATCCACGGTGAAGGTGTGGCGGAACCAGGCCGTCACCGGCCGGGAGGTCCCCGGAGGCGTCAGCTGGGTGGTCACCGCGGCCGAGCCGTAGCCGATGGGTGTCTGCCCGGTCGGCCAGGAGGAGTCCTCGAAGCCCGTCGCGCTCCACCCCGCCTCGGGGGCGCCCTCGTTGTAGGAGTACGCCCACTGGGCGCCGGTGTCGATGAGCACCGGCGAGCTGGGGTCGGTCTGGCCGGGGGCCGGCGGGACGTGGACCGGGGTCGAGGCCGAGCGGTTTCCGGCGGCGTCGACCGCCCGGACGAAGAAGCGGTCCTCCCCGCCGCGGGGCACCTGCGCGCCGGCGGTCGTCGAGGTGGCCACGACCCGGTCGTCGCGCAGGACCTCGTAGGAGACGGCGTCCTGGACCCCGGTCCAGGCCAGGGTGACCGCGGCCTCCTCCGACAGGGTCGTGCGCAGGTCCTGCGGGGTGCCCGGGGCCTGCCGGTCCTGGGCGGGGTAGCGCACCCAGCCTCCGTTCCACTGGGAACGGGTCTGGGAGGTGCGCGAGCCGGTGAAGTCGCCTCCGACCCACAGGGCGCCGTCGTCGGCCAGGAACAGGGACCAGGCCCCGGCGTTGTTCGAGCGCAGCATGTAGGGGGAGAACTCACCGAGCTGGCGTCCGGTGCGCGCGTCCCACGCCCCGACCCACTGGATCTTGTCGGCGCGGGTCCACTGGCCGCCCAGGTTCGGCCAGGAGTAGGCGTCCTGGTAGGTGGCCACCCCGCAGTGGCAGCCGGCGTAGACGACGTCCCCGTTGGTGGCGATGGCCTGGAAGTCCCCGCCAACGTCCTTGGTCACCGAGCCCGACACGCGCTCGAAACCATCCCGGTTGAAGCCCATGAGGGAGTGCTCCGAGCCACCCGCGAAGACGAGGCTGCCGGTGTCGGCCACCGCCTGCTGGTAGTTCGAGCGCTCGGTGGAGGAGCCCACGAAGGACCAGCCCAAGGGGGCTGCTCCCGCCTCGGTCGACAGGGCCGTGGCCTTGGAGGCGGGCCTGCCCGCCGAGGTCGTGAAGTAGCCCGCGGCGTAGAAGCGCGACCCATCGCCGCTGGCGTCGACGTCGACCACCGAGCCGTTGAACTCGGGGTTCCAGCTGCGGTCGGGCGTGCCGCCCACGGAGACCCGGGCGGCGCCGCGGGCGTAGACCGCCGCCGATCCGGGGGTGCTCAGGTGGGTGAAGGCGCCGCCCAGGTAGACCTGGTCGCCGGAGACCACGAGTGACTTGACGCTGACGACTCCTGAGGACAGGCGGTTGTCGACCTGGAGGGTCCATGACGGGTCGGTCTGCCCCGTGGCGGGGTCGAGCACGACGGTGCCCACATGCCTCTCGCCGTTGACGACCGTGAAGTCGCCCCCGACCAGGAGCCTGCCGTCGGGAAGGGCCGCCAGCGCCTTGACCTGCCCGTCGAAGGTGGCCGCGAAGGAAGCGATGTGCTCACCGGTGGTGGCGTCGAAGGCGGCCAGCGCGGTGCGCGCCACGGTGGTGCCGTTGGCCCCCTGGCGCACCTCGGTGAAGTTGCCGCCGACGAAGACCGTCGAGCCCACCTGGGCGAAGGCCTGGACCGGGGCGTTGCCCTCAGCGGTCCTGCCGTTGAGGTTGCCGGTCACCCCCCAGCGGGTCGAGGAGGCGTAGTTGGAGACCACGCCCGTGCCGGTGACCTCACCGGTCCCGGCGTCGTCGATACGGGTGAACTCGAGCTCGGCCGAGCGCAGCATGGGGCGCAGGTAGAGCTCGGCGTAGGGGAAGGGTGCCGTGCCGTTGGAGCTCCACAGGAAGGAGGAGGAGGCGGTCGACCCGCCCCGGGCGGAGGGGCCGTAGCCGAAGCCGACGCGGTAGCTCCGGGCCTTGGTGACGGTCATGTCCATCTGGTTCCAGCCGGTGTCGGCGCCGAACCTCGTGGCCAGGGTGGCGCTGCCGGCGCTGTTCCACTGGCCGCCGTCGACCCGGTAGCCCGACACGGGGTACTCGGTGCCCAGCGCCCACGACCAGGTGCTCATCGTGCCCAGACGGATGTCGAAGGACTGGAACTGGGTGCCCTTGTCGTCCTTGGCGCGCAGGACGCGCAACCCGTCGTCCAGGCCCGACACGGGCGTGCCGCCCAGGAGACCGTCGATGACGCGTGTGTCGAGCTGGACGGCGTCGAAGGCGGCGGCGCTCCGGTCGCGCTCAAGCAGGGCGGCGGCGTCGCCCCGGCCCTGGGGGTAGCGGTCCCAGTTGTCACGGCCGCGGCCGATGAGGACCCAGCCTCCCCCGTCGGTGGTCTGGTCGCAGTAGAACTGCTGGGGCGCGCTCATCTGGGGGGTCACCAGCCAGTACGCGCCGTCCGCGCTGTCGGGGTCGTCCTGCTTGATCTCCCAGCAGGAGGCCGCGGCGGTCGCTGGAGTCAGCCCGTCGCGCACAACAGTGGTGGAGCCGTCCTGGTCCCCGTCCTCAGCGGACGCCGGGCCCGCGGGCACAGCGACCGCGCAGGCCGCCACAACGGCGGCGCTCAGAAAGGGGACGACCACATCGCGCCAACGCCTCATGCTTCACATTCCTCATTGTCCGTGCCGCCCCAAGGCACATCGGTTGATGCGCTAGCAAGGCGGATGCACATGGAGTTTATGGCAAACATTCAGGAACACACAACGCCCTCGCCACCGCCTTGTCAGGCGGCGACGAGGGCGTTAAGGTCACTTTTTCGTCACAAAACGGAGGCGATTCACTGAGACGGTCACAACACGGAAACGAAATGCGCCTCCAGGTCACGGGATGGGTACGCGGCGGCCGGGTCACAATATGGGCACAGAACCATCACGGCCGCTCGGCCACGCGGCCCTCGCCACGGCGGCGGTCAGGGCCTGCGCCGCATCGCGGCGGCCAGGCCGTCGAGCCTGAGCGGGCCCCGCAGCATCGAGATGAGGCCGAGGTAGGCCACCGCGCTCAAGGCGGCCGCCACCGCCAGCGCGGTGCCGGTGCGCCCCAGGACCAGGACGGTGACGAGGCAGGGAAGGCCGACCGTGCCCAGCACGACCCCCAGGGGGATGAGAGCGTCGCGCGCCCGCACCCGGATGCCCAGGAGGCGGTCGACCTCGACGACGGCCAGGAGTGCGTCGACGGTCATCGACACCGTCCAGGTCAGGGCGGCGCCGAGGATGCCCAGCCGCGGCAGGAGCACAACATTGCCCACGACGTTGATGCCCAGGACGACCGCCTTGTTGAATGCCGCCCAGCCGCTGCGTCCGCTCATGAGGAGCAGGGAGTGGATGTTGCCCGCCAGGAAGGTGATCGCCACGCCGGCAGCAAGGACCGTCAGGGCCCACCCGCCCGATGAGAACTCCGGGCCGAGCAGGCTGAGGAACACCGGTGCGAAGCAGCCCAGCAGGACGTAGACCGGTGTCCCGATGAGCACCAGCCAGGTGGTCGCGGTGGCGTGCAGGTCCCGCAGCCGGTCCTCCTGTCCGGTGTGCAGGAGGGTGGAGAACTGCGGTGAGACGACGACGCGCAGCGCGGCGTCGACGAGCAGGCCGGCCTGGATGAACCGGCTGGCGCCGCCGTAGACCCCGGCGGCCGCGTCGCCCGCCAGCAGGCCGACGAGCAGGACGTCGAGCCACACGAGCGCCTGCTCCAGCCCGGCCGACAGGGTCCGGGGCAGCGCGTAGGACACAACGCGGCGGGTCAGGGCCGGCTCGGGCAAGCCCCGGGCGGGCGCGCCGCCCTCGAGCCGACCCAGGTGGGCACTGATGAGGACGGCCGAGGCGGCCAGCACGACGACCAGGGGAAGCGCCCAGGCCGCGCTGACGGCCACCACCGAGCCGGTGGCCGCCGCGGCCACGGCGACCACGGGCGGCCTCATGGCCGGCAGGGCGACATTGGACACGAGCACGTACTGCCGGACACCGCCCAGGGCGCGCAGCACGGCCGAGGCGATGACCGCCAGGGCGCCCACGGGGACGAAGAGCACGACGGCACGCACGGACTCCAGGGTCTGGGCGCCGTCGTCCTTCCAGATCCACGGAGCGAGGAGCTCGAGGGCGATGACGAGCAGGACCGCCGCCCCCAGGCTCATCAGCGTCATGAGGCGCAGGAGGGGGCGCAGGGCACGGGGGTCGTCCAGGCGCACCCGGGGCACGAGGTAGATGGCCGTGGAGTCCAGCCCGAGCTTGGCGAAGGCCATGACGACGGCGAACACGCCGGTGGCCTGGAAGACCACGCCCGCGCCCTGGGTGCCCAGGAGGCGGGAGAAGACAACCGTGAGCACGAAGCCCAGGCCGGCACTGGTCGCCGAGCCGACAAAGCTGAGCGCACCGCCGCGCGCCAGCGCTCGGCGCTGCGAGGTACTGTCTGTCACTGAGTTCCCCTCCCCTCGTCCCCCATCGCGCCACAGGCGCCCAGGAGTCCTCGATCCATGAAGTCTGTTTCCGTTACGCCTGACACGACCGAGCCGTCTGAGAAGCCCGAGCGGCCTGGGCGGGCGCCCTCGGGGCCCCTGGGCGCAAGCCGCAGGCTCCTCGTCGTCGTGCTCGTGTGCGCCTGCCTCCTTGCCGGGGTCCTGTGGTACCTCAACGCCTCCCGTGACTCCGGGGGCGGGGCCGCCGCCACGTCGACCCCCACCGCGACGGGCGCCTCGGCCACGCCGAGCGCGCCTCCCCCGCCGAGTCCCGTCCCGCTGCCCGCGGGAGCGCTGGACGCCACCCAGGCGGAGGCGCTGGCCGAGCAGGTCCTGGCGGGGCAGGCCCAGGCGCTTGCCGACCCGGTCACGGCGGACGCCTCGACCCTGCTCACGGACGCGGCCCTCGAGGAGTTCAGGAACCAGCGCGAGGAGTGGGAGTCCGAGCAGTGGCACCAGGAGGGCGCTGCGACGGTCGACGGGGTCGAGGTCCTCGAGGCCTCCGCCGACTCCCTGACCGCGCAGATGTGCATCGACTCCTCGGCCGTGCAGGTCCTCGATGAGAACGGCGCGCAGGTGCGCCCAGCCGACTCGCCCCAGCGCACGCGCACCATCATGACCTTCGTCTTCGTGGACGGGCACTGGCGGCTGTCGGGGCAGTCCTTCGCCGTCGAGCCGGACTGCTGAGGGCCCCGCGCCGGCCCGCGGCCGCCGCCCTGCCGGTCGCTCGTCCGGTCGCGCTGCCGGTCATTCGGTCGGGGACGACGGCCGTGTCCGGGCGCAGGACCAGGCCCACGGCCACCATCGTGACCATGAGCCCGGTCATCATCCCGTAGTAGGTGGTCTCCACGACGGTGGCCGCCACGACCCCTCCCATGACCGCGCCCACGGGATCGGTGCGTCGCCACGCCAGGGTCAGGACGCTCAGGAGGCAGCCGAGGAACAGTGCGGTCCCCACGAAGCCGTTGGAGTAGAGCACGGTCCACAGCTGTCCCTGGGTGCCCAGGGAGGGGAGCCACGGGTCAGGGGCCGGGCGCGGAGCCCCGTAGCCGAACAGCGGCGAGTCGAGCGCCCCCTCGAGGGTGAGGCGGTAGAGCAGGGCCCGGTCCACCGTCGAGTTCGTGGACTCCAGGCGGTGAAGCAGGGACTGCCCCGAGGGCGAGGCGATCCACAAGGCCCCCGCCAGGGGCGTGATGACCACACCAGCCAGGACGATGAGCACGCGCCCGCGCCGCACGGCCTGGAGCGCGGCCCAGGCACCGACCACCCCCAGGCCGATGAACATGCCCCGGTTGAGGGTGCTGACCGCGGGGATCACCGAGGCGGCGACGACGGCCACCCAGGCCCACCACCACCGTGCCCCGCGGGTCAGCCACAGGTGGAGCACGGCGATGGGCAGGACGAGGGAGTAGACGTTGCCCCACGTGTTGGCGTACAGGAAGGGGGCCGCGGGCCGCACCGCCTGGGGCTCCCACAGGTCGGGGCTCCACTGGGTGGTGCGACGCACGATCATGTCGGCCACGAGCTCGTTGGAGGCCAGGCCCTGGGGCACCACCCAGGACATCGGCGTGCGGATGACGAGCTCGGGCATGGCCAGGGCGAGGTACCCCCCGGCCGTCATGCAGGCCAGGAACCAGGTCATCGCACCGGTCACGCGGGTCAGCGGCAGGGCGCGCCTCGCGCTGTAGGTGTGGATGGCGACGCAGCCCGCCGCCGCGTAGAACAGGAGCCGGTAGACCGCGCCGATAAGCCGGCCGGTCGTGTCGATCATGACCATCGAGGCCACGCACCACACGAGGAACAGGCCCCACAGGAGCAGTGAGCGGGGAATGCCGAGGTCTCGCGAGCCGAGCCACTGGTAGAGCATCGCGGCCGCGGCGATGAGCCAGATCATGTCGCCCACGCCGGCCAGCCACCACAGGAGGTAGGCGACCATGGGCGCGAGCACCGGCCAACCCGACAGGGGGACGACCGGCCGGGCGCCACGGGCTGCCGTCCCGGCGCGCACCCCGGGCTGGAGCGCGCGCCCGGCCCAGGGCACGCGCCCCCGGCCCCCGGAGGTCACCGACTCCTCCCGCGGGCGCGCCGCACCCGAAGACCCTCGATGAGGAACTGGGCGGGGCCCGTGAGGAACCCGAGGACCTCGGTGCGGGTGAGCGATCCCGGGACGTCGGGGTCGCGGCCGACGACGCGCGGCGAGTCCGGGGCGAGCCTGCGAGCCACGGCCCGGCTCCGGCCGACCAGGTCGACAAGCGCCCGGGGGTCCGAGAGGACGGCCTTGGTGAGCAGCGCCGCCATGCCTGTGCCGTTGCCCCTGACCTGCGTGCGCAGGCCGCCAAGGGTGGCTCGGTGGCTGTGCCAGACGACGGCGTCGGGCGTCTGGACGATCGCACGGCCCGCTCGCAGCACCCGGGCGAAGACGTCGAGGTCCTCCCCGCCCGCGGTGCGGGTGCCGGCGCCCAGACGCTCGTCGAAGGGGCCGATGAGATCGAGGGTCTCCCGGCGGAAGGCCATCGAGACCCCGGCCCCGACCCGCGCGGTGGTCAGCGGGTAGAGCGGTCCGCCGTCCCCGGGCCGGCCCAGGTGCGCGATGCAGCCGGGGACCTGTCCCAGGACCCACAGCACCGGCACCTCCGTGCGCGGAAAGCCCCCGCGGGCCTCGAAGTAGCGCTGGGCGGGGTGGCGCAGCCGGGCCGGCAGCGGGTTGCCGGTCACCGCCCCGACGCCACGGCCCGGGTCGGCGGCCAGGACGTCGAGGGTCTCGGAGAGCCACCGGGGGTCGGTGACGGCGTCGTCGTCGGTAAAGGCGATGACCTCGCCGCGGGCCACAGCCACGCCGGTGTTGCGCGCCCGGGACAGGCCGGTGGCGGGCTGGTCGACCACGCGCAGGCGGGGGTCGTCGATCCCGGCGAGCATCTGTCGCGTACGACCGCGGCCGGGGGCGTTATCGACGACGATGACCTCGAGGCGGGTGTGGTCCTGAGCCAGGGCGGCCTCGACCGCGGCGGTCAGCAGGGGGTTGCGGCCCACGGTGCAGATGACCACCGAGGCCATCGTGCCCGCGTCTGCCCCACGGTTCCAGGCGCGCTCGGCAACCCGCCCCCGCGTGGCCTGCCGGGCGCGCTCGGCGGCCCCGGCGGCGCCGTCGAGCTCGACCACCGCCAGCACCCGGCCCTCGTCGCGCACCAGGACGAGGGCGCGGGGATCGCTCGGGGCTCCGGAGATCACCTCGAGGCGGTCGGTGGACAGCTCCAGGCAGGCCACCATCGACCGCAGCGGGTCCGAGGCGGGTTCCTGGTCCGGGGGAAACGGACTCATCGCCCGCTCCCCTCCGCCGAGCCGACGGCGGCCGAGGACGCGGGCTCCTCGCGAGGCGCCTCCGGACCGGTGACCGCCGGGCCCGTGGCAGCGGGCTTGGCCGCCACACCGGCGCTAGCCGCCGAGGGCGCCACCTTGGGGCGCACCGCCGCCTTGGCCCCAGCCGGCTTGGCCGCCACACCGGCGCTAGCCGCCGAGGGCGCCACCTTGGGGCGCACCGCCGCCTTGGCCCCAGCCGGCTTGGCCGCCGGGTCGGCGGGGGAGGCGGAGTGCCCGGCGCGCGTGGGTGCGGGCACCTCCCCGACGTCGATGATCGGCGAGACCGCCTCCGCGGGGTCGTTGACGGGCTCGGCGGGGGTGGCGACGCTGTCGGCGCTCAGTCGCAGGGGCGAAGGGCTCGTCCGCACCGGCTCCGCGCCGGAGGATGCCGGCGCCGGTGCGACGACGGGCTCACGGCCGAGGTCCCCGTCCCGCGGCTCTGCGGTCGGGGCGGCAGTGGCCCGCAGCCGGGCCAGGCTCGTGCGCACCACCGCGGGACCGGGGTCGGGCGTCTCGTCGTGCGCCCGGGTGTCGGCCACGGCCTTCACAGCAGGCACGGCGCCGGCTGCCGCGGGCATGACGGCCTCGGTCGGGGCCGGGCCCGCAGCCGCGCCGCCGGTGCTCGTCCCGCCGACCGCCGCGTCTGCGGCACTGGTGGCACTGGCTGCACTGCCGGCGCTGGCGGCACTGGCGGTGCTGGCGGCGTCCGGGGCGCTGGCCGCGCTCACCCCGCTGCTCGCGCTGGCCGAGGAGGCGCTCACCTGCTGCTCGGACAGCGACTGCGGGCTCTCCCGTGCGGCGAGCATGACGCCGACCAGCTCGCAGCCGACAGCCGAGATGTCGCGGGCCACCCGCTCGAAACGCGCCTTGGTCCACCCTGGGGTCGCGACGAGGACGACCGCCCCCCGACCGCGCATGGCACGCAGCACCCGCGGGCGGGCACGACGTAGGTCGATGACGACGGCGTCGGCGGCGTCGGCCACCGCACCCGCGGCGGCGCGGGAGTCCGGCCCGCCCAGATCGGCCAGGACCGCCGCCGCGGAGGGGCTGTCGGCCACCGCCCAGGCGACCATCTCCGCCACTGACGCCCACCGGCTCGTCCGGCCGATGCTCGCCTCGGGCAGCCAGACCTGCACGCCCAGCATGTCCTCGATCTCCTCGTTGTCCGCGGGCCGGCGCGCCACCGCCTGGCGGGCCAGGACGAGCAGGAGTCCGAGGAAGAGACCGCCCATGATTCCGGCCGCCACCACCGTGCGCCGGGGCGGCAGCATCGTCACCTCGTTGGCCGCCGCAGGCGTGATCACCTGCCCGGCCACCGAGGACACGTCGTTGAGGGCCACACGCCGGTTGGCCAGGGTCTGGAGCATCATGCGGGTGGTCTCCTCGGAGGCCGAGGCCTGGGACTGGGCGGCGTCGTCCTCGGAGTCCGCGCTCTGCTGGAGCTGCTCGGCGAGCTGGTTGCGCAGGTTCTCCATCTGTTGATCAAGGGAGCCGCCGACCGCCGCCACCCGCTCGGTGACGAGCAGGGTGCGGACCTGGAGGTAGGAGGTGGCCACGGCGTCGGCTCCCTGCACCGCCCGGCTCCGGTTGGTGTCGGAGTAGGAGATGCTCACGATCGTCCCGTCGGAGTCGCCCTCGACCTCGAGCCCCTGGCGCAGGTCGCCGGCGTCCCAGCCCTCACCGAGGTTCTCAGCGGCCAGGTTGGCGGTGATCGCCGAGCTGGCCAGCTGCAGCTCGGTGGGCATGTCGAGCACGCTCGAGGGTGCCTTGCCCTCTGCCGCCGGGTCGGTGCTCACGGCGGTGATGTTGACCACCGCCGTCGACCGGTAGACGGTCGGCACGATCTGAAGATAGGCCAAGGCGGCGCACAGCCCGAGGACGACCCCCAGGGCGAACCACAGGCGCCTGGCGCGCAGGACACGACGGATCCTGCCGGGCGTGACCATCGGCTCAACGGCTGCACTCATGGGAGGTCCTCCTCCCCAGCGGGAACGCCGGGGTCATCGGTTGACGGGCGGTCGGACGGCACGGAGCCGCAGGACTCGACCTGATGGATGCGTCGGCGTAGGCGGCGCCGCAGGCGCAGGCCCTCCACTCCCCCGACGGCGTTGACGACTGGCTCGACGGCGCGGCGGAACTCCTCGACCCCGGCCGCACGCTCCACCGGGTCGAGCCCCTGAAGGGCGACAAGGCGGGTGAGGCGGCGCCCGACGGTCCTCTCGGAGAGGTCGGCGAAGGCCTGCGCCTGATCGGGATCGGCCCAGGACCTGGCCCTCCAGTTGCTCGAGGCCGTGATCTGGGCGGGATGGACCCGGTAGACGAGCCCCCATCGGGCCACCCGCCTCATCCGCGCCCCGGCCGCGGCGCAGCGCAGCCACAGGTCGTAGTCCTCGGCGGGCACCGCCCGGTAGCCGCCAACCCGGTCGATCAGCTCGCGCCGGGCGAGCATCGTGGGGTGGGACACCGGGTTGGTCAGGAGCAGGTGGAGGGGGAAGGTCTGCGGCGGGATGCCGACGGGGGCCTGCGGCCGGGGGCGGGCGCCGACGAGGTCGACCACCTGGGCGAAGACCATGTCCTCACCGCGCTCGACAGCCGCCAGGGTCGTGCCGAAGCGCCAGGGCAGGCAGAGGTCATCGGCGTCCATCCTGGCCACGAGCCGCGAGTCCGTCATCCCCAGCAGCGAGTCGAGCGCCCTGGTCAGGCCGCCCGAGGGCGGACCGCTGACCACCCGCAGCCGGCGGTCGTCCCGCCCGGCGGCCCGCGCCACCCGGGCGGTCGCGTCGGTCGACCCGTCGTCGAGCACGACGAGCTCGGCGTCGGGGGGCAGAGCGCGCAGCGTCGAGGAGACCGCCCGGGCGATGGTCGCCTCGGCGTCGCGGGCAGGCAGGAGGACACTGAGCTCAGGCATGTGCACCACCGCCGGCGTGCCCGGCCCCGGCCTGCGCGGCGTCGAGCGCCCGCAGGTCGCGGTGCCTGCGGCGCAGGGAGGCCGCGCAGTGGAGGACGGCGACCACCGCCAGCAGGGTGTAGATCAGGGAGAATACTGTCGGCACGCCCCACAGGATGAAGGACCAGCACAGGACGCCGGGGTCGGTGGGGGCCAGCACCCACGAGCGCAGGTCGCCCCCACGGGTCTGCGGCCGACCCGCCCGGCGGACGAAGGCCTCGGCCAGGATCTGGCTGAGGAACTGCCCACCGGTCACCCAGGCGTAGACGAGTGCGACGCCGGCCAGCCAGGGGCTGTCGGGCCGGTGGAGGACGACGGCCACGGCAGTCGTCAGGTGGATGGCAGGGGATCGGAAGGCGTCGACGACATGATCGACCCACTCCCCCGTGCGCGAGGCCGTGCCCGTCAGCCTGGCCAGCTGCCCATCGGCGGAGTCCAGGAGGTAGCCGGCCGCCAGGGCCACCGCGACGGGCAGCCCGCCCCAGGCCACGGGCGGCAGGAGCAGCAGCAGGCACATGCCGGCCACCGACAGCAGCGCCGAGGCCGCGGTCACCATGGTCGGCGTCCAGCCCGCCACAGCGCCGGCCGCCGCGGCGACCCGCGCTCCGCGCCGGTTGACCCACCTCGTGTAGGCGGGCACCCCGGCCGCCGGCTTCTGGGCGGCGTCGAGTGCCCTCAGGGCGGCACGGAACCGTGCCGAGGCGCTCGCGCGGGGCGCCCCGGAGGCCCGGCCCGGGTGGTGCGGGGTCGTCGTGTCCTCCGTCGTGCCGGGCGACGGGGGCCCCTGCTCAGCCGACACCAAGGATGACCTTGATCGGCTGGAGGGTGAAGTACACGAGGAACAGGAGGGAGGCCAGCCACATGAGCGGGTGGATCCGCGTGGCCCGTCCGCGCGCCACCTCGATGACGAGGTAGCACACGAAGCCCGCGCCGATGCCGTTGGTGATCGAGTAGGAGAAGGGCATCATGATGATCGTCACGAAGGCGGGCAGGGCGACCTCCGGAGCCGTCCAGTCGATGTCCGTGACCTGGGTCATCATGAGGAAGCCGACGACAACGAGCGCGGGGGTGGCCGCCTCGTAGGGGACCATGGCCACCACCGGCGCCAGGAAGGTGCTCCCCAGGAACAGCAGCCCCGTGACCACCGAGGCCAGCCCGGTGCGGGCGCCCTCGCCCACGCCCGCGGCAGACTCGATGTAGGAGGTGTTGGAGGACACCCCGCCGGCGCCACCGGCGATGGCGGCCACCGAGTCGATGACGAGAATCTCACGCGTCTTGGGCGGGTTGCCCCGCTCGTCGAGCAGGTTCCCCTCGGAGCCGATGGCCACCATCGTGCCCATCGTGTCGAAGAAGTCGGCCAGCATGAGCGAGAAGACGAGCAGGATGACCGAGACGAGACCGACCTTCTCGATGGAGCCCAGCAGGTTGAACTCCCCCAGGGTCGCCAGGCTTGGCACCGCCACCGGGGAGCCGGACAGGGAGGGCACCGACAGGGACCAGCCGGTCAGGTTGACGGCCCCCCGCTCGGGGTCGTCGTTGTAGGCGCCCAGGTGGGCCACCGCCTCGATGACCGCGGCCAGCACGGTGGCCGCCACGATCCCGATGAGGATGGCCCCCTTGACCTTGCGCACGTAGAGCACGATGGTGAGGAAAAGCCCGAGGAGGAACACGAGCACCGGCCAGCCCTGGAGGGAGCCGCCCAGGCCGAGCTCGAGCGGCGTGCCACCGGCGCGCACGACCTTGGCGTCCACCAGGCCGATGAGGGCGATGAACAGGCCGATGCCCACCGAAATGGCGGTCTTGAGGTGCGCCGGCACCGCCTTGAAGACCGCCTCGCGGAAGCCGGTGAGCACGAGGACGAGGATGATGACGCCCTCGATGACGATGAGGCCCATCGCGTCGGCGTAGGTCATGCCGCTCGTGCCGACGATCGTGTAGGCGACCATGGCGTTGATACCCAGGCCGGCGGCCAGCGCCATCGGGTAGTTGGCGACCACGCCCATGAGGATCGTCATGATTCCCGCGATGAGGGCCGTGCCCGCGGCAATCTGGGCAGAGGTCCCCAGCGGGGCGATGCCCTCGTGGGAGGTGGACAGGATGAGCGGGTTGAGCACCAGGATGTAGGACATCGTGAAGAAGGTGACGAGGCCGCCGCGAATCTCGCGGGCCAGCGTCGAGCCCCGCTCGGTGATCCGGAAGTACCTGTCGAGTGCGCTGACGGGCCGGGGCGCGGTGCCGGCCTGTGTCATGGGAGGGTGAGTGCTCACGTCCATCGATTGTGGCAGACGAAGAGCAGACGAGCCATGCCCGCATCCTTCTGTGACACGACCGTGGCCTGTGGTCCGTCACAGTCGGGTCGCAGGCTCCCCGGGTGGGCGCGCGGGTCTTAGCGGCGGTCGGGCAGGTGAGCCTCGAGCTCGGCCAGGGTGAGGCCATCGGAGGCGGGGCGTGCCGGCTGGTGCGGGCCGAGCTCGGCGGCGAGGTCGGCCACCGCGTCACGGGCGGCCGCCGCCCGGTCCTTCGGGGAGCCGGCGGAGCCGGGCTCAGAGGAACCGGAGGTGGCGGAGGCCGACTCGCTGGGGGCCGACTGGCTGGGGGCTGGGGCGGGGTCGGCCTCCAGGACCGAGGCGTCGGAGGCCTCGTCGGCGACGGCGCTTCCCACCTCCGCACCGCGGTCGGCGGCCGGGACGTGTCGGGCGGCATTGGCCTCGGTGAGGGGCCAGTCGGCCGCAGTGCCGGCGCCATCGGCGCCATCGGCGCCCTCAGCGCTGTCGGCGAGGGCCTCAGCGGCCGGGCCGCCGACGCCGGAGTCCTCGCCGGGCTCCTCCACAGGGTCAGGCGCCGACCCTATGCCGGCCGGAGAGGCCCCTTCGGTATCCGTCTCGGCGTCCCCGCCCTCGGCGGGCTCGACGTCGGCCCGGCGCTCAGCCGGCGGCACGGCGCTCTCGTCCTCCGTGTCCTGGGTGGGGGCGGGGCTGGAGCCGCGGATCGAGGCGCCGTCGGTGCCCAGGGGCTCCATAGCTTCCTCGTCGAGGCGGGAGGGGACGATGGGCCACTCCGGGCCCTGGTCGGGCAGGTCGGTCTCGGAGTGGGCGCCGCAGCCGTGATCGAGTGAGACCACCCTGCCGTCGTCAGCGGCCCACTCGTTGGCGCAGATGCCGAAGACACGGCGCAGGGGCCCGGACATGTGGATGAAGAAACCGCAGGTCGAGCAGGTCGCGTGGGCCTTGCGCACGCCGTCGGCCTGCGGGCCGTGATCGCCGTCGTACCAGCGCTGGGCGGCCCGGGTGACGCCCTCGGCGCTCAGGACGCGGGCACGGCCCAGGTCGAGCTCGTCGAGGGCGACGGTGTCACCCTCCTCATCACCCGTGGCCTCCCAGCCGGGCTCGAGGCGCTCGTCAGTCTCGCGCCGGGGCAGGCGGTCGGAGCGGGAGACGTCGCCGGGCTGGAGGCGGTCGACCCAGGGGACCCAGGCGGGGGCCAGGAGGGCGTCCTCTCCGGGGAGGAGCTCCATCTCGCAAATGGTGGCCGAGCGGCCGCGCGGCGGGCGGGCCACGGTCACGGCCCAGCGCCAGCCGCGGTAGCCGGTCAGCATGCAGTCGAAGAGATGGGTGACCGTGCGCTCGGCGTCGAGGCTCGCACCGACGTGCTCGCCGACCGCCTCGGGCTCGGTGAGGCAGGCCAGGGCCGTGCGCGCCGCCTCGACGACCGCCGGTGAGGTCAGGGTCCTGTCCTTGGCGGCGGCCGACCGGGCGGCGGGGGCGGGCAGTGCGCCCGCCCGCTCAACGGCGGGGGCGGTGGACGGGACGGCCGTCGCGGTTGTGGTCGACGTGCGAGTCGCTGCGGTGTTCACTCGCCCAGTGTAGGGGGCCCATATGTCGGGCCCTTCACACGCCCGTCGCGGACCGGGCCGCCGGCGCTGCCCGTGACCGCCACACAGCACCCGCACCAGAAGGCTTCTGCGCCCGGCCGTGCCATATCTACCGATCTCGAGGTGTCATATGTCCCGATCTCGGCGAGGGGTGGGGTCCTGGGGCGCGGCGTGCTCGGGCGACCCGGCCAGCTGCCGGCCATCGGTCTCCAACCTGCGCTCGACCGCGCGCGCCAGGGCTGTGAGGTGGGCGATCGCGTCCTGGACGGACAGCGCCCGCGCCTCCACCCGGCTCAGCGGGACACCGGGAGGCGTGAGTCCGTAGACCTGGTCGGCGCTCACGGGGCCGAGGAGCTCGACGGCGACGTCGACGAGGTCCCGCCCCGAATCCTCGTCCTCGTAGAAGTCCTCCATCGGGTCGACCAGGAGCAGGGCACCCATGCGCTCACGCATGACCCGGCTGCCCATGTGCTGCGCGGCCGGGGCATGGACCCTGAGGACAGCGCTGAGCGGATCGAGCTCGAGGACCGGGCCGGAGACCTCGCCCCACAGGGCCATCCCGCCCAGCGCGGTCCGGGTCAGGCACCACCAGCGCTGCTCGGGCACAGGCAGGTCGATGTCGTCGAGCCAGGCCTCGACCACCGGCGCCCACCGCAAGGGGTCGGTGATCCAGGTGCGGCCCAGCCCGAATCCGTCGAAGCCGAAGCGCCGCCACACGTGCAGCACCGAGTCCGGCAGCACCCCGGCGAAACGGGTGAGGTGCTCGTCGGTGACCGGGCTGCCCACACCCAGCGGAGCCAGACTCGGGTCGTCCAGGAGGTGCTCCGCGATCCGAGACTCCACCCACGCCAGGTCCCACGGCAACTCGTCCGGACGGGCAGCTGACGGAGTACCGTCGGCCGGTGTTGGAGGCGGTCCGGGCGCGACAGATGAGGGCACCGGCTCCGCGCCGGGAGCCGCGGGCGGCAGTCCGGGCTCAGGATCACCGGGGGCGGGCGCCTCTGGCGCCGGCTCCGCGCCGGGCACGGGCAACGGCTCGGCTCCGGGCTCTACA
>NZ_JAUNHI010000010.1:70827-80736 GCF_030524025.1 Actinomyces sp. | reverse complement strand
CGCCTCGGGCTCGGCGCCCTCCTCAACCTCAGCATCCGCCTCAGGCTCAGGCGCGCCAGCCGGGGCGGCCTCCGCCTCATCCGCGGAATCAGCCTCGGGCTCGGCCGACGGCTCCGGCTCGGCGTCCACCTCCGGCTCGCCCTCGGCCTGCGAGACTGCCTCCGCCTCGACCGCGGGCTCGGCCACCTCCGGGGCCGACGCCTCCTCGGCCTCAGGCTCGACGTCGTCGCCGGGGCCCGAGGTCGCCAGGTCCTCCGGGGTCAGACGCACGGTCTGGGAGTCGAGCTGGACCAGCGCCTCAGCGGGCACCTCCTCGTGGGCCTCGTTGTGCGCCTCGTCGTCGGCCCCGTCGCGCGCCTCGTCGTCGGCCCCGTCGCGCGCCTCGGCAGCAACCCCGTCCTCGTCGAAGCGGTCCTCGAGCTCGTTCACAACCTCTCCGCTCATCATTGTCTTTCGGTCTCAGGCCTCGGAGCGCCGACGTCGAGCGTTGGCACGGAAGCGTTCTTGGGAGTCCAGGATCGTCTTGCGGATGCGCACCGCATCGGGTGTCACCTCGACGCACTCGTCCTCGGAGGCGAACTCGAGCGCCTCCTCAAGGGTGAGGCGGCGCGGGGGGACGAGTCCCTCGAAGGAGTCGGCGGTCGAGGAGCGCATGTTGGTCTGCTGCTTCTCGCGCACGACGTTGACGTCCATATCCTCATTGCGCGGGTTCTCTCCCACGACTTGGCCCTCGTAGGTCTCCTGGGTCGGTTCGACGAAGAAGGTACCCCGGTCCTGCAGGCGGATGAGCGCGTAGGCGGTCACGGTTCCGGCACGGTCCGACACAAGAGATCCAGTCGTGCGGGACACGATCGCGCCGGCCCAGGGCTCGTAGCCCTCGGCGATCGAGGAGGCGATGCCCGTCCCCCGGGTGTCGGTGAGGAACTGGGTGCGGAAGCCGATGAGGCCCCGGGCGGGGACGAGGAACTCCATGCGGATCCACCCGGTTCCGTGGTTCGTCATCGTCTCCATGCGGCCCCTGCGGGCCGCCATCAGCTGGGTGACCGCCCCGAGGTGCTCCTCGGGGACGTCGATCGTCATGCGCTCGACGGGCTCGTGGCGCACGCCGTCGATCGTGCGGGTGACGACCTGCGGCTTGCCCACGGTCAGCTCGAAGCCCTCGCGGCGCATCTGCTCGACGAGGATGGCCAGGGCGAGCTCGCCGCGCCCCTGGACCTCCCAGGCGTCGGGGCGCTCGGTGGGCAGCACGCGCAAGGACACGTTGCCGACCAGCTCGCGGTCGAGGCGGTCCTTGACCTGGCGGGCGGTCACCTTGGCGCCCCTCGTCCTTCCGGCCATCGGGGAGGTGTTGATCCCGATCGTCATCGAGATGGCCGGGTCGTCGACCGTGATGAGGGGCAGGGGGCGCGGGTCGTCAGGGTCGACGAGGGACTCGCCGATCGTGATGTCCTCGATGCCCGCCACCGCGACGATGTCGCCGGCGCGCGCCTCCTCGGCCGGCTTGCGGTCCAGCCCTTCGGTGACGAGCAGCTCGGAGACCTTGACCTGGCTGAGCGTCCCGTCGTGACGGGCCCAGGCGACGGTCTGGCCCTTGCGCAGGACACCGGCCCGGATGCGCAGCAGCGCCAGACGCCCCAGGAAGGGCGAGGCGTCAAGGTTGGTGACGTGGGCCTGCAAGGGGGCGCCCTCCTCGTAGGAGGGCCCCGGGATCCGCTCGATGATCGTGCGGAACAAGGGCTCGAGGTCGTTGTTGGCCGGCATCCGGCCGTCAGGGGGTTGGACGGTGTCGGCACGCCGGGCCTTGGCCGAGGCGTAGACCACCGGAACGTCGAGGACGGCGTCGAGGTCGATGTCGGGGTTGTCGTCCGCCAGGTCCGAGGCGAGGGACAGCAGCAGGTCGGTGGCCTCCGAGACGACCTCGGTCAGGCGCGAGTCGGGGCGGTCGACCTTGTTGACCACGAGGATGACCGGAAGGTTGGCCGCCAGGGCCTTGCGCAGCACGAAGCGGGTCTGGGGCAGCGGCCCCTCGGAGGCGTCGACGAGCAGGACGACGCCGTCAACCATCGACAGCCCGCGCTCGACCTCACCGCCGAAGTCGGCGTGACCGGGGGTGTCGATGACGTTGATGGTCACCCCGTCGGTCAGCCCCGCCTCGAGGGCCGCCGGGCCCGCGTAGTGGACGGCGGTGTTCTTGGCCAGGATCGTGATGCCCTTCTCCCGCTCGAGCTCGCCGGAGTCCATGACACGATCGGCGGTGTTCTCCTGGGTGGCACGGCTCCCGAAGGCGCCGGCCTCCCAGAGCATGGCGTCGACAAGCGTCGTCTTCCCATGGTCGACATGGGCGACGATGGCGACGTTGCGCAGATCCTGGCGCACGGTCATAAGGGACTCTTCCTCCATCCAAGGGGCGCCCCTGGGGTGGGCGACCGGTGGGCCTGATGACCCGCCGGCACGGGGCGCACAGCGAGCCCAAGGTTATTCCCGGCACGCCTTCAGCCGCCATGCCGGGAACGACACGGGTGATGTGCGTCCCATCACGCCTATAGATGGCTGATATCGCCTGGCCTACGCCACCGGAGCAGCCTCCAGTGCGGCACCGACACGTGGAACCCGCAGCGCAGGGCCGTCACAGCACCGCCCCGGGGCTGAGGAACCCACCCCGGGGTCGAGCCTCCCCCGGGGCGGCCTGCCGTCGACCGACGACGCGTTCAGGACGCCGAGTACAGCTCGATGCTGGCGCCGGGGACGGCGTCGATCAACTCCCGCGTGTAGGCCTGCTGCGGCTGGGAGAAGATCTCCTCGCATGGCCCGGCCTCCACGACCTTCCCGTGCTCCATGACCACGACGTCGTCGGCGATCTGTCGGACCACGGCCAGGTCATGGGTGATGAACAGGTAGGTCAGGCTCAACTCGTCCTGCAGCTCGGCCAGGAGCCGGAGGATCTGGGCCTGGACAAGCACGTCAAGCGCCGAGACCGCCTCATCGAGGACGACGACCTCCGGCTTGAGGGCAAGCGCACGGGCGATGGCCACGCGCTGGCGCTGACCGCCCGAGAGCTCCCCCGGGTAGCGGCGCATGACCGAGCGGGGCAGTGCCACCATGTCGAGCAGCTCGGCGACCCGGGCCTCCCGGCCGGCGCGGTCGCCGACCTTGTGCACCCGCAGGGGCTCCTCGATGACGCGGTAGATGGAGTACATGGGGTCCAGGGAGCCGTAAGGGTTCTGGAAGACCGGCTGCATCGTGCGACGCAGAGAGAACAGCTCCGGCCCGCTGAGCGTCGACAGGTCGGTGCCGCGGTGAAAGACCGTGCCCGAGGTGGGGTCGAGCAGCTTGAGCACCATGTTGGCCACCGTCGACTTGCCCGAGCCGGACTCCCCCACCAGGGCCGTCGTCGTGCCCCGACGCACCCCGAAGCTGACGTCGTCGACGGCCGTCAGGGTCTTGGCGTCCCCCTTCGCCCCGCGCACCTCAAAGATCTTGGTGAGGTTCTCGACGCGCACCACCTCCTCGGCGTCGGCGTCCACGTCATGGGCGACAAGCTCATCGGCGGCGACCTCCACCCCCGCGGCGCGGGCCGACTCGATCCGACGGCTGGCCAGGGACGGAGCAGCCTTGACGAGGCGCTGGGTGTAGGGGTGCCGGGGGTCCTGGAGGACCTCCAGGCTGGGACCGGACTCGACGACCCGCCCGCGGTGCATGACGACAATATGCTCGGCCCGCTCCGCGGCCAGGCCCAGGTCGTGGGTGATGAACAGGGTGGCAGTGCCCAGCTCGTGGGTGAGGCGTCCCAGGTGGTCCAGGATGCGGCGCTGGACGGTGACGTCAAGCGCGGAGGTGGGCTCATCGGCGATGAGCAGGCGCGGGCGGGCCGCCAGGCCGATCGCGATGAGGGCGCGCTGACGCATCCCCCCGGAGAACTCGTGGGGGTACTGGCGGGCGCGCCGCGCCCCGTCGGGCAGTCCCGCGTCCTGAAGGAGGAGCGCCACCTGCTCATCGACGTCGATCTTCCCCGGCTCTCTTGTGCCGGCGCCGTCCTCCGCGGCCAGGGCGGCCAGCCGGTCGTCGGCGACGCCGGCCAGCCCGTTGGCCTTGAGGGCCTCCTTGACCTGGAAGCCGATCGACCACACCGGGTTGAGGTTGCTCATCGGGTCCTGGGGGACCAGACCGATCTCGGAGCCGCGCAGCCGGCGCAGGTGGGAGGCCGAGGCGTGGGCGATGTCCTCGCCCTCGAAGAGGATCTGGCCGCCGGTGACCCGCCCCGTGCCAGGCAGCAGGCCGATGACGGCGTGGGCCAGTGTGGACTTGCCCGAGCCCGACTCTCCCACGATGGCCACCGACTGGCCGGGGTAGACCGTCAGGTTCGCCCGACGCACGGCCTGTACCGTGCCGGTCGAGGAGCGGAAGGCGACCTCCAGCTCGCGCACGTCGAGCAGGGGGGCCTCAGAGGCGGCACCATGGCCGCGGGCGGGTCGTTGAGTCACTTTCGGGCCTTCGGGTCGAGAGCGTCGCGCACCGCGTCGCCCATCATGATGAATCCGAGCACGGTCAGGGCCAGCGCGCCGGCCGGGTAGAGCAGCACCGACACGTGGTCGCGCAACGCGGCCTGGGCGTCAGAGATGTCGGCGCCCCAAGACACGATGGAGGGCGGCAGCCCGATACCCAGGAAGCTGAGTGTCGCCTCGGCCACGATGAAAGAGCCGAGCTGGACGGTGGCCGTGACGATGATCGGTGCCGCGGCGTTGGGCAGGACGTGGCGGGTCAGAATGCGCAGACGGCCCGCACCCAGCGAGCGGGCCGCGGTCACGTAGTCCTCGTTCTTGACGCCCATGACCGCACCCCGGGTGATGCGCGCGATCTGGGGCCAGCCGAACATGGCCAGGACCGCCACGACCGTCATGATCGAGGAACTGCCCTTGAACATCTGCATGACCACGATCGCAGCCAGGACGAAGGGGACGGCGAAGAAGACGTCGGTGACCCGTGACAGCAGGGCGTCGAAGAATCCGCCGAAGTACCCAGCGATCGCGCCGACCACCGAGCCAAGGAGCACGACGACCGCCGTCGTGAGCACTCCGACACTCACCGAGGCGCGCGCGCCGTGCACGGTGCGCGCGAAGATGTCGCACCCCTGACGGGTGAAGCCGAAGGGATGGCCGGCCGAGGGCTCGCCGTAGGAGTTCGCCAGCTGGCAGAAGGTCGGGTCGGTCCGGGTGAACAGGCCCGGGACCAGCGCCAGGGCCAGGGCGGCCACGATGAGGAGGGCCGAGAACCAGAAGATGGGGCGACGGCGCAGCTGCTTCCACGCCTCCCCCCACATCGAGGAGGGCGCGCTCTCATCGGCGACGGCGTCGACGGCCCCCAGGCCCTGCTCGTCGACCTCGGCGACGAAACGCTCCTGTCCTGGCCGCGCGGCAGTGTGATCAGGGGTCTTAGGCATAGCGGATCCTGGGGTCGAGGGCGGCGTAGAGCAGGTCCACAAGGAGGTTGGAGACGATGAACACGACGATGAGCACCGTCGTGAAGGACACGACCGTAGGCCCCTCCCCCTGCAGGATCGACCGGTAGAGCGTCCCGCCGACACCGTTGATGTTGAAGATTCCCTCGGTCACGATCGCCCCGCCCATGAGGGCGCCCAGGTCGGCACCCAGGAAGGTGACCACGGGCACGAGGGAGTTGCGCAGCACGTGCACGACCATGACGCGGGCCCCACTGAGGCCTTTGGCCCGGGCGGTGCGCACGTGGTCGGCAGAGAGGTTCTCTGCGACCTTCGTGCGGGTCAGGCGCAGCACATAGGCGAAGGAGACCGCACCCAGCACGATGGCCGGCATGAGCAGCTCTTTGAGGCCGGGGCTGTTGCCCGCGGTCACCGGCAGCCACCCGGCCTTGACGCCGATGAAGAACTGCATGACGAAGCCGATGACGAAGGTGGGCACAGCGATGACCATGAGGGAGATGACTAGGACGGTGGCGTCGAAGAAGCCTCCCTTGCGCATCCCGGCGACCAGGCCCACCGTGATCCCCGCGACCGCCTCGATGAGCAGGGCCAGAAGGGCCAGCTTGATCGTGACGGGGTAGGCGGTGGTGAGGACCTCCAGAATGTCCCTGCTCCCGCGCAGCGTGGTCCCTAGGTCAAGGGTGAACACGCCCTTGAGGTAGAGCAGGTACTGGATGAAGAAGGGCTTGTCCAGGTTGTACTCGGAGCGGATCTGCTCCTGGACGGCGGGGCTGAGCGTACGCTCACCGCCCATGGCCGCAACCGGGTCGCCCGGCAGGGCGAAGACCATCGCGTAGATGAGCAGCGTAGCCCCGAAGAAGACGGGGACCATCTGCAGGAGCCTGCGTCCGGCGTAGCGGAGCATCGGCGCCTCCTCATGGATGTGGTGACGGACCGCGCGACGGCGGCGAGGACGGGCAGGGCGGCCCGTCGCGCCCGGGGGCGCGGCGCGACGGGCCGCTGCGGTGTCAGAAGGCGGAGATCGCCTCGGCCTTCTCCCACAGGCTCTTGGCCTCGGCCTCGTCGAAGGTGAGGACCTCGTTGCCGGCGACCGTCGCCTTCCAGCCCTTGATGACCGGTGAGGTGTAGTCGGAGGCCGGGGTGCGGGTCTCATAGAAGAGCGTGTCACAGATCTCAACACGGTTGATCGCCCTGGACAGGGCGGCGCGACGAGCACGCCCCTCCTCGTCCATCTTCCAGTGCTCGGCATTGACGTTGATGGAGAACGCCTGGATGACGCCGCCCGGCTCATTGATGGCACGGTCACCGAGCTCGGAGGCGAAGGAGGACAGCGCCGAGTCCGGAATGGCGTCGATGACGTCGACCGCGTCGGCCAGCAGGTCGTTGTAGGCGGCGTCGTAGTCGGTGTAGAGCGTGAAGGTGACGCCCTCGTTGGCGGCCTTGCGCGAGCCCGCGTAGGAGGGGTTCTTGGCGAGCACGATCTGGGAGTCGTGGTCCCAGGTGCTCAGGGTGTAGGGGCCGTTGCCCACCGGCGCCTGGCCGAATGCCTCCATGTCGTCATAGGCCGACTCCGGCAGCGGGTAGAAGGCGGAGTAGCCCAGGCGCAGCGCGAAGTCCGAGGCCGGGGCCTTGAGGGCGATCGTGAAGGTGAGGTCGTCGACCTTGGCCAGCCCGGTCAGCTCGGAGTCCTCGTCGTAGGAGAAGCCCTCGATGACCTCGTAGAAGTAGCTCGACAGCTGGGCGTTGGACAGCAGGGCTCCGTAGTTCCAGGCCTTGATGAAGGAGTCGGCGGTCACCGGCGAGCCGTCGGAGAAGGTCCAGCCGCTCTTGAGCTTGACGGTGAAGTGCTGGTTGTCCTCGGTCTCGATGGACTCGGCCACCTCGTTGACCACGGAGCCGTCGGCAGCATAGGAGACCAGGCCCTCGAAGAGGAGATCGACCACGCGCCCGCCACCGACCTCGTTGGTGTTGGAGGGGACGAGCGGGTTCTGCGGCTCGGTGCCGTTGGCGAAGACGATGCCGTCGGTGGCACTGGTCTTGATCGCGTGGCACAGCGGCACGGAGTTCCAGCCCCATACGACGTCGGACACCTTGGTGGAGTATCCGCCGAAGCCGTTCTGGTACCACAGGGGGATCGTGGGCAGGTCGGTGAACAGCACCGTCTGGGCCTGCTCGTACAGCGCCAGGGCGGAGGCCTCGTCGTGGGCGGCGGCCGCCTGGGCCAGGAGGTCGTCGAACTCGGTGCTCGAGTAGTCGGAGTCATTCGAACCGGCCCCGGTCTGGTACTGGCTGCCCAGGAAGTTGGCCATCGAGGGGTAGTCCGCCTGCCAGCCGGTGCGGAAGGCCCCCACGATCTTGCGGTCGGTGATCTGGGTGCGCAGCTCGGAGAACTGGGCGATGGGCAGCGGCTCCATGGTGATGCCCAGGGTGTTGGACACCGAGTTGCACACCGCCTCGACCCACGCCTTGTGCGGGCCGTCGGCGTTGTAGGCCAGGGTGAGCACACCGTCACCGTTCTTGCCCTGGCCGGAGGGGGCGGACGACGACGAGGGGTCGGACGAACTCGAGCCCGAGCCGCAGGCGCCCGAGAGGAGCACCGCCACCGTGGCGGCGCCGAGCCCGAAGGTGCGTCGGGACATCATGACATTGCGCATGGATCAACCTCCAAGATGCGTGAGCAGACGGTACGACAGCCGACACCGTCCTTGGCGCTCGGCCTTCGATCGCCCGAGGATACTCCATGCCATCTCAACACCGCCTTAACAATCCCTGCATCCAGGGAGGCCGGCACCCTCCACGTGCTGTTCCGGCCCGGGCCGCCGGCCGACCCGCGCCCCATCGCCGCCCCGCCGCCGCGTCGCCCCGGCGGCGCCGACCGGGCCGAGTTCCGGCGGGATCAGGGGAACTCATCAGCCTCGACCGGTCCGGTGGTCGGCGGCGCCGTCACCCAGCGGTCCGGCGGGGCCAGGGGCGCACGGGCCCATACTGGGAGATCGACCACACCACTTCTCGGGCTCACGCCGCCCGCGGGCAGCACTCGTCAGTCACGACGTCGGCGCCCTCCGCCGTGTCGTCAGCGCCGGGGAGTCTCAGCCTCGCCGGGCGCGATCAGCCGGCTCGGCGGGTGGTCGCCTGCCTCACCAGGCCCGCGCGAGCAGCTCGTAGGAGCGCCGTCGGGCTGCGGCGTCGTGGGCGTAGGTGACCACGAGCAGCTCGTCGAGGCCCCAACGCTCGGCCAGGGCGTGAAGCCGGGAGGCCACATCGTCGGGGGTGCCCACGAAGGACAGGGCCATCGAGCTCGCCACCGCCACATCCTTGCCATTGGCCAGCGCCCGCCAGGCCTCGGGGTCGGTGACGGGCTCATCCAGCGGGCCCGGGCGCCCGCCGAGGATCCGGGCCGTGCAGGCCATCGCCGTGGAGAACAGCCTGGTCGCCTCCTGCTCGGTGGGGGCCACCATGACGTTGACGCCGGCGGCCACATGCGGACGGCCGTCGGAGACCACGCCCGACACCGGCGGGGCCGAGGCCTGCGCCGAGGCGAAGACGCTGCGGTAGCTCGTGATCGCCGCCTCGGCCTGGGCGGGGGCGAAGTGCGAGGCCACGGCGAAGGGCAGCCCGAGGGATCCCGCGACCCGGGCGCCGTTGACCGAGGACCCCAGGACCCAGGTCTGTGGCCGCGTCCCCTCCCCCGGCACGGCGCGCACCCGGCGCGCCGGGTCGGGCACCGGAGGCCGGCGGCCGACGTCGTCGGGGACGGTGAAGACGGCCTCGCGGGGGCCGGCGGCCGCGTGGACCGTCACCGAGACGGTCGGCGACCGGGCGTCGGAGGGCAGGAGCGAGCCGGGCACCACCGGGAGGCCGGCTCCGGGGTCCCGGACGAGGTAGGTCAGCGTCTCGACCACCTCCTCGGCGAAGGAGCCCGGGTCGGCCTCACGCCGCCGCAGTGCCGAGGCGGTCACGGGGTCGGTCCCCGGGGCGCGCCCCAGCCCCAGGCCGACCCGACCGGGGTAGAGGGCGGCGAGCGTCCCGACCTGCTCGGCGATGACCAGCGGGGGGTGGTTGGGCAGCATGATGCCGCCCGAGGCCACACCGATGCGCTCGGTGGAGGCCAGGACCTGGCCCATGAGGACCGAGGTCGCTGCGGCCAGGAAGGTTGTCGAGCCGTGGTGCTCGGCGATCCAGTAGCGATGCAGCCCCGCTGCGTCGGCCGCGCGTGCCAGCGCGACCATCTCATGCAGGGCGTCGGCATGGCTACGCCCTGCCGAGACGGGAACGAGGTCGAGGACGGACAGCACCGGGCGCGCAGGGGTCATGTCAGAACGATAGGTGCCCTGGCGCCCGCGATCCAGGGACATAGGTCGGCCGCCCGCCCGCCCGATGCGCCCGCCCGCGGCCGGGTGGAGCCCCGCCGGGGGGGGGAACCCCCCGCCGGGGCTGCCCCCCCGGGCGGCGGC
>NZ_JAUNHI010000010.1:0-70817 GCF_030524025.1 Actinomyces sp. | reverse complement strand
CCCGGGGGTCTGGTCCCACGGTGGGGGCCCCGGCCGCCCGCGACCCGGGGCCATCGGCGGGCCGCCGGCCGGCGGGCGGCGCGGGCCGGCGGCCGGGAGGAGCACTGCGGTGAGGGGCAACCGCCGGAGGGGTCTGCCGCCAGGGGCGGCGTCGTCGGGACATGGTGTCGGCCCCGATGCGGCGTCGGCCCCAGCGTCGACCCACCCCCGCGGGTGCGTCAGCCGCGGCGCGGCGGGAGGGCCGAGGCGACCACCGACTTGAGGACGTCGCCGGCGATGAAGGGCAGGACGCCGATACTCACCGCCGTCAGCCACGTCACCCCGGTGACGGCCTTGAGCCAGATGAGACCGGGGACGTAGACCGAGGCCGAGGCCAGGAGCATGAGGCCAAGGCGCACCAGGATGCTGTAGCGCGGGCCGTCGGCGGTGCGCGACGTGGCTCGCCCGGCGATGGCGGCGGCCAGGCCGTAGCCCAGGACATAGCCGAAGGAGGCCCCCACGCCCGAGGCCCAGCCCTCCAGGACCGGGACACCCAGCGCAGCGGCCAGGGCGAACAGCCCCACGGAGGCCAGGGCGCGCCGGGAGCCCAGGAGGCCACCGACACCGAGGGCCGCGAAGGTCCCCAGCGTCACCGGCACAGGGGTGAAGGGCAGGGGCAAGGAGATCTGGCCGATGAGGGCGATGGCGACCGCGCCCGCCAGGACGAGGCCGAGCTCGCGGGCGATATCGACTGCCAGACTGCGGCCACGGGCGACGGCGGTGGATTCGGTCAGGGCGGAGGAGGAGCGGTTCGTCGTCATGCCACAACCGTACGGTCCCCCGGCCCCGCGGCGCAGCGCAGAAGAACGCCCGGAAGGCCGACCCGCCCTTGTGGGAAACCTCCAGGTGAGGCCTGACTGCGCTCCCCCCACTCGCCGAGATCGGTAGATATGACACCTCGAGATCGGGACATATGACACCTCGAGGTGCCATTAGTCCCGATCTCGGCGAGGGGAGGGCCCCGGACTGACGCGCTGAGCCTCGGAGCCGTGCCGCCCAGCCCATGTCCCCGCCCTTTGGACCTACTCTTCGTGGCTTCGGTGCCCACTTCTCGTGTCTGGCACGCGAAAGGCGGCAGGAAACCCGAGACACCTGGGTCATCGAGGTGCTGGACTCGGCGCGCGGCTCAGGTCCTGGCGTCGACCCAGTCGAGGATCTCGGCCGTCACGAGGTCGCGGTTGGTCTCATTGAGCAGCTCGTGCCGGCCCCCCGGAACAGCCGCAGGCCGACGTCCTCCACCCCTGCCCTCCGGTAGGCCCTCGCCACCTCGCGCGGCCCGCGGCCGTGGGCGCCGACGGGGTCGCAGTCACCGGACATGACGAGCAACGGCAACTGCGACGGCGTCGCCTGGACGACCTGCTCGCGGGCGGCGGCGCGCGCACCACCGGCCAGGTCACGGTAGAAGGCGGCCGAGGACACGAAGCCGCACCACGGGTCGGACAGGTAGGCGTCAACCTCCCGGGGGTCGCGGCTGATCCAGTCGAAGCGAGTGCGCCGGGGGTGCAGGCCCGCGTTGTACCGGGAGAAGACGAGCCAGTCGAGCCCGGGGCTCGTGGCCCTGGCCCCGCGCAGGCGCACGGTCAGCGCGCCGAGTGCTCGGCCATGCCGTGGACAACCTGGATAGCCGCGCACGGAAGGCGCGGACGGCCCTGAAGGCTCTGGGGGTCGTGCGCCACGCTCCCCAGGGCCTCCACCCCGTCGGGCAGCCAGCTGCGGACCGTCAGCGCGACGCCGTCCCGCCCGGGGACCTCAGTCGCTGAAACCTGCATCGGATGACGCCTTCCTGGAGCCTGCCCGCAGGCTACCAGCGCGCCCTCCCCGGGCCCCGGCCGTCTCCAGGGAGGTCGCCGGCACCGGTCCCTGTTCGCCGGCCGCGTCCTGGGTGCTCGGTGGCCGGGAGAGCAGGCTCCCCCAGCCGCAGGCGGGACGACGTCGTCGGAGCACGCCGCGCACCCCGTGCACGCCGTGCACGACGCGGGCGACCGGCGTTCGGGGCAGGAGCTCACCGGCGCTACGGTGAGGGCATGGCCCCCAGCCGATTCACACTCGTTCCCGCCGCCTACGTGTTCCTGCTGCGCGAGGGCGGCGCTGGACCCGAGACCCTCCTCCAGCTGCGCCGAGACACCGGGTACATGGACGGCTACTGGGCCTGCGGCGTGGCCGGGCACGTCGAGCCCGGGGAGTCGGTGCTGACCACCGCGGTGAGAGAGGCGACCGAGGAGGTCGGGGCAGTCATCGAGGCCGCGGACCTCGAGCCGCTCACCACGATGCATCGCACCGGGGATCCCGGCGGGGCGGCCCTCGAGCAGAGGGTCGACTTCTTCTTCACAGTGCGCCGCTGGAGCGGCACCCTCCAGGTGCGCGAGCCCGACAAGAGCGCCGGCCTGCGATGGTTCGCGCTGTCTGCGTTGCCCGAGCTCGTGCCGCCGCACGAGCGCCACGTCCTGGGACGCTTGGCCGCCGCGCTGGACACGGGCGAGCCCGTCCCCGCGGTCATCGCCTTCGGCTTCTGAGCCCGCGCCTCGAGGCGGGCCGCCCACACACCGGCCCTCGTCGGATCAGTCGATCATTCGGCCAAGCCTCAGCCGACGGCCAGACGCAGCTCGTTGCCCCAGGGATCGGCGACCAGCAGGCGGTCGGCCGCGTCGTCGTCGAGGACCTCGACACCACGGGCGCCCAGACGCTCACGAACCGCAGCGAGCTCGGTGGGGTCCGGCACGAGAATCTCGGCGGTGCCCAGGCCGAGCGCCGGCGCGCGCAGGCCCGCGCCGCGCGAGCCCCACACGTTCATCGCCATGTGGTGGTGATAGCCGCCGGCCGACACGAACAGCGCGGAGCTGGGCATCTCGCTGGTCACCTCGAATCCCAGGGCGTCGACGTAGAAGGCGCGAGCGGTGTCGATATCACCCACGCGCAGGTGGACGTGCCCCACACCGCCGGCCACGCCCAGCCCGTCGTCGGCGGCGACCTCCTGCGCCGGGCCGACCGACTGCCCCTCCTTGGCCTCGGCGATGGCGCGCCGCGTGGCCGAGGCGCCCAGGTGCCGGGCGAGGAACTCGTTGGGGTCGATCGGCAGGGTTTCCATGCGCACACGACCGTCCACCCACTGCCAGGTCTCGCGGGGTCGGTCCCAGTAGAGCTCGACGCCGTTGCCCTCGGGGTCGTGGAAGTAGAAGGCCTGGGACACGAGGTGGTCGCCGGGGCCCTCGAAGGACTCGGCGTGGCGCACCCACATGCGAACGAGGGAGCGGGCGAGCTCGGCCGGGGTGTCGAAGACGATCGCGGTGTGAAACAGGCCGGCGCTGCCCGACGGCGCGGGGCCAGGCCCGGGGATTCGACGAGCACGACGACCGTGCGCTCACCCAGGCCCAGAACCGTTCGCCCCGGTGCGACGGACAGTGGGGTGAACCCGACGCCGCGGACGTAGAAGTCCTCCATGACCCGTCGGTCGCGCACCAGCAGCTCGACGGCCCCCATCGAGGTGGCGTCGGCCAGGCGCTGACCGCCGGCGCCGTCGGGTTGATGCCTGCGTCGGTCAGCGGCAGGCGCCCGCTGGGCGGTGGATGCGGCAGTGGACATGGATGCCTCCTCATGTTTGTTGAACTATCAACATTCGCGGGGGTGGCGATAGTCCGGGACGCATCCGTGATGCCGGGCACATGTCGAGCCTATGCCGGCACCATGGAGGGGCGCGGCTTCGGAGGCTGCGACGTCGGCGGGATCCCCCGCCCCACCGGGAGATACCCACCTCAGGACGCTCCTGCGCTCCGCCGTGTCATATCTACCGATCTCGAGGTGCCATATGTCCCGATCTCGCGAGGGGTAGGCGAGCGTGAGCGGGCCCGGGAGAGCTACAGGCCGAGGAACTTGAGGATGGCGGGGAGCTCCCGGCGGGCCTGGACGAGCCCCGCCTCATAGGCGCCCACCACACGGTCGTAGCGCAGGTCGCCGTTGGCCACGGCGAGCCTGTCGGGCCTGAAGAGGTAGACCCGGCCCTCGCGCTGGGCCTGCTCGAGGGCCTCCAGGGTCCGGTTGTAGTTCGCCGGGCGGTTGACGATGCCCTGCGCGACCGCCGGGTACTTGCGGAACAGCGCGCGGTAGGTTCCCGGGCGCCTCTCCGCGGGCTTGCGGTAGCCCTCGGGGCGCGTCATGACCACGAGCATCCGGTCGTAACCGTCGGCGGCTGCGGCGTCGACGGCGATGCCGCCGGTGGGCCCGAGGGCACCGTCGAGGTAGGGCACGCCGTCGAGCTCGACGATCGGCATGAGCAGGGGCATGGAGGACGAGGCCCGGCACCGCGGCAGCAGGTCGGCGAGCTCCTTGACGTCCTCCAGCCCCCAGTAGACCTGCTCGCCGGTGTCGCAGCGGAAGGACCCGATGCGCACGGTCGCCGGGGAGGAGGAGAAGGCCTCCCAGTCGAAGGGGATCGACTCGTCGGGGGCGGCCGTGTGCAGGTAGATGTGCTCGGAGTTGAAGTAACCCTGCCCGCGGGCGAAGCTGCCCCAGCCTCCCGCATGCGGGTCGGTGGTCAGGCCGACGAACGCCTCGCGGGTGCGCCACAGGTCGCGTGAGACCATGTTGACGGTGTGGGTCGAGCCCGCGGAGATGCCGCCGACCCACGGGAAGAACAGGCCCTCCTCGAGCAGCACCCGCACGAGCGCCGCCGTGTAGACCCCGCGCATGCCGCCCCCTTCGAAGACCAGGGCGACGTCCTCGACCCGCGAGGTCACCGGCGCCGCGGCGTGGCCGGGGTGGCCGTAGGGCACGGGGCGCGGGGTGTGTGCGGTCCGGAGGTTCTCCGGTCCGGCAGTCGTCATGGTGCTCGTCGTACTCACGGGGCCGGCAGGGTTGACGGGTTTGACGGGGTTCACGGAATTCGTCGTGCTCATCGTGGGACCAAGGCTATCGGCACTCCCGGGACGCGCCACAGGGCGTCCCCAGCGGCGAGACGCCTCCAGTCCCTCCGCTGCCGTCGGGCCCGTGCCCCGGAGCACGCCGGGGCGAGACGCGTCACGCGCCCTGGCACACCGGCTCCCGCCGGGCATAGCGTGAGGCCATGATGCTGCCCCGGATCCTTGAGCCCCTGAGGCTGCGGGAGTCGACCGCCCGAAACCGTTTGTGGCTGCCGCCGATGTGCATGTACTCCGTCACCGAGGAGGACGGCGCCGTCACCGACTGGCACGTCCTCCACTATGCGACGAGGGCGGCCGGCGGCTTCGGGACCGTGGTCGTCGAGGCCACGGCGGTCACCCCCGACGGGCGCCTGTCGGTCAACGACCTGGGTCTGTGGGACGACGCCCAGGTGCCCGGGCACGCGCGGGTCGTCGAGGCGGTACATGCCCAGGGTGCGCTGGCCGGGGTCCAGATCGGCCATGGCGGCCGCAAGTCCGGGACAGCCCCGATGCGGCCGGGCGCCGACGAGGGGACCGTGCCCGGCTGGGACCTCGTGGCGCCCTCGCCGCTGGCCTTCCCGGGCCTGGCCGAGCCGCGCGAGCTCGGCACCGGCGAGATCGACGCGCTCATCGCCGCCTTCGCCGCGGCCGGCGGGCGTGCGGTGGCCGCCGGCTACGACCTCGTCGAGATCCACGGCGCCCACGGCTACCTCATCCACCAGTTCCTCTCCCCGCTGTCCAACACGCGCTCCGACGCCTGGGGCGGGTCGGCGCAGGCCCGGCGTCGCTTCGCCCTCGAGGTGGTCGGGGCCGTGCGCGAGGCCATCGGTCCGCGCACCGTGCTGGGCATCCGCCTGTCGGCCACGGACTGGCTCGACGACGGCCTGCGCGCCGCCGACACCGCCGAGCTGGCGGGCCTGCTCGTCGCCGCAGGGGTCGACGTCCTGCACATCTCCAGCGGCGGGCTCCTGCCCGCGTCGATCCCGGTGGGAGCCGGCTACCAGGTGCCCCTGGCCGCCCAGGTCAAGGCCGCCGTCGAGGGCACGCGGACGCCGGGCGGGGGCACTCCGGTCGTCGTGGCCGTCGGCCTCATCACCGCGGCCGCCCAGGCCGAGCAGATCCTGCGCACCGGCCAGGCCGACGCGGTGGCTACGGGGCGCGCGGCCCTGCGCGACCCCTACCTGCCGGTGCGCTGGGCCCACGGGCTGGGGATCGACTACTGGCAGGACGCCGGCCTGCCCGTCCAGTACTGGCGCGGCGCCTACGGCTGACCCCACACGCTTGACCCACACTCTCCCGCCCCCACCCCGCGAGATCGGGACATATGGCACCTCGAGATCGGGACCTATGGCGCAGAAGGCCGACGGCGTCACCCGCGGCGCCCCCGACTGTCATCCCCGACCGCCTCGACGTACACCCACCGGCCGCCCCGGCGGCGGAACAGGCTCCGCTCGTGCAGTGCATCGCCCACCGGGCGCCCGCGCATGTCCGAGGTCGTGCAGTGAGCCGTGAAGTCGACGATGGCCTCCCCGGGTCCGGGAAGCCCGGCACCTGTCGGCGCGCCCGCCTCGACCACCTCGTGAATCTCCAGGCGCGTCCAGCGCGTGCCCGGGTGGCAGTAGGGCCCCGGCGGACGCGTGCGCGGGTGCCAGCTGCGGAAGAGGTGGTCCTCGTCGCCCAGGACGTAGGCGGTGAACCGCGAGCGCATGAGCGCCTCGGCGGTGGTCGCGGGCACGCCGTCGAGAACCGGTTCGCAGCACCGGGCGAAGGCTGACCCCGAGCCGCACGGGCACGCGTCGTCGCCGCGGGCGCCGGCCCGCCGCACGGCGCTCACGGCTCGAGCCCCAGCCAGAAGGCGTGCAGCCCCCGGGCCAGCAGCGGCCCGTCGACCACGGCGCACATCTCGCGCTGGGAGTGCATGGACAGCAGCGCCTGTCCGACGTCGACAGTCGTCATGCCCAGCCGGGTGGCGGTGATCGGCCCGATGGTCGACCCGCAGGGCACCGAGTTGTGGGACACGAAGTCCTGGCAGGGCACCCCTGCCGCCGCGCAGGCCCGCGCCCACACGGCGGCGCCCACCGCGTCGGTGGCGTACCGCTGCTGGGCGTTGATCTTGAGCACGGGCCCGCCCCCGAGCCGCGGGCGGACGACGGGATCATGGAGGTGGCCGTAGGCGGGGTGCGCCCCGTGGGCGGCGTCGGCGGACACGCACACCGATCGGGCCAGGAGCGCCGCCCGGGCCTCGGCGTCGGCGCCGAGGGCCCGGCCGAGTCGTTCCAGAACCGTCTCGAGGAAGGGGCCGGCCGCCCCCGAGCGGGTCGCCGAACCGACCTCCTCGTGGTCGTTGGCGACCAGGACGACGGGGCCGGGGACCGAGGCTTCCTCGCGCGCGAGCGCCTCGAGGGCGGTCAGTGCGGCGTGGACCGAGCTGAGGTTGTCGAGCCGCGACGAGGCGAGCAGCTCGCCGCGCCGCCCGAAACGGGCCGGCTCCTGGGTGGGGTAGGTCAGGACGTCGTGGGCGAGGAGATCGGTGGGGTCGATCCCGGCCTGCTCACACAGGTACCGCTCGGGGTCGTCGGGGCGGCAGTCGCCGTCGGCCAGCGCCCACAGCGGCACGAGGTGGGTCTGCCGGTCCAGGCGGAGGGCCTCGTTGACACCGCGGTCCAGGTGGGGGGCCACCTGGGCGATCCGCGCGACCGCCGGCGTGCGCACGAGGTGGACGGCGCCGTCGCGGGTGACGAGGCGCCCGGCCAGGCCCAGCTCGCGGTCCAGGAAGGAGTTGAGCAGTGGGCCGCCGTAGACCTCGACGCCGAGCACCTGGAGCCCGTCGCGCACGACGGCGGCGCGGGGCTTGAGCTTGAGGGCCGGGGAGTCGGTGTGGGCGCCGACGACCCGGTAGCCCGCCCGCGCCTGAAGGTCCTCGGGCAGCACCCAGGCGATGATCGCCCCGTCGCGCAGGACGTAGCCGCGCCGTGGCAGCCGCGCGCCCCAGGCCTGGGTCTCCTCAACCCCGACGAAACCCACCTCCCCCAGGCGTGCGGCTGCCGCGGCGGCGGCGTGATAACTCGACGGCGAGGCGGTCACGTAGTCGATGAGTCCGGCGGTGTAGGCCTCGGCGTCCCGCAGGGCGTTGGGACCGGCGGGGTCTGCGGCAACCGGCGCGACCGGGGTGTCGGTCGCGGCCGGGGTGTCGGCGGTGGATGGAGCCATGCGCCCAGTGTGTCACCCCGGTGGGCGGCGCCGTCGACAGCCGGGCACCCGGCCTCGCCCCGGAGGTCCGCCACCGCTGGCGGGCCGGGGTCGGCTGGGTGAGAATCGGGCCGTGACCCACGCCTCCCCGCCTGCAGCGGGCCCCGCAGCCCCATCCGCCTTCCCGCCCCCGCGTGCCGGCGGCGTGCGGGCCGTTCTGCTCGACGCCGATGGGGTCCTCCAGCTCATCGGCACCCCGTGGCGCCAGGCGCTGGCGGCCGCAGGAGGTGAGGCCTTCGCCGAGGCCCTGCTGGTCGAGGAGGTCTCCGCCCTTGAGGGCCGGGACCATCTGCGCGATGTGCTCGACCGGCTGGTTCAACGGCTCGGGCTGAGCGCGAGCACCGAGCAGCTACTCACCACGTGGTGGCAGGCGGTGCCGGACCCGGAGGCCTGGCAGGTCGTGCGCGACCTGCGGGCGGCGGGCTACCTCACGGTGCTGGCAACCAACCAGCAGTGGGAGCGCCGGGCATGGATGCGGCGCACCCTGGGCTACGACGGCCTGTGCGACATCGACGCCTACTCGTGCACCCTGGGGGTGTGCAAACCCGACCCGCTCTATTTCCGTGAGGTCCTGGCCCTGGCGCAGGTCGCGCCGCACGAGGCCCTGTTCGTCGACGACAACGCCGAGAACATCGCGGTGGCGACCGGTCTCGGCCTGCGCACCGTCGAGCACCCTGCGGACAGCGGCGGGGTGCTGCTGCGCCAGGAGGTCGCGGCCGCCCTGGCGGCCTGACCGGCTCGGACAAGCGCATCCCTCCTCCCTTAGGAGGAGGACCGGTCTCCCGGAATCTCCTTCCGACGGACTTGTGCCACTGCTGCCCGACGCGGAAGACTCGCCAAGGCACGGGCAGAACAACAAGCCTTCGGGAGGGCGACATGACGACGCAGATGACAGGGGCCGTCGCCCCCTGCCCCTCCCGCGAGCCGGACACCGGCCCGTCGATGCGGGCCGCCTCGGCCGCACCCGCGAGCCCCGAGCCGTCTCCGCGGGCTGCCTCCCTGGTCCCGGGGGTCCCCGCCACCCCGGGCACCCAGCCCGTGCACGACAATGCCTCGCACACGCGGCGCGCCCCCCGGGCCTTCTTCCACCTCATCTCGCGCATCCACAGTCTCCTGCCCCGCGCCGTCGGCCAGCGACTTCCGGTGACCTTCGTCGGCTACGCCCTCATCAATGGCTCGGCCTTCCTGCTGGACATCAGCCTCTTGTGGGTCTTCTACGAAAGGCTCCACTGGTTCTACCCGCTGGCGGTGACCGTGGGCTACGCGGTGGCCGGGGTCTACTCCCTCCTGCTCAACCGCTGGCTCAACTTCCAGTCCCACGGGCACCTGGCGACCCAGGGTTCGCGCTATGCGGTGGGGCTGGTCAGCCAGTACGTCATCTTCATCGTGGGCCTGTCCAGCCTCCTGCACTGGGCGGGGATGAACGCCGAGCTCGCGCGGTTCCTCTCGGCGTGCTGCGAGGGGGTCTACCTCTACGTGCTCATGCGCCTGTGGGTGTTCCGCGGGACCCCCGAGCCGGTCGACGAGGCCCGCTGAGGTTCGGGCTCCCCCTCACCACCAGGCTCGCGCCGTCTCCGTGGGGCCGTCGAGCTCGGTGAAGCCGGCGTCGACCACCCGCACCGGCCTGGTCAGTGAGTCCCAGTCCTGGCGCTGGGGAGTCTCGACACGCACGCGGTACCCCTGCGCGGCCCAGCGGTCACGCACCGAGGCGGGCATGTCGGGGCTCTCCCAGGCCAGCTGGGCGGCGTGGGCGACCTGGGCGCAGAGCTTGCCGCTGGTCATCTCCTCAGTGGGCGTGACCTCGACGACCACGAGCGCATCCAGCGAGGACGACGCCGCCGACAGCTCGATCTGCGGACCGGCCTGGCCCCGCTGGTGCGCAGCCTCAACCTGCGCTGTCACGGAAGCCGGGGCCGGGGGCAGGGTGTTGCCGGCCGGGAAATGAGTGCCCTCGACCTGCGTCTTGGCCAGCACGGTCGGCAAGGGACGGACCGGTCCGGGAACGAAGGCGCGCGCGGCCGCCTCCCCCCAGCCGGGTGGCCCGGCCTGAAGCACCGTCACGCCGGGCAGCTCCCCGACCTCCTCCCAGCGCCGGCCCCGCGCGCGCCGGACGAGCTTGCGGATCCGCCCGTCGCGCCAGTGCTCGACCGCCTTGTGCCAGGGGCCTCCCGGTGCGGCCTGCGGGGAGGCGAGCAGGCCCACGACGGCGCGCGCCGCCGCCTCGGCGACGTCGACCCGGCGGGGAGGGACGACCTTGTCGTAGCGCACGGCGATCTGCATGCCCCAGGGGACGGGGTGGTCGCGGGGGTCTGCTGCACCGGGCACGGGTCGACCCTACCGGCCCTCCGGCGGCACGAGGCAGTGCCCCGCCCGCTGCGGGCACACCCGGACTGGGACCCGCGCCCCCTCCGGCCAGGGCCTGGTGCGCCCCCGGTGGACCGGAGCCTGCGGGGCGTCCTTCCTCGGGAGGCGCAGCATCCTCCCGACCGGCGAGTCCTCGCCTTGAGCAGGTTCATTCCCATGGTCGCGGTGCCATCGCCGCGGCAAGGACTACGGTTGCGCGGTGACCGACATGCACCCCGCGGCCTTCGCGCTCAGCCCCGTCCCTCCCCAGCCGCCGGGCAGGCCGACGGTCTTCAACGGCGCGACCGTCCACGGCTTGCGCGGCACCGGGTACCTGCGTCACCGCTGCGAGCTGCCTCTGCTGTGGGTGTCGGTGGTCCTCATGGTGGTCGGCTACGCCGCCTGGGTCGCCACACTCGCCTGGCTCATCGCCGTGCCGGCGCCCTCGGGTGAGGCGGCAGCGCTGCGCACCTTCTTCCTGCTCGGCCCGGGCTACCAGTTCCTCCTGGTCCTGCCGCTCCTGCCCTTCATCCTGTGGGCGGCGCGAGCGCTGCTGTATGCGCGGATGCGCGCCGCCGGGGTGCAGATGACGCCGACCCAGTTCCCCGAGGGCTACCGCATGGTGGTCGAGGCGGCGCAGCGCTTCGGGCTGCGCCGTGTCCCGGACGCCTATGTCGTGGCCGGCAACGGCCAGATCAATGCTTTCGCCTCGGGCCACGGGTTCCGCCGGTTCGTGGCCATCAACTCCGACCTGTTCGAGGTCGGCGGGTCGACGCGTGACCCCGAGGCACTGCGCTTCGTCATCAGCCACGAGGTCGGCCACATCGCGGCCGGGCACGTGTCCTTCTGGCGGGGCGTGGCGACCAACCTCATCATGTCTGTGCCGCTGCTGGGCCCGGCGCTGTCACGGGCCCAGGAGTACACGGCCGACAATCACGGCTACGACGCGGCGCCTCGGGGCGCGGCTGGGCTCATCGGCCTGCTCGCCGGCGGCAAGTACCTCGGTGCTCAGGTCAATCTGCACGCCATGGCCGACCGCGCCTCCTGGGAGGGCGGCCTGTGGCTGCACCTGGTGGTGTGGCAGGCCAGCCACCCGGTGCTCACGTGGCGCGCCCACGCCCTGCGTGACCGTCGCCGACCGGGGCGGATCATGATCAAGCCCTCCCCCACGACGGCCTGGTTCCCCCGGTTCCACCCGACCGGCTCACAGGGTTCGGCCACCTGGCCCTGCCCGGCCCAGGTCCTGGAGGCGATGGACGGGCTGGAGCCCCGGTACGCCAGCGGCGCAGCCGAGGAGCAGTTCGGGCGCTACCCGGGCGTCGGTTACAGCGTCCCTCGTGACGAGATCAGGCTGGCCGACCCGACTCCCGTCCCGCGGTACCCCACCCCACAGTTGCCAACCCCGCCCCATGTGTCCCCGCAGAACATCGCTCCGTCCCACGGGGCGGCGACGGGCAGCGAGCCGCCGTACGGGTCGGTGCCGGGCAGCTGAGCCGCCGTCGGGTAGCCGCACCGCGCCCTGACACCCGGCGCCACCCGCCGCGACAGGGTGCCGGCTGCGCCGGTCCCACTCAGTCCTGTCCAGCCCACTCGGGCCCGCTCAGGCCTGCTCAGCCCCGCTCAATCCATGGAGTAGCCGCTCACCGGTCCGGCGGTGTTGGGCTCCCAGCCCAGCGCCGGGGCCACGTGCTCGGCGAAGGCACTGAGGATGTGAAGGTTGTAGTCGACACCGAGCTGGCTGGGGATGGTGAGCATGAGGGTGTCGGCCGCCTGCACGGCCGCGTCGGCCTTGAGCTGGTCGATGAGGACGTCGGGCTCGGCGGCGTAGGTCTTGCCGAAGGTGGCGTACATCCCGTCGATGACGCCGACCTGGTCGGCTGAGCCCTGGCGCGCCCGCCCGAAGAGCATCTCGTCCTCCTTCGAGACGATCGGGAAGACCGCCCGGGACACCGACACTCTGGGACTCCAGGCGTGTCCCGCCTCGCTCCACGCGTCCCGGTAGCGGGTGATCTGCTCATGCTGGAGGTCGGCGAAGGATGCGCCCCGGGTGCCGCTCAGCTCGGTGAGCAGGGTCGAGCTCATGAGGTTGAGGCCCTGGCGCGCCGTCCACTCGGCGGTCTCGCGGGTCGCGGCCCCCCACCACAGGCGCCGGTCGAGGTCGGGGACATGGGGCTCGATGCGCAGGTCGTCGGAGTCCGCGGGCGTCCCGCCCATGACGGTGCCGTTGACGGTGTCGCGCTTGGCCTGGGGCGCTCCGCGCACGGCGTCGAGGAACTGGGCGGCGTGCGCCCGGGCGACGTCGGCGCCGCGCGGGTCGGTGCTGCCCGTGTAGCCGAACGCCTCCCAGCCGCGCAGGGCCTGCTCGGGTGAGCCCCGGGAGATGCCGATGGCGATGCGCTGGTCGAGGAGCAGGTCGAGCGCGCCGACCTCCTCGGCGAGATGGAGCGGGTTCTCATAGCGCATGTCGATGACGCCGGTGCCGACCTCGATCCGCGAGGTACGTGCGCCGGCTGCCGCGAGCAGGGGCATCGGTGAGGCCTGCTGCATGGCGAAGTGGTGAACGCGCCAGTAGGCGCCGTTGACGCCCATCTCGTCGGCACCGACGGCGATCTCAACGGCGTCCTGGAGCGCCTGCTTGGCGGTGGGCTCATCGGGGCGACGTCCATGACCGTAGTGTCCGAAGGAGAGGAATCCGAAGGCTTTCATGCAACATTCAACTACTCGAGGGGTGGACTTGTTCCCGCATGAGCGTGACCCTCGCCACCTCAGACCGGCGGCGCCGGCGGTGGCGGGCGGTCGGCAAGTCCGGGGCTCTCTGCCCCGGAATCACCGCAGATCCCCGCTTTCACCGACGCAGCCCCGGACTCATGTCGCCAGCCCCGGACTCACGACGCCAGGCCAGCCCCGGACCCGTGACGCAGACCCCGGACAGGTGCGCTCAGCCCGCACCTCCCACCCCACCCCGTGGAATCGTCGATCTGGCATGCCGGGAGCAGGGCGCGACGGAGGGCTGCTGAGCGCGGGGCGCCTCAGTCCCTCCAGGGGGTGCGACTGCCGGTGGGCAGCACCTGGGTGGGCATCGCGTTGACGTCCGCCCCGTGAGCCTCCTGAGCAGGCGTCCCGGGATGGTCGGCTCCTTCCGGGGCCGACCCTGAGGCCGGTACCGCCTCATCGGGGTGAGGACGCACCCCGGCAGGATCTCCCATGATCCCGTAGGACTGGACGGCGGCCGCCGGAGCGGCGGGCGCCGCCTCGTTCGCGCCCGGGGCAGCAGACGCTGCCTGGTTCGCGCCCGGAGCGGGGGGCGAGGTCGGCTGCTGCGCCACTGCCTCCCGCCACCCACCGGCGGGAACCGCCTGGGTCAGCGCCGACTGACTGGCCATGGCGGCGGCGTAGGCAGAGTTCGCCGAAGGCGGTGCTCCGCCCTGGGGACCCTGCGGACCGGGGAACGGCTGCTCCGAGGGCTGCCCACCGGCAGCGCCCTGCGCCGTCGTGGAGGAGCCCACCGGCTGGTTGGTGCCGGTCGTCAGGGTCTGGGTGAGGGCGGTCTGGTTGTGCTGTGCATCCTCGTAGGCGACCTGCGCGGAGGTCGGCTCCCCCGGGGCGGCCGGCTCGGGGCCTGCTCCCGGAGCGGCCTGGCCGCGGGCAGGCTCCGGAGCGGCCCAACGCTCGACGCCGGAGCGGGTCTGCATGGCCATCGTGGGCGCCTCGTGGGCGAGCGCGGCCTGCGCAGCGGCGGCCTCGTCGTAGGCCGCCGCACGCTGACCGGCATGCGCGGCCACTGACCGGCCGCTCCAGGCCGTCCCCGGCGCGCCGGAGGCATCGGCCGGAGAGGGCAGGCTCGACTGAGCCGCCTCGGGCCGCCCCGCGCCGCCCCAACTCGCGGGCCCGCCGTCGGCCACGATGCTCGACGCATCGACCCACTCCGAGGCCTGCGGAACTGCTGTCGACTGAGCCGGGTAGCCGGACACGGCCCCGGTGGGCTCGGGAGAGCGACGGCCGCGCTTCCGTCCGGCGAGGAGGGCCAGCAGCGCGAGGATCGCCAGGACGAGGAACAAGGGAGCCGCGGCCCACATGAAGTAGATCCCCGCACCGACGCTCGTGATGTCCAGGGCACCGTCGAGCCTCGACCGGGTCCCCAGTGCCAGGAGGGCCATGAGCCCCGCGATGAGGGTGGAGGTGACCATGAGACTGACCAGGCCCCACCGAGCGACCCGCCACGGCGCCAGCTCCAGCGCGAGGCCGAGGACGGTCAGGATGACCAGAACCGTGTAGATCACCACGGGCCGACTCTGGGATGTCAGGGCCACTCCCCCGCCCGGCCCCTCGAAGACCGGGAGGAACAGGCTGAGGAGGAGAACGACGATGCCACCCGCACCGACCAGGAGCAGCAGGAGCCGTGTGCCCGCCCGCAGCCCCGGCGAGGCGCTCCCCTGGACCCCTGGCACCGGGGCCGCGGCGGCATAGGCCGGGGCCGGAAGGTCGGCGCGGTCAGGCGGAGTCGACGAGGGCGGGTAGGACATCGAGTCGCTCATACAGTCAGGCTAGACGAGCCGGCTAGGCAATACCTCCCCCAACCGGTTTGACAGGACATCCTGGCGGTGTCGACCAGGGCCCCTGGCATCGGCACGGCAGAACCGCCACCCATCGGCACCAGGCCCGTCCAAAGCCGAGGCTGAGAACCGTGCCTGGCGCCGGTCAGCGGATCTCGTAACGGCGCTCGATACCCTGCGTCTTCCGGCCCCACTGGCTGGCGGCGACCCGCGCCTGGTGGCGCGCGAAGGCCTCCTCGTCGACGAAGGCCTCCTCCACCCGCCACAGGAGTGGGTCGCCGGTCGCGGTGACCTCAAAGGACAGGCATCCGGGCTCGGCACGGCTCAGCTCGATGTGGCGCGGCAGGTAACGACGCACCCTGGCCGCCTGTTCCTCGTCGGCACAGCGCAGCTCACCGGTGAGCACCACCTGCCCGGGGCGGGCACCGTCCCCAGCCTCGGCCACGGCCCCATCGACGGCCTCGCCCCCACTGACCGGCTCGCCGGCCCAGTCCGCACCGGGACCCAGCTCGACCTCCCGCCCACTCATTGTTGACCTCCCGTCACTTGACGCCGGCGCCGCACCTTCGGACGCCGCAGAAGGTTCACCCTAGATGATCGATTCCCAGGGGTGGGGCCGCGGGCTGGGCTGGTCGGCTTCGACCGGTCGACCGCGATGGCCCGTATGTCCACGGCGACTGTCCATGTGCCGGCGTGCGTCGGGGCAGTGCTCGCCGAAGCTCGAGATCAGAACATATGTCCCGATCTCGAGGTGTCATATGTCCCGATCTCGGCGAGGTGCAGGTTCCGGACGCCGGGCGGCTCAGCGCCGGTGCACGGCCCCGGCCACAACGGTCGCCACCGGTCGCAGCCCGGCGAGCTCCTCGGCGTCGAGGAGCAGCGGGTCGCACTCGACCAGCGCCAGGTCCCCCGCTGAGCCGACCGCCACCGCCCCCGCACCGTCGACCGAGGCGGCCAGCGCCTCCTCGGCGCTCAGACGCTGCTCGGGGGACCATACCCGCCCGTCGGGGGTCGCCCGGCCCACGGCGGCGGACATGGCGAGCCACGGGTCCAGGGGCGCCACCGGGGCGTCCGAGCCCAGGTGCAGGAGGGCGCCGGCGCGGACCATGTCGGCGAAGGCGTAGGTCCGCCCCTCCAGACCCGGCCACACCCGGCCGACCGCCGCCCAGTCGTCGATGAGGTGGGCCGGCTGGACCGACAGCTCGACCCCGTGGTCCACAAGGCGGGCGAGCGCCCCACCCGGCAGGGCGGCGTCGGCGGGAAGGAGCTGGGCGTGCTCGAGGCGGCCGGCGGCGCCTGAGGCGGCGAAGGCGGCGGCGACGTCGTCGACAGCGGCGTCACCGATGGCGTGGATCGCCGTCTCGAAGCCCGCGCGGTGGGCCCGGGCCATCAGCTCGGTCAGCTCCTGGCGGCTGATGTTGGCCACGCCGCAGGGGTGCTCCAGGCCGAGGGCCGCCGGGTAGGGGTCGCGCATGTGGGCGCTGGCGGTGCCCATCGAGCCGTCGGCGATGACCTTGAGGGGACCCTGGGTGAGCAGGGGCTGCCCGTCGCCGGCCAGGGGCGAGCCGGGCAGGGGATCGCCCGTGCGCAGCCCCGCCTCGATGCGCCGGCCCAGGCCTTCGCGGTAGACCGCGGAGCGGATCCGAGGAGTGACCAGCGACGCCTCGGCCGCCAGGGCATGCAGGCGCCGGGGCCAGTCCTGCGGGTCGGGCGCCCAGCTCATGTCGACCACGCCGGTGATCCCGTCGGCGACCGCCCGCTCCAGGACGCGCCGGTAGCCGGCCTCGCGCAGCTCGCGGGTTCCGGGGATCTCGTCGAGGCGGTCCAGGAGGGCGAACCACGGGTCCTCACGCATGGGCTCACCGGGGGCAGCCGGCCCGGCACCGGGCAGGCTGAGGATCCTCAGCGCCGCGGAGTTGACCCATCCGGAGTGGACGTCCCCGGAGATGAGGACTGTGGGGACCTCGCCGGTGACCTCGTCGAGCTCGGCGATGGTCGGCACTCGAGGCCAGGCGGACAGGCGGTGGCCGAAGCCCTGGATCGTGCGCGGGCCGGTTGCGGGCAGCTCGCGCAGTGCGCGGGCCACGATCTCGAGCGCCTCCTTGGCACTGCGCGTGGCCGCGGTGTCGAGGCGGCCGGCGCGGGCGGCCTCGAGGTCGAGGTGGGCATGGGCGTCCCACAGGCCGGGGATGAGGAAGCCGCCGTCGGCCTCGAGCACCTCGTCACCCTGGCAGGCCAGGCCCGGCCCGATCTCGACGACGACGCCGTCGCGCAGGCGCACGTCGACCGGTTCCGGGCTCGCCGATGACGGGGGCCGCGGAGGCGCCCCGGCGCCGGCGGCACGCAGGCGGGCCAGGGCCGATCGGGAGCGGAAAGGGACGATGCGGGTGTCGGTGATGAGCAAGGCGGGCACATGGCACTGTAACCCCGAGGCTCCTCGGCTCGCGCGGCCAGGGCCTGACCCGGCCACCCCTGTCTACAGTGGCACCATGACGACGGATACCCCCATCACCCCGCCCGGGCGCTGTAGCCTGCCCGCACGTGACCGCGTGGCTCTCCAGCCGGGCGAGCACCCGGTGTCCGCATGGCTGGCGAGTACGACCGTCGAGCTGGCCGCCTACCTGAGCCGACGCGCCGGCACGCCCGAGGGCCGCCCGGCCATCATTGCGATGGATGGCCGCGGAGGCTCGGGCAAGTCGAGTCTGGCCTCCGCCCTGGCCGCGGCGGTGCCGGGCACCAGGATCCTGCACGTCGACGACCTGGACTGGAACGAGCCGCTCTTCGCGTGGGACCACCTGCTTGTGGCCGCGCTCACCGAGATCCACCGCACCGGCGCCCTCAACCTCACTCCCCCGGCCTGGCCGGCACACGGGCGAGCCGGCGCGCTCGTCATCCCCGGCGGAGCGCCACTGGTGGTGGTCGAGGGCACCGGCGCGGGGATGCGTGCCGTCACGGATCTCATCGACCTGCACGTGTGGGTCCAGACCGACGACGAGGTCGCCGAGGCACGCGGCATCGCGCGAGACACTGAGGAGGGCGCCAACGGCGACGCCGAGGAGACCGTCGCCTTCTGGCACTGGTGGATGGACGCCGAACGCCGCTTCTTCGCCGCCGACAGGCCCTGGCTGCGCGCCGACGTCATCGTGTCCGGGGAGGCGCTGCCGGGGCTGGGGCCGGGCGAGACCGCCTGGGTCGAGGGGCCGTTGCCCGCCTGACCGACGCTGCCAGGGCCCGGTGCGACAGGCGTTGGGGTGCTGGTCAGGTGCATCGCCCCGGACACTCACGCCGGGTGCTCATCGCCACGGCTCAGGCGGAGCGACGGCGCAGCAGCATGAGCCCGCCGAATCCCAGCACGGCGGCGCTGACCGCCATGAGGGCGGCGAGCATGCCGGCACCCGTGACCGGCAGCGATGAGGAGAACAGGGTGCCCCCACCCTCCTCGGTCGTGGCGATCTGCGCCGCCGCGCTGCTGGTGACGGCCTCACCGCCGCCTCCCGCGGGGCTCCGTCCCGGCGAGGAGCTGGTGGACGCCGCTGCGCTCGACGCCGCCGAGGACGTGCTCGCCGTGGGGTCGGGCTGGGTGCTGGGCTCCTGCGCGGCCTGGGAGGTCGAGGTGGTCGAGGTGGCCGAGGGGCTCGGCTCCTGGGTGGTCGGGCTGGCCGTGGGCTCGGGCTCGGCCTCCGGGGAGGTCGCCGCCGGCTCCTCGGTCCCCGAGGGCTCGGGGCTCGCCGAGGTCGTCGGGGCGAGGACGGGCTCCTGGTCGGAGGTCGTGGCCTGGTCGCCGGCCTGCTGACCCGACTCGTCCTGCCCGGTGGTGTCGGTGTCCGCCACCGCGACCTCCGAGACGATCGAGCCGGTCGAGCCGGTCGCGGCCTCGGCGACGCCGACTGCGCGGGCCCGCCCGTCCTCGGTGGGGGCGGCCCAGGCCGTGGAGGAGACCAGCACGGGCACGACGAGGAGCAGGGCCGCAGTGATCAGACGCGTGGTCGTCATGGTCCCTCCTCTCCGCTCTGGGCAGCAACACATAGGTAGGAGTCACCCAATCACATTCGGACCTCCCACCACCAGGTGGTCACGCAGAGAGTTACCGGCATCACGAGACATGGGGTCGTTGACAGTCCTCATACAGGAAACTCTCGGTGTCCGGGGCTAGCGTGCGCGCGCCGGCACCGAGCGGGTGCGGGTGCCCGCTGACCACAATGCGGCCGACGGCGCCCTGTCGGTCTTCGACGCCGGCACCAATGAGATCGTCACCTACCCCTTGTCTGAGCTGACCGACACCACGGGCGCCCCCGTCGAGGCCGTTGCCGGACGGCGGCCGGTGTCGCTGGCCCACCGCGACGGCACGGTGTACCTCGGCCTGAGCGCCCGCGCCGGCGGCGGCGCGCAGGACGGTCCGGTCGTCCTCGCCTTCGACCTGTCGAGCCGGGCGGTGCGGCGTCATGGCTGGACCCCTGCAGGCGGTGACCGCCCTCAATGGGGCGCTGGGCACGCCACGGGTCCGGGCCGACTTCCACACCGGCCCGGAGGGCAAGATCTACGTGCACTCCCTGACGCTGGGCGCCGACTCCCACCTGTACTACGCACGGGGCTCCGGCCTGTACCGCTACGTCCTGTGACGGCATCCCGGGCCCCACAGAATCATCTGGAATGAGGTCGACACGAGACCGGTGGGGGGGGCCGCCCGGGGGGGGGACCCCCCCGGCGGGGGTGGGACGCGGGGGGTGTGGGGGGGGGGGGGCGGGGCGCGGCCCCCCGCGCGCGGCGCCCCCCCCCCCCCACAAACAAAAACTCGTGTTGGGCGCGCCCCCCGCGGGGGGGGGGCCCCCGCGCGGGGCGCCCCCCCCCACCGGTCTGGTGTCGACCTCGTGGGTTCTCGGGCGTCTTGGGCGGCTCAGGCCCGACGGCGCAGGCGCAGCACGATGACGCCGGCGGTCACGGCGGCCAGCGCGACGGCCGCGGCGGCCAGGCTGGCACCCGTGGCAGGCATGTTCGGGCGGGTGGAGGTCTGTGCGGCGACAGTCGCCACGACCGCACGCTCCGCCACGTCATCGGTCGTACCGGTCGCGGCGACCGCCGCCGGGCTCTCCGTGGCGGCGTAGGCCAGCGGGGCGTCCGTCGCCGTCGCCGTGGCTTGGGCGGTCTCGGTCGCCGCGTCCGTGGTCGGTGCGGCAGGGGCCTGCTCGGTGGCGGTGTCCTCGGTGGCAGCATCCTGGGCCGGGGTGGCGTCCTCGGTCTGGGAGGTGCTGGCCGTGGTCGTCGTGCTGGCGCTGCCGGCCGGCGTCAGCCCGGCGGCCTCGGCCTCGGCCTCGGAGTAGGTCGCGAAGTTCTGGGTGGCGTACCACGAGCCGGTGGAGGCGTCGTAGGCGATGCCGATGCCGATGGCGTTGGTCCCCGGGTCGGTCATGTTGGCGTAGTGGCCCGGGGAGTTGAGCCACTGCTCGAAGATGCTCCCGCCGATGTCGCCGGTCAGAGCGTCCTGGCGCATGGCCACGTTCTCCGAGACCGCGCTCCACCCCGAGGGATAGGCCTCGGAGAAGGAGGGGCGGTGCGCCAGGACGTCCTGGGCGACCATCTGCTCGGACCACTCCTGTGCCACGGTGTCGAGCTCGACGTAGCGGGTGACCGGGTCCAGGCCCAGGCTCGCACGCAGCTCGTTGACCCTGGCCAGGATCGTCTCGGCGTACAGCGCGCCCTCGGCGCTCACCGCGGCGGGCAGCACGGTGCCCGCCACCTGGCCGGCCGGCTCGGCGGCGGCTGGAGCGGCCTGCGCGGTCGAGGCGCCGACGAGCGGCACCGCGGCAAGCAGGGCGGTCGCGAGTACGTGTGTGGTCCTCATGTGTCGTCCTCTTCCTCGGGGCATGGGGTTGTGCCACCCCATCACATCCCCATGGGTCACGGCAAGATAACGACGGGTGATTCGCTGCTCGCGAGGAGTCGCGTGTGTCACGAGCCTGTCGCCGGGCAGCGGCCACGCGGCCGCCGTCCGGGCGCAGCCCTGGTGCGGCGGCACACCGGGGCGCGCCGGACGCTCAGCGCATCTCGAAGACCTCGCCCCGTGGAGTGAAGGGCAGACGGTGCCCCTGGGGCAGGAGGAAGGCGTGCTCGCGGCGGATGGTCAGGACGTCGCAGTCGCCGTCCGTGATGACGAGGATCGGGCCGTTGGCCGGAAAGTTGGGGACGTTCTCCACCAGGGTGATCCCCGGCTGGAGCACGGTGCCGCCCCGGCCCTGGACCTGCACGCGTCCGGCGATCTCCCCCGCGGGGAGGTATCCCAGGTCGTAGGGCGCCGCGTCACAGCACACGACCCGTACGGCCGGGACCTCCTTGGCCTCGGCGTAGGCGGCGATGGGGCCGAGGGCCCGGGCCAGGGTGCGCCGGTCCATCGAGCCCGAGGTGTCCAGGACGACGCTAAGGTGCGTCCGTCGCGCTGCTCGGGGTCGGGGGCCACGTGCGGGCGCGGGATGTCGGCGGTGGCGGACTGCCGGCGGCTGAGGCGCGCCCAGGTACGGCGGGTCTCGATGGGCGGGAAGTGGTGGTCGAACCGGCGCGCCAGCTCGACCTTCCAGGGGATCGGAGGCTGGATGACCGCGTTGATCTCCTCCAGGAGCCCTGCGGGCAGCAGGCCGCGGCCCTGGGACTGGTGGAGCAGCAGCCCCTTGCTCAGCTGGTCGCGGCAGAAGGCGTCCAGGTCGGTGTACCAGGTGGCGTCGGTCGGGCGCAGGCGCCGGTCCGGGATGTCGCCTTGGCGACCCGCCAGGGTACGAAGCCTGCGCATGCGACGGATGTCGGCGACGAGGCGGTCATACACCTCCTCGGTCGACAGGCCGCACAGCTCGGCGTCGTGGAGCAGTCCGAGGGAGGCGCCACCCCGACCTGCATCTGGATGAGCCAGTCGTTGATGACGAGGTCGCAGGCCGCGCACGACCTCGACCATCTCGGTCGGGGCCTGCTCGCCGAAGGCGTGCAGGGTGCCGGAGACCATGTGCCACGAGCGCGGGGTGGAGAAGGGCTCCTCATGACGCGGGGGCTTGCTCCACAGGTGGTCGGGGCGCTGGCTGAGGTAGTCGATGACGAGCGGGTGCAGGCCGTTGGCCGCCGCCCATGAGGTCCTCCGGAGCGAGCTGGCTGCCCAGCCGCGAGACGCAGGGGCCGCCGACGCTGCGGGCGAGCTACTCGACCAGCGAGGACTTGCCGATACCCGGGGGGTCCCCAGATGAACACGGGGCGCACGATGGCGACATTGAGCAGGAACTCGCTCATCTCGGCGGGTGTCAGTGACCTGACGTCGTGCATCGGGTCCTCGGGTCGGTGGTATGCGGGCTGGTGGGGATAGCCGGTCGGCGGGGCGGGCGGCCTCAGAGATAGGCGGCGCGGAGCTCCTCGGGGGTCCTGGCCGACAGGTCGGCCAGCGTGAGGTCGAAGACGGTGCGGGCCCCGCGCTCGCCCCGCGCCGCCATCCGCGCGACGGCCCGGCCCGTCGCGACGACGACGGAGCCGGTGAACTCGGGGTTGGAGCCGAGCTGGAGCTCAAAGCCAACGGTGGCACTGGTCCCCTCGGAGGTGGTGCCGCGGCGGATGACGGTGCCGCCGTGCGGGATGCCGGCGTGCTCGGCGCGCATCTGCTCGGCGGTGACGAAGGTGACCGAGGTGTCGTAGTCGGCGAAGTAGTTGGGCATCTCGACGATCTCCCGCTCGATCCGGGCCCGGTCGGCGCCGTCGGCGGCCACGACGTAGCAGTCGCGCCGGTGGGTGGACCGGGGGGTGAGCTCGACCTCCTCACCGGCCCTGACCGCATCGAGGGTGGCCTGGACCGGCAGCGTGTACTGCCGGGCGTCGAGGATTCCGTCGATGCGGCGCAGGGCGTCGGAGTGGCCCTGGGAGACGCCGGGCCCCCAGAAGGTCGTCGTCGCGCCGTCGGGCAGGACGGCCTCCCCCAGGACGCGCAGCATGGAGAACAGGCCCGGGTCCCAGCCGGTGGAGATGAGGGCGAGGTGGTCAGCATCCCTGGCCGCCGCGTCGACGGCGGCGAAGTACTCGGGGATCGTGGCGTGGGTGTCGAAGGAATCGACCGTGTTGAAGTAGGCCGCGGCCTGCGGCCCCTGCTGGGCCAGGTCGGTGGCCGAGCCGCCGCAGTTGAGGCAGACATCGACCTTGTCGGTCCAGGCCGGCATGTCGTCGACATGGGCCACCGGGGTGCCCAGAGTCGTCACGGAGGCGGGGTCGCGGCGGGTGAAGACGACGACGAGCTCCATGTCCTCGTTCGTGGCGACCGCCCGCTCCGCACCCCGTCCGAGGTTCCCGTACCCGTTGACTGCGACCCTGATCATGAGACCTCCTGGAGTTCGAATGATGTCGTCGGCACCGCGACAGACACAGTGTCCCACCGCCCCGGGGCCGGGCACCGCCCGTCCCACGTTCTGAGGCGGTGAGGCCGGACTGACGCGGTACATGGTGAATCTGGGGCTGGCGCGCAGGCCATGGCACACTCCCCGCATGACGCTCTTCTTGGGCCCACTGACCTCTCAGAACTCCTGGCTCCTTGAGGAGGCGACGCTGGGGAACATGAACTGGTGCGGACCTCGGTTCGCCGCGCAGGACGTGCGCGAGAAACCGGAGTTCGCGCACTACACGCGCCTCCTTCCCGAACGCGGCGACTTCGGGGTCGTCGCGCTCAACGGGGACAGTGCGGTCGGCCTCGCGTGGGCGCTCTTCCTGTCGGTGGACGATCCCGGCTACGGGTACGTCGACGAGCGCACCCCGGAGGTCAGCCTCTGGGTCTCAGCGGACGGCCGCGGCCAGGGCGTGGGACGCCAGCTGCTGCGTGCCCTCATCGAACAGGCCCGGGAACGCGGGGTCCAGCGCCTCAGCCTGTCCGTCGAAGCCGGCAACTACGCGTGGTCCCGCTACCGCTCGGAGGGGTTCACCGAGTGGCCCGGTGGTGAGGCCGACGGTGTCATGGTCCTCAACCTCGACGATACCCACGGGTAGGCACCATACACCGAAGGCTCCCCACCACTCGGCCGCAGCGCTGGGCGGCCGATCTATCGCGAGGACGTCACGGGTCAGAGCTTGACGACCTGACCGGCAACACCCTCGTAGAGGTCGAAGTTCCTCTCTCCGACGAGCGTCACCAGGTCGTCAAACATCTCATCAAGAGACACCTCGGTCTCCAAGTCATTGACCTCGAAGACTCTCACCGATGGCTCGACGATGTTAAGATCGACGAGCACGGCATAGAATTTCTCGTACTGCTCATCTCGCCCAGCGGGGTCCACGCGGCCGGTGAACAGACGGAACCTGGGTCCAACATTGACGAAGGTGGAACGACGACGGGCCGTCTCGTCATGCTCCGCCCCTGAGTCAAGCATGAGAAAACCAGCGAGCACGGCATACGGAAAACGGCGGTGCAAAGTGACCGCTTCGTTGAGCATGTCGGCACGACGGTTAGTCAAGTTCTTCTGATAGTTGCCCGACTTGCCATCCTTGAACAAGATGGTCTTCACACTGATGGCCAGAATGAGCCCGGACTCCTCGGTCGCCCATGTCACGTCGACCTTCTTGGCGCCGATGCCGCCGGCGAGGCGCCGCTCGGCCCCACTAGTCCTCGTGGCACCCGAGCCGGAGGGAAGAGCCTCTGCCATGCCTCGCTGTCGCAGCTCCTCGGCCAGCACACGAGCCACAGCGGCCGAGACCCGCTCATTATAGTTCTTCTTCTGGGCCTGGGCGGCAGTGTCATCCGGCTTCTGCCCACATTCTTTGATAGCGGCTTCCAACGCCGCTTCGATCCTAGATGCCACGGCTACGGGCCTCCCGTCGTCCAGCGAGGCGGTCGCGGGCCTCCCTCACGGCGCAGACACAGGCACGGGGAATACCGAGAGCCTGCACCAGGAGCACCTCGTCAACCAGCTCGACCGCCTCAGCAAGCCGGCTGCGCCGCAGCGTGCCGCTCACCTGGGGCAGGATGGCGCGCAGGGCCTCACGCGCAGACTCGAGAGTGTGGGGCGAGGGCACCAACCATCGCGACGCCTCACCAGGCTCCATCTTGAGCACCCCGCCACCATAGGCCCGTCCAGCGAGCTCGGCGCTGAGCATGGTGTAGCTGTTGAGCGCCGCAAGAGGGAGCAGCTCACGACCGAGCAGCGCCGTCACCGGGTGCAGGTACACACCATGCACGCTGTTGAGGTGGTGGGCTCTCGCCGAGTTCGTGACCAGGCGCACCGTGTCAGCGTTCATGTAGGTCAGAAACAGGTCAGCTGGCTTGAGGAGCGGGACCTGCCACCAGATGCGGCGCGCCCGACTCTTGTAGGTCTGGTCGACTCCCGCGGCGATGCCGATCTTGAGATAGGCCTCCGCAGCCTCGCTCAGAGCGCCTTCAGCCGGGTAGAACAAGCGGGTCCTCTGCCCCTTCCCCCCGAGCTCATGCAGGGCCTCGCAGGACAGTTCCAGTCCGCGCAGGTGAGCCGAGCCCGGGGGCGACAACAACAAGGTCTCCTCTGGGGCAAGACCTGCCTCAGCTACCATGTCGGGAGTCATGGCAAAGAACTTGTTGGCGCCTGTCACCATGCCCAGCCTGGTCTCACCCCATGTCGCGAGCGGTTGAAACTGGCCGGCCGCAGTGGCGTCAAGCAATGCGGAGGTGGCGCTCGCACTGATAGTCGCACCAGCCCACTTCTGCGCCGGGTCGTCCGGAGTCCACACCACGCCGGGCGGCACAGCCTGAAGCTCTGCGGCGCTGCGAACCTGCCGGATCAAAGCCGCGGGTGCCGGCCCCTCGCCATAGCCGGACGCAAGTAGCAGAACGGCCTCCGTCTCAGCCTCAGCGAAGACACGCTCGTCGAACAGAACTAGCTCGATCGATCCAAAGTTCTCGAACAGGAACCTGCGTACAGCCCCGGCGTAGTTGGCGCTGAGAAGCTCGGCGGGCAGCACGAATCCCAGCCGGCCGCCCGCGCGCAGGTGCAGCGCCGAGACGACTGTGAAAGCCGCCCAGGCGGATGCGAGGCCGGACAGAGCAACACCGCCACGCAAAGCGGCAGAGCGGGCTCGTGACCGCTGCTCACCGGAGAAGTCCTGGAAGCGAATGTATGGCGGATTTCCGATGACAGCGTCGTGGACCGGGGTGACAGCACGGCCGAAGAAGTCTCCCACCTCGATCTCCGCGACGCCACCGGCTGAGGCCACTCGGCGCCGCCCCTCCTCTGCGCTCCAGGCGTGCAGCTCGGAGCCGAACACAACCGGTCGGTCAGCTCCGAGACTCGTGAGCCTCTCGACGGCGTGGACGAGAAACTCGGCGTCACCGGTGGACGGCTCCAGGATGCGGTCCGTCGGCCGCCGGACCGCCCAGTCCACGATGAAGCTCGCGATATCTGGAGGCGTGAAGAAGGCACCTCGAGCCTTGCGCAGGCCCGGGGTGTCTTGCGGATCACAGATCATCTCGGTCGTCATCAGTCCACCTCCTCACGCGCCAGGCTACGCCCGGGCTCCGACAGCTCAGGGTCGCCCTGCCCTCGGTGGTCGACACGGGCAGGACTCAAGGTCGACCGCCTCCTGCCCTCACCGCCTCACACGTTGAAGCGGAACTCGACGACGTCGCCGTCGGCCATGACATAGTCCTTGCCCTCCATGCGCACCTTCCCGTGGGCGCGGGCCTCGGCGACCGAGCCGTACTCGATGAGGTCGTCGTAGGAGACGATCTCGGCCTTGATGAAGCCCCGCTCGAAGTCGGTGTGGATGACGCCGGCCGCCTGCGGGGCCGTCGCCCCCTTGCGGATCGTCCAGGCGCGAGCCTCCTTGGGGCCCGCCGTCAGGTAGGTCTGCAGCCCCAGAGTGTCGAAGCCGACCCGCGCCAGCTTATCGAGACCCGACTCCTCCTGGCCGTTGTCGTGCAGCATCTCCACCGCCTCCTCAGGCTCGAGCTCGACGAGCTCGGCCTCGAACTGGGCGTCGAGGAACACCGCCTCGGCCGGGGCCACCAGCGCGCGCAGCTCGGCCTGCCGGGAGGCGTCGTTCATCCCAGCGTCGTCCATGTTGAACACGTAGATGAAGGGCTTGGTCGTCATCAGCTGGAACCCGCGCAGCACCTCCTGGTCGATCCCGGCGGCCGCCGCGCCCGCCGACAGGAGCGTGCCCTCCTCCAGGACACCCATCGCCGCCTTGGCGGTCTCGAGGACCGCCGGGTCGGTCTTGCGCCCGCGCACCTCCTTCTCCAGGCGCGGGATGGCCTTCTCCAGGGTCTGGATGTCGGCGAGGACGAGCTCGGTGGCGATGGTCTCGATGTCCCCGGCCGGCTCGACCTTGCCGTCGACGTGGACGACGTCGGGGTCCTCGAAGGCGCGGGTGACCATGCAGATCGCGTCGGCCTCACGGATGTTGGCCAGGAACTGGTTGCCCAGGCCCTCACCCTCGCTGGCCCCGCGCACGATGCCCGCGATGTCGACGAAGGACACGGTGGCCGGCACGGTGCGCTGGGACTCGAAGAGCTCGGCCAGCCGGTCCAGGCGCCCGTCGGGCAGCGGCACCACGCCGACATTGGGCTCGATCGTGGCGAAGGGGTAGTTCGCCGCGAGCACGGTCGCGCGGGTCAGGGCGTTGAACAGGGTGGACTTGCCGACGTTGGGCAGTCCGACGATTCCGATGGTGAGTGCCACGGCGCGAGTCTAGCGGCCCGGGTTCATGTCACAGCCCCGCGGCATGCTGGCCCCATGAGCACCGTCCTGCCCCTCCTCCTTCTCCTGGTCGGCCTGTGCGCCGGCGCCGTGATCGGCTACGCGGCGGCCATCGCCCGCACCGCGGGCGCGCGCGCCGGCGGGCAGGAGGAGTCCGCCTCCCTGCGGGCCGAGGCCGCCCAGTGGCAGGCACGCGCCGAGGAGCTGGCGGCCCGCACGCAGATCGCCGAGGAGCGGGCCGAGCGCGACGGCTCCGTGCTGCGGGCGCTGGCCCCCGTGCGCAGCCAGCTCGAGCAGGTCGGCGCGCGCGTGGAGGCCATGGAGAAGCAGCGCGCCGCCCAGCACGCCTCCCTGTCCGAGCAGCTGCGCGCCGGCGCCGCCTCCGAGCGCGAGCTGCGCCGGGTCACCGCCTCCCTCGAGGGCGCCCTGCGCTCGCGCAGCACGCGCGGCCTCTGGGGAGAGGTCGAGCTCGTCCGCGTCCTGGAGGCCTCGGGCATGATGCGCCACGTCGACTTCTCCGAGCAGCGCTCCCTCGGCTCGGTGCTCGCCCGCCGCGGCGGGGCCCGGGCCGGTGGCGAGGGGGCCGGGCGCGCCCGGCCCGACGTCGTCGTCCACCTCCCGGGGGACGGGCACCTGGCCGTGGACGCCAAAGTCCCCCTCGACTCCTACCTCGAGGCCTGCGCCCTGCCCGCCGACGGCGCCACCGGCCCGCAGGAGAGCCGGCGCGCCGAGCTGCTCGCCGCCCATGCCAAGGCGCTGCGCGCCCATGTCGACACCCTGGCCGGGCGGCACTACGACCAGGCCCTGGGCGACTCCCCCGAGCTCGTCGTCCTCTTCATCCCCGCCGAGCCCATCCTGGCGGCCGCCCTCGAGGCCGACCCCTCCCTGCTGGGCCACGCCCTGGACCGCGGCGTCGCGCTGACCACCCCCACGTCCCTGCTCGCCCTCCTGCGCACCTGCGCCACCGCCTGGGCGCGCACCGCCGTCAACGACGACGCCCGCGAGCTGCTCGCCCTGGGCAAGACCCTCTACCAGCGCCTGGGCACCGTGGCACGCCACCTTGACACACTGGGCAGCGCCCTGACCCGGTCGGTCACCGCCTACAACCAGGCCGTCGGATCGATGGAGTCGCGCCTGCTCGTCACCGCCCGAAGCATCGACACACTCGCCGAGACCCTGGTCTCACCTGCGGAAATCAGGGATGATGACGCCCAGGTGAGACAACTGACCAGCCCCGAACTGACAGGCGGCGAAGTTGTTGACGAACTGTAATGAAAACTGAAGACCCCCGACACGCCTCCGGTCACAGTTGCGTAACGATTTTTCGGCGGCGCTCCGCCGAAAGGTCTTGGCGCGACATTGCGGGACTTTCGGCCAGCCAGCGGTTAGCATGACGGCATCGAGGGAGGTGCAGGAGTTGATCCGCCCCACATCCACGGGGCGCCGCGCGCTGTGCGATTCTGCGAATCTTCACGGATCCTAGCGCCGGTTCGACCGCCCAGCCCTCCTTCGATATAAGGTTGCACCCGTACCCCATCACGATCCCTGAAGGTCTTCTAACAAATGACGTCCAGTCCAGCGAGCACAGCGAGCACCACGAGCGGTGCCATCGAACCCGAGCTGTCCGGCAACCTCGCCGGCGCTCCTGCCACGGCCACACACCCGCAGGCCCCGCAGGGCGCCTCCGAGGTCGTCGAGCGCCTGGGCGCGCTCGCGCGGGAGCAGGAGCGTCTCCAGGAGCAGCTCGCGGCGCTGCGTGACGAGCGCGACGCCCTCATTCTCAGCGGCCTCGCCCAAGGGCTGAGCTCGGCCGAACTCGCCAGCACCGCCCACCTGACCGGTGCCCGGGTGCGCGCCATCGCCGACGCCGCCGCAGCCTCCTCCGCACGCGAGCGCGTCTCGCGCGCCATCGCCAAGCTCGCCGAGCAGACCCCCGCGCTGTGCACCACCTACGGCGCGCTGGCCACCGCCGTCGGCATTGGCTCCGCCAAGGGCGTGGCCTCCTCCCTGGCGGCCAACCCCGACGTCTCCTCCCGGGAGGGCGCCCGGGTGCTCCTCCTGCGCTGGGCCTCCCCGACCCTCGGCGGCTACGTCATCCCCGCCTCCGAGCCCACCTGGCAGACCCAGGGCGACGACACCGCCAGCCGCCTCGACTGCCTCAAGGCGGACAACCTCGTCGTCGAGACCCCCGGCCCCAGCGGCCCGGTGTGGGTCGTGCCCTTCGAGCGTGTGTGCGCCGACGCCACCCGCCTCACCCGCCTCATCGCCAGCTGACACCGCCCGGCTCCCGCCGCCCCCGCTGGTCACGGGCCCGCGACCAGCTGCCTGACGGACAGCACGACCAGCCGACGCACGACCAGCCGACGATCGGCACGCGATCCGCCGGCGGTCAGCAGGTGTGGTCGGGGGCGGGCTCGCGCCTGGCATGACCGACAGCCGGGTCCCCCGCGGCCTTGAGATCGGCGCGCAGGTTCTTGGGCAGAGAGAAGGAGATCCTCTCCGTGGCCGTGCGCACCTCCTCGACCTCACCGAAGCCCAGCTCGCCGAGCCGGTCGATCACCTCACGCACAAGGATCTCGGGAACCGATGCCCCCGAGGTCAGGCCCACCGTGCTCGCGCCGTCGAACCAGTGCTCCTCGAGCTCGCGGGCAAAGTCGACCCGGTAGGCCGCGGGAGCGCCGGCCTCAAGGGCCACCTCCTTGAGACGCACCGAGTTCGAGGAGTTCCCGGAGCCCACAACCACCATGACATCGACCTGGGGCGCCAGGACCTTGACCGCCGCCTGGCGGTTCTGGGTGGCGTAGCAGATGTCGTCCCCGGGCGGGTCGACCATCGCCGGGAAACGCTCGCGCAGGAGGCGCACCGTCTCCAGCGTCTCGTCGACACTCAGCGTCGTCTGGCTGATCCACACGACCTTCTCGGGGTCGCGCACGACCACCTGGTCGACCTCATGGGGACCGTTGACCACCTGAATGTGCTCCGGGGCCTCGCCCTGGGTGCCCTCGACCTCCTCGTGGCCGGTGTGCCCCACAAGAATGATGTCGTAGTCCTCGGCGGCGAAGCGGATCGCCTGCTTGTGCACCTTGGTCACCAGCGGGCAGGTCGCGTCGATGGTCTGCAGCTGGCGCGCAGCGGCCTGGGCGTGGACCGCCGGCGACACGCCGTGGGCGGAGAAGACCACCCGCGCCCCCGGCGGCACCTCGTCGGTCTCCGAGACGAAGACCGCCCCGCGCCGCGACAGCGCCTCGACGACGTACTTGTTGTGGACGATCTCCTTGCGCACGTAGATCGGCGCCCCGTAGTGGGCCAGGGCCTGCTCGACGGCGTCGACCGCCCGGTCGACCCCGGCGCAGTACCCGCGCGGCGCGGCCAGGAGGATGCGCCTGCCCACGGCCGGGGCGGCCTCGCCCACTCCCGCCGGCGCGGCATCCGCTGGGCTCCCTGCGTCCCCGGCGGCCACTGCCCCCCCGGCCGTCACTGCATCCGCTGCGTCCGTGGGGATCGCGGAGGTGTCTGTGCTCGTCACGCCCACCACTGTGCCACAGTGCGGTGCGGGCACCCATACCCGGACGTGGCACAGTGGTGCACGTGACAGACCCCGCCGAGCGCACCACCGGCCCCCGGGCGACCGACTCCCCCGGGGCGGCCCCGGCCCCCCGGGCCTCGACCGCCCGCCTGGCGCGGGAGACCACCCCCGACAACCCGTGGCCGCTGCGGCTGCTGTCGGCGAAGATCGAGCAGTACGTCGACAAGATGACCCACGTGTGGGTCGAGGGCCAGGTCGTCCAGTTCAACCGCCGCCCGGGCTCGGGGATGCAGTACCTCACCCTGCGGGACACCGAGGCCGACTTCTCCATGTCGGTGTCCGTCTTCACCCGCGAGCTGGCCGCCATCGAGGCCCGCACCGGCTCCCCGCTCACCGAGGGGGCGCGCGTCGTCGTGCGCGCCAAGCCCCGCTTCTGGACCAAGCGCGGCAGCCTCGACCTGCGCGCCGACGACATCCGGCCCGTCGGGGTCGGCAGCCTCCTGGCCCGCATCGAGCAGCTGCGCCGCGTCCTGGCGGCCGAGGGCCTGTTCGAGGCCGACCGCAAACAGCTCCTGCCCTTCCTGCCCCGTCGTGTCGGGCTCGTGTGCGGGCGCAACGCCAAGGCCAAGGACGACGTCATCGTCAACGCCCGGCTGCGCTGGCCGGGCCTGCCCATCGAGGTCCGCGAGGTCGCCGTCCAAGGCGCCCAGGCGGTCCAGGAGGTGACGGCGGCCCTGCGCGAGCTCGACGCCGACCCCACCATCGACGTCATCGTCATCGCCCGGGGCGGCGGGGCGGTCGAGGACCTGCTGCCCTTCAGCGACGAGGGCCTCGTGCGGGCCGCGGCGGCGGCACGCACGCCCCTGGTCTCGGCCATCGGCCACGAGTCCGACAGCCCGCTGCTCGACCTCGTCGCGGACTACCGCGCCTCGACCCCCACGGACGCGGCCCGCCGGATCGTCCCCGACCTGGCCGAGGAGACCGCAGGCCTGGCGGGGGCCCGCGCACGCATGCGCTCGGTGCTGTCCACCCGGCTGGAGTCCGAGCAGCGCGGCCTGGACCAGGTGCGCGCCCGCCCCGTCATGACCGACCCCACGCTCATCGTGCGCGACAAGTTCACCGAGCTCGACGCCGCCCGCGAGCGCCTGCGCCGCGCCCTGGACACCTCGCTGTCCCTGGCGGCCGCCGACCTGCGGGCCGAGCGGGCGCGCCTGGCGGCCCTGTCCCCCCAGGGCGTGCTCGACCGCGGCTACGCCATCCTGCGGCTGCCGGGCGGCTCGGTGGTCACCGGTGCCGACCAGGTCAAGAAGGGCGACCTCCTCGAGGGGGTGCTCGCCTCGGGGCGGCTTGTCGCCCAGGTCGTCGGCGCCACGAAGCCCGCCCCTTGAGGAGCACTCCCGCGGCCGCCGCGTGCCGGCGCGAGAACCAGCGGTTGGTCACCTCGAGGCCGGGTCCGCCGGGCCGTGCGCGTGCAAGAATCGTGGCCATGAGCCTGTCCTCCCCCGCCGAGCCCTCCGGCCCGGGCGACGCCAACGCCGACGTCGCCTCCATGCCTTACGAGCGAGCCCGCGAGGAGCTGGTCGGCGTCGTCCAGCGTCTCGAGGCGGGACAGGTCCCCCTCGAGGAGGCGCTGACCCTGTGGGAGCGCGGCGAGGCCCTGGCCGCCCGCTGCCAGTCCTGGCTCGACGACGCCCGCACCCGCCTGGCCGCCGTCGCCGAGCGCGACGACGTCCCGTCCTGATCCTGTCCGCCCGCAGTCCTGCCTCCCTCACCGGCACGTCCAGATCAAGGAGCCCTCACCATGACCGCACCCGGCCCCCACGGCACCGCCCTCGTCATCGGCGAGGCCCTCGTCGACGTCGTCATCCACCCCGGCCAGCCGCCCCGCGACATCCCCGGCGGCTCGCCCGCCAACGTCGCCCTCGGGCTGTGCCGGCTGGGCCGCGAGGCCTGGCTCGACTGCTGGATCGGCACCGACCCGCGCGGCCTGGCCGTGCGCTCCCACCTCGAGGCCTCGGGCGTGCGCCTGACCCCGGGCTCCGACGGCGCCGACCGCACCTCGACCGCCGAGGCGACCATCGGGGAGGACCGGGCGGCCACCTACCTGTTCGACCTCGACTGGAACCCGCCCTACCCCTCCCCCGTCGAGGGCAATGAGGCGCCGCTGCTCGTCCACACCGGCTCGATCGCCGCCATCCTCGAGCCGGGTGCCACGACCGTCGAGCGGGTGCTCACCGACTTCCGACCCGTCTCAACGATCTGCTACGACCCCAATGCCCGCCCCCAGCTCATGGGCGCCCCGGAGACCGCCCGCACCACCGTCGAGCGCCTCATCGCCCTGTCCGACCTTGTCAAGTGCTCCGACGAGGACATCTCCTGGCTCTACGGGGAGCAGGCCGACGTCGAGGAGGTCCTGCGCGGCTGGCTCGCCTCCGGCCCCGCCGTGGTCGTGGTCACCCGGGGCAAGCACGGGGCCCTGGCCCTGACCTCCTCGGGGCTGCGCCTCGAGGTGCCGGCCAGCCCCGACGTCGTCGTGGCCGACACGGTGGGCGCCGGCGACTCCTTCATGGGCGGCCTCGAGGACGGGCTGTGGTCCGAGGGACTCGTGGGCGCCGACCGTCGCGAGGCGCTGCACGCCATCGACGCCGAGGCCCTCGAGCGGGTCGTGCGCCACGCGGCCGCCGTCGCCGATATCACCGTCTCACGGGCGGGGGCCAACCCGCCCACCCGCGCCGAGCTCGAGGGCTGAGCGTCCCGCTCGGGCCTGGCCCGGCGGGCCAGGCCCGAGCCATATGTCCCGATCTCGAGGTGCCATATGTCCCGATCTCAAGGTCAGGAGAGCGGCACCTCGTCGAGCATCCTCGTGACGAGCTCGGCGATCTCCGAGCGCACCACCGAGCCCAGGGTGTCGAAGACCGCCTCCGCCCAGGGCGCCATCTTCTCCTCGGTGTCCCCGGGCAGGAAGCCTTGGACACCACGACGACCTCACCGCCCTGGCCCGCCAGCGACACCGCCACCGACAGCAGCCGGGAGTCGTTGTCCCCCATCCGCATGCCGCTCGGCAGCGCCTGCTCATCGCCCTCGAGCTCGACGCGCAGCGTGCCGCCGTCCTGGCTGAGCGCGGCCGCCGCGTCGCCCTACCTGCCCAGCCGGCGCTCCCTGCGGGCATAGTCGCGCAGCGCCCGCAGGAAGTCGATGCGCCGGAAGGCCGGCCAGTAGACCTCGCAGAAGTAGAACTCCGAGTGCACCGACTGCCACAGCAGGAAGCCCGAGAGCCGCTGCTCCCCCGAGGTGCGGATGACCAGGTCCGGGTCGGGCTGGCCCTTGGTGTAGAGGTGGGCGGTGATGTCCTCCTCGGACAGGGTCTCGGCCACCTCCATGATGCTGTCGCCCGCCGCGGCGCGCTCGCGCAGGAGGTCGCGCACCGCGTCGGCGATCTCCTGGCGGCCGCCGTAGCCGACCGCGACATTGACCTGCATCCGCGTGTCCGCCTCGGGCTCGGGGTCCTGCCCGTTCGTGGGGCGCCCGGGCGGATCGACCGGTTCGGGGGCGGCCGTCGAGGCCACGGCCGTGCGCAGGCGCTCGGCCACGGGGACGGGCAGGAGGTTGACGGCCCCGACGAGCCGCAGCCGCCACCTGCCGGCGGCCGCCAGCTCGTCGACGGCGTGAGCGATGATGTCGAGCAGCGGGGAGAGCTCGGCGGGGTCCCGCGAGAGATTGTCGGTGCTCAGCAGCCACAGGGTGACGACCCGCACCCCGGCGTCATCTGCCCAGGTGAGGAACTCCTCGATCTTATCCGCCCCGCGCTTGTGGCCCTGAGCGGTCCCGATACCCATGGTGCGGGCCCAGCGCCGGTTACCGTCGAGGATGACACCGACGTGCTCGGGCGCCCGCCCGGGCTCGAGCTGTGCGGCGAGCCGGCGCTCATAGAGCTCGTAGACGAGGCTGTCCCCTGCCATGGCTGTCCTCGACCCTCCTGCGTGCTCGGTACGGCTCCTCGGTCTCGCGCCGCCGGGTCCCCGCCGGATCGATCCGTGACCCACGCTATCGCGTCGGACGGACCGCGCCCACCTTGGACAACAACCTACGGTGGCGTAACCTACGACGGCGTAAGTTGCTTGGTGCTCGGTCGCGCCGGCGCCGTCGGGCGCCACGACCGGGCCCACGTCATTGATGAGGAGGCCCATGCCCCCACGCGCTGCCGCTCGACCGGCCGCGGCGGTCTCGGCCGGCACCGGCCTGGTCCGCGCCGTCAAGCCCAGGCTGCGCGGCTGGATCCACGCCGCGACTGCCCCCCTGGCACTGGCGGCCTGCATCGTGCTCACCGTCCTGGCCCCGGGAGCCGCACTCACCTGGGCCTGCGCCGCCTACCTGGCCTCCTCGCTGCTGCTCTTCGCCAACTCGGGGGTCTACCACATCTCCAACGGGCACTTCCCCGCCGCGGTGACCGCCGTGCTGCGTCGGGTGGACCACGCCACGATCTACCTGCTCATCGCCGGGACCTACACGCCCCTGTCCGTGGCGCTGCTCGACGGCGGGACCGCACGGCTCGTGCTGGGGATCGTGTGGGGCGGCGCCGCGCTGGGCATCACCACCTCGCTGGTGTGGCCCGGGGCGCCGCGGTGGCTGTCCACCGCGCTGTACGTCGTGCTGGGCTGGGTGGCGATCTGGTTCCTGCCCCAGTTCTGGGTGACGGGCGGTCCCCTCATCGTGTGCCTGCTCGTGGCCGGGGGCGTGACCTACACGGTCGGCGCCGTCGTCTACGCCCGCCGGCGCCCCGACCCGCTGCCGCGCTGGTTCGGCTTCCACGAGATCTTCCACGTGTGCACGGTCCTGGCCTGGGCCTGCCACTGCACGGCCTGCTACCTGGCGGTCCTGGCAGCCTCCTCCTGAACGGCGTGGCCGGCTGCCCAGCCGTATCGCCGCCGGCTCGCTCCTGCCGCACGAGTCCGTGGCCGACACCGCCGATGCCCCGGCGTCGTCGACCCTCCCGCGCTACCCTTCACCCACCGGGATGAACCTACCCGGGGGACCACCGCCGTCGACGCGTCGGGGCGCCGACAGACCACGCCAGGACGGGCAGGAGAGGGCATGGCACCCAAGCGCGCGAAAGGCTCATCGAGGAAGAACGCGGCGTCGACCGGCTCCCACCAGCGCCAGGCCTGGGACGTCGACCCTCGCCAGGCACTGCGGGTGGGCCCGGATCTTCAACTCGCCTCCCTCGACCAGGCCTCGACCCCGGGATGGACGGGAGGCGAGGAGCGGGCCCTGGCCTACACCTCCTCGATCACCCCGTTGCTCGCCTCGCTCCAGGAGCGGCTCTTCGCGGCCGCAACCGAAGGCTCGCCCCGGCGGCTCCTTGTCGTGGCCCAGGGGCTGGACACCGCCGGCAAGGGCGGGCTGGCGCGCCATGTCATGGGCCTGGTGGACCCGCAGGGGGTGCGCCTGACCGCCTTCAAGGCGCCCACCGCCGAGGAGCGCAGCCACGACTTCCTGTGGCGGATCCGCAAGGCGGTCCCGCCCGCGGGGATCATCGGCTTCTTCGACCGTTCCCACTACGAGGACATTCTCGTTCCGTCCGTGTCCGGTCAGCTCGACGACGCCTCCTTGACCGCCCGGATCGAGCAGATCCACGACTTCGAGCGCGAGCTCATGGCGGCGGGCACCGCTGTCATCAAGGTGGCGCTCATGATCTCCTACGACGAGCAGGGCCTGCGGCTGCTCGAGCGGGTCGACCGGCCCGACAAGCACTGGAAGTACGCCACCTCGGACATGGACACCCGCGAGAAGTGGTTCGACTACCACGCCGTCTACCAGCGGATGCTGCGCGCCACGTCCTTCGACGACGCCCCCTGGTACGTCATCCCGGCGGACCGCAAGTGGTACGCGCGCCTGGCGGTCACCGAGCTGGTCCTGCGCACCCTGGCCGAGCTCGAGATCTCCTGGCCCGAGGCGCATTTCGACGTCGAGGCCGAGCGCGCCCGGGTGCGCGCGACGATCAGCGCCGGGGCCCTGGCCCGCTATGACGAGCGGCTCGCCTCGCGGCTCGACCGGGTCGCCGGACGCATCGCCGCCGTCGACGACGCCGCCAGGTCCCTGTCCGCCGACGAGGCGGGCAACGCCGGGGTGGCCAGCGGCCCGGGCACGGGGAGCTGAGGACCGGGGCGAGGCGGCGGGGCGCGCCGGACGCCGGGCGCACCGCCCTGCGCGGCATGACCGTGCTCGGTCGCGCGGGAGCACCGAGCCTGGCGGCGGAGCCCGCCGGCAGGGGCACCATGAGACACCGCGCCTGCCGCTTGGCGAACTCTTCCGCCACGAGCCGACACGAGCCGACACGGAACCGGGAAGCCAGGGTGCGCAGGCGCACTACACTCGTTGCTCATACCTACCCGCAAGGAGGACCAGATGGCTGACGAGAGCACCGAGAACCAGGGCACCTGGCTCACCCAGGAGGCCTTCGATCGTCTCACCGAGGAGCTGCAGCGCCGCAAGGACACCGAGCGCAAGGAGATCGCCCAGCGCGTCGAGGCCGCCCGCCAGGAGGGCGACCTGCGGGAGAACGCCGGCTACCACGCGGCGCGCGAGGAGGCGGCGCTCAACGAGGCCCGGATCGTCCAGCTCATCGACATCCTCGACCATGCGCAGATCGGCCAGGCGGCCGAGGACGGGACCGTCTCGGCCGGCACGGTGGTCACGGCGCGGATCGCGGGACGCGAGCAGACCTTCGCCCTGGGCGGGCAGGAGATCAACGAGGACGTGCCCGAGGGGGTCAAGGTCTTCTCCCCCGATGCCCCGCTGGGCAAGGCGCTCATGGGCCACCGGGCGGGGCAGACCGTCAGCTACCTGGCGCCCAACGGCAAGGAGATCTCGGCCGAGATCCTCAAGGTCACCCCCCTGTAGCACGAGCCGACCCACGCTGCGCGGGGCGCTCCGCCTCCCCGGTGGAGCGGGGCGCTCCGCGCCGTCGGCCGTGGGCGGACGCCTGACCGGTTCTCCCGGACCGATGGCCGCGATAGCGTGTCGGCCATGACCAAGCCCGCACGTTCCACCGACCTGCCCGGACGCGAGTCGGCGCTCCTGCCCGACCCGGGCGAGCACGTCGTCCTGCACAAGCCTATCAACGGCCCCTGGCCGGCGGGGACGGAGGTCATCTACCTCGCCGGGGGCTGCTTCTGGGGCGTTGAGCGCATCTTGTGGCGTCAGGACGGCGTGGTCTCCACGGCGGTGGGCTACATGGGCGGGACGACCCCCAACGCCACCTACCGGGAGGTCTGCACGGGGGCCACCGGGCACGCCGAGGCGGTCCGGGTGGTCTACGACCCGGAGGTCTGCGGCGCCGGCGGCGAGTCGCTGCTGCGCACCTTCTGGGAGAACCACGACTCCACCCAGCTCAACCGGCACGGCAACGACATCGGCACCCAGTACCGCTCAGCGGTGTGGACCACGACACCCGCCCAGGCCAGTGCCGCGGCCATCATCCGCGAGGCCTTCCAGGGGGAGCTGACCCGGCTGGGGCTGGGCACCTGCGTGACGACGATCGGCCCGGCCGCCGACCTCTACGACGAGTTCGGCGGGCCCTTCTACCTGGCCGAGGACTACCACCAGGGCTACCTCGACAAGAACCCCGGCGGCTACTGCAACCACGGCCCCAACGGGGTCAGCTGCCCGGTGGGCCTCATCGACCTGCCCGCCCAGACCGCCGTCCTGCCGCCCGAGGGCGCCCCGGGCGCCTGAGACTTGAGCCCGGGGTCGCCCTCACCCGCCGAACGCGAGGTTGGCGGCCACGAGCAGCATGATGACGCCGACGCCGACGTCCACGACCCGCCAGGTCGTCGGACGCCCCAGCGGACGCGACAGCGCCCGCGCCCCCAGCCCGAGCCCGGCGAACCACACGAGGGAGGCCAGGCAAGCACCGGCGGCCGCCCACCACCGCAGCGGGCCGAAGCTGTTGGTCACGGTGCCGAGCATGAGCACGGTGTCGAGGTAGACGTGGGGGTTGAGCCAGGTCAGGGCGATCGTTGTCAGAGCCACGGAGGCCGCCGGCCGGGCGGCGGCCTCCTCCAGCGCCCCGGGCCGCAGGGCCGAGCGGAAGGATGTCAGCGCGAAGCCCAGCAGGTAGAGCACGCCGCCCCAGCGCAGCACCTCGAGCACCCAGGGCGCCATCGCCGAGACCGCGCCGACCGCGGCCGTGCCCAGGCCGATGAGGACCAGGTCGCTCAGCGCACAGATGGCGACAACGAGTCCAACGTGCTCGCGGCGCACACCCTGGCGCAGGACCCAGGCATTCTGGGCGCCGATGGCCACGATGAGCCCGAGCCCGGTGACGAAACCCGTCAGTACCGGGGCCAGGCCGGCCGGGGGCGTCAGCGCGGCGGTCGCCGGGGAGACGGGCGGGAGGGAAGCCACAAGGCTCAGGTCGGTCATCACGGCACCGACACTAGGTGTACTTCCCTGTGAGGTTGTGAACGCGGTCTGCTCGACACCCGACCGAACCGGAAGCCCTGACCTGCCGGCGCACGCTCTAAGCCGGCGAGGTCGCCACTTGGCCGGTGAGGTCGCACGCCCGGCACACGACCTCACCGACCAAGGAGCGACCCGACGAACTTCCTGGGGCGGCCCGGGCCGTGTCTGTTGCCTGCCCCGGCGCCCCGACCCCGGGCCCGGGCCCGGCCGTGGCCCCGGGCCCGTGTCACCCAGCCCAGCCCAGCCCCTGGAGTCAATCATCTAGTTCTGCTCCCAGGCGGCACGCAGCAGCGGCTCGAGGGAGCGGGCCAGCGCCCCGGGGTCGGTCCCCTCCTGGTGCGGGGCCACATGGACGACATGGGTGGCCTGGGCGAAGCCCTTGGCCGGTTCGAGACGGCGGTCGTCGGGGACCTCGGTGCGGAAACGCAGGCCCACGCGCAGCCTGCCGTAGGTGCCCGGCCCCACAGCGGCGAACTGGGTGCGACGGACCAGGGGGATGTAGCCGGCACGCCCCTGCGCCTCAACCCCGCCCAGCGCGAGGCCCGCCTCGACCACCGCGTCGTGCAGCGGGCGCAGCGGCGCCTTGCGACCCGAGTACATCGCCTCGGTGTGGCCCGCCACGGTCGGCGGCTCCCAGCCATGACGGCGGGCCGTGGCGTCGGCCACCGCCCACCGGGAGTTCTGCGGCAGGCCGTGCTCGGACTTGAGCCAGGCTCGAACCGCCTTGGGGTCGCCGGGGTCGAGGGCGCCCTCGCCTGCCGCGGCCTCGACCAGGGCCACCCACTCCTCGAGGCCCCGGCCCGTGCGCTCAGCCAGTGTGCGGGTGACCGCCTCCACCATGTCCTTGGGTTCCATCGGCATGCGGCCAGTGTGCCAGGATCGACCCATGAGTGAGCAGGAGCGCGGCCGCTACCGCGAGGACCGGTATGACGCGGGCCACGGCTACCGCCGTGGAGACGAGGGCCACCGCGACGGCGGAGACCGGGGGTACCGTCGAGGCCCGGGACGTGACGAGGCCCGATCAGCGCCGCGACGCCGTTTCGACGATGAGCCGCGCGACGGCGCGCTGAGCGACCTCATCGGCCACCTCCACGCCCTGGACGGCCGCTCCTACGCCGCCTACAAGGCGATCCGTGGACGTTACGCCGCACCCGAGGGCTGGGCCCTGCACATCGACCGGGTGCAGGCCGACCCCTACGCGCCTCCCACGCGCATCCGGGTCACCGTCCCCGTCTCGGCGCCCGGGCTCGAGCTGCTCGCCGAGGCCGACCTCCTGTCGACCGCCGACCGCCGCCTGGCCCTGGGCGACTTCCTCACCCGGGAGCTCCAGGCCGGGTTCCGGGGCACCGCCCTGTCCATCGCCGCCCCGGGCCAGGAGATCCTCGAGCGCTCGGCCGTCGTTATCGACCCGGTCCCGGACGCGGCGCCGGCGGGGGACACGCCTCCGGCGGGTCCCCACGCCGGGCAGGGGTGGCCCGAGGACCTCGGGGGGACCCCGGTCATTGAGATCCGCGCCCGCCTCAGCCTGCCCGCCCGGGGCCGCACGGTCCAGGGCCACGAGGCGGCGCGGATCGTCGGCCGGGACCTGACCCGGGAGCTGGCGGCCGGGCTCGACCTCACTGGGGACCGCGCCCGCAGGCTCATGGCGCATGTGGCCGCGCTGGAGGACCACCGCGCGCTGAGTGCCGCGGTGCGCGAGGCCGGCTGGGTGGCCTTCCTCGCCGACGGCTCCCTCCTGCCGCGTCGCTCGGGGGTGAGCGATGAGCCGATGCGCGCCGGCGCCGTCCCCCTGCGCGCCCTCGAGGAGCTGGCGGCCACCGTCAGCCTGCCGCACGCCGGGACCGTGCGGGGCACCGCCATCGGCACCGGGGTCACGGTGATCGTCGGCGGCGGGTACCACGGCAAGTCCACACTGCTGCGCGCCGTCGAGCGCGGCGTCTACCCCCACGTGCCGGGCGACGGCCGCGAGCTCGTGGCCACGGCACCGGATGCGGTCAAGATCCGCGCCGCCGACGGGCGCGCCGTGACCGGGGTGGACCTGACGCCGTTCATCTCCCACCTGCCCGCCGGACGGGACACCGCCGCCTTCACGACCAAGAACGCCTCGGGATCGACCTCCCAGGCGGCCTCCCTCATGGAGGCCGTCGAGGTGGGCGCTTCGGTGCTCCTGCTCGACGAGGACACCTCGGCAACGAACCTGCTCATCCGCGACGCCCGCATGCGCACCCTCGTGTCGACCGAGCGCGAGCCGATCACCCCGCTGGTCGACCGCGTTGGGGCGCTGGCCGAGGCTGGGGTCTCGACGATCCTGGTCATGGGCGGCTCGGGCGACTACCTGGACGTCGCCGACCGCGTGCTGCTGCTGGACTCCTACGAGCTGCACGACGCAACCGCGCAGGCCGCCGCCGTCGTCGCCGCCCAGCCGCGTCCGGCCACCGCCCTGCCCGGCTTCCCCGCCCCGCGGCAGCGGGTCCCCCTGCCCGCCCCGCCGCGCGTCAAGCGCGGGCCGGTGCGCACCCGGGCCCACGGCGTGGGCGCCCTGACCCTCGACCGTGAGGACATCGACGTCTCCGACGTGGCGGGCATCGTCGACCCGGGGCAGGCCGAGGCCATCGCCCACGCCCTGCGGGCGCTGCTCGAGCGGCGCTTCGACGGCGTCTCGACCCTGTCGGAGTGTCTGGAGGACTTGGAGGCGCTGCTCAATGACGAGGGCCTGGACGCCCTCGACACCCGCCCCGCCTTCTTCGTGCGCCCCCGGATGGTCGACGTCGCCGCGGCCGTCAACCGGTACCGCAGCCTCGCCCTGGCCTGAGAGACTCGCGCGCCGCCCGCCGAGATCGGGACATCCGGCGCCTCGAGCGCCAGGCGGCGGAACCGGGCCACCCCGCGCCCCGGCTCCACCGGGCCCGAGCCCGCTGCGGTGCCCGCCCGGTCGGCGGAGGACACACGGCAACGGCCCGGTCCACCACCGGATGGTGGCAGACCGGGCCGGGTCGACTCGGGCAGCGTCAGCCCGCCTCGGGCGGCTCCAGCCCGCCTCGGGCGGCGCCAACCAGCCTCAGCGCAGCGTGGACAGGGCCTTGTCCTGGGTGACGACGGCCTCGACCAGCGCATCGACCTCCTTCTCGCGGAAGGGGGCGGGGGCGAAGGAACCGTCGGCGAAGTCGGTGACCAGGGAGAGGTTGACCTGGGGGCCCACGACACCGGTGGTGAAGTTGACCAGGATGGCGCGCAGGTGCTCAACCGGGCGGAAACCGTTGTAGTAGGAGTAGGAGACCAGGCCCACGGCCTTGTTGGCCAGGGCTGCCGGCACGGTGAAGTCGATGGCGTTCTTCAGGGCGCCGGGGATGGAGCGGTTGTACTCGGGGGTGACGAAGATGTAGGCATCGAAGGCGGCCAGTGCCTCGTTCCAGGCGACGGCGGCCGGGTCCTTGGGCGCGGCCATCATCGGGGGGAACTCCTCGGCGAAGACCGGCAGGCCGAAGGAGGCGACGTCGACGAGCTCGGCCTCGACGCCCTCGACGGCGTTGGCCTTGTCGACGATCCACTGCGCCACGCCGCCACCTGAACGGTTGGGGCGGACGGATCCGAGGACGACGGCGATGCGGGTCATGGGTGCTCCTTGAGAACAGATGGTTGATTCATGAATCACTTTAGGGTTCCTCGGCTGGTGGCGCCAGCGCCGGTGCCATGAATCCCACCACACCGCGCAGCCGCGGCCGCACCCACCGGGGGGGGGCCGCCGCCCCGGTGGTCATCGCCCCAGGAAGAAGACGGCGGCCGGGTTCCCGGTCTCCTCGTGGTAGGCGTAGCCGAGGCGGTCCATGTGCTCGGCCAGCTCGGCGTCGTCGGGCCCGGCCTCGAAGGCCGTGAGGATCCTGCCGTAGTCCGCACCGTCGGTGCGGTAGTGGAAGAGGGTGATGTTCCAGCGCGTCCCCAGCACCTCGAGGAAGCGCATGAGGGCTCCGGGGGCCTCGGGGAACTCGAAGGAGAAGAGCCGCTCGCGCAGCCCCCCCGACGCCCGGCCCCCGATCATCGAGCGCACGTGCACCTTGGCCAGCTCGTCGTCGGTGAGGTCGACGACGTCGTAGCCCGCACGCTCCAGGTCACCGACGATGGCGGTGCGCTCACGCCGGCCGTGGGACAGCCGCACGCCGACGAAGATGCGGGCGCGTCCGCCGTCGCCCGCATCGAGGCGGTAGTTGAACTCGGTGACCGACCGGCCGCCCAGGACGGCGGCGAAGCGCAGAAACTCCCCCTGGACCTCCGGGATGGTCACCCCCAGGATCGCCTCACGCTGCTCGCCGAGCTCGGAGCGCTCGGAGATGTATCGCAGCTGGTGGAAGTTGAGGTTGGCCCCCGACAGCACGCAGGCCAGCCGCTCGCCGCGCAGCCCGTGGGTGGCGGCGTGGCGCTTGAGGCCCGCCAGGCCGATGGCCCCGGAGGGCTCGGGGACGGCCCGCAGGTCCTCGAAGAGATCCTTGACGGCCGCCGAGACCTCGTCGGAGGACACGGCGACGACGTCGTCGAGCAGTGAGGAGCACAGGCGGAAGGTCTCCTGGCCGACTCGGCGCACCGCGACACCCTCGGCGAACAGGCCCACCCGGTCCAGGTCGACCGGTCCGCCCGCGGTCAGGGCGGCACGCAGGCAGGCGGACTCCTCGTGCTCGACGCCGATGACCTCGACGGCCGGCATGAGCTGCTTGACGAGGACCGCGATCCCCGACACGAGCCCGCCGCCGCCCACGGGCACGAAGATACGGTCGAGCCGGGCGTCCTGCTGGATCATCTCCAGGCCGATCGTGCCCTGGCCGGCGATGACGTGCGGGTCGTCGAAGGGCGGGATGTAGGTGAGCCCCTCGGCGTGTGCCAGGCGGAGCGCCTCGGCCTGGGCGACGTCGAAGGCGTCGCCGTACAGGAGGACCTCCCCGCCCAGAGCCCGCACGGCGTCCACCTTGATCTGGGGGGTGACCGAGGGCATGACGATGACGGCGCGCACCCCCAGCAGCGCGGCGGAGCGGGCGACCCCCTGGGCGTGGTTACCGGCCGAGGCGGTCACCACGCCGCGGTCGCGCTCGGCCTGCTCCAGGGCACGCATCCGGGTGTAGGCACCGCGGATCTTGAAGGAGTGGACCGCCTGGAGGTCCTCGCGCTTGACCTCGACCGTGTTGCCCAGCCGCGCCGAGAGCACCTCCATGACCTGCAGGGGGGTGTGCTCGGCAGCCTCATAGACCGGGGCGCGCAGCACCTCACGCAGGTAGCGGGCGCCGTCCCACGCGCCGTCGTTGATCACTGGCTCGTTCACCACCACAGGGTAGCGGGCGCCGTGGCCCCGGTCGGGCCGGGACCAGCCCGGACCTCAGCGCGAGGCCCGGGAGGCGGCCACCGCGGTGACCGACAGCAGGACAAGGGCCGCCGCAGGCGTGGTCACCGCCCACGGGGCGCGCTCGATGTAGGGCAGTGCCTCGGCCAGCACGAGGCCCCACTCCGGGGTGGGCGCCTGCGCACCCAGGCCGAGGAAGCCCAGCCCCGCCAGGGCCAGGGCGATCCCCGGCAGGCGCAGCGCGGCGTGCCCGGCCAGGGAGGGCACGACCGCGGGCAGCACCCGGCGGGTCATGATCCGCACCCGCCCCTCACCGAGCACCGGGGCCAGGAGGACGTCGGGCCGCTCCCGGGCCTCCTGCACAAGGGCCGCCGCATGCGCCGCCAGCGGAGCCCACGCCACGAGTGCCACCGCCACGGCCGCGCCGATCCCGCTGGGCCCGGTGACCGCGGCGACCAGGAGGCCGGCGAGCACTGGCGGTGCCGCGTTGGCGACCTCGACGAAGCCCACCGAGGCGCGCGGCACCATGCCCACAACCAGCCCCACGACACAACACACGGCCGTGACCGCCAGCGCCGACGCAACCGTCTGGACCGCTCCGTGCGCCACGCGGGCCAGCACGTCGCGCCCCAGGGCGTCGGCCCCCAGGGGCAGCGCCCAGGAGGGCCGCTCCAGGCGCGAGGCCACAACGCCGTAAGGGTCCCGGCCGATACCCGCCACGATCATGACGACCAGCGCCAGCGCCCCGGCCACGGCCACCGCCCCGGCCCCGCGTCCCGTGCCGCCCGCGGGCGGCGCCGCGCTCATCCCCCCGGCACCGGCCGCAGGCCCCAGCAGCAGACGCCGGGCCAGCGCCGCCGCGACCCCGGCACCGAGAGCCAGCGCGAGGAGGATGAGCACCCCCGCCTGTAGGGCCGGGACGTCCTGGGCGGTGGCCGAACCCAGCAGTGAGCGCCCCAGGCCGGGGATCGCGAACACCTTCTCCACCGCCACCGCCCCACCGGTCAGCCCAACCACGACAAGGGCCACCTGCCCGGTCAGGGGCGTGAGTGACCGGCGCAGGACGGCACCGACGAACCGGCCCCCGCCGATGCCCGCCGTCCTCCATGTGGCCACCCACCGCTCGGCCAGCACCGAGGTCACCGAGTCCGCCACCAGGCCCCCCAGCAGGCCGCCGGCGGGCAGCCCCAGGGACAGGGCGGGCAGGACTACCTGGGCCGGGCTCCCCCACCCGTAGGGCGGGAACAACCCGAGGTGCACCGAGGCCACAAGCAGCAGAACCGGCGCCAGGAGGTACTCGGGCAGGGAGGTCAGGGCCGCTGCGCCCACGCCGCCGCGCCTGCGGTCGACCCCCCGCAGCCCGTCGCGCAGCACCGGCAGGACGAGAAGGACCGCTGTGACCAGGGCGACGACCAGCGCCGCCGCCATGAGGGTCAGGGAGATGCCGAGGGTCTGCGCCAGTCCCCCACCCACCGGCTCACCGGAGATCCAGGAGGTGCCGAGGTCCCCTGACATCAGGCCCTCGACCCAGTGCCTGAGGGAGCCCACCGGCCCGGAGCCCAGGCCCAGGCGCTCGCGGATGGCGGCGAGCACCTCGGGGGTCGCCTCCCGCTCGGCCGAGGTGGCCCGCAGGATCGTCAGAGCCGGGTCACTGCCCGACAGCCACGGCAGGAGCCCGACCACCACGACCAGGCCGGCGACCGCGGCGGCACGCGAGACGGCGGTGATGGCACCGTCGACGCCCGGGCGCCACCACGGGAGGGCCCACGGGCCCCGCCGGCCCGTCCCGTCCGCAGGCCCCTGGTCCGAGCCCGTCGCCGCTGTACCCGTCATCGCCGTCGTCCCTGCCGTCGTCGTCATCGCGGCCCTCGCCGCCTCAGGCCTCGACCGCCGTGGCCGCGGTGATGAGCGCGCGCTCGCGGGGGTCGCGCTCGGCCCCGCTCAGGCCCGCCACCTCGCCCTGCAGGACGCGCTCGTGCAGCAGCGGGACGGCGGCGCCGGTGGCCAGGATGAGCGCCTCGGCCGACATGATCGCCGCCTGGCGCTCGGGGCCGGGCTCCAGCCCGCCGGCGGTCGCGAGCGCGGCGTCCACGGCCGGGTCGGCCAGGAAGCACAGGGAGAAGGAGCCGGAGGAGGAGAAGTCCGAGACCATGTAGGCCACGGGGTCCCCGGAGTCCAGGACGGTGGCGCGCGACAGCAGGAAGGCGTCGAAGGCGCCCGCCAGGGCGTCGGCCTCGATGAGGCTGTACTCGCGCACGTCGGTCTGGACCGTCAGGCCGGCCGCCTCGAGCTGCTGGACGATGACCACGGCCATCTCCGCCAGCTCGGGCCGGTCGGTGTAGGTCCCCAGCGTGATGGTCGTGCCCGGCGGGACACTGCCGGAGGCCACCGCACCGGCAACCTTGCCGGAGGCGGCCGCGCCGTCGGATCCCGCCAGGATCTGCTCGCCCCAGGCACGCTCCCCGGCCGCCCAGGGCAGGGCCGGGCCCAGGAGCCCGGCGGCGACGTCGGCGTACCCCTCGTACATGGTCTCGACGAGCGCCGTGGGATCCAGGGCGTTGCGGGCGGCCGCGCGCACCGCCGGGTCGGCGAAGGGCCCCGAGGAGGTGTTGAGGTAGAGGGTGGCCGTGCGCGGCATCGGCACCTCGTGGAGCAGCTCGGCGTCGATGGTGGCGGCCTGGGAGACCGGGACGGCCTCGATGAGATCGGCCTCACCGGTGCGCAGCGCAGCGCCGCGGGCAGTGCCGTCGGGCACGTAGGTGACGTCGATGCCGGTGGCGGCGGCCTTGTCTCCCCAGTAGTCCTCGTAGCGCTCCAGGGTCGCCGAGGCCGTGCCGTTGGCGGTCTTGAGGACGAAGGGGCCGGTGCCATGGCCCACCGGGTCGACCGGGCCGTCGGCCGAGCCGTCGGAGGGGTAGGCGCCCTCGGCCAGGATCGCCAGCTGGGGGCTGGACAGGCGCTGCGGGACGAGGGGGTCGGCCGCACCGGTCGTGACGAGGACGTCGGCGCCCTCGGCGGTGGCGGTCAGCTCGACGCCGTCGAGGATGCGCGGGGGCGTGGAGTACCCGGCGGCGAAGTTCAGGCAGGCGGCGACGCGCTCGGCCTTCAGCTCGGTTCCGTCGTGGAAGGTGACGCCCTGGCGCAGGGTGAAGCGCCACGTCGTCTCGTTGTCCTGCTTCCAGGAGGTGGCCAGGGCCTCGACCGCGTTGCCCTCGGCATCGAGGTTGACCAGGGTCTCGGCCGTCGACCACCGCGAGAGCTTGAAGGCGTCGTCGGACAGGGGGCTCAGGCCCGAGCGCGGCGGCTGGAGCATCGCCAGGCGGATCCGCCCGTCGGTGGCCGAGGACCCCGCCGAGGTGGAGTCGGAACAGGCGGCGACGGCGCCCGCGGCTGCGCCGACGCCCAGCAGGGCCAGGACGTGACGGCGGCTGAGGGCCGCCGCTGGGGTCAGGGGAGCATCCATGTCTTCGCTTCTCTCCTCGTGGTCTCCGTGTTGTCGGGGTTGTCGGCTCGGTGCGGGCGCCTGCGGGCCCCGGTGCGGTCACAGCCCGGCCCTGGTGTCGGTGCCGGTCCGCCGGCGGTCGAGCGGGCCGGTCGGCCGGGCCTGTCCGGTGTCAATCCGGCATGCGCGGAACCGCGTCTCGCAGGGCACGGGCCGCCGGGTGCTCCGGGGAGTCCAGCAGCCGGGCGGTGGGGACGTCCTCGACGACGCGCCCGCCCTCCATGACCACCGCCCGGTCGCACACCCGCGCGACCGCCGCCAGGTCATGGGAGATGATGAGGACCCCCGGCCGGGGCGAGGAACCGGGCACGCAGGGACCGCCGTCGTCGTCGACAAGACCGGCGAGCAGGTCGAGGACCTGGTGGCGGCGCTGGGGGTCGAGGCCGGAGACCGGCTCGTCGAGCAGGAGGTAGCGCGGGCCGGGAGCCAGGGCACGGGCGATGGCCAGGCGCTGGGCCTGGCCGCCGGAGATCTCGTGCGGGCGACGGCGCCAGCACCCCCGTGGCAGGTCGAGGGCGGTCAGGAGCCCGACGGCGGTGGCCTCATGGTCGGCTCGGGAGCCGGGCACCCGGAGGGTCGCCAGCGCACCGGTGACCTGGGACAGGACGTCGCGGCGGGGGTCGAGGCCGGCGGCCGGGTCCTGGGGGACGTACTGGACGGCACGTCGGTACGGACGCAGGGCCGCCGACCCCAGCCGCGGGCGGAGCACGGGACGCCCGTCGAGGCGGATGGCCCCGGCGTCGCAGCGTCCGGGGCGGTCGATGAGCAGCAGGGCCTTGAGCAGCGTCGTCTTGCCGCAGCCCGAGCGCCCCAGCAGGGCGACGCTGTCCCCGTGCGGGACCATCAGGTCGATCCCGTGCAGGACGGTGCGCCGGCCGGCGGCATCGGGGTAGGAGCGGGTCAGGCCCAGGACCTCCAGCGCGCCCTCACTCACCTGAGGTCCCTGAGTCCGACGGCGCCGCCCCTGCGCCGACCGGAACCCGCGCGCCCCGGCGCTGCTTGTCACCGGGTCCGTCCTGGGTGATCTCGCACAGCGCGCAGTCATCGAGCGCGGCACGGCTCTCGATCGCGGCCACGGCCCCGGCCAGGCTCTCCTCCCGCGCGGCCTCGCACATGGCGCGGGTCACCGCGTGCCGCGGACGGGTCAGCACGCTGCGTGCGTCACCGGACTCAACGACCCTGCCCTCGTCCAGGACGATGAGGCGCTCGCACGCTCCGGCCGCCGGAAGGTCGTGGGTGACCAGCAGCAGCGCGGGGGCGGCGGGCGCGGCGGGATCCTCGCCGTCGGTGCCTTCGGCCCGCGGGCCGGTGACCTCGACAAGCACCGCCAGCAGCTCGGCGCGGGCCACGACGTCGAGCGCCGTGGTGGGCTCGTCGGCCAGGATGAGGCGGGGCTCGCAGGCCAGGGCCAGGGCCACCGCCGCGCGCTGGCGCTGACCGCCGGACAGCCGCGCGGGCACCCGCTCGGCCAGGTCCGTCTCCAGGCCCACGCGTCCGAGCAGCTCGACGGCCCGCGAGCGCGCCCGCCAGCGGGAGGCCCCCGCGGCCCGGGCGGCGGCGGCGACCTGTGCACCCACGGTTTCCAGAGGGTGGAGCGAGGTGGAGGGGTCCTGCTGGACGAGGGCGATGCGACCCGCCGCGGGGCGACGGGCGGCGGGCATGGCCAGGAGGTTGACGCCGTCGTCGTCCCCCGGCGGGGTGGGACGGTCAGCGCTGCGTACGGTCAGCCGGCCCGTGACGGCGGCTCCGAGGGGCAGGGTTCCGGCCAGGGCGGCGCAGGTCAGGGACTTGCCCGCCCCCGAGGCGCCGACCAGTGCGGTGCGCTCGCCCGGGGCGAGCGCCAGGCAGACGCCGTCGACCAGGCGGTGTCCGGCGATGCTCACGCACAGGTCCTCCAGAACGACGGTCATGCCGCCACCCTAAACAATCATGAGACCCATTCTCAAACCGGGTGGCCCGCGGGTCGGCCGACCGCCCGGAGGCGCTCCGGCCGCCTTCATCGGCCGGGGCGTGCCATATGCCCCGATCTCGAGGGGTCATACGTCCCGATCTCGAGGGTGATATGTCCCGATCTCGGGGTCAGTAGCGGGGGAGCCGGGCGTGGTCGCGCACGGCTCCCAGGTCGGCGCTCGTGGCAAGCATCGCGTAGGCGCGCAGCGCTGCGCTGACATGCCGGTGGCGCGGGACGTGCGGGGTCCAGGCGTCCTCCCCGCGCGCCTCCTCGGCCGCCCGGCGCCGCTCCAGCTCGGCCTCATCGACCTTGAGCTCGATGGAGCGGTTGGGGATGTCGATCTCGATGCGGTCCCCGCTGCGTACCAGGCCGATGAGCCCGCCGGCGGCCGCCTCGGGCGAGCAGTGGCCGATCGACAGCCCCGAGGTCCCGCCCGAGAAGCGCCCATCGGTCAGCAGGGCGCACTCCTTGCCCAGGTGCATCGACTTGATGTACGTGGTCGGGTACAGCATCTCCTGCATGCCCGGGCCGCCACGGGGACCCTCGTGGCTGATGACGACGACATCACCGGCCGCGACCTTCCCGCCCAGGATCCCCTCGACGGCGTCCTCCTGCGACTCGAAGACGACGGCGCTCCCGGCGAAGGTGAGGATCGAGGCGTCCACCCCCGCGGTCTTGACGATGCAGCCGCGCTCGGCGATGTTCCCGAACAGGACCGCCAGCCCCCCGTCGGCGCTGTAGGCGTGCTCCAGGTCGCGGATGCAGCCGGCGGCACGGTCGGTGTCGAGGGCCTCCCAGCGCGAGCTCTGGGAGAACATCTCGGTGGTGCGCACGCCCCCGGGTGCCGCGAGGTAGCCGGTGCGGACCTCGGGGGCCAGGCAGGATCCGGGCACGGAGTCGGGGCAGGGGCGGGCGATGTCGTAGACCTCCAGGGCCTGGGCCAGGGTGCCGCCCAGGACGTTGGTCGTCGAGGTGTCCAACAGCCCGGCGCGGTCGAGCTCGCCGAGGATGCCCATGATGCCGCCCGCGCGGTGGACGTCCTCGATGTGGTAGACGGTGGTCGAGGGCGCCACTTTGCACAGCTGGGGGACCCGGCGCGAGAGGCGGTCGATATCGGCCATCGTGAAGTCGACGCCCGCCTCCTGGGCGGCTGCCAGCAGGTGCAGGACCGTGTTGGTCGACCCGCCCATGGCGATGTCCAGGCTCATGGCGTTGTCGAAGGCCGCCTTCGTGGCGATCGAGCGGGGCAGGACCGAGGCGTCCTCATCCTCGTAGTAGGCCTTGGTGATCGCCACGATCTGGTGGCCGGCGCGCTTGAACAGCTCGCCGCGGTCGGCGTGGGTGGCCAGCAGGGAGCCGTTCATCGGCAGGGACAGGCCCATGGCCTCGGTCAGGCAGTTCATGGAGTTGGCGGTGAACATTCCCGAGCAGGACCCGCAGGTGGGGCAGGCCAGGCGCTCGATGGCCGAGATGGTCTCGTCGCTGACCGTGGGGTCGGCGGCGTCCATCATGGCGTCGATGAGGTCGAGCTTGCGGGTGGTGCCGTCGGGCGCCGTCATCTTGCCCGACTCCATCGGCCCGCCCGACACGAAGATCGCCGGGATGTTGAGGCGCAGGGCCGCCATGAGCATGCCCGGCGTGATCTTGTCGCAGTTCGAGATGCACACGAGCGCGTCGGCGCAGTGGGCGGCGGCCATGTACTCCACCGAGTCGGCGATGAGGTCGCGGCTGGGCAGGGAGTAGAGCATGCCGTCGTGGCCCATCGCGATGCCGTCGTCGACGGCGATCGTGTTGAACTCCTTGGCGATGCCGCCCGCGGCCTCGATCTGCTCGGCGACGAGGCGCCCGACGTCGCGCAGCCCCACGTGCCCGGGGACGAACTGGGTGAAGGAGTTGGCGATGGCGATGATCGGCTTGCCGAAGTCGGAGTCCTTGACCCCGGTGGCACGCCACAGGGCGCGGGCACCGGCCATGTTGCGGCCGGAGGTGGACGTGGCGCTGCGGTAGGCAGGCATGAGGGCTCCTCACTGGAAGGACGGCGTGCTGGCGCCAGGGTAGTCCCAGCGCTCGGGGCCGGCCGCGAGGGCTCGGTCACTGGAGGGCCGCGCAGGCCCCGCCCGCGCTCAGGAGTAGTCGGCGGTGATGCGCCGGGCGGCACCGTCGACGGTCATCATCCCGCCGTGGGGCAGGACCCACTGGGGTCGGGTGTGCCCGAAGGGGACACCCACGCAGACGACCGCCTCGGGGTTGTAGCAGCCGATGACCTCGATGACGGTGTCCCGCTGCTCGTCACGACGCCGGGCCCGGGTCCCGGCGTCGGCGAGGTCGGCGAAGGAGGAGGCCGGCGGCCGGGCCACGAGGACCGCGTCGACGGCGGCGAGCAGGCCGCGCTCGCCCATCGCGCGCAGGATCCAGCCGACCTCCCGGGCCGAGGGCAGCTCCTCGGAGGTCTCCAGGAGCAGGACGCCTCCCGCCAGGACCTCGGGGTCGGCGGGGAACCGGCCCGCGGCGAGCACCCATTGGAGCACCTCGAGGCACCCGCCCCAGGTCGGGCCGGTCACCGTGCGCTCGGGCCCGGCCCACGTCCACGGTCCGGTGGGCTCCCGCCGGCCGAACTCGGTGAGCGCCCGCGGGTCCAGCCAGTCGCGGCCGAAGTCCTCCGACTCGCCCGGCTCGGTGATCTCGAGGGTCTGCCCGGTCAGCAGCGCGGCCCTCAGGGAGGACAGGTGGACCGGGTCGACCTGCGGACCGGGGCCCAGGTGGACCTGGGTCGAGCCGCCGTAGAAGCCGGCAATGCCGAGGGACCACAGCCACTGAAGGAGGTTGGTGTTGTCGGAGTAGCCCAGGAACGGCTTGGGATCGCGCCGGACCGCCTCAGCGTCGAGGTGCCGGATGACGGTGATGAGGTCCTCGCCGCCGACCGTGGCCAGGACCGCCCGGATGCTCGGGTCGGCGAAGGCGGCGTTGATGTCGCGGGCGCGCTCCTGCGCCGAGGCGCCGAGCTTCCTCGTCGTGGGGTACTCGACGGGGACCAGCCCGGTCAGGTCGGCGAGCCGCACCATGGCCTGGTCGTGGACCGCCGGGGCGAAACCGGGCGCCGCCAGCGACGTGGACAGCACGGCGACGCGGTCACCGGGACGGGCCTTGGGCGGGCAAAGCAGGGTCATGGCCTTATGAGAGCAGTCGGGGGGTCGGTGCGGCAAACCACACGCCGCCCGGGCTCCTCGCCGTCTCACCGCGACCGCCGCCGCAGCAACCCGCAGTGACACGGCCCGGGCCACCTCAGGTAGCTCGTCGGGTCGCCACTTGGCCAGCGAGGTCGTATGCCGGACATGCGACCTCACCTGCCAAGTGGCGACTATCGGCCGCGGTGACGGCGCCTGGACCGCTCCCGGCGGCGAGCCCAGGCCTCGTCCGCCTCCTGACGGCGGCGCCGACTCCGGTTGTCAGCCGCACGGGAGGCGGACTCCTCGCGGGCGGCGGCCAGGGCGGCCTGCGCGGCCGTGGACGGGCACGCTCGAGCAGCCTCCTTGGCGGCCGACGGGCGGCAGCCCCGCGGTGACGAACGCCTGGTTGTCGCCTGCCCACGACGAGGTCGGGGCCGGTCCGGGGCGTCTGGCCCCGACGGCGTCATCCGGACTTCCTCCGGACCGTGCAGTTCGTGCTACCGGGTGTGGCGCGAGCGCGCCGCGCCCAGAGTATCCCAGTCGTCGCAGCTGTCGCAGCCCCACTGCGCTGAGGCAAGCGCGCGTTCGTACGCTCGGTCGCCAGGACGCACCCTCACGGTGCGCGCCGGGCACCGGCCGTACGAACGCGCAGGGCGGGTCAGGACGGCTCAGGTCAAGGCGGGTCAGATGACGCCGAGGACCTCGGTGACGAAGACGAGGGTGTCCCCTCCCCTGATGCCCGCCTGCGGCACGCCGCGGTCGCCATAGCCGAGCTCGGCGGGGATCGACAGCAGGACGCGGGAGCCCACGCGCTGGCCGACGAGTCCGTCGTCCCAGCCGCGGATGACCATGCCGGTACCGACCTGGAAGTCCAGCGGCTGGCCGCGGTCGTAGGAGTTGTCGAAGACCTCGCCTCCCCAGGTCTGTCCGAGGTAGTGGCAGACGATGTGGTCGCCGGCCTCCACGACCTGACCGGCGCCCTGGTCGAGGACCTGGACCTGCAGCCCTTCGGGGGCCTGCGGACCGGGGAAGGTCAGAACCGGCTTGGCGCCCTTGGCGCCCGAGACCTCTGGCATGTTCGTGTTGATCATGCCGCCAGGTTACGGGACGCCGCGGCGACCGCGGGACACCCTGCGCGCCCCGGCCCAGGGGCGTCATAGTGAGCGTCGGCACCCTCGCCCCGGCGCCGGCGGCCCCCTTCCGGCCGCCACCTGCACTGCCGCCCGTGCCTGCCACCCGTGCTCGCCGCCTCTGGCCACACGGACGGGGATGGCCCTACGCCTCGGCGCAGAGCCATCCCCGTCAGCGGTGAGGGAGCACTCACTCCCTGAAGATCGCCAGGAGCCGGAGGATCTCCAGGTAGAGCCACACGAGGGTGACGACCAGGCCGAAGGCGCCGGCCCACGCGTACTTCTTGGGCAGGCCGTGGCGCACGCCGTTCTCGATGGACTCGAAGTCCATGGCCAGGCACAGGGCCGCCATGAAGATGGCGAGGGGGCCGAGGATGAGGCCCAGCGGAATGCCCATGATCTCCACCGAGGTGCGCATGCCCCACGGGCTGTTGTTGATGTCGAGCGCCATGAGCCCGAAGTTGACGAGGCTGAACAGGGCGTAGCCGCCAATGGCGAACAGGAGGATCCGCTTGGCCCGGCCACTCAGGCGGAAGCCGACCCGGTAGGCCACGAGCATGAAGAGGAAGACCGCGAGGGTGCCCGTCACCGCCTGGACGACGATGCCGGGGTACCAGGCGTTCATGACCCCGGAGAAGGCGCCGAGCATCGCGCCCTCGAAGACCGAGTAGAGCACGATGAGGGCCGGGGAGGGCTCGCGCTTGAAGGAGTTGACCAGGCCCAGGCCGAGCGCACCGAGGGCACCGACGAACATGAGCAGGTAGCCCAGGCCCGCCGTCGCCGGGGTGGTGGCCAGGATCCAGGACACCGCGCCCACACCGACGATGACGGCGAACATCATGGCGGTCCGCACGATGACGTCGTCGTAGGTCATGCGGCCGCGGTCGACGTTGGTGGCGGCCGGCGCCGCGTACTGGCTCTCCAGCCCCGCCAGCTGCTGGGGGCTGACAGTGCCGTAGCCGGTCTGGGCGTACTGGTTCATCGCCGCCTGCGCGTCGGCGGGGGTGGGGATGGGCTGGCCGTACTCATTGACCGCGGTCCTGCCGTAGCCGGCCTGCGCGGTGGCCGGCGCCACCGGACCGCCCGTCTGGCCCGGCCGGCCGTACTGGCCGGGCTGGTAGCCGGGCATGGCCGGGTAGCCCGCGGGCGTGGTCTGCTCGGCCGCGGGCCCGCGGCCGTTGAACGCGGCGGAGCGCGAGAAGAAGGGGTTGCTCATCAGTAGGTTGTCCTCTCGATGGGGAGGGCGTGCACAGTGACACCGACTGGGGCACCGACTGGGGGCACCGACGGGCGCCGTTGGTGATAACACCCCCATCCTGCACCAGATTCCCACAGCCATGCACGCCTGCCCGTCGACCCGCGACGGGCAGGTCTTTCCATGGCCGCTCCCGCCGTCCCGGGGACCGCACTGGGCCTCTCCTCCCCGGGGAGGAGAGGCCTCCCCCTGAGAACCCAGGCAGGTGGTCGAGGTTTTCGTCGCGGGGGGCGATTCTCCGGTCAGGGGGGCGCTCCTAGCCTGGTTCCGACGCCAAGGGCGCTGGTATCCCTCCAGCCGAAGCAGCCCGAGGACCACTCCCGGAAGGGCAGATCCGCATGATTGAAGCCACTGACCTGACCAAGCGCTACGGGTCCAAGACCGCCGTCGACCACATCTCCTTCACGATCGAACCCGGCACCGTCACGGGCTTCCTCGGACCCAACGGCGCCGGCAAGTCCACGACCATGCGACTCATCATGGGGCTGGACAAGCCGACCTCGGGCAAGGTGACGGTCAACGGCCGCCGCTACAAGGACCTGGCGGCCCCCCTGTGCGAGGTCGGAGCCCTCCTGGACGCCAAGGGCCTCCACGGCTCGCGCTCGGCCCGGGCGCACCTGACCCAGCTGGCCGTCTCCAACGGCATCCCGACCCGTCGCGTTGACGAGGTTCTCGAGCTGACCGGTCTGACCAGCGTGGCCAAGAAGCGCGTCAAGGGCTTCTCCCTGGGGATGGGCCAGCGCCTGGGTATGGCGGCCGCCATGCTGGGAGACCCCGGCGTCCTCATTTTCGACGAGCCGGTCAACGGGCTGGACCCCGAGGGCGTCAAGTGGGTGCGCGAGACCTGCCGCAGCCTGGCCGACGAGGGGCGCACCGTCTTCATCTCCTCCCACCTCATGAGCGAGATGGCCCAGACCGCCGACCATCTCCTCGTCATCGGCCGCGGTCGCATCCTGACCTCCGGCCCCGTCCAGGAGGTCATCGCCTCGGCGACCACCGACGTCGTGCGGGTCGCTTCCCCACAGGCCGGAGAGCTCGCCGCGCTGCTGGCCGCCCAGGGGATCGAGATCGACTCCCCCGAGAACGGGGTCCTCACCACGACGGCGACCACCGCCGCCAGCATCGGGGAGCTCGCCGCGCAGGGCGGGATCGTCCTGCACGAGCTGACCACCCAGCGCGCCTCCCTCGAAGACGCCTACCTCGAGCTGACCGGCGGGGAGGTCGAGTACTCCACCGGCGCCCCGGCCACCAGCCACCGCGCCGCCTGACCCCGCACGGCCCGACCGCCCCAGACTCACAGAGAGAAGAAGCAGCCATGAGCACTCTCGCCATGACCTCCCGCACCCCGTCCGACCTCGCATCCGCCGCACCCGCCAAGGGAGCGGCCAAGGACACCACCGCCTCACACCCCACCCGCAGTCGCACAACCGGGTCCCGCATCGAGGGCAAGCAGACCTTCATCCGGGCGATCCGCGCCGAGTGGATCAAGGTCCGCAGCCTGCGCTCGACCTGGATCACCTCGAGCATCGCCGTGGCCATCACGGTGCTCTTCGGTGCAGGTGTGGCCGCAGCAAGCGCCCAGACCACGGGGTGGGAGGCGGAGGCCAAGCACGCGATCACCTCAGGCACGGCCATCGGCATGATCGTCGTCGCCGTTCTCGGCGCCCTGATCGTCACCGGCGAGTACAGCTCCGGGCAGATTCGCTCCTCCCTGGCGGCCGTCCCGCAGCGCGGACGCCTCCTGCTGGCCAAGGCGATCGTCGGTGCCGTACTGGCCTTCGTCCTGGGTGCCGGCTCCGTCCTGGCCGCCTGGGCCCTGTCCCTGCCCTTCATGAACGGGAACGCCGGCTCCCTGGCGGACCCGGAGTATGCCGGCTACATCTGGGGCACCGGTCTGTGCTACGCGGGCATCGCGCTGATGGCCATGGGGCTGGGCTACATCATGCGTTCAACCGCCGGCGTCATCACTCTCACCGTCGTCCTGCTGTTCGTCATCAACATCCCCCTGTCACTCATCGCCATGAAGTGGGACTGGGCCAACAACGTCCAGGGCCTGCTTCCGCAGGTGGCCTCGGCGGCGGTGACCGACCCCTTCGCGCTCTACTACGAGTGGTCCCAGGAGGGCAGCATGTACTTCCTGGAGCACTGGCAGGCCATCGCGGTCTTCAGCGCCTGGGCGATCGTCCCGCTCATCCTGGGGTGGATCGTCTTCTCCCGGCGCGACGCCTGAGACCACCGAACCGGCCCGTCGGGGCGCCTTCTGGCGAGCGTCCCCGACGGGCCGGTTCGGTGCGCGGGGGAACCCGGACGCGCCGACGGCTCTCGCGCGCAGCGCGGACCCCGCCAGACCGACGACAATGACCCCATGGAGCAGCACGTGCCACTGGCCTTGAACATGCCCGCGCCCGCCATGCGCATCGTCATGTGGCAGCGGCGCCACCAGCTGCTCGTCGACGTCCTGGTCGCCGCGGTCCTCCTGGCGCTCACCGTGCTGGGACACTCCCGGCTCGAGACCGGGCCCGGCACCGGCCCCTGGACTGCTGCCGGATGGGCGGTCACCGGCCTGTGCGCTGTCACCCTGGCGCTGCGGCGGCGCTGGCCGGTGGTGGCCTGGGCGGGCTCCAGCGTCCTGACAACGGTGTGGACCTTCGGCGTCCATGCGTACATGAGCCCGGTCGACCGGGTCGTGCTCACCATGCCCCACCTGTTCCTCGTCGCCGGCGTCCCGCTGTGTCTGGCGGCCATCGCGGGCAGGATGCGGATGGGCGCGACCATGGCCTTCTACCTGGCCTCCATCGTGCTGGCCATCTTCCAGGACATCCTGCACACCGAGGGCGGCATGGACCTCGACGAGCTGGCCCTCGGCGTGTCGCTGTACGCGCTCGTCTACGTCCTTGGCGTCCTGGTCGGCCTCATGATCCGTGTCCAGTCCGAGCAGCTCGCCGAGTTCGAGACCCGCTCCGAGCGCCTCGCGCTGGCACGCGAGCAGGCGACTCTTCTGGCCGCCGCCAACGAGCGCAGCCGGATCGCCCGGGAGATGCATGACGTCGTCGCGCACTCCCTGGCCGTCATGATCACGATGGCCGAGGGCGCCGCCGCCACCATCGACCGCAACCCGGAGATGGCCAAGGAGGCCCTGGCGACCCTGGCCGAGTCGGGGCGCTCGGCGCTGGCCGACACCCGTCGGCTCGTCGGGGTCCTGCGCGACGACCCGGCGGCCACCTCGGCCCCGGGGCAACCGGTGGGACCAGCGGGCTCAGAGGCGTCCCCGGCGGCAGCGCGGACAGCAGCACCGCCGTCGGCACCCGGAAGGGGGCCCCAGCCGGTGGTCCGTGATCTGCCGGTGCCCGAGTTCGCCCCGCCGGGAACGGTCGCCCCCCGCCAGCCCAGTGTGGAGATCGCCGATCTGCGACGCCAGGCCACTGACGCGCGGGCCGACACGAGCACGGGGGACCTCCCCCTGGCGCCGACCCCCGAGCAGGCCGAGCTCGAGGTGCTCGTGGAGCGCTTCCAGACCGCCGGTGTCCCGGTGTCCTACCAGCGGCGGGGAGCCCCCCTGCCTGATGACAAGGCCCTCCAGCTGACGGTGTTCCGCATCGCCCAGGAGGCGCTGACCAATGTCTTGCGCTACGCGCCGACGACGCGGGCGGTCTCGGTGGACCTCGACCGGCACCGGGGCACCGCTGTGCTCACCGTCGACAATGACGCCGCGCCCGGGTCGACACCGATGCACGGGTCCGGCAAGGGGCTTGTCGGCATGCGGGAGCGCGCCGCCGTCTATGGTGGTTCTGTGCAGGCCGGTCCGACGACGACCGGTTGGCGTGTCCGCGCGGTGCTGCACTGGGACGAGGACGAGGAAGGAACATCGCCGTGGCAGATGCCGCTGTGACGCAGCCGAGCGACAACGACCCGGGGCCGGAGGACCGAGGACCGGTCACCGTGGTCCTGGCAGACGACCAGGCGCTCATGCGCATGGGCTTTCGCATGGTGCTCGACGCCGAGGCGGGCATCGAGGTCATCGGAGAGGCCTCGGACGGCGCCACCGCCCTCGCCCAGGCGCGCGCCCTGCGCCCCGACGTCATCCTCATGGACGTGCGCATGCCGGGAATGAACGGCATCGACGCGACAGCCGCCATCACCTCCCAGTGCCCGGGCACGAAGATCCTCATCCTGACCACCTTCGACCTCGACGAGTACGCCTTCGCAGGGCTGCGCGCCGGGGCCAGCGGCTTCCTGCTCAAGGACACCCGGCCGGCCGAGCTGGCCGAGGCGATCCGGACGGTGGCCGAGGGCGAGGCCGTCGTCTCTCCCCGGATCACGCGTCGCATGCTTGAGATGTTCGCCTCGCACCTTCCCGACGACGGCGGGTCCCAGGTGGCCCAGGACCCCAGGATCGCCGCACTGACCCCGCGCGAGCACGAGATCCTCGTGCTCATGGCCCAAGGCCTGAGCAACTCCGAGATCGCCTCGCACCTCGTCGTGTCGGCCACGACCGTCAAGACCCATGTGGGCAACGTCCTGGCCAAGCTCGACGTGCGCGACCGCGTCCAGGCCGTTGTCGTCGCCTACGAGACCGGCCTCATGTCCTAACCCCGAGATCGGGACATATGACACCTCGAGATCGGTAGATATGGCACGGCCGGGAATGCGTGAGTCCCTCCGAGCCCTGCCCCGACTGTCAGGCCGGGGCGTGTAGGCGCTGCTGGGCCGGCTGGAAGCCCTGGGCGACCACTGCTTCGACGACGTCGGCGGCGCGTTCGACGGTGACCGCCAGCGCCTCGCGCTCACGGGCCGGGACCTCGGAGAGCACGAAGTCGGCGGGGTCCTGGCGGCCCGGGGGCCTGCCCACGCCCACCCGCAGACGCGCGTACCCCTTGGTCCTCAGGGCCGCCGAGATCGAGCGCAGCCCGTTGTGGCCGCCCTCGCCGCCGCCCCGCTTGAGGCGCAGCTCGTGCGCGGGCAGGTCGAGCTCGTCGTGGACGACGAGCAGGCGCTCATGCGGGTCGACCCCGTAGAACTGGGCGAGGGCCGCCACCGGTCCGCCGGACAGGTTCATGAGGACCTCCGGCTCCGCCAGGAGCGCACGCGGCCCCGGCGCCCCACCGGGCAGGACCCCGAGGCGGAGGTCGGCCACCTGGGCACGGGCCTTGTGCCTCGTCAGGCGGGCCCCGGCGCGCCCGGCCAGCACGTCGATGACCATGCGTCCGACGTTGTGGCGGTGACGGGCGTACCGGGGCCCTGGGTTGCCCAACCCGACGACGAGCCAGGGGCTGCTCATCGCCGCCCCCGGGCATCGCGGGGCATGCTCACTCGGCGCCGGCCTCGGCGGGCTCGTCAGCCGCGACCTCGGAGGCGACGGCCTTGCCCTCGGCGACGTTGACGACGTCCGCCTCGGCGTCGGTGACAGCGGTGACGCCCGAGGGCAGCGCGATGTCGGCCATGCGGATGGCGGTGCCGCCGGCGACGCCAGTCACGTCGACCTCGATGGTCTCGGGGATGGACACCGCGGGGGCGGAGACGATGACGTGGGCGAGCTCGATCATGTGGAGGGTGCCGGGCTCGGCGTCGCCGACGACCACGACGGGCACCTCGACCTCGACCCGCTCGTTGCGGTTGACCAGGAGGAAGTCGACGTGCTGGATACCGGTGCGGATCGGGTGGCGCTGGACGTCCTTGGCGATGGCCAGTAGGCGCTCGCCGTCGACGTCGAGCTCGACGAGCGCGTTGTCGTTGCCGCGCAGCGTCAGGCGGGTGCTGTGCTCGTCCAGCAGGAGGTGGCGGGGGTCGGAGCCGTGGCCGTAGACGACCACGGGGACCTGGCCCGCACGGCGGGCGCGGCGGGCAGAGCCCTTGCCGAAGACGGTGCGCTCGACGGCCTTGAGGGTGACTGCGTTGTTCGCCATGAGGATCTCCTCGTCTCGGGCGGGGAGGACCCCGCTGGTGTGATGGTCCGGCGGGGACGACGACGCAGCGCCCGAGGGCACCGCCACGTCGATGACGGATGCGCGGATCGCGCATCCCTCGCCGGGGCAATGCCGCCACTGTACAGAACGCCCACGCCGACCGACCAGGAGACCGCCGGTGAGCCTGCGCACCCCCGCAGACCGCGTCACGGGGGTGCGCCGGGCGCGGGGCGCCGGCTCAGGAGCGGCGACGGCGCAGCAGGAGCGCGCCTCCGGCCACTGCGGCGACCGCGATGACCAGGGGAAGCCCCACGGTCATACCGGTGCGCGCCAGGGAGGGCATGGACGGCGTCTGCGCGGTGGTGGTCGGTGCCGGGGCAGTGACCGCCGGAGCCGATCCGCTGGCGGTCGGTGCCGGGGCGGTCGTGGCGGGGGCCGAGGGCGAGGCCGTGGTGACCGTCGTCGCCGTGTTGGTCAGCGACACCTGGGTGCGGACCTGGTCGGCGACGGTGAAGGTGGAGGTCTCCTCCCCGTTGATCGTCATCGAGGAGGCCCAGGTGTAGCCCGCGGGCGCACCGGACAGGTCCTCGTTCAGGGTGACCACGGTGCCGGCGGGGAAGGTCCCCTGGAAGGTGGTGGCGCCTCCCGGCGTCACCGTCATCGTGGCCGTGCCGCTCTTGCCGTCGGCCGCCAGGGTCCCGGGCGCCGTCCAGCCGCTGTAGACGCCGGCGGGTGCGGGCAGGACGTAGTCGACGGTGACGGGGAAGGAGGTGTCCGCGGGGACCGTGGCCGCGCCGTCGCCGTCGAGCGCCTTGGTGATCGCCAGGCCCCCGAAGCCGGGCTTCATCTCGACGGTGATCTGGAAGGACTGCGCGTAGGAGCGGGTGCCCCACGCGCTCTTGCCGGCGCCCTGGAGGGTGGCCTTGTTCGTGTACTCCGTGCCCGCCACGGCGGTGCCCGAGCTGATCGTCACCGGGTAGTAGAGCCGGTAATTGGTCGCCTCGGCGAAGGGGCCGGTCACGGTGATCGTGGCGACCTTGCCGTCGATGGACACGGACATGTCGAAGTCGCCGTAGGAGGTGACCGGGTCCTCCCCCGCCGCGTTGGTGACGATCGCCCCCTTGGCGTCGGGCTCGGCCGCCGAATTGCGCATCATGAGGTGCCACTCGCTCATGTCGGTGGAGAAGTCCATGCCCTCACCCAGGGTGTCGGTGAAGGTGATGGTCTGGCGGGTCTGGCCATCGGTGGTCAGCTGGGGGCCGGCGCCCTCCAAAAGGCTCTTGAGGTGCTCGCTGCCGAACTCGACGTACCAGGTCATCCCGGTCGACGAGGAGTTGATGACCGAGGAGTACTTCCAGAAGGTCCACGGGGTGTAGCTGCCGACCGGCTCGATGATGCCGCCGCCGTCGCCGGGCAGCGGGACCTCGGTGAGCCCGCCGGTGGCCGTGATGTCGGCCGTCGCGCTGGTCGTGGCCTGCGTGATGAGCAGGAGGGCCTGGCCGGTGCCGTTGAAGGAGGTGAACCCCGCCGCCTGAAGCTCGGCGACCTTGTCCGAGAAGGTGCAGGTGACCGTCTTGTCGGTCAGGGCGCAGGAGCCGACCTCGACGTCCTGGCCGTCATAGACCACGGTCATCGGCGTGGTGATCGAGGTCTCGAGGTTCTTGAAGTAGGTGCCCAGGTCGATCTCGAAGGAGTCCCCGGCGGCGAGCTGCGCGCCGGTGGCGTCCCAGGTGAAGGTCAGTTTGGCGACGTCGCGGGTGGACAGGGTGGCGCCGGGGGTGTCGACGCCGGTGCGGCTCGACTTGACCAGCGTGGCCTCGGTGACTCGGATCCCCGTGTTGACGTCCGCACGGGCGGTGGAGGCCACGGGCAGAAGGCCTGCGACCAGGGCGAGCAGCGCGAGGAGCGCCACGGCAAGGGTGCCGGTGCGACCGGCGCGGGGCGATGTGACTGACACGGGAGCACTCTCTGATATCGGGGCATCGACAAGGCTCGACGCATGCGGGTTGCCAGGGCTCTCCACGTTATCACGAGGCCATCACGGAGTCACCGGCCGCAGGAGGACGACGGGCGCCGGCTCAACGATGAGCCGGCGCCCGTGGCGGGTGGGGCGCGCCGTGCGCGTCCGGGGTGGTTACGGGACGGCGAGCAGCGCCATGGCCCGACGCAGGTCCTCGATCGGGAGCTGGCCCGGAGCCGAGGGCCTCCCACCCGCGGTGGCGAAGACGAGCCGGGAGCCGAAGACGCCGGCGGCGAACCGGCTGACCATGCCCACCTCCCCCATGGCCATCGTGGCCAGCGGGACCTCGAGGGTCTCGTGGGCGGAGGCGGTCACCGCCAGGAGGCGGGCGACGTCGGCGGGTCCGGCGGGCATGACGGCGATCTTGGCCAGGTCGGCGCCGAGGCGCGCCATCCGGGCCAGGACCTCGTGCAGCTGCGCATCGGCCGGCGTGGCGGTCATGTCGTGGAAGGAGACGACGGCCTCGAGCCCGGCCCGGTGGGCCCGGTCGATGAGCCCGGCCGCCCCCGGGCGCTGGATCTCGACGTCGACGGCGGCCGGGACGCCTCTCAGGTCCGCCGCGCCTTGGGAGGCCGCGGCGCCGCGGTCGGCGAGATGATCGATGACGCGGGTCAGGTGCTCGGCCCAGGCCTCGCCCTCGAGGCGGGCCCCGCCGCCCTCCGCGACCGAGCGCACCGTGATCAGGACGGGCACCGGGGCACAGTCGGCGCTCAGGTGCTCGGCGAGCTCGGCGGTCCGGGCGGCATCCGGCGCGCCGTCAAGCAGGTCGGCACGCAGCTCGACGAGGTCGGCCCCGGCCCCGCGGGCCACACGGCCCTGCTCGAGGCACTCGGCGGCGGTGGTGCCGGTGGTGGCCACGGCGACCGTCACCGGTCCGTCGCCGCGCAGGATGCGGCTCATCTCAGATCCTCTCCCCCACTGACAGGGCGATGCCGTCGAGGATGTCGTGCAGGCTGGTCACGGTCGTGGTGACCGGGTGCTCCCCGGCCGCGGTGGCCTGGACGACCTGCGTGATGACCTCGCTCCACACCAGGGCGCCGGCGGCGATGACGTCGCGCCGGCCGGGCAGCAGGTAGCCCCAGGACTCGCGCTGGGCGGGGGTGGAGTGGACGATCGCCTCGCAGGAGGCCAGCGCCCGATCGGTGCTGATCTCGGCGCCGTCGAGCGCCTCGGGGTCGAAGTCCTCCAGCCCCAGGGCGTGGGCGGTCACGGTCGTGATCGTGCCCGCCAGCCCGACGAGGGCGCTCGCCCGGCCCAGGTCGACCGTGGCGGCCCCCTGGGCGAGCAGTGCCCGCACCTCGGCGCGGGCGGCGGCCTCGGCCTGGGGGGTGACGCCGTCGACCAGGTGGCGTTCGCTGACCCGGACGCTGCCGGTGTCCAGGGAGACGGCCGACAGCGGGGCCGTGTCTCCCAGGATCAGCTCGGTGGACCCTCCCCCGAGGTCGACGACGAGGCCGGGCCCCGGGGCCGGCGCGCGGTCCTGCGCGCCGAGCAGCGATCCGGCGAAGGACAGCCGGGCCTCCTCCTGCCCGCTGACGACCTCGGGCTCCAGCCCCAGGAGGGCGCGCACGCCGTCGACGAACTCCCCACGGTTGCCGGCGTCACGGGTCGCCGAGGTGGCCACGAAGCGGCCGTGTCCCGCGGCCAGGTCGACGCCGAGGCGCGCGCACGCTGCGGCGTACTCCCGGACGGTCTCCAGGGTGCGGGCCAGCGCCTGCGGGTCGAGCAGGCCGGTGCGGTCCACGCCCAGCCCCAGGCGGACGATGCGGCTGTCGCGGTGGACCTGCGCCAGGCGCGTCCGGCCGTCGGGGCCGCTTTCCAGGTCGGCCACGATCAGTCGGATCGTGTTGGTGCCGCAGTCGATGGCGGCCACGCGGGTCATGGTCGGGTCCTCCAGTGTGTTCGGGGGTGCGCGGGGCCCGCGCTCAGCAGCTGCACCGCTCAGGGTCCCACAGGCCGCGCTCGGTGAGGATCCCGATGGTCAGGTCCCCGACCGGGTTGGTGCCGGGGCCGGCGGCCAGGGCGTGCCCGACCAGGGCGTGGAGGCACTTGACCCGCGTCGGCATGCCGCCGGCGGACACCCCCTCGATCTCCGGGGGGCTACCCAGCTCGGAGCGTCGGGCGAGGTAGTCCTCATGGGCGGCGCGGTAGGCCGCGGCCAGGTCGTGGTCGGCGGCGAGGCGGGCAGTGAGCTCGTCCATGAGGTGCTCGGCCTCGAGGGTCGAGCAGCCCTTCACCGCGGCGGGGTGGGTGAGGTAGTAGGTGGTCGGGAAGGGCGAGCCGTCGGGCAGGCGGGGCGCCGTGCGCACCACCGTCGGGCGTCCGCACACGCAGCGGGCCGCGATGCCCACGACACCCCGGGGCAGGCGGCCGAGCTGGTCGCGCAGGACGTCCAGGTCGGCCTGCGCGACCGGGGCCGGGGCCGGGTCATGGCCGGGGTTCTGGTCAGGGACCCGGGCGGTGACCGGGGCCGGGTCGTGGGCGGCGCCGTGGACCGGATCTTGGGCCGGGCCCTGGCCAGTGGGGTCGGTGGCGGTCATCGGGCTCTCCTTCGGGGAGTCGTGAGGGGCGGTCGGAGGGTCGACCGGGCGGGGAGGTCCGGCGGCGGCCCGTGAGGCAGGCCTGATGGGTCGGCCTCAGGGGGTCGCCTCGGTGGCCGCGGTCGAGCTACCGGCCGTCGGGACCGAGGTGGCTCCCGGGGTGGGGGTCGGCGTCGTCGTCGTCCACCCCTGCTGCGCGGGGTCGACGACGACCTGCTCGGCCTCCTCCCCGCCGGCGACTCGGGCCGACTCGCGCAGCACCTCGTACCAGGGCCGCTCCTCGGTGGCCTGCGCATCCTGTGCGGCCTGCTCGGCACGCTCGACCTCGTCGGCGCCGACGACGACATAGGTCGTCTCCCCGGGCATAACGTAGGACAGGCGATCACGGGCCTGGGTCCGGACATAGTCGTCGTCCTGCCAGCGGGCGAGCTCGGCCTCCAGGGCGGTGGAGGTCGCCTCGGCCTGCGCGATCTCCTCCAGGACGGCGTCGTACTGGGCGCGCTGGGACAGGTATCCGCGCAGGGACGGGAAGACGACGACGAAGGCGAGCAGTACGACGATGGCCAGGGCCAGGGCGCGACCGGGCACCGCCATGCCGTCCGCGCCCCCCAGGCGCAGGACCGCGTGGTTGGGCGCGGGGACCTCCTCCCGCCTCCGGTCCGGGGCGGCGGCCTCCGGCGCCTGCTCCCCCCGCCCCGCCTGCTCGCCCCGCTCGGCCTGGCGCGAGGGACGGCGGGCGCCGGGTCGGGCCCCGGGGCGGGCGGGTGGCGGGCGGCGCGGCGTCATGGGGTCGATCCTGCCTCACGAGGGGGTGGAGGACGAAGGAGGATCCCCGCGCGTCCTGCGTCACGCCCGGGTGCGACGGACAGCGCCGCGTGGGCGGGGGCCGGACGCACCGGTGGGGTGCGGCAAGCCGAGGCTCGCCGCACCCCACCGGTGCGCTTGTCGGGGTCAGGCCCGGAAACGCGGGAAGGCGCCGGCGCCGGCGTAGACGGCGGCGTCGCCCAGCGTCTCCTCGATGCGCAGGAGCTGGTTGTACTTGTTGACGCGCTCGCCGCGGGCGGGGGCGCCGGTCTTGATCTGGCCGGAGTTGGTGGCCACGGCGAGGTCGGCGATGGTGACGTCCTCGGTCTCACCGGAGCGGTGGGAGGTCATCGACTTGTAGCCCGCGCGGTGGGCGAGCTCGACGGCCTCGAGGGTCTCGGTCAGCGAGCCGATCTGGTTGACCTTGACCAGGAGGGCGTTGGCCGCACCGAGCTCGATGCCCTTGGCCAGGCGCTCGGGGTTGGTCACGAAGAAGTCGTCGCCGACGATCTGGACCCGGTCACCGATGCGGTCGGTCAGGGCCTTCCAGTCGTCCCACTCGTCCTCCGACAGCGGGTCCTCGATGGACACGATCGGGAAGTCGGTGATGAGCTTCTCGTAGTAGTCGACCATGAAGGCGTTGTCGCGGGCCTCGCCCTCGAACTGGTAGGACTTGGTGGCCTCGTCGAAGAACTCCGAGGAGGCGACGTCCATCGCCAGGGCGACGTCCTTGCCGGGGGTGTAGCCGGCCTTCTCGATGGCCTCGACGATGAGCTCGAGCGCCTCGCGGTTGGAGTCGAGGTTGGGGGCGAAGCCGCCCTCGTCGCCCAGGCCGGTGGACAGGCCGCGAGCCTTGACCACGGACTTGAGCGCGTGGTAGACCTCGGCGCCCATCCGCAGAGCCTCGCGGAAGGTCGCGGCGCCGATCGGGGCGATCATGAACTCCTGGATGTCGACGTTGGAGTCGGCGTGGGAGCCGCCGTTCATGATGTTCATCATGGGAACGGGCAGCACGTGGGCGTTGGGGCCGCCGACGTACTGGAACAGGTCCAGGCCGGCGGACTCGGCGGAGGCGGCGGCGGCGGCCAGCGAGACCCCGAGGATCGCGTTGGCGCCCAGCTTGCCCTTGTTCGGGGTGCCGTCGAGCTCGATCATGAGGTTGTCCAGGCCGCGCTGGTCGGAGGCCTCGAAGCCGATGATCTCGGGGGCGATGATGTCGTTGACGTTGGCAACGGCCTTCTCGACACCCTTGCCGAGGTAGCGGGAGGCGTCACCATCGCGCAGCTCCACGGCCTCGAAGGCGCCGGTCGAGGCGCCGGAGGGAACAGCGGCGCGGGCCGAAGCGCCGTCCTCCAGGAGGATCTCGACCTCAAGGGTCGGGTTTCCTCGAGAGTCCAGGATCTCGCGGGCGTGAACGTTCTCGATGAGGGCCACTTCGTGCTCCTTGTTTCTGTGATCGATCGATGTGATCAGGACGCAGGAGCCAGCCTACCGGTCACGGCCAGGTCGCAGCGAGGGCGTTGGTCCCTCCAGATTCCCGTGTTCACGCCCGGCGTGACGCGCGGCCTCATCCGGCCTGGACGACAGGAGCCTCGGTCTGCAGGACCCATGGCTGGACACCCTGGTATCTCGGGGCGACCTCGAGCTCCACGGTGGAGATCGCCTCGTCGTAGCGCGCCTGGAGCTCGGCGAGGGTCTCCTGGTCGAGGCTGCTGGCGTTCTGCGTGATGAGGGCCGACCGGACGTAGTCGATGCTCGCCTGGGAGTACTCCCCGGGGCCGAGCTGCCCCTCGAGCGCCTCGAGGACGGTGGCGTCGGTGACGACGACGCCATACTCGGCCGCGAACGATTCCAGGAGCGGGAGGTCGATGAGCCCCTGCAGGACTTCCGTGCCACTGACCCCGATGGCGGGGGCGAGCTCGGAGGTGGCCTCCTCGACCGTCTCGACGGAGATGGAGACGTCTTGGCGAGCGCCGGCCGCGTCGGTGTAGCTGAGGACGGCGGCCTGTCCCGGGTGCGCCGAGCAGCCCACGAGCGCGCCCGCGGCCAGGGCGACGGCGGCGGCAACGGCGAGGGCTCGACGGGGCGGGAGTGGGGTCACGGTGGCCTCCTCAATGGGACTCCTCATTGCCCACCCATGCTAGATGATGAGCCGCCGCGGGCGTGGGCGACCACTCGGCCCGAGCTACTTGGCCCCCGGACACCCGCTCCGCGCCGCCAGCCGCATCCTGGGCCAGGAGTGGCGGGACGACGGGCACGGAGCGCCATTCCTCGACCCGCGAGCCAGGACACGGGCAGGTCGGTCGTCGTCACCACCCCGACCTTAAGACATGAGATGCACCACATCCTCGCGCCGCAAGATCACGGTTGGCTCACATCGACCGGGTCGTCGATGCGGTGCGAGCGCTGGCAAAGAACCCGGTTGCCAGCGATGTGCCCGAGGGCGCCGAGCTCCGCCGTCCCCTTGTCCCTGGCCCTGTCCGCGTGCCTGCCCCTGGTCCTGCCCGACACCGTCCCCTTCCTCGACGGCAACGGCGCCACGGTCGATGTGGCGATCCCCGGCACGACGCGCTCGGCCCCGGCCAGCGCCCTGTCCGTGGCGACGGGGTCGACGGACACCGCGATCGCCAACCTCACCCTCGACCTGAGCGACTCCCCGTACACCCGCGGCGTCGCGATCATCTCGGCGTCCCAGGTGACCATCTCCGGGGTGACCATGACGGGCTCGACCTTCCGCGCCATCGAGGTGGCGGCCACGACCGGTCCAGTCACGGACGTGCTCATCACCGGCAACACGGCGAGCAGCCCCGCGGGCACGGCCGAGACCAAGGGCGAGGTCGTCTCGGTCATGCTGGCGACCGTCTTCGAGCACCCGGACGACCAGTTCAGCTCCTCGACGCGCCCGACCTGGGACCGGTACACGACTGACGGGACGCTCAGCCCGACCACGTACGAGCACCGCAACATCTCGGTCGTCGGCAACACGATCACCGGCGGCTACTACGGCGTGAGCCTGTCGGGCGTCACCGACGTGACCCTGCGGGGCAACACGATCCTCGGCCAGGAGTACTCCGAGGGTCTGCGCACCCATGAGGGAACACTGCCGAGCGTGGGCAGCGCGACGATCACCTTCGCCGACGACTCGATCGGCACCTACACCTCGACCGGTAGCTGATGAGGTCGTCCGGTCGCTTACCGGTTCGGATCCTATGCCGGTGCCTCAGCTGCGCCTGCGGCGCGAGACGAGCACGGCTCCTGCAACGGCGGTTGCCAAGGCCACCACGGCGGGCAGCAGGACCGAGACACCGGTCCTCGCCAGCCCTCCGGTGCGTGTCGTGCGCGATCCGGAGGACGACGACGTGCCGACAGACCCGCCGGAACCCCCTGCCGAGGAGGCGGAGGTGGCGCTCCGCTGGGCAGTCGGGTCGACAGCAGGATCGACGGCGGAGGTGGTACTGGGCTCGGCCGTAGCGCTGGGCTCGGCCGTGG
>NZ_JAUNHI010000036.1 GCF_030524025.1 Actinomyces sp. | reverse complement strand
ATGTCCCGATCTCGGGGTGTCATATGTCCCGATCTCGCGGTTCGTGGGGCGGGCGGGTCAGGAGCGGCGGTCAGGGGCGAGCGGCGATCAGCTCGGCGGCCACGAGCTCGGCGAGCTCGACGGCGTTGAGGGCGGCGCCCTTGCGCAGGTTGTCCCCGACCGCGAAGAAGTCGATCCCGCGGCCCTCGTCAAAGGCCCCATCGGCCCGCACGCGCCCGACGAAGGTGCCGTCCCGGCCGGCGGCCTTGAGGGGGCTGGGGATCGCGTCGTAGGTGACGCCTGGCGCCGCCTTGAGCAGCTCGATGGCCCGCTCGGGGCTGATCTCGCGGGCGAACTCGGCCGACACGCTCACCCCGTGCCCGGAGAAGACCGGGATGCGCACGCAGGTTCCGGACACGCGCAGCCCCGGGAGGCCCAGGATCCGGCGCGACTCGTTGCGCAGCTTCTGCTCCTCGTCGGTCTCTCCGGAGCCGTCACCCGCGTCGCCGCCCGCCCAGGCGACGGCGTTGAAGGCGATGGTGTCGACGTAGACCTCCGGGTCGGGGAAGGTCACGGCACGGCCGTCGACGCCCAGGCCCTCGATGTCCTGGTCGACGACCGCGCGCACCTGCCCGGCGAGCTCGGCAACGCCGGCGCGCCCGGAACCGGAGACCGCCTGGTAGGTCGAGGCGATGAAGCGCACGAGGCCCGCCTCCTCATCAAGGGCCTTGAGAGCCGGCATGATGGCCATGGTCGTGCAGTTGGGGTTGGCGATGATGCCCTTGGGGCGGTTGGCCAGGTCCTGCGGGTTGACCTCGGAGACGACGAGTGGCACCTCGGGGTCCTTGCGCCAGGCCGAGGAGTTGTCGACGACGACCGCGCCCGCGGCGGCGAACAGCGGGGCGTACTGGCGGCTCGTCGAGGCGCCGGCGGAGAACAGGGCGACGTCGATCCCGGTGAGGTCGGCGGTCGCGACGTCCTCGATCTCGACGGTGGCGCCGCGGAACTCCACGCGGCTCCCGGCGGAGCGGGCCGAGGAGAAGAAGCGGACGGCACGCGCCGGGAAGTCGCGTTCGGCGAGCATCGCGAGCATGACGCGGCCGACCTGGCCGGTGGCGCCGACGACGGCGACGGTGACACCCTCGGCAGGGCCCCGGTACTCGTTGACGGGCTGGCTGGTGGTCTGGTCACTCATCGTCCGGTTCCTCCGTAGACGACCGCCTCGGCGGCCTGGGCGTCGAGGCCGAAGGCGGTGTGGACGGCGCGCACGGCCTCGTCGAGCACGGCGTCGTCGACCACCACCGAGATGCGGATCTCGGAGGTGGAGATCATCTGAATGTTGACCCCGGCGGCGCTCAGCGCTCCGAAGAGCCGGGCCGAGACCCCCGGGTGGGAGCGCATGCCCGCACCGACCAGGGAGAGCTTGCCGATGGAGGGGTTGAAGTCCAGGCTCTGGAAACCCAGCTCCTCGCGCGCCGTCTCAAGGGCCGCGCGGGCGGCCACGGAGTCCCCGTCGGGGCAGGTGAAGGAGATGTTCGTCAGGCCCGTTCCCTCGGCGGAGATGTCCTGGACGATCATGTCGATGTTCGCGTCGGTCCCGGCCACGATCTCGAAGATCCGGGCGGCCGCACCGGGGACGTCGGGGACTCCGACGAGCGTGATCTTGTCCTGGCTGCGGTCGTGCGCGATACCGGAGATGACGGGGGCTTCCACGTGGTCCTCCTTGGCGGAACTGCGGGGGCGGGCGGCGGCCCGGGCGTTGATGGCATGGGTGTGGGCGGCGTCCACCGATCCGGCGTCGGGGGCGGCGGCGCCGGCGGGCGCCACGACTCGTCCGGTGATGGCGTCGACGGCGGGGCCCTGCACGACCGAGTCGGGCCCCGCCGACTCGGGGTCCTCGGCGACGATCTCGTCGAGTGCGGCCGCCGCCATGGGAGGCACGAAGCCGCCCTGGGTCCGCCTCCCATCGTAGATCCAGGTGCCGGTCTTGTCCGAGAACGAGGAGCGCACGTGGATCGGGACCCCGAAGCGGCGGGCGTACTCCACGGCGCGCAGGTGCAGGATCTTGGCGCCGTGCGCAGCGAGCTCGAGGGTCTCCTCGCTGGACAGTGCCTCGATGCGACGGGCGGTGGGCACGATCCGGGGATCGGCGGTGAACAGGCCGTCGACGTCGGTGTAGATCTCGCAGACATCCGCGTTGAGGGCGGCCGCCAGGGCGACGGCGGTCGTGTCGGAGCCGCCGCGGCCCAGGGTCGTGACGTCCTCGACCTCGTTGATCCCCTGGAAGCCGGCGACGATGGCGACGGCGCCGGTCTGGATCGTGCGGGCGATGCGCTCGGGGATGACGCCAACGATGCTGGCCCGGCCGTACTTGGAGTCGGTGAGCACCCCGGCCTGGGCGCCGGTGTAGGCCCGGGCGGGCACGCCCAGCTCGTTGATGGCCATGGCCAGCAGGGCCATCGAGATGCGCTCGCCGGCCGACAGCAGGATGTCCATCTCACGGGCGGGGGCCTGGCTGCTCAGCGCGCCGGCCATGTCGAGCAGGTCGTCGGTCGTGTCACCCATGGCCGACACGACGACGACGACCGTGTTGCCGGCCTCACGCGTGGCCACGACGCGCCGCGCGACCCGGCGCATCGCCTCAATGTCGCTGACGGACGATCCGCCGTACTTCTGCACGACCAATGCCATATGGTGCTGCTCCTCGTATCGGTGGGCGGGGCCACGGGCCGAGGAGGGACCGCTCCACGCCGATCGGTGCGGGCGGGCCCACGACGGCGTGGCTGCGCACAGCATACGGGCTGCCAGGCCCTGCGGCGCACCGAGGTCCGCATCACCGCACCCCGGGGTACTGACAGGCCGGCGTCACCGCAGCGTCGCGCTACGCCGTTGCCGAAGCCGCGGCGGGGACGCCGTCGGAAACGGCCTCGGGACTGCTGCCGGTCCGTGCGGCGGTGCGCCGGGAGCCCGCCTGCAGCCATGTCGGTCAGATTGGGCATGTGCGCATACAGTGAGGGGAACAGGGAGTTGGTCACCGGCTGGCTCACGTTGCTGAGGAAGTAGTCGACGACGGCGCTGTTGTTCGGGGAGGTCTCGAACATGAAGGCCGGTCCGCTCATGCCGCGCGCCTCGAGGTTGACGACGAGCTCGACGTTCTTGTAGTCGGCGAGGTGGTAGGCCATCTCGTTGCGTGCGCCGATCAGGCCGATCTCCTCGGCGTCGGTGATGACCATCTTGAGCGAGTTCTCCGGCTGGCCTCCCGCGACCTGGAGCGCCCGGTCGTGCGCCTCGCGCCTCAGGACGCTGTGGGGCTCGTCGACGAGGCGCTTGATGACGGTCAGGGCGCGCTCGGCGGAGAACTCGGTGGGGCCAGCGGTGCTCGGTGCCGCGGGGGGGCAGAAGGAAGATGCTCAGGCCCGCCACCAGCCCCAGCAGGGCAGCGAGCGGAGCCAGCATGCGCCGGGCGAGAACGGGTACGGACAAACGGTGAAAGGTCATGACAAGGAACCTCAGGACGTCGAGATGAGGTGCTGATCGGTCCAGAGGCCGGAGCCTGCGGCCTCGAGACGAGGGTGGCCGGGGCCCGGGCCCACCGCCACGCGTGGACAAGGACTGCGACGGCGCCCAGGGCCCGAGCACGGGGCAGCTTGTAGCTCGCATGGACCCAGGCTGTCCCGGTGTCCTCGTCGGAACGATCCAGCCAGCCGGTCAGCCCATGTCGGGCCAGCCCGACAACAAACAGTCGGCCTCGACTGCGATCCCTCGCGCGGGGCGCACGCCTCCGGGCCCGCCCAGCCACGGGCACGGTTCCCCATACCGCCAGGCGGTGTGCGCAGGCATCATTGTCCTATGAATGACCTGTCCGCCTCCCCGCCCGGCTCCGCGCGCACCATCCCGTCGGTGGAGGCGACAGCGGCATCCCAGTCCTCGCAGGACGCCGTCGCCCAGCCGACCACGGCCGACCCTCACGAGGCGATCGCTGTGCGGGGCGTGAGCCGCTTCTTCGGCACACACCCCGCCGTCCAGAACCTCGACCTGTCGGTGCCGGCCGGGACCATCACCGGCCTGGTCGGCCCCAACGGCGCGGGCAAGACCACCCTGCTGCTCATGCTCGCCGCCCTCCTGGCCCCTGACAGCGGGACGATCCGCGTGGTCGGACTCGACCCCGTCACCCAGGCCCCCGAGGTCCACCGGACCGTGGGCTGGATGCCGGACGCCTTCGGCACCTGGGACTCCCTGACCTGCACCGAGATCCTCCTGACCTTCGCCGCGGCCCAGGGGCTTCCTCCCGCCGATGCCGCCGTGCGGGCACCACAGACACTGGCGACCGTCCACCTCGAGGACATGGCCCGCGCCCCCGCCCGCGTCCTGTCACGGGGCCAGAAGCAGCGCCTGGGCCTGGCCCGCGCCCTCATCCACACGCCTCGGGTGCTCCTGCTCGACGAGCCGGCAGCGGGAATGGACCCCCGCTCCCGCGCCGACCTGCGCGTGCTTCTCCGGGACCTGGCCTCGGCGGGCACGACCATCCTCGTCTCGAGCCACATCCTGGGCGAGCTCGAGGAGATGGTCGACGGCGTCATCCTCATGGCGCACGGCCGCGCCGTGCCGACCTCCCAGGAGCACTCCACCTCCTCCACCTCCCCGGCACCACTGGGCCCGGTGCCGGTCCGGCAGACCTGGTCGCTGCGCGCCTTGGACCAGGCCGGCCTGGAGCGGTGGGCGCGGGAGGCGGGCCTGACCGTCACCGCCCGGGAGAAAGACGGCCTACGCATCCTGGTCCCCGACGACGCCGAGGCCGCCCGGATTCTGCGCCTGGCCGGCGAGGCCGGGATCAACGTCGTGTCCTTCGCGCCGGTCACCGGCGCGCTGGAGGAGATCTACCTGGCCATGGAGGCAGAGCGCCGATGAGCCTGACCGGAACCCGCACTGTCATGGTGCTCGAGCTGCGCCAGCGCGTGAGGTCCACCCGCTGGCAGATCATGCTCGTCATCTGGGGCGTCGTGCTCACCATCGTCTGTAGCGGCCTGAGTCTTCTCGGCTTCGCGTTGGGGACGACGACGCCGGAGACGTCCCCGTTCATCTACGACCTTCTCGTGTGCTTCATCCTGGGCATCGGACTTGCCGTCGCCCCGACCCTGTCGGCCACCTCGATCAACGGCGACCGGGCCGACGCGACCCTGGCCCTGCTCCAGGCCACCGCACTGCGCCCCGTGGAGATCGCCGTCGGCAAGCTGGCCGCGGCGTGGGCGGCAGCCATGGCCTTCCTCGGTGTCGCCCTGCCCTTCCTCGTCATTCTGACCCTCCTGCGTGGAGCGAGCTGGGCCGCGCTCCTGGCCCATCTGCTCATCCTTGTCGTCAGCCTCGGGGCGGTGTGCGGAGTCGGCCTCGGGTTCTCCGCGGTATGCGCCCGCACCTCCTCCTCGGCCGTGCTCACCTACCTCGTCGTCGCCGCGCTGACCATCGGCACCCCCCTGCTCACGACCATCTCGGCCTTCGTCGTCACCACCCCCCAGACCGAGATCGTCTATGAGATCGAGGACTACTCGGACAGCCACCCGACCTGCACGACGACCCCAATCGAGACCACCCGGCACGTCCAGCGGCCCGACCTCGTGTGGTGGATGCTCCTGCCCAACCCCTTCATCGCCATGGCCGACGTCAGCGGTCGCGCCCCCTTCCCGGTCGAGGACTCTGATGAGTACTCCACCCTGTCGCTGCTCAGCAGCGTGGGACAGCTCATCGACGAGATGCGTACCCCTCAGCCCTCGACGGTCGTCATCGACAGGTGCGATGAGAGCGACGACGGAAAAACGAGCAACGAGGAGTGGGAGAATATCGAGCACCTGGTCTTCTGGCCCGCTGGTCTCGGCTTCCTCCTCCTTCTGGGTGGCGGCGGCACCGCGATCGCGACCCGCCGCCTGCAGACCCCCGCCGGGGCGCTGCCCCGCGGCATCCGCCTGGCATGAGCCCCGAGGCGGCGGGGCGGCGGCGCGCCCTGCTCAGGCCTCATCGACGCGGCGGCGTCCCTCGAAGGCCCGACCCAGGGTGACCTCGTCGGCGTACTCGAGGTCGCTGCCCACGGGCAGCCCCGAGGCCAGGCGCGATACGGGTACCTCCATCGTGCGCAGCATGCGGGTGAGGTAGGCAGCGGTCGCCTCCCCCACGACATCGGGGTCGGTGGCCAGGATGACCTCCTCGACCCCGGCGCCCACCCGGGCGAAGAGCTCGCGGATGCGCAGGTCATCGGGCCCCACCCCGTTGATCGGGTCGATGGCGCCCCCCAGCACGTGGTACAGCCCCCGGTACTCCCGGGTGCGCTCGATGGCCACGACATCCTTGGGCTCCTCGACCACGCAGATGACGCTGCGGTCCCTGCGGGTGTCCCGGCACACGGCACACTGCTCAGCCTCCGCGATGTTGCCGCAGGTCGAGCAGAAACGCACCCGCGCCTTGACCGCCCGCAGCGCCTCGATGAGCCGCTCGACGGAGGCCGAGTCCGCCGCCAGGACGTGGAAGGCCATGCGCTGGGCTGACTTGGGGCCGATGCCGGGCAGCTCGCTGAACTCGTCGATGAGGTCCTGGACGGCGCCTTCGTAGACGGTGGGCACGATCAGCGTCCCTCCTGCGTCACAGTAATCTCCTCCAGGACAGTGGCGCCCAGCAGCCGTTTGACGACCTCCAGACCGACGACGCCGGCCTCCTCGGCATCCTCATCATCCTCGCTGGGCACGTCCTCCTCGAAGCGCGCCGCACCCCGTGCGGGTGCGACCGCCCTCTCCCCCCGGGCGGCGGCACGCGCGGCAGCCTGCGCGGCGGCGACCCGGCCGGCAGCCGGCCCCGGCGTCCACGTGTCCTCCTCGGGCCCATCGGGATCCCCGGGCTCCTCGGGCAGCGGAACACCGTCGGAGAAGGTCGTCGAACCCTCGCGTGAGGCGCCCCGCCCACCGGATGCGTCCCCGGGAGCGGCCGTCGGCAGGTCGGGCAGGGCGCGCAGGCGATGGACCGTGGCCAGCGCGGGCCCGCCCGCCGCGGCACGGTCGGATTCGGGCTCCTCGTGGACGTCCGTGGGCTCCGGGGAGGGCGCTGCCGCGGCCACCGACACCGCCGCCGGGGCCGACGGCGCCTCCGCCCCCGGGGGCACGGGACCTGCGCCCGGCGGAGCAACGGCTGTCACCTCGGGACGGCTCGCCCACGGCCCGGGTGCCTCGGGTGCTCCGGGTGCTCCGGGCGCCCCGAGTCCCCATGAGGTCTCCTGCTCCCCGGGCATCTCCTGTTCCCGGGGGGCTCGGGGCTCCTGCCCGACGGCGGAGGGCGCCGTCTGCGCCGAGCCGGGCGAGCCCGGGGACGCCGCACCCCCGGGACTCCCGTCGAGCACCGCGCCTGAGGCGGGGGAGACGTCCGGGGCTGCGGCGCCGGGAGACGCTGGTCCGGCGGAGGAGGTCGGGGCGGGGTCGGGGTCCTGGGCGGCCAGGGCACGTCGCCTGCCGGGGATGGCGACCTCCCCCCAGCCATCGTCGTCATCGTCGACGGTCTCCTCGGGCGGCGCCGGCATGGGAGCATCCGATTCGGCACGGGAGGCCGGAGGCGACGGCGTCAGACCACCAAGACGCCCCGGGGCCGTCTCGTAGCCCGGTCCCGGAGCACCATCGAGCCCCGGTGCCGCGGCCGCCTCGAACGGCTCCGGGGCGTCCCCCGCAGCGACCGGCCCACCAGCGGGACCCGCCCCGCCGGGCCTGCCGTCCGGCCCCGGGCCACCGGGACCCGCCCCGCCGGGCCTGCCGCCCGGCCCCGGGCCACCGGGACCCGCCGGGCCACCGCCCGGGCCTGCCAGGACGGCGTGGACCTCGAGGTCAAGGCCGAGTGCCTGGTGGAGGGCCGCCGCCAGGATCGGCCCGTGCCCGCCGTTCTCAAAGGCGTTGACCAGGCCCTGCGCCGTGAACAGGACCTCGAAGACGCCGCCGCTGATCGCCCCCGGCTGGGAGTTCGGCCCCACCAGGGCCCATGTCGCCCGACGCGACCGCTTGGCGGCCTCGAGAACCTCCTCCCAGCGGGTGCGAATCATCTCGGCCTCCGCCGCGCCCCCGGCCGGCGGGCCCTCGCGCCTCTGCGTGTCCGGCGCGGCCGGGCCCGGTGTCCCGGGCGCCGGGCCGTCGGGGGCATCGCCCCAGTCGGCCTCCACCCCGGACGGCGCCGACACCGCGGGACCCGGCGAGGACGCGGCCGGACCGGGCACCGAGGACCCCGACGCCGCAGAGCCCTGAACTGCGGGCGCCGGCGCCGCGGGTCCCCTGCCTGACGGAGTGGATTCGGACGGGCCCGCACCGGCTCCGGCGGGCTGTGCCGTCGCCGCCCCTGGGGCCTGCGGGGACACCGCCGGCCGGCCTCGCCGATCCGGCCGCGCACCCGCGCCCCCCGCGGCGACCTGCTCGCCCGGCGGCGTCGTCCCCCCGGCACCGGCGGAACGCTGGGCGATCTGCGCCGCCAGGGCCCGTCCCCGCCCCGGGACCGACGTCGCCCCGTCCGGCGCATAACCCGACCCGGTGGACGCCCCGGCCTCCGAGGAGGTCGCGGGCTCGCCGACACCCCGCCGTTGGACCGGCACGAGGAGGCGCGCCATGAGCAGCTCGAGCTGGAGGCGCGGGGAGGTCGCACCGACCATCTGGCCCAAGGCCTGGGCCGTCATGTCGGCGGCGCGCGACAGGCCCGCGGCTCCCACCGTGCGCGCCTGGACCTCCATCCTGGCGAGCTGGTCGGCGGGCAGTGAGCCGAGCGCCGGACCGGCCTGCGCGCCGGCCAGGGCGATGACGAGCAGGTCGCGCAGCCGCTGGAGGAGGTCCTCGACGAAGCGTCGGGGGTCGTGCCCCGAGGAGACAACGCGCTCCACGACCCGGAAGACCCCCGCGCCATCGGCGGCGGCGATGGCGTCGAGGCACTGGTCGAGCATGGTCGTGTCCGTGTAGCCCAGCAGGGAGACGGCCCGCACATAGTCGACCTCGCCGTCGACGGCCCCGCCGATCAGCTGATCCATGACCGACAGGGTGTCGCGCACCGACCCTCCCCCGGCGCGCACGACCAGCGGGAAGACGCCCGGCCCCACCACGACGCCCTCGGCGCCGCACAGGTGACCGAGGTAGTCCTCCAGCGTGTCCGGAGGCACGAGGCGGAACGGGTAGTGGTGGGTGCGCGAGCGGATCGTGCCGATGACCTTCTCCGGCTCGGTGGTGGCGAAGATGAACTTGACGTGCGCCGGCGGCTCCTCGACGAGCTTGAGCAGGGCGTTGAAACCCTGGGGGGTGACCATGTGGGCCTCGTCGAGGATGAAGATCTTGTAGCGGTCCCTAGCTGGGGCGAAGGAGGCCCGCTCGCGCAGGTCGCGGGCGTCATCGACACCGTTGTGGCTGGCGGCGTCGATCTCAACGACGTCGAGGCTCCCCGGGCCGCCGGTGGCCAGGTCCCGGCACGAGGGGCAGGTGCCGCACGGGGTGTCGGAGGGGAAGCGCTCGCAGTTGAGGCAGCGCGCCAGGATCCTGGCGCTCGTCGTCTTGCCGCAGCCGCGCGGGCCGGAGAAGAGGTAGGCGTGGGTGACGCGGTCCCCGCGCAGCGCCGCCATGAGCGGAGCGGTCACATGCTCCTGCCCGATGACCTCCTGGAAGGTGTCGGGGCGGTAGCGGCGGTACAGGGCGGTGGTCACGGTCCGACTCTAAACGGGGGCGGCGACGGGCACCATCGCCACCCCGTCTGCCGAGTTCGTACCTTCAGCGTCAGGACCGCACTCTTACCGTCCGATCGAGGGACACAAGGTACGAACACGGCGTCGGCCGCCGCGAGGCAAGAGCATCCGCAGGCGCAGGAAGGCAGGGACGCCGGCACACAGCGGCCCGGGCGAGGAAGGACCCCTCGTGCACCCGCCAGAGCCCGCTTACCCTTGCTACCTTCCGGTCCTGGGGGATTCACTGGATGACGCCGCACGAGGGGCCGCCAGGAAGTGTACCCGACGCGAGGGCCGACGGCGCCCCCACGGAGCACAAGGGCGGGTGACCGATGCCACCGCGGGAGACTGGCACCCGGGTGCGCCGGTCCGATATATTCCAGTCCCGTTGCACGCGCTCGACCCGGGTCCGCGCGGCACGCCTGGAGGATTCGCCTAGTGGCCTATGGCGCACGCTTGGAAAGCGTGTTGGGTGCAAGCCCTCGGGGGTTCGAATCCCCCATCCTCCGCCACCAGAACCATTGCCCGACCGCTTCAGTTGCGACCCGCACGCTCCTGACGGGGTCGGCCGCGTGCTCGTTGTCCTTCGCTGTCCAGGTCGCCGCCCAGTGGTGCCCCTGATCCGCACCATCGACCCCGCAACTCCCGCGCCGACGGCCCCACGCGCGCCATCGGCCGTCTTCCCCGGCACCCCCGGTGGGGACAACACCCCATCGCGCCGACCAGCCCGGCCGCGCACGATGAGCGCATGCACACCACGACCCGCGCTCTCGCGATTCCCGCTACCGCCCTTCTCGTCCTTGGACTGGCCGCCTGTGGCGACCAGGTTCCTGTGAGCACCGAGACCAGCACCACCACCTCGTCCTCTGAGGAGACCACCAGCCCCGAGGGCGAGGAGACCACCGGCCCCGACACGAGCACCGACTCTGATGACCTCAACGCCCCCACGGAGGAGACCTCCGTCTTGGACCTCAAGGTCGGCGACTGCTTCACCGCCGCGGCTGAGGCCACGTCCGTCGAGTCCGTGCCGCTCATCGACTGCAACGCCCCGCACCTGTACGAGGTCTACCAGGTCGAGGACCTGACCACGGACTCTCTCCCCAGCTCGACTGAGATCGAGTCCCTCGCCGGCGAGATCTGCACGCCCGCCTTCGAGACCTATGTCGGCATCTCCTACGACTCCTCCATGTACTACACCTCCTACCTCTACCCGACCGCCACGAGCTGGGCGATGGGCGACAGGGCGATCACCTGCGTGCTCACCAGCGGCGACGGCTCTGAGCTGACCGGGAGCGCCGCCGGCACGGCGCAGTGACGCCGTCGGGCGGGCGCCCCTCCGCCCCTGCCCCCTCTGGGCGCGGCCCGGCTCACCGGCTCCACCCCAGGAGTTCCTCCTCTCATCTCTGAGACATCCGGTCGGCGACGGCGCGACACCACGTGGTGTCGCGCCGTCGCCGACCGGATGTCTCAGAGATGAGAGGAGGAACTCCTGGGGTGGAGCCGGTGAGCCGGGCCGCGCCCAGAGGGGGCAGGGGCGGAGGGGCGCCCGCCCGACGGCGTCACTGCGCCGTGCCGGCGGCGCTCCCGGTCAGCTCAGAGCCGTCGCCGCTGGTGAGCACGCAGGTGATCGCCCTGTCGCCCATCGCCCAGCTCGTGGCGGTCGGGTAGAGGTAGGAGGTGTAGTACATGGAGGAGTCGTAGGAGATGCCGACATAGGTCTCGAAGGCGGGCGTGCAGATCTCGCCGGCGAGGGACTCGATCTCAGTCGAGCTGGGGAGAGAGTCCGTGGTCAGGTCCTCGACCTGGTAGACCTCGTACAGGTGCGGGGCGTTGCAGTCGATGAGCGGCACGGACTCGACGGACGTGGCCTCAGCCGCGGCGGTGAAGCAGTCGCCGACCTTGAGGTCCAAGACGGAGGTCTCCTCCGTGGGGGCGTTGAGGTCATCAGAGTCGGTGCTCGTGTCGGGGCCGGTGGTCTCCTCGCCCTCGGGGCTGGTGGTCTCCTCAGAGGACGAGGTGGTGGTGCTGGTCTCGGTGCTCACAGGAACCTGGTCGCCACAGGCGGCCAGTCCAAGGACGAGAAGGGCGGTAGCGGGAATCGCGAGAGCGCGGGTCGTGGTGTGCATGCGCTCATCGTGCGCGGCCGGGCTGGTCGGCGCGATGGGGTGTTGTCCCCACCGGGGGTGCCGGGGAAGACGGCCGATGGCGCGCGTGGGGCCGTCGGCGCGGGAGTTGCGGGGTCGATGGTGCGGATCAGGGGCACCACTGGGCGGCGACCTGGACAGCGAAGGACAACGAGCACGCGGCCGACCCCGTCAGGAGCGTGCGGGTCGCAACTGAAGCGGTCGGGCAATGGTTCTGGTGGCGGAGGATGGGGGATTCGAACCCCCGAGGGCTTGCACCCAACACGCTTTCCAAGCGTGCGCCATAGGCCACTAGGCGAATCCTCCAGGCGTGCCGCGCGGACCCGGGTCGAGCGCGTGCAACGGGACTGGAATATATCGGACCGGCGCACCCGGGTGCCAGTCTCCCGCGGTGGCATCGGTCACCCGCCCTTGTGCTCCGTGGGGGCGCCGTCGGCCCTCGCGTCGGGTACACTTCCTGGCGGCCCCTCGTGCGGCGTCATCCAGTGAATCCCCCAGGACCGGAAGGTAGCAAGGGTAAGCGGGCTCTGGCGGGTGCACGAGGGGTCCTTCCTCGCCCGGGCCGCTGTGTGCCGGCGTCCCTGCCTTCCTGCGCCTGCGGATGCTCTTGCCTCGCGGCGGCCGACGCCGTGTTCGTACCTTGTGTCCCTCGATCGGACGGTAAGAGTGCGGTCCTGACGCTGAAGGTACGAACTCGGCAGACGGGGTGGCGATGGTGCCCGTCGCCGCCCCCGTTTAGAGTCGGACCGTGACCACCGCCCTGTACCGCCGCTACCGCCCCGACACCTTCCAGGAGGTCATCGGGCAGGAGCATGTGACCGCTCCGCTCATGGCGGCGCTGCGCGGGGACCGCGTCACCCACGCCTACCTCTTCTCCGGCCCGCGCGGCTGCGGCAAGACGACGAGCGCCAGGATCCTGGCGCGCTGCCTCAACTGCGAGCGCTTCCCCTCCGACACCCCGTGCGGCACCTGCCCCTCGTGCCGGGACCTGGCCACCGGCGGCCCGGGGAGCCTCGACGTCGTTGAGATCGACGCCGCCAGCCACAACGGTGTCGATGACGCCCGCGACCTGCGCGAGCGGGCCTCCTTCGCCCCAGCTAGGGACCGCTACAAGATCTTCATCCTCGACGAGGCCCACATGGTCACCCCCCAGGGTTTCAACGCCCTGCTCAAGCTCGTCGAGGAGCCGCCGGCGCACGTCAAGTTCATCTTCGCCACCACCGAGCCGGAGAAGGTCATCGGCACGATCCGCTCGCGCACCCACCACTACCCGTTCCGCCTCGTGCCTCCGGACACGCTGGAGGACTACCTCGGTCACCTGTGCGGCGCCGAGGGCGTCGTGGTGGGGCCGGGCGTCTTCCCGCTGGTCGTGCGCGCCGGGGGAGGGTCGGTGCGCGACACCCTGTCGGTCATGGATCAGCTGATCGGCGGGGCCGTCGACGGCGAGGTCGACTATGTGCGGGCCGTCTCCCTGCTGGGCTACACGGACACGACCATGCTCGACCAGTGCCTCGACGCCATCGCCGCCGCCGATGGCGCGGGGGTCTTCCGGGTCGTGGAGCGCGTTGTCTCCTCGGGGCACGACCCCCGACGCTTCGTCGAGGACCTCCTCCAGCGGCTGCGCGACCTGCTCGTCATCGCCCTGGCCGGCGCGCAGGCCGGTCCGGCGCTCGGCTCACTGCCCGCCGACCAGCTCGCCAGGATGGAGGTCCAGGCGCGCACGGTGGGAGCCGCGGGCCTGTCGCGCGCCGCCGACATGACGGCCCAGGCCTTGGGCCAGATGGTCGGTGCGACCTCCCCGCGCCTCCAGCTCGAGCTGCTCATGGCGCGCCTCCTCGTGCCGGTCCAACGGCGGGGTGTCGGCGAGCCCGCGACCTCCTCGGAGGCCGGGGCGTCCACCGGGTCGGGTTATGCGCCGGACGGGGCGACGTCGGTCCCGGGGCGGGGACGGGCCCTGGCGGCGCAGATCGCCCAGCGTTCCGCCGGTGCCGGGGGGACGACGCCGCCGGGCGAGCAGGTCGCCGCGGGGGGCGCGGGTGCGCGGCCGGATCGGCGAGGCCGGCCGGCGGTGTCCCCGCAGGCCCCAGGGGCGGCGACGGCACAGCCCGCCGGAGCCGGTGCGGGCCCGTCCGAATCCACTCCGTCAGGCAGGGGACCCGCGGCGCCGGCGCCCGCAGTTCAGGGCTCTGCGGCGTCGGGGTCCTCGGTGCCCGGTCCGGCCGCGTCCTCGCCGGGTCCCGCGGTGTCGGCGCCGTCCGGGGTGGAGGCCGACTGGGGCGATGCCCCCGACGGCCCGGCGCCCGGGACACCGGGCCCGGCCGCGCCGGACACGCAGAGGCGCGAGGGCCCGCCGGCCGGGGGCGCGGCGGAGGCCGAGATGATTCGCACCCGCTGGGAGGAGGTTCTCGAGGCCGCCAAGCGGTCGCGTCGGGCGACATGGGCCCTGGTGGGGCCGAACTCCCAGCCGGGGGCGATCAGCGGCGGCGTCTTCGAGGTCCTGTTCACGGCGCAGGGCCTGGTCAACGCCTTTGAGAACGGCGGGCACGGGCCGATCCTGGCGGCGGCCCTCCACCAGGCACTCGGCCTTGACCTCGAGGTCCACGCCGTCCTGGCAGGCCCGGGCGGTGGCCCGGCGGGTCCCGGTGGCCCGGGGCCGGGCGGCAGGCCCGGCGGGGCGGGTCCCGGTGGCCCGGGGCCGGACGGCAGGCCCGGCGGGGCGGGTCCCGCTGGTGGGCCGGTCGCTGCGGGGGACGCCCCGGAGCCGTTCGAGGCGGCCGCGGCACCGGGGCTCGATGGTGCTCCGGGACCGGGCTACGAGACGGCCCCGGGGCGTCTTGGTGGTCTGACGCCGTCGCCTCCGGCCTCCCGTGCCGAATCGGATGCTCCCATGCCGGCGCCGCCCGAGGAGACCGTCGACGATGACGACGATGGCTGGGGGGAGGTCGCCATCCCCGGCAGGCGACGTGCCCTGGCCGCCCAGGACCCCGACCCCGCCCCGACCTCCTCCGCCGGACCAGCGTCTCCCGGCGCCGCAGCCCCGGACGTCTCCCCCGCCTCAGGCGCGGTGCTCGACGGGAGTCCCGGGGGTGCGGCGTCCCCGGGCTCGCCCGGCTCGGCGCAGACGGCGCCCTCCGCCGTCGGGCAGGAGCCCCGAGCCCCCCGGGAACAGGAGATGCCCGGGGAGCAGGAGACCTCATGGGGACTCGGGGCGCCCGGAGCACCCGGAGCACCCGAGGCACCCGGGCCGTGGGCGAGCCGTCCCGAGGTGACAGCCGTTGCTCCGCCGGGCGCAGGTCCCGTGCCCCCGGGGGCGGAGGCGCCGTCGGCCCCGGCGGCGGTGTCGGTGGCCGCGGCAGCGCCCTCCCCGGAGCCCACGGACGTCCACGAGGAGCCCGAATCCGACCGTGCCGCGGCGGGCGGGCCCGCGCTGGCCACGGTCCATCGCCTGCGCGCCCTGCCCGACCTGCCGACGGCCGCTCCCGGGGACGCATCCGGTGGGCGGGGCGCCTCACGCGAGGGTTCGACGACCTTCTCCGACGGTGTTCCGCTGCCCGAGGAGCCCGGGGATCCCGATGGGCCCGAGGAGGACACGTGGACGCCGGGGCCGGCTGCCGGCCGGGTCGCCGCCGCGCAGGCTGCCGCGCGTGCCGCCGCCCGGGGGGAGAGGGCGGTCGCACCCGCACGGGGTGCGGCGCGCTTCGAGGAGGACGTGCCCAGCGAGGATGATGAGGATGCCGAGGAGGCCGGCGTCGTCGGTCTGGAGGTCGTCAAACGGCTGCTGGGCGCCACTGTCCTGGAGGAGATTACTGTGACGCAGGAGGGACGCTGATCGTGCCCACCGTCTACGAAGGCGCCGTCCAGGACCTCATCGACGAGTTCAGCGAGCTGCCCGGCATCGGCCCCAAGTCAGCCCAGCGCATGGCCTTCCACGTCCTGGCGGCGGACTCGGCCTCCGTCGAGCGGCTCATCGAGGCGCTGCGGGCGGTCAAGGCGCGGGTGCGTTTCTGCTCGACCTGCGGCAACATCGCGGAGGCTGAGCAGTGTGCCGTGTGCCGGGACACCCGCAGGGACCGCAGCGTCATCTGCGTGGTCGAGGAGCCCAAGGATGTCGTGGCCATCGAGCGCACCCGGGAGTACCGGGGGCTGTACCACGTGCTGGGGGGCGCCATCGACCCGATCAACGGGGTGGGGCCCGATGACCTGCGCATCCGCGAGCTCTTCGCCCGGGTGGGCGCCGGGGTCGAGGAGGTCATCCTGGCCACCGACCCCGATGTCGTGGGGGAGGCGACCGCTGCCTACCTCACCCGCATGCTGCGCACGATGGAGGTACCCGTATCGCGCCTGGCCTCGGGGCTGCCCGTGGGCAGCGACCTCGAGTACGCCGACGAGGTCACCCTGGGTCGGGCCTTCGAGGGACGCCGCCGCGTCGATGAGGCCTGAGCAGGGCGCGCCGCCGCCCCGCCGCCTCGGGGCTCATGCCAGGCGGATGCCGCGGGGCAGCGCCCCGGCGGGGGTCTGCAGGCGGCGGGTCGCGATCGCGGTGCCGCCGCCACCCAGAAGGAGGAGGAAGCCGAGACCAGCGGGCCAGAAGACCAGGTGCTCGATATTCTCCCACTCCTCGTTGCTCGTTTTTCCGTCGTCGCTCTCATCGCACCTGTCGATGACGACCGTCGAGGGCTGAGGGGTACGCATCTCGTCGATGAGCTGTCCCACGCTGCTGAGCAGCGACAGGGTGGAGTACTCATCAGAGTCCTCGACCGGGAAGGGGGCGCGACCGCTGACGTCGGCCATGGCGATGAAGGGGTTGGGCAGGAGCATCCACCACACGAGGTCGGGCCGCTGGACGTGCCGGGTGGTCTCGATTGGGGTCGTCGTGCAGGTCGGGTGGCTGTCCGAGTAGTCCTCGATCTCATAGACGATCTCGGTCTGGGGGGTGGTGACGACGAAGGCCGAGATGGTCGTGAGCAGGGGGGTGCCGATGGTCAGCGCGGCGACGACGAGGTAGGTGAGCACGGCCGAGGAGGAGGTGCGGGCGCATACCGCGGAGAACCCGAGGCCGACTCCGCACACCGCCCCGAGGCTGACGACAAGGATGAGCAGATGGGCCAGGAGCGCGGCCCAGCTCGCTCCACGCAGGAGGGTCAGAATGACGAGGAAGGGCAGGGCGACACCGAGGAAGGCCATGGCTGCCGCCCACGCCGCGGCCAGCTTGCCGACGGCGATCTCCACGGGGCGCAGTGCGGTGGCCTGGAGCAGGGCCAGGGTCGCGTCGGCCCGGTCGCCGTTGATCGAGGTGGCCGACAGGGTCGGGGCGACGGCAAGTCCGATGCCCAGGATGAAGCACACGAGAAGGTCGTAGATGAACGGGGACGTCTCCGGCGTCGTCGTCCCCAACGCGAAGCCGAGAAGACTCAGGCCGCTACAGACGATGGTGAGCACGACGCCCCAGATGACGAGCATGATCTGCCAGCGGGTGGACCTCACGCGCTGGCGCAGCTCGAGCACCATGACAGTGCGGGTTCCGGTCAGGCTCATCGGCGCTCTGCCTCCATGGCCAGGTAGATCTCCTCCAGCGCGCCGGTGACCGGCGCGAAGGACACGACGTTGATCCCGGCCTCGCCGGCCAGGCGCAGAATCCGGGCGGCCTCGGCGTCGTCGGGGACCAGGATGCGTAGGCCGTCTTTCTCCCGGGCGGTGACGGTCAGGCCCGCCTCCCGCGCCCACCGCTCCAGGCCGGCCTGGTCCAAGGCGCGCAGCGACCAGGTCTGCCGGACCGGCACCGGGCCCAGTGGTGCCGGGGAGGTGGAGGAGGTGGAGTGCTCCTGGGAGGTCGGCACGGCGCGGCCGTGCGCCATGAGGATGACGCCGTCGACCATCTCCTCGAGCTCGCCCAGGATGTGGCTCGAGACGAGGATGGTCGTGCCCGCCGAGGCCAGGTCCCGGAGAAGCACGCGCAGGTCGGCGCGGGAGCGGGGGTCCATTCCCGCTGCCGGCTCGTCGAGCAGGAGCACCCGAGGCGTGTGGATGAGGGCGCGGGCCAGGCCCAGGCGCTGCTTCTGGCCCCGTGACAGGACGCGGGCGGGGGCGCGGGCCATGTCCTCGAGGTGGACGGTCGCCAGTGTCTGTGGTGCCCGCACGGCGGCATCGGCGGGAGGAAGCCCCTGGGCCGCGGCGAAGGTCAGGAGGATCTCGGTGCAGGTCAGGGAGTCCCAGGTGCCGAAGGCGTCCGGCATCCAGCCCACGGTCCGGTGGACCTCGGGGGCCTGGGTGACGGGGTCGAGTCCGACCACGCGGATCGTCCCGCTGTCAGGGGCCAGGAGGGCGGCGAGCATGAGCAGCAGGGTGGTCTTGCCCGCGCCGTTGGGGCCGACCAGGCCGGTGATGGTCCCGGCCGGCACCGACAGGTCGAGGTTCTGGACGGCGGGGTGTGTGCCGAAGAAGCGGCTCACGCCCCGCACAGCGATCGCCTCGTGAGGGTCGGCCGTGGTCGGCTGGGCGACGGCGTCCTGCGAGGACTGGGATGCCGCTGTCGCCTCCACCGACGGGATGGTGCGCGCGGAGCCGGGCGGGGAGGCGGACAGGTCATTCATAGGACAATGATGCCTGCGCACACCGCCTGGCGGTATGGGGAACCGTGCCCGTGGCTGGGCGGGCCCGGAGGCGTGCGCCCCGCGCGAGGGATCGCAGTCGAGGCCGACTGTTTGTTGTCGGGCTGGCCCGACATGGGCTGACCGGCTGGCTGGATCGTTCCGACGAGGACACCGGGACAGCCTGGGTCCATGCGAGCTACAAGCTGCCCCGTGCTCGGGCCCTGGGCGCCGTCGCAGTCCTTGTCCACGCGTGGCGGTGGGCCCGGGCCCCGGCCACCCTCGTCTCGAGGCCGCAGGCTCCGGCCTCTGGACCGATCAGCACCTCATCTCGACGTCCTGAGGTTCCTTGTCATGACCTTTCACCGTTTGTCCGTACCCGTTCTCGCCCGGCGCATGCTGGCTCCGCTCGCTGCCCTGCTGGGGCTGGTGGCGGGCCTGAGCATCTTCCTTCTGCCCCCCCGCGGCACCGAGCACCGCTGGCCCCACCGAGTTCTCCGCCGAGCGCGCCCTGACCGTCATCAAGCGCCTCGTCGACGAGCCCCACAGCGTCCTGAGGCGCGAGGCGCACGACCGGGCGCTCCAGGTCGCGGGAGGCCAGCCGGAGAACTCGCTCAAGATGGTCATCACCGACGCCGAGGAGATCGGCCTGATCGGCGCACGCAACGAGATGGCCTACCACCTCGCCGACTACAAGAACGTCGAGCTCGTCGTCAACCTCGAGGCGCGCGGCATGAGCGGACCGGCCTTCATGTTCGAGACCTCCCCGAACAACAGCGCCGTCGTCGACTACTTCCTCAGCAACGTGAGCCAGCCGGTGACCAACTCCCTGTTCCCCTCACTGTATGCGCACATGCCCAATCTGACCGACATGGCTGCAGGCGGGCTCCCGGCGCACCGCCGCACGGACCGGCAGCAGTCCCGAGGCCGTTTCCGACGGCGTCCCCGCCGCGGCTTCGGCAACGGCGTAGCGCGACGCTGCGGTGACGCCGGCCTGTCAGTACCCCGGGGTGCGGTGATGCGGACCTCGGTGCGCCGCAGGGCCTGGCAGCCCGTATGCTGTGCGCAGCCACGCCGTCGTGGGCCCGCCCGCACCGATCGGCGTGGAGCGGTCCCTCCTCGGCCCGTGGCCCCGCCCACCGATACGAGGAGCAGCACCATATGGCATTGGTCGTGCAGAAGTACGGCGGATCGTCCGTCAGCGACATTGAGGCGATGCGCCGGGTCGCGCGGCGCGTCGTGGCCACGCGTGAGGCCGGCAACACGGTCGTCGTCGTCGTGTCGGCCATGGGTGACACGACCGACGACCTGCTCGACATGGCCGGCGCGCTGAGCAGCCAGGCCCCCGCCCGTGAGATGGACATCCTGCTGTCGGCCGGCGAGCGCATCTCGATGGCCCTGCTGGCCATGGCCATCAACGAGCTGGGCGTGCCCGCCCGGGCCTACACCGGCGCCCAGGCCGGGGTGCTCACCGACTCCAAGTACGGCCGGGCCAGCATCGTTGGCGTCATCCCCGAGCGCATCGCCCGCACGATCCAGACCGGCGCCGTCGCCATCGTCGCCGGCTTCCAGGGGATCAACGAGGTCGAGGACGTCACGACCCTGGGCCGCGGCGGCTCCGACACGACCGCCGTCGCCCTGGCGGCCGCCCTCAACGCGGATGTCTGCGAGATCTACACCGACGTCGACGGCCTGTTCACCGCCGATCCCCGGATCGTGCCCACCGCCCGTCGCATCGAGGCACTGTCCAGCGAGGAGACCCTCGAGCTCGCTGCGCACGGCGCCAAGATCCTGCACCTGCGCGCCGTGGAGTACGCCCGCCGCTTCGGGGTCCCGATCCACGTGCGCTCCTCGTTCTCGGACAAGACCGGCACCTGGATCTACGATGGGAGGCGGACCCAGGGCGGCTTCGTGCCTCCCATGGCGGCGGCCGCACTCGACGAGATCGTCGCCGAGGACCCCGAGTCGGCGGGGCCCGACTCGGTCGTGCAGGGCCCCGCCGTCGACGCCATCACCGGACGAGTCGTGGCGCCCGCCGGCGCCGCCGCCCCCGACGCCGGATCGGTGGACGCCGCCCACACCCATGCCATCAACGCCCGGGCCGCCGCCCGCCCCCGCAGTTCCGCCAAGGAGGACCACGTGGAAGCCCCCGTCATCTCCGGTATCGCGCACGACCGCAGCCAGGACAAGATCACGCTCGTCGGAGTCCCCGACGTCCCCGGTGCGGCCGCCCGGATCTTCGAGATCGTGGCCGGGACCGACGCGAACATCGACATGATCGTCCAGGACATCTCCGCCGAGGGAACGGGCCTGACGAACATCTCCTTCACCTGCCCCGACGGGGACTCCGTGGCCGCCCGCGCGGCCCTTGAGACGGCGCGCGAGGAGCTGGGTTTCCAGAGCCTGGACTTCAACCCCTCCATCGGCAAGCTCTCCCTGGTCGGTGCGGGCATGCGCTCCCACCCGGGGGTCTCGGCCCGGCTCTTCGGAGCGCTGAGCGCCGCCGGGGTCAACATTCAGATGATCTCCACCTCCGAGATCCGCATCTCGGTGGTGGTCGACGACGCCGTGCTCGACGAGGCCGTGCGCGCCGTCCACACCGCCTTCGGCCTCGACGCCCAGGCCGCCGAGGCGGTCGTCTACGGAGGAACCGGACGATGAGTGACCAGACCACCAGCCAGCCCGTCAACGAGTACCGGGGCCCTGCCGAGGGTGTCACCGTCGCCGTCGTCGGCGCCACCGGCCAGGTCGGCCGCGTCATGCTCGCGATGCTCGCCGAACGCGACTTCCCGGCGCGTGCCGTCCGCTTCTTCTCCTCGGCCCGCTCCGCCGGGAGCCGCGTGGAGTTCCGCGGCGCCACCGTCGAGATCGAGGACGTCGCGACCGCCGACCTCACCGGGATCGACGTCGCCCTGTTCTCCGCCGGCGCCTCGACGAGCCGCCAGTACGCCCCGCTGTTCGCCGCCGCGGGCGCGGTCGTCGTCGACAACTCCTCGGCCTGGCGCAAGGACCCCGAGGTGCCACTCGTCGTCTCCGAGGTCAACCCGCAGGACCTGGCCAACCGCCCCAAGGGCATCATCGCCAACCCCAACTGCACGACCATGGCCATCATGCCGGCTCTCAAGGCCCTTGATGAGGAGGCGGGCCTCGTGCGCTTCATCGCCTCGACCTACCAGGCGGTCTCCGGTTCCGGGCGCGCCGGCGTTGCCGAGCTCGCCGGGCAGGTGCGCGCGGTCGTCGACCAGGACATCGAGGGCCTGGGCGTCGACGGCCGTGCCGTGACCTTCCCCGACCCGGAGGTCTACGTCGACACCATCGCCTTCAACGCCGTCGCCTGGGCGGGCGGCGACGCGGGTGACGGCTCCGGAGAGACCGACGAGGAGCAGAAGCTGCGCAACGAGTCGCGCCGGATCCTGGGCCTCCCGGGGCTGCGCGTGTCCGGAACCTGCGTGCGCATCCCGGTCTTCTCCGGGCACGGGGTGAGCGTGTCGGCCGAGTTCGCCCGCGAGATCAGCCCCGAGCGGGCCATCGAGCTGCTCAAGGCGGCGCCAGGCGTCACCTACGACGCGATCCCCAGCCCCCTCAAGGCCGCCGGCCGGGACGGCACCTTCGTCGGGCGCGTGCGGGCCGATGGGGCCTTTGACGAGGGCCGCGGGATCGACTTCTTCGCGGTCGGGGACAACCTGCGCAAGGGCGCCGCCCTCAACGCCGTCGAGCTCGCCGAGCTCGTGGCCGCCGAGCTGATCGCCGCTCGCCCCTGACCGCCGCTCCTGACCCGCCCGCCCCACGAACCGCGAGATCGGGACATATGACACCCCGAGATCGGGACAT
>NZ_JAUNHI010000035.1 GCF_030524025.1 Actinomyces sp. | reverse complement strand
GCCGAGCACACACCCAGTCAGGCCCGGACCGACACCACGTCGACCCGGGCCTGACCCACACCCAACACACGCTCCGTGTACGCTCTGACCACACCCACGGCACACGCTGCGAGGACGTCCGGAGGAAGAAGGAACATGCCCCACGACAGGCGCGACGGCTCCCGGCCTACGGGTGGCTCCCGCGGCGCGCAACGGCGCGACCGGCACGGGTTCGGTCGTGAGGATGCCTCGGGCCAGTGGCACCGACGCGGGCGTGAGGACGGTCGCTCAGCAGGCGATGACCGCCGCCGCCCGGAACGCGGAGGATACCGCGATGACCGGCGCCGCGAGGACTCCTACCGCGATGACCGACGGGACGATCGCCGCCGCCCGGACCGGGGCGGTTACCGCGATGACCGGCGCCGCGAGGACTCCTACCGCGATGACCGACGGGACGATCGCCGCCGCCCGGACCGGGGCGGTTACCGCGATGACCGGCGCCGCGAGGACCGGGAGTCTCGTGGGGGTCACCGCGATGCCCGGGGGGGTGGGCGCGGTCGTGGAGAGGCCGGGCGCCGGGGACTCGCCGGTGCTCACGGACGGGGCACTCGCCCGCCCCAGCGGGCACGGGTCCCTGAGCCTCCGGTGCCCGCCGACGTCGCGCCCGAAGACCTCGAGGCCTCCGCACGGCGGCAGCTGCGTGCGCTGGGCCGGGCCAACGCCGAGAACGTCGCGCGGCACCTCGTTATGGTTCAGCGCCTGCTCGACGCCGATCCGGAGCTCGCCTTCCGGCACGCCCGCTACGCCGCCTCGCATGCCGGCCGCGTCGCTGTCGTCAGGGAGTCGGCGGGCATCGCCGCCTACCTGTCCGGGCACTACCAGGAGGCCCTGCGCGACATCCGTGCCGCCCGCCGCCTGTCGGGCATGGACCTGCACCGGGCCATCGAGGCCGACTGCGAGCGTGCGCTCGGGCGCTACGATCAGGCGCTCAAGGCCGCCAAGGGTGCAGACCCCGCCCAGCTCGACGACGTCGAGGAGGCCGAGATTGCCATGGTCGTCTCCGGCATCAGGCAGGAGATGGGACACCCGGAGGTCGGCCTCATGGTCGTCGAGGAGGCGATCATGATGTTCCGCGGCGACCGCGAGACGCTGCGCCGTCTGCACTCGGTGCGGGCCGACAGGCTCGAGGAACTGGGTCGCCTGGAGGAGGCCGAGGCGGTGCGCCGGCGCATCGGCGACGCCCCGGAGGCACCTGACGACGAGGTCGAGGTCTTCGACATTGAGGACGATTACGACGACGGTGAGGACCGCGAGGACGAGCAGGATGCCGACCGCGGTCTGCCCGGCGATGCCGCCGTCACGGATGGTCCGGCGGCCGGCCACGCTGAGGCGATTGAAGAGGGCGGTGCCGATTCACCCGCCGGCCCCGACGACGAGGACGACCGTGCCCCCGGTAGCGCCTCCGAGGCCGATGAGGCGTTGGAGGACGATGCGATGTGGTCGGGCTCCTTCGCCACCAGGGTGGAGGCCGAGCTGGCCGAGATCCTGGGGGAGGGCGACCCGGCCCACGACAAGGAGGAATGACATGACCGACCTATCGTCGGCAGCCCCGGCACGGCTGCTGGGCTCGAGCTGGCCGCTGGACCGCGCCTATGACGTCGCGCTGCTGGATCTCGACGGTGTCTGCTTCGCCGGCGACGCCCGTATCCCCCATGCCGCCGAGGCGGTCAACGCGGCCCGCACCCAGGGCATGCGCCTGTCCTTCGTCACCAACAACGCCTCCCGGGCGCCCGGGGCAGTGGTCGACAAGCTCGCGCGCAACGACATTGAGGCGCGGACCGAGGAAGTCTTCTCCGCCGCCATGGACGGCGCCGCGCTCCTGCGCGAGCACCTGCCTGCCGGCTCGTCCGTGCTCGTCGTCGGCGGCCAGGGGCTGCGCGAGGCGCTGACCGACCAGGGCTTCACCATCGTCACCTCGGCCGAGGACCGCCCCGCCGCCGTCGTCCAGGGCTACGACCCTGCCGTCGACTGGGCGCTGCTGAGCGAGGGCTTCTACGCGATCAGCGCCGGGGCCATGCACGTGGCCACCAACCTCGACGCGACCCTGCCCACCGAGCGGGGCTTCGCACTGGGCAACGGCAGCCTCGTGGCCGCCATCGTCAACGCCACGGGCCGTGAGCCCATCGCCGGGGGCAAGCCCTTCCCCGGCATCTACCGCAGGGCGCTCGCCCGCTCCGGCGGCACCACCCCGCTGGCCGTGGGCGACCGCCTCAACACCGACCACGTCGGAGCCCGTGCCGCGGGCATCGCCTCCCTCCACGTGCTCACCGGGGTCTCGACCGCCCGGGACGTCGTGCTCGCCGCCCCCGGTGAGCGCCCCTGCTTCCTCCACACCGACCTGCGCGGCCTGGGCCAGGCCCACCCCGAGCCGGTGCGCACGGCCGCAGACAGCGCCCCATGGTGGCAGGTCGGTGCGGCCCGGGCCCGGGTGCGTGCGGGGGTGCCCGAGCTGGAGGGCCGAGGCCCCGTCGTCGGTGACCCTCAGGACGTGGTCGAGGTCGGCCTCGACGACTACCGCGCCCTGGCCTGCGCGGTGTGGGAGTACCTCGACGAGCGCGACGGCGACGCCACGACGCTTCGCGTCCCCGGGCTGCAGGTCCGGAGCTGACAGGACGGCGCTCGATGACCCAGGACACGGCGCAGCCCACGCCCCGTCCCGGGCCGGCGGGCCGGGACGAGGACCGGACCACCGCCCAGGAGCTGCCCGACCACGGGCCGCGTCTTGACGCCGCCCAGGACCTGCCCCTGGGGGAGCGCGTCGAGGAGCTCGTCGCCGTCCACGCCAGCCTGTCCGCGGTCCTGAGGCAGGCACAGGGCTGAGCCCGGTGCCCCCGGCACCACGGGCGCCCGGCCCCGCCGCCGGAGGAGAGCCGGACCGACACCGACCACCAGGAAACACCAGGAACCGCACACCCGATCAGGCACGAACCGCATGGCACGACTCATCCGCATCGACTCCGAGCTGGTCCGACGGGGACTGGCACGGTCGCGCGCCCACGCCGCCCAGCTCATCGCCGACGGGCACGTCACCCTCGACGGGGCGGTGGTGGACAAGCCGGCACGCCAGGTCGACCCCGCCCAGGCCATCGAGCTGGTCGCACCCGGCGCCGACGACTACGTCTCGCGCGGGGCCCACAAGCTCGCAGGCGCACTCGACGCGCTGGAGGCCAGGGGCCTGGCTCCACGCGTGGCCGGCCGGCGGTGCCTGGACGCCGGCGCCTCGACCGGAGGGTTCACCGACGTCCTGCTGCGCCGCGGCGCCGAGCATGTCGTGGCCGTGGACGTGGGCTACGGCCAGCTCGCCTGGTCCCTGCGCTCCGACCCCCGGGTCACCGCCATGGACCGCACGAACGTGCGCACCCTGGACCCCGAAGCCGTCGCCCCACCGCCCCGGCTCGTCGTGGGGGACCTGTCCTTCATCTCCCTGACCCTCGTCCTGGAGCCACTGGTTCGTGCGGCCGCCCCGGACGCCGACCTCCTGGTCATGGTCAAGCCCCAGTTCGAGGTGGGCAAGGACAGGCTCGGCCACGGGGGAGTGGTGCGGGACAGCGGCCTGCACGTCGATGCCGTCCTGACCGTTGTTGCCCGTGCCCACGCGCTCGGGCTGGGGGTCGACGCCGTCGAGGCCTCCCCGCTGCCGGGGCCCGCGGGCAACGTCGAGTACTTCGTGTCCCTGCACGGCCGCGCCGCCGGAGGCCCACGGGACCTGACGGGACCCGCGCTGACCGACGAGGTGCGCCGCGCCGTCGCCCACGGGCCGGCCGGATCGCCGGGCGCGCGGCCCACGACAACAAGGAGAAGCTGATGAGCCTTGACACCCCCGAGGGCCGCCGACCGCGCCGGGTCATGGTGCTCCAGCGCGACCTCAACGACAAACCGGTGCCCCCGCACCGCAAGGCCGCGCCCACCGCCTCGGCGGTGGCCCGGGCCGAGGCCGCCCTGCGCGCCCACGGGGTCGAGCCCGTGGGGCCGCACGCCGACTCCGAGGTCGACCTCGTCCTCGTCCTGGGAGGCGACGGCACCATCCTGCGTGCCAGCGAGGTCGCCCGCGAACGCGACGTGCCCCTACTGGGGGTCAACACCGGTCACGTCGGTTTCCTGGCCGAGGCCGATCCCGACGCCGTCGAGCAGGTCGTCGCCGAGCTCGTCTCGGGTGCCTACACGGTCGAGACCCGGATGACGATCACCGTGGAGGTGCGCACCCCCGACGGCACCGTCTCGCGCGACTGGGCCCTCAACGAGGCCGCCCTGGAGAAGCGCGACCGGGCCCGGATGCTCGAGGTGGCCGTCGGCGTCGACGGCCAGGCCGTGTCCTCCTTCGGCTGCGACGGGCTCATCATGTCCACGCCCACCGGGTCGACCGCCTACGCCTTCTCCTCCGGCGGCCCGGTCATCTGGCCCGAGGTCGAGGCCCTGCTGCTCGTCCCCCTGGCCGCCCACGCGCTGTTCACCCGGCCCCTCGTCGTGGGCCCTGACTCCTGCCTGGAGGTCGTCATCCAGAACTCCGGCTTCGGCGGCGCCGAGGTCTGGTGCGACGGGCGGCGCTGCCTCCAGGCTCCGACCGGCTCACGCATCCGCGTCACCCGTGCCGACCGGCCCGTGCGCCTGGCGCGTCTCAACACCGCGCCCTTCTCCAGCCGCCTCGTGCGCAAGTTCGATCTGCCCGTCCAGGGCTGGCGGGCCGCGTCCCCCGAGGAGGCGGAACCACAGGGCGAGGATCGATGATCGAGTCCCTCCACATCGAGGACCTCGGCGTCATCGAGCGCGCCGACCTGGTCGTCAGCCCCGGGCTGACGGCCCTGACCGGCGAGACCGGTGCGGGCAAGACGATGGTGCTCACCTCCCTGGGCCTGCTACTGGGGGACCGGGCCGACCCCTCGACGGTGCGCACCGGTGCAGACCGCCTCCTGGTCGAGGGGGCCTTCGCCCTCGACCCGTCCTCGCGTGCCGCCACCCGAGCCCGGGAGGCGGGGGCCGAGCTCGACGGGGACCTCCTCTTGGCCTCCCGGAGCGTGCCCGCCCAGGGACGCTCGCGCGCCCACCTGGGTGGGCGGTCCGTGCCCTCTGCCGTCCTGGCCGAGGTCGGTGCCCACCTCGTGTCCGTCCACGGCCAGGCCGACCAGATGCGCCTGCGCTCGCCGTCCGCCCAGCGGGCGGCGCTCGACGGGCTGGGAGGCGAGGAGCACCGTGCGCTGTGCCGCCGCTACGCCCGGGCCTACGCGGCCCGCCGCGAGGCGGCCCGCGAGCTGGACACCTGGCAGTCATCGGCCCAGGCGCGCGCCCAGGAGGCCGAGGGCCTGCGCGTGGCCCTCGCCGAGCTCGAGGCCCTCGACCCCGCCCCGGGGGAGGACGTGGCGCTCAGGGCCGAGGCCGACCGGCTCGACCACGCCGAGGACCTGCGGCGCTCAGTGGCGGCGGCGCTCGCCGTCCTGGCGGGGCAGGATGAGGCGGGTCAGGACCAGGGGCCCGAGGTCGTGGCCCTGCTGGCGGCGGCGGACCGGGCCCTGGCCCCGGCCGTCCGGCTCGACCCCCAGCTGGCCGACGCCGCCGAGCGGGTCCACCAGCTGGGCATCGTGGCCGCCGACATCGCCGGGGAGCTGGCCGGCTACCTCAGCACCCTGGAGGCCGACCCCCAGCGCCTGGCCTGGGTTCACGAGCGGCGGGAGGAGCTGTCCCGCGCCTGCCGGAGCATCGGGGGCCCCGGTATCGAGCACGAGGACGTCGACGCCCTCCTGGAGTGGGGGCGCGCGGCCGCCGAGCGGCTCGGTAGGCTCGAGGGCCCCGCGGACACCGGCGCCGTCCTGGCCGAGGCGCTCGAGGCGGCCCAGGCCGAGCTGGACCGCTGCGCCGACGAGCTGAGTGCCGCCCGCGCGGCCCTGGCCGACCGTCTGGCCCAGGCGGTGACCGCCGAGCTCGAGGGCCTTCAGATGCGCGGGGCGCGGCTCGTCGTGGCCCTCGACGCCCTCGACGAGCCGGGCCCCACCGGCGCCGAGACGGTCCGCCTGGAGCTGTCGGCCCACCCCGGCGCGCCCAGCCTCCCGGTGAGCAAGGGCGCCTCGGGGGGTGAGTTGTCGCGGGTCATGCTGGCCCTCGAGGTGGTCCTGGCCGAAGAGGCCGCCGGCGACCGGCAGCCCCCGGCCGGCTCCTCCAACCGCCCCGGGGCGAGCCGGCGCACGCTCGTCTTCGATGAGATCGACGCCGGGGTCGGGGGCCGGGCCGCCCGGGAGGTCGGTCGTCGTCTGGCCCGGTTGGCACGACGCCACCAGGTCATCGTGGTCACCCACCTGGCCCAGGTCGCCGCCTGGGCCGACACCCAGCTCGTCGTGCGCAAGGAGACCGGCTCCCCGGCACCACCCCCCGGCCCCGGCCAGGAGGGTGCGCCCGCCGGCCCGGAGGAGACGGCCCCCACACGTACCCGCGTCGAGGCAGTGGCCGGCCGCGCCCGCGTGCGCGAGCTCGCCCGCATGCTCTCGGGCCACGAGGACTCACAGGCAGCGCTGCGCCACGCCGCTGAGCTTCTCGAGGAGGCCGGCATGGCAGAATCCCACGCGTGAGGAACCCGTTGCGCAGGCAGACGCCGTCAGCACCAGGCCGCTCCGGCGGGGTGGTGCGGGTGGACGCGCGTACCAAGAAGCTGACCAAACGCCTCCAGCCCGGTGAGATCGCCGTCATCGACCACACCGACCTGGACAGGGTCGCTGCCGAGGCGCTGGTCGAGTGCAGGCCGGCAGCCGTGCTCAACGCGGCGGCCTCAGTGTCCGGCCGCTACCCCAACCTCGGCCCAGGGATCCTCGTCGAGGCGGGCGTCCCCCTGGTCGACGACCTGGGCGCCGACATCATGCGCCTGCACGACGGGCAACGGGTGGACATCGACCTCGACCCCGACTCCTCGACGGCGGGGACGGTGCGCCTGGTGGGCAAGGACGGCGTCATCGCCCAAGGGCGGGTCCAGACCGCCGCGACCAACGAGGCCGCCATGGAGGCGGCCAAGGAGGGGCTGGCCGTCCAGCTCGAGGCCTTCGCCGCCAACACGATGGAGTACATGCGTGGCGAGCGGGACCTGCTGCTCAACGCCGTGGGCATGCCGGCCGTGCGCACCGACATGAGCGGCAGGCACGTGCTCGTCGTCGTGCGCGGCTACTCCTACAAGGAGGACCTCAAGGCCCTCAAGCCCTACATCCGCGAGTACAAACCGGTCATCATCGGTGTCGACGGCGGCGCCGACGCCGTCCTGGAGGCCGGTTTCAAGCCCCACATGATCGTCGGCGACATGGACTCGGTCTCCGACAAGGCGCTGGCCAGCGGCGCGGAGGTGGTCGTCCACGCCTACCGGGACGGGCGCGCACCGGGGCTTAAGCGGGTCGAGGACCTCGGCGTCGAGCACCTCGTCTTCGCCGCCACCGGGACCAGCGAGGACATCGCCATGCTCATGGCCGACGAGGCCGGCGCCGAGCTGATCGTCGCCCTGGGCACGCACGCCACGCTCCTGGAGTTCCTCGACAAGGGCCGTGCCGGGATGTCCTCGACCTTCCTGACCCGTCTCAAGGTCGGCGGGCGCCTCATCGACGCCAAGGGCGTCTCGCGCCTGTACCGCACACGTATCTCCGGCTGGCAGCTGGTGCTCCTGGCGATGGCCGGCCTGGTCGCCCTGTTCGTCGCCCTGGCCGCCACCCCGGGCGGCCAGACCCTCCTGGGCCTGTCGGGCGCGATGTGGGACGAGATCGTCAACTTCTTCCGCTCGCTCCTGGGCATCGCCCCGAGCACACCCCCCGTCTGAGCAAGGACTGGACCACTCATGATCGACTTCCGCTACCACCTGGTCTCGCTCATCTCCGTCTTCCTGGCGCTGGCCGTCGGGGTGGTCCTGGGCGCCGGGCCGCTGCAGAACTCCCTGGGCACCGCCCTCAACGACCAGGTCGCCACCCTGCGGGCCGATCGCAACGCCACCCAGACCCAGCTCGAGCAGACGGAGGCGGCCGTCCACGAGCGCGACGGCTACATCACCGCCGCCGCCGACTCCCTCCTGCCCGGGACGCTGACGGACAAGAAGGTCGCCGTCGTCCTCATGCCCGAGGTCGACGGCAGTGACGTCGACACGGTGGTCGAGATGCTGGAGAAGTCCGGGGCGGCAGTGACCGGGCGGGTGACCCTGACCACCGCCTGGGTGGACCTGTCCCGGGAGAGCTTCCGCGTGACCTACTCGGGGCAGTTCTCCGGCTACCTCGCCACGACCCGCTCCACGGAGGCCGACGCCATCCTCGGCGAAGGGCTCGCGACGGCACTGACATCCGACACGGCCGACGCCTCGACCCTCATGGATCTGCTGACCGCCTCCGACACGCCCCTGGTCACCGTGGACGCCGAGCCCACCGGCGCGGCCGACATGATCGTCGTCATCGGACCGCGCACCGCCACCGCCTCCCAGGCCACTGCCGAGGCCACCCCCTCCCAGGACCCGACCGCGTGGGCCACGGCCCTGGCGGGCACCGCCTCGGTCAGCCCGACCGTCGTCGTGGGCTCGGCGGACCAGGACAACGACGTCGTTGCCCTCCTGCGCTCGGCCCGGGCACAGGTGACCACTGTCGACTCGGTGGGTCAGAGCACGGCCGCGGTGTCAACCCCGCTGGCGCTGGCCTCCACCGCCGCAGGGACCATCGGTGCCTACGGCTTCAACGACGGCGCCGACGCGGTCATCCCGGCGGCCGGCTGACCCGGGGCTCCTCCACGTGAGCCGAGCCGCGCCCCCGGCCGAGGGCCGTGCTCCGGCATCTCTCGTGGCGGTGCTCGTCGAACCGCGAGATCGGGCAGGCCTCCACCAGGTGCTCACCGCCCATCCACAACCGCCGACCCCTGGGAATCAATCCTTTAGGCTGGCCGACATGACCGCACGCACAGCATCGGGACCCGGGCCTGTTCAGAGGGCCGACGGTCCGGTGGCCGTGGCACTGGCCGCCGTGGGATCCACCCTCAGCTGGTCAGGGGCACTGGCCGAGCTCCCCCGGACCGCCCCGGCCCTGGAGCGCAGGAACTTCCGGGGGCGCACGGTCAGCCTGCGCGGAGGCCTGGGGGTGGCGGTCGGTGCCGTCGCCGCGGGGCTCGCGGCGGGCCGCGCCGGCGCCCCGGGCGCCCTAGCAGCCGCGGCCGGCGGGGTCGCCGGGCTGGTCGATGACCTCGACGCGGGCGCCCACGACGGCGATGAGCCGGCCAAGGGGCTGCGCGGCCACCTGGGGGCCCTGGCCGCCGGACGGGTCACCACCGGGGTGGTCAAGATCGCCGTCATCGGCGCCGGGGCGCTGGCGGCGGGGACCGCGCTGGCCCGGAGGCGGGCCGAGCCGGGGGCACCGGCCGGCGCGCTCGCCGCCGACGCCGCCTCCAGCGCCGTGCTCATCGCCGCCTGGGCCAACCTTCACAACCTCCTGGACCTGCGGCCCGGCAGGGCGCTCAAAACCGCCTGCCTGACCAGCGCGCCACTCCTGGCCGACCCCCGTCGGCGCTCGAGGACGTCCCGCGTCCTGGCCGCCGGCGTCGTGGGGGCCGCGGCGGCCGCGCTGCCCGAGGACCTCATGGAGGACACCATGCTGGGGGACACCGGCGCCAACGCCATCGGGGCGCTGGCGGGCACCGCCGTGGCAGCCCACCCGAGCCGGAGCCTGCGGCTGGGGGCCATGACGGCCGGCGTGGCGCTTGTGCTCGCCAGTGAAAAGGTCTCCTTCAGCCGCGTCATCGCCTCGACCCCCGCGCTGGCCGCCCTGGACGCACTGGGGCGCCGGGAGTGAGGCCGCCCCCCGGCTCCCCGCGGCCCGCCGCGCCCCCGGACGACCGGCGGGCCCAGGTGCACCGGTCCCACGGGCGGGCCGCCAGGACGGTCGCCGGACTGACCCTGGCCTCCCGGGTCCTGGGCTTCGCGCGTTGGGTCGTCCAGGCCACCTGCGTGGGGGCGGGCACGGTCGCCGGCGCCTACTCCACGGCCAACCAGGTCCCCAACGTCCTGTACGAGGTCGTCGTCGGCGGGGCCCTGGCCGCCACGGTCGTCCCGCTTCTGGCCTCGGCGGTCAGCGCCCGACGGCACGAGGAGGTCTCACGCACGGCCTCGGCCCTCCTGGGCGTCGTGCTGGCCATCCTCGTCCCCCTGGGGCTGGCACTGGCGCTACTGGCGGGTCCGATCGCCGGGCTCATGCCGGTGTCCCAGGGCGTCGACCCGGGGCTCCAGCGCGACCTCGTGGCCTCTTTTCTGCGCATGTTCGCTCTCCAGGTCCCCCTGTACGGCCTGGGAGTCGTCCTGACCGGGGTCCTCCAGGCCCACGGGCGCTTCACCTGGCCGGCCCTGACCCCCATCGCCTCCAGCCTCGTGGTCATGGCCGCCTACGCTGCCTATGGGCGGATGACGGGCCCCGCCGGACCCTCGACCGCTGCCCTGGCCGTCCTGGGCTGGGGCACGACCGCGGGGGTGGCCGCGCTGTCCCTGCCACTGCTGTGGCCGGTGGCCCGCCTCGGGGTGCGCCTGCGACCCGGCCTGCGCCTGGACCGCCCGACGGCGGCGCGCGTCCTGCGCCTGGGCGGGGCGGGACTGGTCGCCCTCGTGGCCCAGCAGGCCAGTGTCGTCACGGTGCTTGCCCTGGCCCGGGCCGCGGGCCAGACCGGGACGGTGGCCGTCTACCAGTACACCCAGGCGGTCTACGTCCTGCCCTACGCCGTCCTGGCGGTGCCGGTGGCCACCGTCCTGTACCCGCGCCTGTCGGCCGCCTTCGACGACGAGGCCCGCGGGGCCGGGCGGGACGGCGGGGCCCCCGAGCCCGCCGCCGGGCCGCAGGAGCGCCCGAGCCCCGCCTGGGCAATGACCGCGCGATCCACCGCGCTCGTGGGGACCGTCGCCGTTGCCGGCGCCGCCATGCTGCTGGCGGCCGGCCATGCCGCCGAACGCTTCTTCGCCCTGCTGGCCGACGTCGAGGGCATGGGCGCCTCCCTGGCCGTCCTGGCGCCCGGGCTGATCGGGTACGCCCTGGTCCTCCAGGCGAGCCGGGCGCTGCTGGCCGCCGACCGCACCCGCGCCGCCGCGTGGGCCAGCGCCGTCGGCTGGGCCGCGGTCGTCCCGGCCTCCTGGCTGGCCGTGCGGTTCCTGGCGCCCGAGGGCGCGGACGGCCCGGCCACGCTGGTGGCCCTGGCCCTGGGCCAGACCGTCGGGATGGCGGTGGGCGGGGCAGCCGTCCTCGTGGCCCTGGCGCGCGCGGGCGGCTCCGGGGTCCTGGCCCCCACCGTCCGGGCGCTGGCGCTGACCGTCCCCGTCGCGGTCGCGACGGGACTGGCCGCGCGCTGGCTCAGCGCTGTGGCCACCGAGGTCCACGTCTGCCTCGCCGTGGGCGGCCTGGGGGCGGTCGCAGCGGCCGGAGCCGTCCTGGCGGCCGCCCGGCTGGGCGACCCCACCCTGCTCGGCGTGCTGCGCCGAGCGCGCGTGGGCGGGCATCCTGGACCGAGCGGATCGACAAGCACCGAGGCGAGCACCACGGCGAGCACAGTGGCCAGCAGCCCGGCGAGCACAGAGGAGAGTAAATGAGGCCCACCGGCGACCAGCGCAATGAGCAAGACCACTGCCTCCGCGTCCTGGAGCTGTGCGGCTCCGCCGCAGGGGGAGTGCGCTCCCACCTGGCCCAGTGCGCCCGGATCCTGGCCGCCGCGGGCCATGACGTCATCGTCGAGGCGCCGGCCGCGGTCCTGGCCGGCAGCGACCTGGGTGGGGCGCGCGCCGAGGTCCTGGAGATCGGCCCCCGGCCGGCGCCCTCCGACTCCGGGGCCGTGGCCAGGCTGCGCCGCCTGGGCAGATCCGCCGACGTCGTCCACGCCCACGGCCTGCGTGCCGGCGCCCAGGCGGCGCTCGCGCTGGGGCGGCGCTCGCCCGGACGCACCCGCCTGGTCGTCACCGTCCACAACCTGCCGGTGGGGGGCCGGCTGACCACGGCCGTCGGGCGGCGCCTCGAGGCGCTCGTGGCCTCACGGGCCGACGCTGTCCTGGCCGTCAGCCCCGACCTGTCCGAACGGCTGCTGGCCCGCGGGGCCACGGAGGTCGACATCGCCGTCATCCCCGCCCCCGAGCCCCGGGACGGGCCGACCGCACCACCGGCATCCTCGGTGGACTCCGCCTGGGGGGCGGCCCGTCCACGCCTGCTCACCGTGGCGCGCCTGGCGCCCCAGAAGGGTCTCGACCTGCTGCTGGAGACGGCCGCCGTCCTGGCCGGCACGGCGCAGGGGGGCGGCCTACCGGGCGCCGAGGATCTGTCCTGGGCGGTGGCGGGCGACGGCCCGGGCCTGCCTGCCGCCAGGAGCAGGATCGCCGAGGGCCGCTTGCCTGTGACCCTGCTGGGGCGCCGCGAGGACGTCCCGGCGCTCCTGCGGGCCACCGACGTCGTTGTCCAGACGAGCCTGTGGGAGGGCCAGCCCTTGGCCATCCAGGAGGCCATGCGCGCCGGGGCGGCCATCGTGGCCACCGACGTGGGAGGTACGGCGGTGACCGCGCGCGGCGCCGCGCTGCTGGTCACCCCCGACCCCCACGAGCTCGCTGCGGCCATCGGCGGCCTGCTGACCGACCCCTCAGCCCTCGAGGCCGCCCGGAGGCGCTCGCGCGTGGCCGCCGCCGGGCTGCCCACTGCCGAGGACCTGGCCGCACAGCTCGACGCGGTGCTGGTCCGCCCCGTGCTGGGCGCGGGCGGAGGCGGGGTTGCGGATGCGACAGTCGTGTGACAGGGCGCGTGCTACGTTGAAGTTCCGTGAGCAGCGCATCTGAACGACTCGGCGGGCACCGGACCCGCGTCCCCAGGCACGTCTTCGTCACCGGAGGGGTCGTCTCCTCCCTGGGCAAGGGCCTGACCGCCTCGAGTATCGGGCGCCTCCTGCGCTCGCGCGGCCTGAGCGTGGTCATGCAGAAGCTCGACCCGTACATCAACGTCGACCCCGGCACGATGAACCCCTTCCAGCATGGGGAGGTCTTTGTCACCGAGGACGGTGCCGAGACCGACCTCGACATCGGCCACTACGAGCGCTTCCTCGACGTCGCCCTGTCGGTCAGCGCCAACGCCACGACCGGGCAGGTCTACTCCAGCGTCATCGCCAAGGAGCGCCGTGGGGAGTACCTGGGTGACACCGTGCAGGTCATCCCGCACGTGACCGACGAGATCAAGCGCGTCATGCGCGCCCAGGCCGAGCCCGACGCCCAGGGGGAGGTCCCCGACGTCATCATCACCGAGATCGGCGGAACGGTCGGGGACATCGAGTCCCTGCCCTTCATCGAGGCGGCCCGTCAGGTCCGCGCCGACCTGGGGCGCAGGAACGTGGCCTTCGTGCACGTGTCCCTCGTGCCCTTCCTGCCGGCGGCCGGCGAGCTGAAGACCAAGCCGACCCAGCACTCGGTGGCCGCCCTGCGCTCCATCGGCATCCAGCCCGACGCGCTGGTCCTGCGCACCGACCGTCCCCTGCCGGCCGGGGTCAAGGACAAGGTGGCCCTCATGTGCGACGTCGACCGGGAGGCGGTGGTCGAGTGCGTCGACGCCTCCTCGATCTACGAGGTGCCGCCCACCCTCCACCGCGAGGGTCTCGACGCCTTCCTCGTCCAGCGGCTGGCCCTGCCCTTCCGCGACGTCGACTGGACCGAGTGGAATGGCCTGCTCGAGCGCGTGCGCCGGCCCCGCCACGCCCTGACCGTCGCCCTCGTGGGCAAGTACGTCGACCTCCACGACGCCTACCTGTCGGTCTCCGAGGCGATCCGCCACGCCGGCTTCGCCTGCCATGCCAGGATCGAGCTGCGGTGGGTCGCCTCGGACACCTGCGCCTCGCCGCAGGGGGCCGCGGCCGCCCTCGAGGGCGTGGACGCGGTTGTCGTGCCCGGGGGCTTCGGTGTCCGGGGGATCGAGGGCAAGATCGGGGCCCTGCGCTGGGCCCGGGAGAACCGGGTGCCGACCCTCGGGCTGTGCCTGGGGCTCCAGTGCATGGTCATCGAGGCGGCGCGCCACCTGGCCGGGCTGGAGGGGGCGTCATCCACCGAGATGGACCCGCAGACCACCGAGCCGGTCATCACGACGATGGACTCCCAGCGCGAGGTCGTCGACGGCGAGGCGGACCTGGGCGGAACGATGCGCCTGGGTGCCTACCCCGCCGTGCTCGCCGAGGGCTCCCTCGTCGCGGCCACCTACGGCACCACTGAGGTCAGCGAGCGCCACCGCCACCGCTTCGAGGTCAACAACACCTACCGCGAGCGCCTGGAGGCCGTCGGCATGCACGTGTCGGGCACCTCCCCGGACGGCGCCCTGACCGAGTTCGTCGAGCTCGACCGGTCCGCCCACCCCTTCTATGTCGCCACCCAGGCTCACCCCGAGTTCAAGTCCCGGCCCACCCGCGCCCACCCGCTGTTCATCGCCCTCGTGTCGGCAGGCCTGGCCCAGTCAGGAGGGGCCCCAGCCCAGGACCCGCCGGGCCTCCGGCCGGCCGGGGACCACGAGCCGCTCGAGGACGGGCAGGTGCGCTGATGAGCCGGGACCGTATCGAGGACGTGCCGGACCTGACCCGTGCCGTGGTCGACCACGCCAGCATCTGGTCCGGGCCGATCTTCACCGTCGAGGACGACTCCGTGGTCCTGAGCCGGGGCGCCCGGCCGGTGCGCCGCCAGACGGTGGCCCACCACGACGCCGTGAGCATCGTCGCCCTGCGCGAGGGGGAGGAGTCCAGCCGGGCCGACGGCGCCGCCGAGATCCTTCTCGTGCGCCAGTACCGCCACCCGGTGCGCGCCATGCTCTGGGAGATCCCCGCCGGCCTGCTCGACGTCCCCGGGGAGCCACCGCTGCTCGCCGCCCAGCGTGAGCTGGCCGAGGAGACCGACCACGCCGCCCGCATGTGGCACGTGCTGGTCGACACCTACGCCTCACCGGGCTTCACCACCGAGGGGTCGCGCTGCTTCCTGGCCCGGGGGCTGCGGCTGCTCGAGGCCGACGAGCGCGTCCCCCGCCTTGATGAGGAGGCCGAGATCAGGCCCGCCTGGTTCGCCCTGGAGGAGGTTGTCGAGGCGGTCATGTCCGGCGCCGTCCACAACCCCTCGACCGTCGTGGGGGTGCTCGCCGCCCAGCTCGCGCGCTCCCGGGGGTACGCGGGCCTGCGCGAGGCTGAGGCCCACTGGCTCCGCAGCCCCCGGAGCCTGTGACCGCGCGGGTGGGCTCCGCGCCGCAGCCGCCCGCACCCGGCGCGTCCCACCGCCGAGCACCCCACCTGCACGCTGGGAAGCCCCGCCGAGGCGTCAATCGATTAATGACGTGAGGTTCGGAGCGTTAATCGTTTGACTCTTGGGTGTGCTGGGGTGCACACTGGTGTCGCCGGACACAGCGGTCCGGCGAGACCATCCCAGCCGAGAGGGACAACGATGCCGACTCTTGCCGAAGTCGCCAGCGCCGCCAGTGTGTCGACCGCCTCCGCCTCTCTCGTGCTGTCGGGCAAGTCGGAGGGGCGCGTCTCGGTGGCTACCGCCGCCAGGGTGCGCGCCGCCGCCGAGGAGCTGGGCTACGTGCGCGACGCGCTGGCCGGCGGCCTGCGCAAGGGCAGGACCCGCACCCTGGGGGTCCTGGCCGAGCGGGTGCTCTCCACGCCTTACGCCGTGGCCATGATCGATGCCATCCTCACCGCCTGCCGCGAGCTGGGCTGGTCGGTGCTCATGACTGACGCCGGGGGAGACGCCCAGCGCAGCGCCGAGGCCCTGCGCGAGCTCCAGTCCCGGCGCGTCGACGTCGTCATCCATGCCGCGATGTACCACCAGGAGGTGCATGTCGACCCTGACCTGACCAACGTCGCCGTCCTCAACGGCTTCGCCGACCGGGACGGGGTCGCGGGCGTCGTGCCCGATGAGGTCGCCGCCGCCCGCCTGGCCGTGGGGCACCTGACCTCGCTGGGGCACCGGCGCATCGGGCACGTCACCGACGCGCGCTCCAGGACCGTGGCCTCCGAGCTGCGCATCCAGGGCTACCACGAGGTCCTGCGCGAGGCGGGCCTCGAGCCTGAGGAGGGCCTGCTCGTGCGCGGGGCCAACAACCCCTCCGGGGCCGACGACGCCGCCCGCAGGATGCTCGACCGCCCCGACCGGCCCACCGCCGTGTTCTGCTACAACGACGGGATGGCCGCCGGCGTCTACCGGATCGCCGCACAGCTGGGGCTGTCCATCCCCACCGACCTGTCCGTCGTCGGCTTCGACGACCTCACGCTTATCTCGACCAACCTCGCCCCGGCGCTGACCACGATGCGCCTGCCGCACTACGAGATGGCCGACTGGTTGACCCGCGCGCTTGTCGGCGCGGCCGAGCCCCCGGCGCCCACGACGACCCGCTTCCCGTGCGCCCTCATCGAGCGCGGCTCGACCGCGCCGCCGAGCGGGCGCTGACCGGGCGCAGAACGGGCGCAGACCGGGCGCTGAGTAGGCGCCGCACCTCACCTCAGGCCGCCGGGGCCGCAGCCCCGGATCGGAACCCGCATGACGAACCCAAAGGAGTGCCCATCATGATCACCACCCGCCGGACCTTCCTCGGTGTCAGCGCCGTCGCGGCGACCGCGGCCACCCTGGCCGCCTGCTCGTCCCAGCAGGGCGGCTCAGGCTCCTCCGGCGTGACGCTGTGGACCCACAACGGGGGGAACAAGGAGGAGCTAGCCGTGGTCAACAAGGCCGTCGAGGCCTTCAACGCCGCCAACCCCGACACCCCGATCACGGTCAAGCCCTACCCCCAGGCCTCCTACAACGACGCCATCGCGGCGGCGGCCACGGCCGGCGACCTGCCCGACATCCTCGACCTGGATGGCCCGATCATGCCGAACTGGGCCTGGGCGGGCTACCTCGCCCCCCTGGAGATCTCCGCGGACCTGGAGGACTCGGTCATCGACTCGGCCAAGGGCTACTGGAACGACACCCTGTACTCGGTGGGTCCCTACGACACCTCCCTGTGCTTCCTGGCGCGCAAGTCGGCCATCGACGCCATCGGCGCGCGCGTGCCCACCGTCGACCAGCCTTGGACCAGGGCCGAGTTCGACGACGCGCTGGCCAAGCTCGGGGAGCTGCCGGACTACGAGTTCGCCATCGACATGGGCGTGTGGGACACCGCCGAGTGGTGGCCCTACGCCTACTCCCCGATGCTCCAGTCCTTCGGCGGGGACCTCATCGACCGGGAGAGTTACGCGACCGCCGATGGCTTCCTCAACAGTCCCGAGGCCGTGGAGTGGGGCACCTGGTTCCGCAGCCTGTTCGCCAACGGCCTGGCCTCCCAGACCCCGACCGAGGACGGCCAGGACTTCCTCCAGGGCAAGGTCCCCATGGTCTACACCGGAGGCTGGAAGGTCCTGGCCGCCCAGGAGGAGCTCGGCGCCGAGGAGGTCCTCATCCTGCCGCCGGTCGACTTCGGCAAGGGCGCACACGTCGGTGGCGGCTCGTGGCAGTGGGGGGTCTCGGCGACATCGGCCAACCCCGAGGTGGCCACGAAGTTCATCGAGTTCCTCATGGGCAAGGAGTACCTCGTGGAGTACTCCAACGCGATCGGCAACTTTCCCTCCGTAAAGTCGGCCACCGCCGAGACCGACTACTACGGCGAGGGCAAGCCGCTCGAGCCCATCTACGAGATCGGCACGACCTACGCGCTGCTGCGCCCGGCCACCCCCGGCTACAAGGTCATCTCCTCGATCTTCGACAAGGCGGCACGCGACATCGTCTCGGGCGCCGACGTCCAGCAGACCCTCGACCAGGCCGTCAAGGACATCGACGCCGACATCACGTCCAACAACGGCTACAAGGCGAGCTGAGCGCCTCACCGGCAGGTCCTGTCAGCTCATTCACACCGTATCCGAGACCGGTGGGGGCGCTCGGGCGCCCCCACCGGGAAGGGAAGACCATGTCAACGTCCACCCGGGCACGCAGCTCCGCCCTGCGCAAGGAGGTCCGGACCGCCTGGATCATGTCCTCGCCGGCCCTGCTGCTCCTCCTGCTCTTCATGGGCATCCCCATCCTGCTCACCTTCGTGCTGTCCTTCACCAACACCCGGCTCATCTCGCCCAACCCTCCCAGCTTCGTGGGCCTGAGCAACTTCATCCGGGCATTCACCCTGGACCCGACCTTCATGAGGTCCTTGACCAACACCGCCTTCTTCGCCCTGATCGTCGTGCCCTGCCAATCGGGTCTGGCCCTGGCCCTGGCGATCCTGGTCAACCAGAAGGTCAACGGAGTGACCGCCTTCAGGACCATCATCTTCATGCCGGTGGTCACCTCGATGGTCGTCGTGTCCATCCTGTGGAGCTTCTTCTACGAGGACAACGGCCTGGTCAACTCGATGCTCAACACGCTGACCGGAGGGGCTTGGACGGCCGTGCCCTGGCTGACCGAGCCGGGCACCGCCATGCCCGCGATCATCGTGTTGTCGATCTGGCAGGCGGTGGGCCTGCACATGATCATCTGGCTGGCCGGCCTGCAGATGATCGACCCGGCCCTCTACGAGGCGGCCGACCTCGACGGCGTCAACGGCTGGCAGCGCTTCCGCTACATCACGTGGCCGGGCCTGCGCTCCACGATGGTCTTCATCCTGGTCACCATCACTATCGCCGCCCTCGGGCTGTTCGTCCAAGTCGACGTCATGACCGCCGGCGGTCCCCAGGACGCCACCTCCACACTCGTCTACCACGCCGTGCGCAAGGGCTACCGGGAGCAGGACATGGGCTACGGGAGCGCGATCTCCCTCATCTTCTTCGTCGCCGTGCTCCTCATCTCGCTCATCCAGCGCTGGCTCACCCGGGAGAAGGACTGACATGCCGGATACTCCCTCGACCTCCGTCCCGACCGAGCGGCCCGACGGGCCCCGCGCCGTCGCCGAGGCGGTCGCCCCCGAGCGCTCCCGCCGCGGCCGGGCGGCCACCCTCCGGCGCTCGCGGGTCCTGACCTACATCGGCCTCGTGCTCGCCGCCTTGGTGGCGGCCCTGCCCCTGCTGTTCATGATCGTGTCCTCGTTGAAGCAGGACTCCCAGATCTTCGCCGACCTGGGGTCGGTCAAGGCCTTCCTTCCGGTGGGCAGCCTGAGCCTGGACAACTACACCGGCGTCTTCGAGCGGGTGCCGGCGGCGCACTTCCTGCTCAACTCGATCATCGTGACCGTCGGCATTGTCGCGCTGGGTCTGGTGGTCAACTCGCTCATCGGCTTCGCCATCGCCAGGATGCGCTGGCGGGGCAAGGGAATCGTGCTCTCCCTGGTCCTGGCCACCCTCATGGTCCCCTTCGAGACGATCGCCGTGCCGCTGGTGTACTGGGTGGCCAAGCTCCCCTCGGTGTCTTGGGTCAAGGACGGCTTCCTGCTCGAGCAGGGGATCCTCAACACCTACCAGGTCCAGATCCTGCCCTTCGTGGCCAACGCCCTGGCGATCTTCCTGTTCGCCCAGCACTTCTCCGACATCCCCAAGGAGATCGACGAGGCCGCCCGCGTCGACGGCGCCTCGTGGTGGACGATCTACCGCCGGATCATCGTGCCCCTGTCGGGCCCGACTTTCGCGACGGTCGCCATCATCACGATGCTGCCGGCCTGGAACTCCTACCTGTGGCCGCTCATGGTCGTCCAGGACGAGGCGCTGCGCCCCGCCAGTGTCGGCATGCAGTACTTCTTCCAGCTCAACCCCGTGTGGGGGGAGATCATGGCCTACGGCACGCTCATCACCCTGCCCGTGCTCATCATCTTCGTCCTGTTCCAGCGCTCCTTCGTCGCCTCCCTGGCGGGGACCGCGGTCAAGGGCTGAGCCCGTCCGACCGCTATCGACCTGTGCCGACCTGCACCGACTTGTGTCGACTTGCGTCGGTCCTGTCCACCTTGTCCGTTGTTCGTCTTTGTCTGTCCGCTCCTCGCGTCACCACCCTTGGAGGATCACCGATGACACCGATGAATCCATTGAAGCCGCTCAAGCCCGTGGCGGCGGTTCCGCCGGCGGTCTCCTGGAGCCCGTCCCGGCGCGGGCTGCTGGCCACGGCCCTGACGCTGAGCGCCGCGGCGGGCGCCGGAGGCGCGCTGTGCCTGGCCCTGCCGGGACAGTCCAGAGCGGCCGTCGGCCGCCGAGCGCTGTACCACCTGACCCCGCGGTCCGGCTGGGCCTGCGACGCCCAGCGTCCCTACTACCTGGGCGGCGAGCTCCACCTGCCGCACCTGCAGGCCCAGGAGGTCGCGGGACCGGGGGGCTGGCGGCTGGCCACCTCCACCGATGAGGTCGCCTTCACCGACCGCGGCGACATCATTCCCCTCGAGGGGGACTTCCCGGCCTGGAGCGGCTCGGCGGTGGTCGACGTCGACAACACCGCGGGCTTCGGCGCCGGGGCCGTCGTCGCCCTGGTCACCCGGCTGCCCGGCAACGACATGACCCACCAGGCCCAGTACCTGCACTGGTCGACCGACGAGGGCCGGAGCTTCTCCCGCCTGGAGGAGCCGGTTATCCCCAACACCGACGCGCTGAGCGCCACGACCTCCGAGGAGATTGACAACGCCCGCTGGTTCCGCGACCCCAAGATCGTCCGGGACGAGCAGCGGGGCCGGTGGGTGTGCGTCATCGGCCGGGCCTGCTACCTGTCCTTCTACGTCTCGACCGACCTGCGGCACTGGCAGTGGGTCTCCAACTTCGACTACCTGACCCCGGAGTCCGGCAACGGCTTCCTGGGCGGCATGGAGTGTCCCGACCTATTTGAGATGACCGCCGACGACGGCACGAGCGCGTGGGTGCTGGCCGCCTCCATGGACGGCTGGGAGCACGGCGGGCTGGGCACCTACGCCTACTGGGTGGGGTCCTGGGACGGCGAGCGCTTCGTCACTGACAACCTTGTGCCCCAGTGGCTCGACCACGGCTTCGACTGGTACGCCGCGGTGACCTGGCCCTCGGCCGATGAGCCGCGCACGGTGCGCCACGCCATCGGCTGGCTCAACAACTGGAAGTACGCGGCACGCCACGTGCCCACGATGGACACCGACTCCTACAACGGCCAGTACTCGATCGTGCGGGAGGTGCGCATGCGCCACGAGCCGGGCGGCTGGTACTGCCTCGTGTCGATGCCCATCAGCGCCCTGCGCCACCGGCTGCCCCGGGAGCTGGAGTACGAGGACCTGGTCCTGGACGACTCCATGGCCGTCCTTCCCTGGTCGGGCCAGGCCTATGACCTCGAGCTCGACATCGACTGGGACAGCGCGACCAATGCCGGGGTGTGCGTGGCCCGCTCGGCCGACGGACGCCGGCACACCAACATCGGGGTGTGCGACGGCGAGGTCTACGTCGACCGCGGCCCCTCGGAGCGCCCCGCGGTGCCCTTCGCGCCCTACACCCGTGCCCACGCACCGATCGACCCGCAGTCGCGGCACGTGTACCTGCGTATCCTTGTCGACCGCGGCAGCGTGGAGGTCTTCGTCAACGGAGGCCACACCGTCATGTCCAACCAGCTCTACCTGGAGGAGGGCGACACCGGCCTGGCCCTCTACGCGGACGGCGGGACGGCGACCTTCTCCTCCATGACACTGCGCACGGCCTGGCCCTTGAGAGCCGTGCACACCAACACGAACGGAGACGTCTCATGAGCCTGCACCTGGCCGACCACTGGGTATGGGACCACTGGCTCGCCGACGATGGCGAGCAGTACCACTTGTTCTTCCTGCGCGCCTCGCGGGCCCTGCATGACCCGCACCGGCGCCACTTCCGGGCGAGCGTGGGGCACGCGGTCTCACCCGACGGGCGCACCTGGTCCCTTCGCCCCGACGCGATCGTCCACAGCGACGGCCCCGCCTTCGACGACAAGGCGATCTGGACCGGCTCGACCGTCGTCCGCCCCGACGGCACCCTCAGGGTGTTCTACACCGGGGTCTCCCACGTCGAGCGGGGGATGGTCCAGCGAATCGGCTGGGCCGACTCCCGCGACGGCATCACCTTCGAGCGGGCGACCACCGAGCCCCTGGAGGCCGACGGGCGCTGGTATGAGAAGTGGCACCCCGCCCTGCCCTGGGACGAGGCCTGGCGCGACCCCTTCGTCTTCCACCACGAGGGCGCTTGGCACATGCTCATCACCGCGCGGGTCGGCGGCGTGGACCACAAGCGCGGCGGGGTCGTGGGGCACGCCGTGTCGACCGACCTCGACCACTGGGAGGTCCTGCCCCCGCTGAGCAGCCCCAGCCGTTTCGGCCAGCTCGAGGTCTGCCAGTCCCGCTGCGTCGACGGCGAGCACCTCCTGGTCTTCTCCTGCGGGGACGACATGCAGGCCGAGCCCGGCCCCGGCGGGGTGTGGGTGGCCACAGGCAAGTCGCTGCTGGGCCCCTGGGACATTGACGCGGCGCGCTACGTCAGCCCCGAGCACCTCTACGCCGGCCAGCTGCTCCAGGACCGCCAGGGCCAGTGGGTCTTCACGGGCTTCGAGGACATCGTCGACGGCGCCTTCGTCGGCGCCATCCCCGACCCGCTGCCCTGGGAGGACATCGAGCTCATCGCGCCTCGCTGACTCGCGCCGGTCCGTCTGTCCGGCGCCTGGCGTGGGGTTGGTGCTGGGTGGTCGACCTGTTTCTGGTCTGGTCGGGTTCGGGTGGTGGGTGTGATTGGTTGTTATCGGTTCAGGCCGGGGGGCTTGCGGGGGGCGGGTGCCTGGGTGGGGTTGTGGCTGGCGGCGGTGGCGCGGGCGGTGATGGCCAGCACGGCCTGCTCCAGGACCCTGGCCACGGGCTTGCCCTGGGAGCCGATCGAGGAGTTGACCCGATCGACTCCCATCGAGCCCAGCCCGCCGACCAGCACCGGGTCACCTGGCCCGTAGGTCACCTGGTCGGACTCGTGAAGCACCACCAGGGCCTGGTCAACCAGCCCCACCGCCTCCCGGGCCCTGGACTCAGAGAAACCATGATTCCTCGTCAGTTCCTTCGTGACGGCGGTCATGAAGTTTTGGCGGGCGTCTTTGACTGCGCTGGAGGTTGGGGCCCGTCCCTGGGTGCGGTAGGCGCGGATGCCATCGAGCAGCCGCTGGGCGCTGAGCAGGCTCAGGGCTGAGAGCTGGCGGTCGAGCTGACGGGTGAACTCCCCTGACAGGGCCCGCAGCCCGGGACTGCGGCCGGTGTGGAAGAACACCTCCACCGGGACCGGTGAGTGCCACGCCAGGGAGCTGGCCGGTGCCGCAGCACCCCCCCTCCCACACCAGCACCCGCTGACCACCAGCCCGACCAGAAGTGAACATGTCACCCTCAACCAGACCAGCCCCACCGGCCCCACCACCAGGAGCAGAACCAGGAGCAGAACCGGAAGCAGGGCCAGCGGGCGGGCTCACAGGCGCGGGCTCCCGCCATCGTCAGCACCCTCAGCCCTCGGACCCGCCTCAGGGCCCGCCTCGGGACCGGGCCCCGCCTCGGGATCCGCGCCCGGTTCGGGGGCCGGGTCGGGGTGCTGGGCGGCGATGGCCGCGGCGGCCTGGGCGGCAG
>NZ_JAUNHI010000009.1:68054-87941 GCF_030524025.1 Actinomyces sp. | reverse complement strand
AGGCCGAGCGCACCCGCAAGCTCGACTTCGAGGAGATCCAGATCCCGCCGGGCCCCCGGCTGGGAGGCATCGTGCTCGAGGCCACCGACCTGTCGAAGGGCTTCGACGGGCGGACCCTGATCGATGGGCTGTCCTTCTCCCTGCCCCGCAACGGCATCGTGGGCATCGTGGGCCCCAACGGTGTGGGTAAGACGACGCTGTTCAAGACGATCGTCGGGCTGGAGGAGCTCGACGGCGGCGAGCTCAAGGTCGGCCAGACCGTCAAGCTGTCCTACGTCGACCAGGACCGCGCCGGCATCGACCCGAAGAAGTCCCTGTGGGAGGTTGTCTCCGACGGCCTGGACTACATCACGGTCGGCAATGTCGAAATGCCTTCACGCGCCTATGTCGCCGCCTTCGGGTTCAAGGGCGCCGACCAGCAGAAGCCGGCCGGCGTGCTCTCCGGAGGCGAGCGCAACCGCCTCAACCTGGCTCTGACCCTCAAGCAGGGAGGCAACCTCATCCTGCTCGACGAGCCGACCAACGACCTGGACACCGAGACCCTGGGGAGCCTGGAGAAGGCGCTGCTGGAGTTCCCCGGCTGCGCCGTCGTCATCACCCACGACCGTTGGTTCCTCGACCGGGTCGCCACGCACATCCTGGCCTGGGAGGGTACGGAGGACAACCCCGCGAACTGGTACTGGTTCGAGGGCAACTTCGCCTCTTACGAGGAGAACAAGGTCAAGCGCCTGGGTGCCGAGGCGGCCCGCCCGCACCGCGTCACCTACCGCAAGCTCACACGCGACTGAGCCGAGTGAGGCCGAGCTTGCTCGAGTTTCCGAGGCGATGGAGCGTGTTGGTGCGGAGCTGAACACACGCGACTGAGCCGAGTGAGGCCGAGCTTGCTCGAGTTTCCGAGGCGATGGAGCGTGTTGGTGCGGAGCTGAACACACGCGACTGAGCCGAGTGAGGCCGAGCTTGCTCGAGTCTCCGTACCGGATGCCCCGATCTCGAGGTGCCATATCTACCGATCTCGGGGTGTCATATGTCCCGATCTCGGCGGGGTGGGCGGGGTCAGTGCGTGGGGGCGGGGCCGTCGTCGTCGGGGCGGATGGCCCAGCGGCCCGAGCCGGCAGTGCTGGCCGTGGGCATGCGGATCATGCCCTCCTGGGCGATCGTGGACACCAGGGTGCCCGAGGAGTCGAAGACCTCCGTGCGCGCCAGCGAGCGCCCTCCCTGGGATGAGGGCGAGTCCTGGACGAACAGCAGCCAGTCCCCGGCGTCGACGTCGCGGTGGAACCACTGGGCATGGTCGAGCGTGGCCAGGCTCATCCCCTTGCTGCGCCATGACAGCCCCTGGCTGCGCAGCGCCGGCTCGAGCATGACCTGGTCGCACACATAGGTGAGCAGTGCGCGGTGCACCGTCTGGGATGCCTCGGCGGGCACCGCCCCGCGGGAACGGACCCACAGGTGCTGGCGTGCCGAGACCTCACCGCCCGGGCGCAGGAAGATGTTGCCCTCGACGTGGCGCAGGTCGAAGGCGGCGGTGCGTCCCAGGAACCGCGCCACCGGGTGGTCGATCGTGCGGAAGATCTCCAGGGCGCTGACCAGCTCATCGGGACCGGGCACGTCCGGGGCCTGGGCCTGGACGTCCGCGCCCTCCTGGGTGACCTGGAATGAGGAGACCATGGTGAGGATCGGCGCGCCGTTCTGCGAGGCGGTCGTGCGCCGCTGGGAGAAGGACCTGCCGTCATGCATCCGGTCGACCTCGAAGCGCACCGGCGAGTCGGGCTTGCCGCCGCGCATGAAGTAGGCGTGCACGGAATGGGGCAGGCGCACGGGGGATTGCGGCCCCGGGCCGAGGGGACCTCCCGGTGCCCCGGCCGGGGGAGGGCCCGGCTCCAGGGTGGCGGCTGCGGCGAGCAGCCCCTGGGCGACGACCTGGCCGCCGTAGATGCGCCCGGCCAGCTGGGGCAGTGAGCCGCCCTCGAAGGCGTCCACCCCGTCCCCCTCGACCAGAGCGAGAACCCGGGTGACTGAGCCCAGGGGCTCGGTCGTCGCGAGGGGGACGGGGTAGGGCGTCGTCACAGACCGAGCTCCTCCAGGATCGGCAGCTCGGCGCGCACGGCGGTGCGCGCGTCGTCGGCGGTCGCCGAGCCGACGGCGATCTCCGCCAGGCGCTGGCAGTCGGCGAAGTCGACCGACTTGAGCACGGCGTCGACGTCGGGCAGCGCGCGCGAGGTCATCGACAGGCTGGCCACGCCCAGGCCCACGAGGACACAGGCCAGGGCCGGGTCGGCCGCCGCCTCACCACACACGCCCACCGGGCGTCCGTGCGGGGCCGCCCCCTGGCAGGCCTGCTGAATGAGCCGCAGGACGGCCGGCTGCCAGGCGGTCGACAGGTCGGCCAGGGACGACAGAAGCCGGTCGGCCGCCATGACGTACTGGGTGAGGTCGTTGGTGCCGATCGAGGCGAAGTCGGCGTGCTCGAACATCTTGTCGGCCATGAGCGCGGCCGAGGGCACCTCGATCATCATCCCGGCCGTCTGCAGGCCGTAGGAGCGGGCCTTCTCGGTGAAGGCCTGGGCCTCCTCGGCGGTGGAGATCATCGGGGCCATCACCCACACCTTGGCCTCGGTCTGCGCCTCGGCCTGAGCCAGCGCCTCGAGCTGGTGGTCCAGGACATCGGGGTCGCGGCGAGTGGTGCGGTAGGCGCGCACACCCAGGGCCGGGTTGGCCTCGGTGGCGTCGGTGAGGAAGGGCAGGGGCTTGTCGGCCCCGGCGTCCAGGGTGCGTACGACGACCTTCTTGCCCGGGAAGGCCTCGAGCACCCCGCGGTAGGCCTCGACCTGCTCCTCGACGGTGGGCTCGTCGGGCTGGTCAAGGAAGCAGAACTCCGTGCGGAACAGGCCCACGCCCATGGCTCCGGCCTCGGCGGCCGTGCGCGCCCCGGCGGCGTCCCCGACGTTGGCCAGCAGCTGGACCTCGCGGCCGTCCTTCGTGGCGCCGTCGCCGTTGAACACGCGCACCCGGCTGGCCAGCTCCCGGGCCCGGCGCAGCTGGTCCTCGCTCGGGTCGATGGCGATCGTGCCCTTGGTCCCGTCGACCAGCACGATGTCCCCGTCGGAGAGCTGGTCGGTGACCTCCTGCCCGGTGCCCACGATGGCGGGCATGCCCAGGGCGCGGGCCAGAATGGCGGTGTGGGAGGTCGGGCCGCCCTCGGAGGTGATGAAGGCGACGACCTTCTCGGGGTCGAGCAGGGCGGTGTCGGCCGGCGCCAGGTCCTCGGCCACGAGCACGAAGGGCTCGGGCAGGCGGGGGATCCCCGGCATGGGGGAGCCGGTGAGCACCGCCACGATGCGGTCACGCACGTCCGCCACGTCACGGGTCCGCTCGGCCATGTAACCGCCCAGCGACTCCAGCATCGAGGCCAGGGTGCCGGCGGACTCCCACACAGCGCGCGCCGGGACCAGGCGGCGCTCGCGGATCATCGCCTGGGCGGTCGAGGTCAGGGTGGGGTCGGCGGCCATCTGGGCGGTGGTCTCCAGCAGGACACGGCCCTCGCCCTTGGCCTCGGCCGCCGACAGCTCCAGCCCCTTCTTGACGGTCTGGGCCGCGGCCGCCACCCGCTCGCACTCCTTGTCCAGGTCGCTGGAGGCGTCAAGCAGCTCGATGGGTGGCTCGGTGATCCCCGGGGCCATGCGTGCCACCGGGCCGGCGACGAGGCCTGGGCTCACACCGATACCGGACAGGGAAGTAGGGGTTGCGTCGGGCGTGGCCATGCGGGGCTCCTCAACGTCGATGGAGACGGGTGTCACGCCTTATTCTGCACGCCGACGGCGTTCCAGGTTACCTTTCCGCCCTCGGATGAATGTCGATTGACAGCGGAGCCGCCCCGCGGCGGTCCGACGCCCCGGGGTGGGGCGGGGCGTCGTGGGGCGCTCGGGGGCCGCGCGCTTCGCCGCGGTCGGTGATCTGGGATAAAGTGACCTCCAACACGGAACCGACGGCTGCTGCGCGCGTCCCGCCGGGGGCGGTGCACGCAGAGCCTCACCAGGACACGAGGAGCGCATATGAGCATCGCAGCAGACATCGTCGCCGGACTGGGCGGGCGGGACAACATCACGGACCTCGAGCCCTGCATCACCCGCCTGCGCGTCGAGGTCCTCGACCAGGACAAGGTCGACGAGAAGGCCCTGCGCGCCACGGGGGCATTCGGCGTCGTGCGCTCCGGGCGCATCGTCCAGGTCGTCGTCGGCCCGATCGCCGACACCCTCGCCTCCGAGATCGCCGACCTCGACTGACGCCGGCACGCCCCTGGCCCACCCGCGCCGGGGGCGTCGCCCTGGCTGCGACGGGCGCCCCGAGGCGATGGCGGCGATAGCCGCGAGGACCGCAGTGACCGCACCGGCTGCACCGGCCGCGATGATGACGGCGACGATGGCGACGACCGTCACGACGAGGACACCGGGACACGCCCCCACTGGCTGGCATCCGCCACGCACGTGTGAAACCCTTGCAGCAACAACGTGCCCCGCCTGCAAGGCCGACCGCAATGCCGCACCGGACCGCGACACGGCCGGGCGCACCGACCATCGTCCCGAGCGACCCCGGTCCCACGGGGGAGCCACTCGCGTACGCGCGACCGAGCGTAAGGCTGAACTCCTGCCATGACCGAGTCCACCGCCGCATCCGAGCCCGCCGGCGAGCGCCTCAGGCGGCTCGCTGAAGCACACGGAGTCTCCACCGAGTACTGGGACTACCACGGCAACCGGGCAGCACCGTCCCGGGCGACCCTCGTGGCCGTCCTGGCCGCCCTGGGCGTCCAGGCCTCCACCGACGAGCAGATCGGGGCGTCCTTGCGTGAGGTCGACCTGGCGCCGTGGCGCCACACCCTGCCCCCCACCGTCGTCGTGCGCGCGGGGCGGACGACCACCGTGCCCGTCCACCTGCCCGACGGGGCCTCGGTGCGCGTCCACGTCGAGCTCGAGGACGGCGGCCGCCGGATCCTGTCCCAGTCCGACGACTGGACCCCCGCGCGCACCGTGGACGGCGTGCTCACCGGCCGCGCGAGCTTCCTCCTGCCCGCCGACCTGCCCCTGGGCTGGCACACGCTGGTCGCCGAGATCGGCGCGAGCGAGGTCCGCGGCGCCTTCACCGACGAGTCCCCCCTGGCCGTGACCCCCGACCGTCTCGAGCTGCCCGCCTCCCTGGGACGGCGGGGCTGGGGCGTCATGGCGCAGCTGTACTCGGTGCGCTCGCACAGCTCGTGGGGCATCGGCGACGCCGACGACCTCGCCGAGCTCGTCAGCTTCCTGGGCGACCAGGGGGCCGATTTCCTGCTCATCAACCCGCTGCACGCCGCCGAGCCGGCCGGCGAGATGACGCCCTCGCCCTACCTGCCGGTCACCCGCCGCTTCGTCAACCCGATCTACATCCGCCCCGAGGCGATCCCCGAGGTGGCCCGCCTGTCGGGCCCCCGCCGCTCCCTCGTGCAGTGGGCGCACGAGGAGGTCGCCGCCTCCAACGAGTCCATCGAGCCGATGGACCGCGACGCCGCCTGGAAGGCCAAGCGCGAGGCCCTCGAGGTGGTCTTCGCCGCCGGTCGCCCGCGCTCGCGGCAGCGCTCCTTCGAGCGTTTCCGCGCCGAGCAGGGAGAGGGGCTGGAGCGCTTCGCCCTGTGGTGCGCCCTGACCGAGAAGCACGGCCCCCTCAAGGACTGGCCGGAGACCCTCAAGGACTCCTCGAGCGCCTTCGTGGCCAACGAGGCGCGCACCCTGTCCGAGCGCATCGACTTCTACACCTGGCTGCAGTGGGTCGTCGACGAGCAGCTCTGCCGCGCCCAGGCCGAGGCCAAGGCCTCGGGCATGTCCCTGGGGGTCATGGACGACCTGGCGGTGGGCGTCCACTCCTACGGGGCCGACGTGTGGTCCAACCCCGAGGCCTTCGCCTCGGGCATCAAGGTCGGGGCCCCGCCGGACATGTACAACCAGCTCGGTCAGAACTGGTCCCAGCCGCCGTGGAGCCCCGTGCACCTGGCGCACAGCGCCTACGCCCCGCTGCGCGACATGGTGCGCACCGTGCTGCGGCACGCCGGCGCCCTGCGGGTCGACCACGTCATCGGCCTGTTCCGGCTGTGGTGGATCCCCGAGGGGATGGGCGCCGAGCAGGGCGCCTATGTCCGCTACGACCACGAGGCCATGGTCGGGGTGCTGCTGCTCGAGGCCCAGCGCGCGGGCGCGGTCATCATCGGGGAGGACCTCGGGACAGTCGAGCCCTGGGCGCGCGACTACCTCGCCAGCCGGGGCGTGCTGGGCACCTCGGTGCTGTGGTTCGAGAAGCAGGGCGACGGCTGGCCGCTCCAGCCCGATGTCTACCGCCACCTGGCGCTGTCGACTGTCAACACCCACGACCTGCCCCCCACGGCCGGCTACCTCGCCGACGAGCACGTCGCCCTGCGCGAGCGGCTCGGGCTGCTCACCGAGCCGGTCGAGCATGTGCGCGCCGAGGCACGTGTCGAGCGCGAGCGCATGCTCACCCGCCTGCGCGAGCACGGGCTGCTCGAGGACGACCCCTCGGAGCGTCAGGTGGTCGAGGCCCTCCACCGCTACATCGTGCGCACGCCCTCGGCCCTCGTCGGCGTCGCCCTCGTCGACGGCGTGGGGGAGCGTCGCACCCAGAACCAGCCGGGCACCGACCTGGAGTACCCCAACTGGAAGATGCCCCTGGCTGACGGCTCGGGCGAGGCGGTTCTCATCGAGGACCTGCCCGACAACGTCCGGCTGGCCAGCCTGCTGGCCGCCGTGCGCGACGAGCTGGGGCGTTGAGCGGCCCGGTTCCCCGCCTCCGGGCGCTGCGCCGGCGCCCGGAGGCGGGGAACCGGCGGATCCGCTGACGGCGGGCGCTCAGCCCCAGGTGAAGGCGGTCTCGCCGGCTTCCAGGACGGTGCCCTCGGCGGACAGGGCGAGGTCCTCCTGGGCCCCGTCCAGGGCGATGAGGACCAGGAGCGGGTTGAGGCCGGCCGCCTCCACCGCGGCGGGGCTCCACGACACCATGGGGGCGCCGGCATCGACCCCTGCGCCCTCCTGGGTGCGGGTCGTGAAACCCCGGCCCTCGAGGGTGACGGTGTCCAGCCCGAGATGGACCAGGATGCTGCGCTCCCGGGTCATGACGACGAAGGCGTGCGGGTGGAGCTTGGTCACCGTCCCGGCCACCGGGGCACGGACCACCACCTGGCCACCGGCGTCGCGCCGCGGGTCAAGAGCCGTTCCCGGTCCCAGGAGCCCGGCGGAGAAGACAGGGTCGGGCACCAGGCCCAGGGGGACGACCGTCCCGGCCAGCGGCGCCTGGACGGCCAGGCTCATCGTAGGTCCTCGATGTCCTCCGCCACGGCGTCCGCGTTGGGTCCGACCACCACCTGGACGGCCGAGCCCACGACGACCACCCCGTGTGCGCCCGCAGCCTTGAGCCCCGCCTCGTCGAGCAGGGAGGGGTCCGCCAGCTCACAGCGCAGCCGCGTGATGCAGGGCTCGATCTCGGTGATGTTCTCAAAGCCGCCGAGGGCGGTGACGATCTTCTGCGCCGGGGTCATGGTCGGTCCTTCTGTGTCGGGCGGCCGGGGCCGGGATGCGGACAGGACGAGGGCGCCTCGGGGGCGGGGGTTGCCTCGCCCGAGCGGAGGACCGTGTGCGAGCCGCCGCTCGAGTCATCGTAAAGCATCGACTCTCCCGGACGGTGTCGCCGCCCTGCTCGGGCCCCGGCGTGCCCCGGCGCAGTGCGTGCGGCCGCGACGCTCCGGGTCCGCAGCGCTTGACTTGCCGCGGTGCACAGGTTTGGCTGGCAGTGGTCCGGTCCCGCCCGCCATGGGCCGGCCTGGAGCCGCCGCCCGCCCAAGGCATCCACCCCACCGGTGCTTCAACGCTGGAGCACCATCCCGGAACTGGAGGACGACGTGTTTGACAACAACAGGAAGGGCGGAGTCCTCGTCTCCGTCCAACGTCTCGGCCGCTCGCTCATGCTGCCGATCGCCACGCTGCCCGCCGCCGGTCTGCTCGTGCGCCTGGGGCAGCCCGACATGCTCGGTGCCGACGGCCTGGCCGCCCGTGTCGAGTGGCTCCAGCCCGTGGCCGACGTCCTGGCGGCGGCCGGCGGGGCCGTCTTCAGCAACCTGCCGGTCATTTTCGCCGTCGGCGTCGCCGTGGGCTTCGCCCGCAAGTCCGACGGGTCGACCGGCGTGGCCGGGCTCTTCGGCTACCTCGTCTTCCAGGCGGTCATCGACGCCCTGGCCCCCTTCTGGGGCACCGGGGGTGATGGCAAGGACAACCCCGACACCATCAACTACGGGGTGCTCGGCGGTATCATCATCGGTCTGACCGCCGCCACGCTGTGGCAGCGCTACCACCGCATCAAGCTGCCGGACTGGCTGGCCTTCTTCGGGGGACGCCGCTTCGTCCCGATCGTGACCTCCGGCGCCGCCGTCCTCATCGCCGTGGCCATGGCCGCCCTCTACCCCGCCTTCAACTGGCTCATCAATGACCAGCTCGGTGGCTGGCTCACGCGGGCCGGCACCGACGGGGGCGTCGGCTCGGCCCTCGCCGCCTTCGTCTTCGGTACCGTCAACCGCCTGCTCGTGCCCTTCGGGCTCCACCACCTGCTCAACTCGATCCCGTGGTTCCAGCTCGGCTCGTGCACCGACGCCGAGGGCAACACCCTCCACGGCGACCTCGCCTGCTTCTACTCGGGGGTCGACGGCACGAACGCCTGGACCGGCTCCTTCATGACCGGCTTCTTCCCGATCATGATGTTCGCGCTGCCCGGAGCGGCGCTCGCCATCTGGCGCACCGCACGGCCGGAGCGGCGCAAGACCACCGGTGCCCTCATGGTCTCGGTGGCCCTGACCGCCTTCCTGACCGGCATCACCGAGCCCCTGGAGTACGCCTTCGCCTACATCGCCTTCCCCCTGTACGCGATCCACGCCGTCATGACGGGGCTGTCGCTCATGGTCGTCAACCTGCTGGGCATCAAGGACGGCTTCACCTTCTCGGCCGGGGCCTTCGACTACGTGCTCAACTTCGGCAAGTCCGCCGAGTTGTCCGGCGGCGCCCTGGCCGGCCCCATCAGCCTGCTGGTCATCGGCCTCATCTACGGCGTCGTCTACTACCTCCTCTTCCGTTACCTCATCGTCAGGTTCGATTTCAAGACTCCCGGCCGGGAGGACGACGAGACGGACTCCTTCTCCGCTGCCCAGAGCGCGGCGGCCCAGTCCACCGGCAAGGCCGCCGCGCAGGACCGCGACGGCTGAGTCCGCCTGGCCGCCGGCCACGCGCCGATCCCGAGCCGACTGCGAGCAGGCCACGGGCAGACCGGGACCTGAGCCGGTGCAGATGACTCGGCGGCCCCGCGGGTGTCGCGGGGCCGCCGAGAAGCAGTGCGGACGGACGGATCGAAGGACCGCTCGGCCGCCCGAGGCGATCGCGTCAGTCCTCGGCCTCGACGACGAGGGGCTTGCCCTCGGCGTCAAGCAGCGGGCTGAGCCCAGTGCCGTAACCCCACGAGGCCAGGAGGTAGCACACCCCGGTCTGGCGGTCCCTGAGGACGGCGCCCTGGATCGTTGTGCCGGGCACACGGTCCCGGGAGACGGCCTCGAAGCGGGTCCCGGTCTTCCTCCTGCTCTGACGTCTCAACATGTCGCGATCCTACGCCCGGGACTGACCGGGCAGGCTCTGGCCACCGCCATGCGGGCCGGACTCGGCGGCCTCGCGCTCCTGGGCCCCGGCGACCCGCAGGGTGTCGTCGAGGTTCTCACGCACGATCCGCCGGAAGGCAGCCGGGGCGTCGGGGTGCGCGTCCAGCCAGCCCGCGAGGGCGGCGGCCGGATCGGCGCCGGGCAGGCCCACCGTGGCGCAGGACCACAGGCGTGACAGGAGGTTCTCCGCCATGTGGAAGGTCCGTGAGGCCCAGATGCCCTCGGCCGCCTCGACATAGGCCTCGATGTAGGGCACGAGCAGCTCCGGGTGGCGCTCGACCGAGCCGAAACCGGTAAGCACCCGCACCTGGGTCTCGTTGGGCATCGACTCGTCCTCCACGAGGGCCCGCCATGTGGCGGCCTTGGCCTCGGCGGTGGGGACGGCGGCGCGGGCCTGGGCGGCCCGCTCCCGGCCGGTGGTCGTGCGGTCGGCCTCCTCCTCGGCGGCGATCGCCTCCTGGCCGGCACGGCCGGCGGCCACGAGCCCGGTGAGCAGCTCCCAGCGCAGGTCCTGGTCGACCACGAGGCCCTCGAGGACCTCGGTGCCGGAGAGCCAGGCGGAGACCGTGTCGAGCTGGTCGACGGTGACGGCGTGCGCGGCCACCGCCCGCACGAGCTGGAGCTGGGCGTCGGAGCCGGGCTCAGCGTCACGGGCGAGCCCGAGGAGGGCCTCGGCGGCGCCCGGTGCGGCGGCCGCCCGGGCGGCCGGGGGCAGGTAGAGGCTGAGGCAGGTGGCCACCCGGCCCAGCAGGCCCATGACCACCGAGGAGTGGGTCTCGACCCGCAGCGCGGCCAGGGCCGCCTCGAGGTAGCGGGAGGCGGCGAGCTCGCCGTCGCGCACCATGTCCCAGGCCGACGACAGGACGATGGAGCGCTCCAGGGAGCCGGTGAAGGCCGCCACATGCACAAGGCCCGCGTCGAGGGAGGCCCGGTCGAGGCGGACCTTGGCGTAGGTGAGGTCCTCGTCGTTGAGCACGAGGACGTCGCCGCGCCGCGTGCCCACGAGCTCGGGCACCTCGGTGTGAGGGCCGTCGACGTCGAGCTCGACCCGTCCGGTGCGCGTGAGTGCCCCGTCGGCCAGCGTGTAGGAGCCGATGACCACCCGGTGCGGGCGCAGGGAGGCGGGCGAGCCCTCGGGCACCTCCTGAAGGACCGCCGCCGCGGTGATGACGCCGTCCTCGTCGGTGCTCAGCTCGGTGCGCAGGGTGGTCACCCCCGCCTCCTGGAGCCACAGCCGGGTCCAGGTCGACAGGTCCCGTCCGCTTGTGGCCTCGAGCTCGGCGAGCAGGTCGGACAACTCGGCGTTGCCGTAGGCGTGGGCGGCCAGGTAGCGCGCGATCCCCGCGAAGAAGTTGTCCCGGCCCACGTAGCTCACGAGCGCCGCCAGCACCGAGGCGCCCTTGGCGTAGGTGATGCCGTCGAAGTTGACCTCGACGTCGTGCAAGTCGTTGATCTCGGCCGCCACCGGGTGGGTCGAGGACAGCTGGTCCTGGTGGTAGGCCCAGCCCTTCTCCAGTGCCTGGAAGGTCGTCCACACGTCGGTGAAGCGGGTCGTCTCGGCCGTGGCGAGCGTCGAGGTGTACTCGGCGAAGGACTCGTTGAGCCACAGATCGTTCCACCACCGCATGGTGACCAGGTCGCCGAACCACATGTGTGCCAGCTCGTGGAGGATGGTGACGGCGCGCCGCTCGACGCGTGCCTCGACCGGGCGGGAGCGGAAGATGTAGTCGTCGCGGTGGGTCACGCAGCCGGCGTTCTCCATCGCCCCGGCGTTGAACTCCGGCACGAAGACCTGGTCGTAGGTCGTGAAGGGGTAGGGGGTGGCGAAGAGCTCCTCGTAGTAGGCGAAGCCCCTGCGGGTCATCGCCAGGATCTCCTCGGCGTCCAGGTGCTCGCGCAGCGAGGCGCGGCAGTAGACCCCCAGCGGGACCACCCGGCCGTCGGGGGCGACGTACTCGTCGGTGACCCCTTCGTAGGGGCCGGCCACGATGGCGGTGACGTAGGAGCTCATCGGCTCGGTCGGGGCGAAGGCGAAGCGCGCGGCGGGACCGCCGTCCTCACCGGTGACGGCGGTCGGCTCGGGGGTGGCCGAGTTGGAGAAGACCGTCCAACCAGTGGGCGCCGTGACCGTGAAGGTGAAGCAGGCCTTGAGGTCGGGCTGCTCGAAGACGGCGTAGACCCGCCGGGAGTCGGGCACCTCGAACTGGGAGTACAGGTAGGTCTGGCCGTCGGCAGGGTCGACGAAGCGGTGGAGGCCCTCACCGGTGTGCATGTAGGCGCAGTCGGCCACGACGACGAGCTCGTTGTCGGCGGCCAGGCCGGTCAGTGCGATGCGCGAGTCCGAGTAGACCTCGCCCGGGTCGAGGGCTCGCCCGTTGAGGACCACCGAGTGGACCGTCGGTGCCACGAGGTCGATGAAGGTCGAGGCGCCGGGTGTCGCGGTGAAACGAGCCGTCGTCGTCGACCGGAAGCTCGCGCGCTCGGGGTCGGTGGCGCCGCTGATGTCGAGGACGACGTCGTAGCTCTGGGTGGTCACGACGCCGGCGCGGTCGACGGCCTCCTGGCGGGTCAGGTTCTGACTGGGCATACATGCTCCTTCTCTGTGCTCTGCGAGGTCGGTGGGGACGGGTGCGGCCGCTTCATGCCGCGGCACGTCGTCGTGCCCGGGTCCGGCTCGATCCGCGCACATCCTCTCACTGCCGGACGGCAGGTGCGAAAACGCCCGCGGCCCGGCTGCGCAGTCGATGCTGCGCAACCGGGCCGCGGGTGGGGCCGTGAAGGCCGATGCTTCAGGACTTGCGTCGCGAGGACAGCACGGCGCCGGAGGCGACCAGGCCGGCGGCGACGACCACGAGTCCGAGGCCGGCGCCGGTGTTGGCCAGCTCGGTGGTCGTGCGGGTGGTGGTGCGCGTGGCCGGCTTGGCGGCAGCGGTCACGGTCATCGTCGTGGTGGTCGTGGCGGAGTCACCCAGGTTGGTGCCCTCGCCGACCTGGTACCAGCCGTTGGTCACGGTGATCGGCTTGCTCGTGAAGCCCTCCCCGTAGCGCGAGCCGGTGGCCTCGATGATGTAGCGGCCGTCGGCGACGGCGGGCATCGGGCCGGTGCCCGTGATGCGGCCCTCGGCGTCGGCGGTGAGGACCACAAGGACCTGCTCGGCACCGGTGTCCTGGTTGCGGATCGTGAAGGTGACGGTCTCACCGGGGGTGAAGCCGGTCTTGTTGATGTCGTAGGTCTGGGTGTCGTAGGCGCCGTCACCGTCGGTGTCCGAGGACACGATGATGGCGTCGCCGGAGACCTCCGTGCCATCGAGGTAGACCTGCTGCTGCTGGGCCTGGGGCTCGGCGTTGGTCTCGGCGCAGGCGGCCACGAGGTACCACGGGTCGGTGTTGGTGTCCGCCCCGATCTCGGCGACGGCGGCGGCGATGTCGATCGTCGCGCTCCAGGTGCCGTCGGCAGCCGCGTCGACGAGGACGGGGGTGCTGCGGGTGTCGAGGTCCTGGTAGGCCAGGACCACGGAGACGCTCCCGACCTGCCCGTCCTTGATCTGGCAGCCGGTGCCCGAGACGGTCAGGGCGCCGGTCGCCGGGTCGATGACCGGCGACTCCAGGCCGTTGGCGGCGAAGGCGCCCGAGGCGGGGTCGGTGGTCGGCGTGGCGGTGTTCTCCGTATCGTCCGCGTCGGTTGTGGCGTCCTCAGTGGCCGACTCGGTCGCGGTGGCCTCCGCCGTGGCCTCACTCGTCGCGGCGGTGGCCTCGGGGGAGGCGCTGGCCTCGGCGGTGGCATCCGTCGCGGTGGCGCTGGCCTCCGCGGCGGCGTCGGTCGCCGTGGCGGTAGCGGTGGGCGTGGCGGTCGCCTCGGCGCCGGTGGAGTCGGCGGCGGCAGGGGCCGTCAGGGCGAGGCCGGAGGCGATGAGAGCGGCCACGCCCGCGGCGGCGATGGAGCGTCCGAGACGCATGTGGTCCTCCATGAGGGAAGTACGGGATGTGAGCACTGGCGCTGGGAGGCGCCGAGCACAGGCAAGTCTCGCTCGGATCACAGAACCATCACAAGTCAGTGGATTGTGACCTGAGGAACAGCAGTTCCCTGAATGTTCACACGAGTCACACGAGTCTCTCCAGGCGCGCCATCCGCCTCCCCGGTCCCCGACTAGGACCGATGGCCCAGGCCGGGTCACCGGGTGCGGGCCGGTTCACCAGATGCTGACCCGGTCGGCCGGGTCGAGCCACAGGGCGTCGTCGCGGCCCACGGCGAAGGCCTCGTAGAAGGCGTCGACGTTGCGCACGATCCCGTTGCAACGGAACTCCCCGGGGGAGTGGGGGTCGATGGTCAGCAGCAGCTCGGCGTAGTCGTCGCGGTTCTTCCCCCGCCAGATCCTGGCCCAGGAGAAGAAGAAGCGCTCCAGGGCGCTCAGCCCGTCGATGACCGGCGCCTGGTCGAGCGAGTCGATGCCCTCCCGGGCCAGGGCCCTCCCGTAGGCCTTGAGGGCGATGCCCAGCCCGCCGAGGTCGCCGATGTTCTCCCCGATGGTCAGCGCACCGTTGACGTGGGGGACCTCGTCGACCGGGGCGCCGGCCGCCTCGGCCCTGCGCACGAGCGCCGCGGGCCGGTAGGCGTCGTACTGCGCGATGAGCGCGCGGGTCCGGGCGGAGAAGGCCTCGCGGTCCTCCGCCGTCCACCAGTCGGTGACCTTGCCGGTGCCGTCGAAAGTCGAGCCCTGGTCATCGAAACCGTGCCCGATCTCGTGACCGATGACCGCGCCGATGCCGGCGTAGTTGACGGCGTCGTCGGCATCGGGGTCGAAGAAGGGCGGCTGGAGGATGGCGGCCGGAAAGACGATCTCGTTCATCGTCGGGTTGTAGTAGGCGTTGACCGTCTGCGGGGTCATGTGCCACTCCAGGCGGTCCACCGGGCCGCCGAGCTTGCCCAGGGCGCGCGCCAGCTCGCAGGCCTCGGCGCTGCGCACGGAGGCCAGGACGTCCCCCGGCGTCACCTGCACCGCCGAGTAGTCCCGCCAGCGCTCGGGGTAACCGATCTTGGGGGTGAACAGCTCGAGCTTGTCCAGGGCGCGGCGCCGTGTGTCGGGGCCCATCCACTCCAGGGAGGTGATGGACTGACGGTAGGCCGCCAGGAGGTCGGCCACGAGCGCCTCCATGCGGGCCTTGTGCTCCGGGGGGAAGTGGCGCTCGACGTAGACCTCGCCCAGCGCGTGCCCCATCGTGGACTGGACCAGGCCCACGGCCCGCTTCCACCGGGGACGCAGCTGCTCGACGCCCTGGAGGGTGCGGGAGTAGAAGTCGAAGTTCTCCTCGACCAGGGCCCGCGACAGCAGCGGGGCGCGGTCGTGGACGACGTGCCAGGCTGCCCAGGCCCGGAGGTCCTCCAGCGGGGTGTCCTGCCAGACCTGGGCCATGTGGGGCAGGTAGTCGGGCTGCTCGACGATCGCGGTGGCCAGGAAGCCCCGCAGGCCGGTCCCGGCCTCCTCGGCGGCCTCGGCCACCCCCGCCCTCCATTCCTCCCAGGGGAAACCGGGGGCCGATGCGGTCAGGGCCTCCCAGGTGCGCGGGTTGTTGATCCTCTCGATGTCCCGGCAGGCCACCCGGTCCCAGTGGCCCCGAGCCAGCGCCGTCTCCACCGCCATGACACGGGCCGCCGCGCCGGCGGCCTCGGCGTCCTGCGGCCCACCGAGGCGCTCGGGCACGCCCGCCAGGTCGAGCATTCGGGCCACGTGCGCCGTGTAGGCCTCCCGGAGCCCGGCGTGCGCCTCCTCCCGGTAGTAGGACTCGTCGGGCAGGCCGAGCCCGGCCTGCTCGAGGTAGGAGGTGTAGGCCTCGGGGTCGTTGAGGTCGACTTCGACGTCGGCGTCGACCGGACCGGTGAAGCCGACCGCGATGCGGGCACCTAGCGCTCGGGCCAGGTACTCCTTGTCCCTGGCCTCCAGGACCGGGGCGAGCTCGGCCTCCAGGGGGCCGACCCCGAGGGCCTCGGCGCGCTCCTCGTCGAGGAAGGAGGAGTACAGGGCGGCGATCTTGGCGGCGTCGTCGGCGGGCTCCTCGTGGCCACCGGCGCGGGAGGCCAGCTCCTCGAGAAGGTCCCGGCAGGCCGCCTCGGCCTGGTCGCGCAGGATGTGGAAGGAGCCGGTCGAGGGTCGGTCGGCGGGGATCTGGGCGGTGTCGAGCCAGGCGCCGTTGACGTGGCGGAACAGATCGTCCTGCGGTCGTACACGCGGGTCGCGGGCCTCGGTCTCGAGGACGCCGGCGAGCACGGCGCCTGCGGCGGGCTCGGCCACAGCGAGGGGTCCTGCGGTGCCGGTGGTGCCTGGGGTGAGAGTCATGGCGCCAACCTAACGGCCCGCCGACCGACCCACCGTGCCGGGCCGGTCGCGCGCGCAGGTGTTCGCGTGAGGCACAATCCGACCATGCGCGTTCACATTGCCGCCGACCACGCCGGCTTCGACCTGAAGTCGGCCCTCACCGAGCACCTCCGCGCCGAGGGTCACGAGGTCATCGACCACGGCGCCTTCGTGTACGACCCGGCCGACGACTACCCGGCCATGTGCATCGAGGCGGCCGAGGCGGTGGTGGCCGACCCCGGCAGCCTGGGGATCGTCCTCGGGGGCTCGGGCAACGGCGAGCAGATCGCCGCCAACAAGGTCGACGGGGTGCGCGCCGCGCTGGCCTGGTCGGTGGAGACTGCGGTTCTGGCCCGCCAGCACAACGACGCCAACGTCGTGTCCCTGGGTGGGCGGATGCTCAGCCTCGAGGACAACATGGCGATCGTCGACGCCTTCCTCGCCGAGCCCTTCAGCGGCGACCAGCGCCATGCCCGGCGCATCGGGCAGCTGGCGGACTACGAGCGCCGCGCCCACCAGGGCGCCTGACGCCCCGGCGACCCTGCCACCGCCTCCGGTCCGCCCTCGTGCCGACGGCGGTCGGGTAGCGTGCCCGCATGCCCGAGGGACACACCGTTCACCGCCTCGCCCGCGCCCTGGCCGAGCTCTACGGCGGGCAGCGCCTGGCCGCCTCCTCACCGCAGGGCCGTTTCAGCGCCGGTGCCCGGCGCATCAACGACCAGGTGCTGCTGGACACCTCGGCTCACGGCAAGCACCTGTTCGCCGCCTTCGGCCCCCAGACCGACATGTCTGTCCAGGATGACTCCGTCACCTGGCTGCGCGTCCACCTGGGCCTGTACGGCTCGTGGACCTTCGCCGGCGACGAGACCTTCGTCGCGCCCCACGCCATCGGGGCGCCGCGGCGGCGCGTGGGGGAGCGGGGCGAGCAGCCCCTAGCCCCCGCCCCTGCGGCCGCTGCCCCGCCGGCCGGGGCTCCGACCCAGGAGTGGCAGCCACCCGAGCCGCGCGGGGCGGTGCGCTTGCGGCTGGTCGGGGAGCACGGGGTGGCCGACCTGACCGGCCCGGCGGCCTGCGAGCTGCTCGACGCCGCCGGCGTGGCGGCCGTGCGGCGCCGGCTCGGCCCCGACCCCCTGGACCCGGCGGCCGACCCCCGGGCGTTCATCGACGGGGCACGCCGACGCCGCACCCCGGTCGGCGAGCTGGTCATGGACCAGTCGCTGGTGGCCGGCGCGGGCAATATCTACCGTGCCGAGGTGCTCTTCCGCGCAGGCCTGAGCCCCTTCATCCCGGGCCGGCAGGTGCCCGAGGAGCGTCTGCGCCTGCTGTGGGAGGACCTTGTTGTCCTCATGGGGCACGGCCTGGCCACCGGGCGCATCGTGACCGTCGAGGCCGACGACGTACCCGACCCGCTGCCTCAGGACGATGCCGAGGCCGGACGGTGGTATGTCTACCACCGCGCTGGCCGGCCCTGCCTGCGCTGCGGTGCTGTGGTGAGCCAGACCGAGGCCGCCGGCCGGCGCCTCTTCTGGTGCCCGGCCTGCCAGGCGGGCTGAGCCGCCCGCCCGGGCCACAGGCCCCGGCGTCCCCGGCGGGAGCGCGGGCGGAGCCGCCGGGCCGGTCGATCCGCAGGGCCGGGCCGGCTCGCGCGCGGTCGTACAGTGAGGCGGTGAGCACCGTGAACCTCCCCACCCCACCCCCGTCGGCCCCGCGCTTCCCGAGCCCGGCGGCCCTGTCGTCCTCGGCCTGGTCGGCGGCCACCGCGGGCCTGCTCACCCGCACCCACCGCCTCGAGGTGCCCCTCGACCGCTCGGGCGCGGGGGACCGCCTGGCGGACGGGGCGGCCACCCTGAGCGTCTTCGCGCGCGAGGTCGCCCGCGCGGGCGCCGACCCGCTGGACAAGCCACCGCTCGTCTTCCTCCAGGGCGGGCCCGGCTTCGAGGCGCCGCGTCCCAGCGCGGACGCCGGCCTGTCCTGGATGGGGGCGGCCCTGGAGCACCACCGTCTGATCCTCATCGACCAGCGGGGCACCGGCCTGTCCACCCCGGTCGACCGTCCCGACGCCGGGGGCGGCGCGGCGGCGACTGCGCGGCTGCTCACCCACCTGAGGGCCGACGAGATCGTCGAGGACTGTGAGGACCTGCGCCGGGCCCTGGGGCTGGAGCGGTGGAGCGTGCTGGGCCAGTCCTTCGGCGGCTTCTGTGTGACCCGCTACGTGTCGACCCACCCCGAGTCCCTCGAGCACTGCTACCTCACGGGGGGCCTGCCCGCCGTCGGACGCTCGATCGAGGAGGTCTACGCCCTGACCTACGAGGCGATGCGTGCCAAGTCCGAGGAGTTCTACGCCCGCTACCCCGCCGACCGTGACCGGATGGCTTCCCTCGTGGAGGCCGCCGCGCGCGGGGAGCTGCGCACGCCCGCGGGCGACCGCGTGGGTCCCACACGGCTGCGCGGGGTGGGCACGCTCCTGGGCGGTGCGGGCGGCGTCGACCGGCTCCACTACCTCCTCGAGCTCGACCCGCAGTCCGCCGCCTTCCGCGCCGACCTGGCCGAGGCCCTGCCCTTCACGGGCCGCAACCCCCTGTACGCGGTCATCCACGAGTCCTGCTGGGCCGACCGCGGCGTGACGGCCTGGGCCGCCCAGCGCGTGCGGCCGGCGGCCTTCGCCGAGGACCCGACCCTGTTGACCGCCGAGCACATGAGCCGCGAGATGCTGACCGAGGACCCGGCCCTGGCGCCCTGGTTGGAGGTCGCCGAGGAGCTGGCCGCCCACGAGTGGGGCAGGCTCTATGACCCGCAGGCGCTGCGGGCCGCCGAGGTTCCCGGGGCGGCGGCCATCTACGCCAGGGACGTGTACGTGCCCATGGAGACCTCCCTGGCCACCGCCGCACTCATGCCCAGGCTGCGCACCTGGGTGACCAGCGAGTACGAGCACGACGGCGCCCGGGCCTCCTCCGGGGCGGTCTTCCGCCGGCTGCGGGGCCTGGCCACCGGGGAGCTCCTGCGCTGAGACGGCTGCGCCCACCGGGTCGTGCCGGGCGTCCGGCACGCGCCCTCGGGCCACGTCAGATGTAGATCGTCGGGTCGAGCATGAGCTCGGGGTCGGTGCGGGGGTCGCGCACGCGCGCGGGCACGCCGACCCCCACGTGGTCGGCGGGGAGGTTCTTGACCAGCACCGCGTTGGCGCCGATCTTCGCGTTGTCCTCGACCGTGACCGGCCCCAGGACCTTGGCGCCGGCGCCGATCTGGACGTTGTTGCCGATCGTGGGGTGGCGCTTGCCCGGGTTCATCGAGACCCCGCCCAGCGTCACCCCGTGGAACATGAGGACGTCGTCGCCGACCTCGGCGGTCTCCCCGATCACGACGCCCATGCCGTGGTCGATGAAGAACCGAGAGCCGATCGTGGCCGCGGGGTGGATCTCGATGCCGGTGGCGCTGCGCGCGACCTGGGCCAGGGCGCGCGCAGCGAACTTGTGCCCCGCCTTCCACAGCCGGTTGGCGGCGCGGTGGGCCCACAGCGCGTGGACGCCGGGATAGAGCAGCGCGACCTCGATATTCGAGCGCGCCGCGGGGTCACGGCGGCGCGCCGTCGCCAGGTCCTCACGGGCCAGGTCGAGCAGAGAACGGTCGGGGTCGGACATGGGTCTCCTCAGCGTCGTCGGCGGGCTCCGCCTGGCGGGCGGGTGGTACGGCCGTGCCAGCGGGGCCGTGCCGCAGGGACAACCGCGTCGGCGGCGCCCCCGGTGCCCGGGCGGCCCCCGCCGGGGCACCGTGTGGGTACTAGGCGGGCCCCGGCGCGCGCACGGAGGGCGCGCC
>NZ_JAUNHI010000009.1:41206-68044 GCF_030524025.1 Actinomyces sp. | reverse complement strand
CCTCCGCCCCCCCCGCCGGGCCCCGCCGGAGCCGCGGGGGCGCGGGGGGGGGGGTGGGGCCGCCGGTCCCGGCGCGCCGGGGCGCCCGGCACACCCGGGGCCGCGCCCCCCCTGTCCCGGGGGCCCCCCCGACGAGGCATCAGTTGAGGTACTCGGCGTACAGCGGCGTGCTCAGGTAGCGCTCGCCGGTGTCGGGCAGGACGGTGACGATCGTCGAGCCCTCGAACTCGGGGCGCTGGGAGAGCAGGTCGGCCGCCGCCAGGGCGGCACCGGAGGACACGCCCACGAGCAGGCCCTCCTCGGCCGCCGCACGGCGGGCGTAGGTCAGGGCGTCGTCGGAGGACACGTGGAGCAGCTCGTCCCAGATGTCCTGGTCCAGGACGTCGGGCACCACGTTGGGGCCGATTCCCTGGATCTTGTGCGGAGCGGCCGTGCCCTCGGCCAGGAGCGGGGACTCGGTGGGCTCGACGCCGAAGATCTTGACCTCCGGCAGCTCCTGGCGCAGGACGGTGCCCACGCCGGTGAGCGTCCCACCGGTGCCGATGCCCGCCACGAAGACGTCGAGGCGGCCCTCAGTGCCTCGGAGGATCTCCTGGGCGGTGGTCTCCCGGTGGACCTTGGGGTTGGCCGGGTTGGAGAACTGCGAGGCCAGGATCGAGTTCGGGGTGGCGGCCTGGATCTCCTCGGCGCGCTTGACCGCCCCGGCCACGCCGCCCTCGGTGGTCAGGACGAGCTCGGCGCCGAAGGCGCGCATGATGGCGCGGCGCTCCTTGGACATCGTCTCGGGCATCGTGATGACGACCTTGTATCCCAGGGCGGCGCCGACCATCGCCAGGCCGACGCCGGTGTTGCCCGAGGTGGCCTCGACGATCGTGCCGCCGGGCTTGAGCTCGCCGGACTCCTCGGCCGCACGCACGATCGACAGGGCGATGCGATCCTTGACGCTGCCGGCGGGCTCGAAGGCCTCGACCTTGGCCAGGACGGTGGCGGGGCCGGAGATGACCCGGTTGATCTTGACGAGCGGGGTGCCGCCGACGAGGTCGACGATGCTGGGGGCGTAAGCCATGGAGGTACTTCCTTCGCTGGGTGGTCCCGGTTGGGTGGGGTGGTGCGGGCTCGGACGCAGTGGGGCCCGAGAGTCTCGTGGGGCGCCCTACGGGCGCGGACGGGTCGCAACCGTCGGGGTTGAGGTGGGGCGTGGGCGCTCACTCGCGCCGGTTGGCGTCGGTCCGCAACTGCCAACCGGTTCGGCCGGTGGCTGCGGCCATGTGCCGGCGTCGGACGCGGGGTCCTGTGTGCGGACAGGCTGCGGGTGGCGAGGAGTGTTGACGAGGGTGCCCCGAGCGCCGGGCATGCGCGCAGCGACGCGCGCACTGTGTCAAGGCCTGGCGCCCTATCGACACCGACAGCAGGAGGGGGACATCGTGCGCATGATGCCGTGGGTCATCATGGGGTCCTCCCGTCCTGCTCGGTCCCGCCGCAGGGGCAGGAACTGTGTCGTGGCAGGAACTTAACGCGCTGGCATGCCGATGTGTCAAGTCATCGCTACGGAAGGACAGCCGGGCGGCGAGGGGAACGGCCGGGGCGCCTCGGGGGAGCTGGGAGGGGACGGCCGGGGCGGGAGGTCGAGGGCCGCCGTCGGCTCAGACCGGCAGCTCGACCACCCGCGTCCCCGCCGCCTCGGGTGCGGCCAGGCCCCGGGTCAGCGAGCCGATGAGCTCGCTCAGACCGACGCCCTCGGCCTGACCGGTGGACACGAGGATGACCGCCTCCGAGCCGCCCCAGGTCGTTGCCTCGACACGGATCCCGGCCGGACCGGCGGGCCCGGCCTCCCGCGGCTCGCCGCGGGCCCGCAGCTCGGCCTCGAGCCGGCCGGCCTGGGCGACCGGGACACGCAGCTCCCACAGGTACCGGGTGGTCAGCCGCACACGCGAGCAGGCCTCCAGCGCGCGGGCCGTGGCCTCGGAGTAGGCGCGCACGAGGCCACCCGCCCCCAGGAGCGTGCCACCGAAGTAACGGGTGACGACCACCGCCGTGCAGCGCAGGCCCGAGCCGCGCAGCACCTCGAGCATGGGCTGGCCCGCGGTGCCCGGGGGCTCGCCGTCGTCGCTGGAGCGCTCGAGGTCGGTGGCGCCGGGCAGGGCGATGAGGAAGGCCTGGCAGTGGTGGCGGGCGTCGGGGTGCTCGGCGCGGACCGCGGCGATGAAGGCGCGCGCCTCCTCCTCGCTGTCGGCGCGACCGGCACGCCCCAGGAAGTGGGAGCGCTTGACCTCGAGGTCGATCTCGGGCTGCTCGCCCCGCGCCACGGTGAGCAGCCCGGTGCCACCGGTCCCCGGCGACCCGGCCTTCGACGGGGCGGGAGACGTCGTCGGGCCCGGCGCGGGGTGGGACCGTGAGGACGATGAGGAGGTCACGGGGCACATCGTGGCACGGGTGCACGGGCCGGGGGCGCGTCCTCGTGGGGTAGGGTGGATGAGGTCCCCGGACCTGACGGGACTGATCTCACACGCCTGCGTTGAGATCCGGCTGGAAGGCCCGTGGGCGGAGGGGTTAAGGTGTCCCCTGGCCCAGTTTTCGATGGATCGGCTGATCCCAGGACTTTGTGAGAGGAGCGGGCTCATGGCAGTGCCGAAGCGGAGGATGTCCCGCAGCAACACGCGTCACCGTCGTTCGCAGTGGAAGGCCGAGCTCACCGAGCTCGTCACCATCCGCGTCGCCGGCCGCGAGATCACCGTGCCTCGTCGTCTGGCGAAGGCCTACAAGACCGGTCTCATCGAGTACTGAGGTCTTGTCGGGCGGGTCCGTCAGGACTCCTCGTTGCGGGTGTAGCTCAATGGTAGAGCCTCTGCCTTCCAAGCAGATTGCGCGGGTTCGATTCCCGTCACCCGCTCGGTGACGATGCGGCTGCCCCGGTCAAACCGGAGGCAGCCGTTGTCGTCGCACGGGGTATAGCGCAGCTTGGTAGCGCGCCTGCTTTGGGAGCAGGAGATCGTGGGTTCAAATCCCGCTACCCCGACCATCGGCGGGCGCGGCCCGTCACGCCTCCTTGACGGAGATGTCGGTGAGGCGCAGGGGAAGACGGGTCTCACCACTGCCCGTCTCCGGCAGGTCGAGGGTGACGGTGTCCTGACCGGTGTCAGCCTGGGCGCTCAGCTCGGCGGTGTCGGTGGACAAAGTGGCGTCTCCGGAGATGTTGACCGTGACCGACTCCGGCCTCAGGGTGGTGTCCGAGGAATCGTCGGCCGCGGTGGTGAAGGACTCGATGGGGAAGGGCGCCGCCAGCCCGGGCTCGATGATCGCCTCAGCAATGACAGTCGCCACGTCGAGCTCGGAGTCGGCCTCATCGACCACCGTGACCCCGGCGACCACGCCGAGGCTCGGAATGAACATGGTGACGGCGTCTATATCGGGTAGCGCGGGGCCTGCGGTGTCATGGTGGATCCGGGCGGGGACTGCTACCCACTCGTGGAGGATGTTGAATCTTTCCCACCAGGGTGTGCGGGTCGGGGCTGGGGATCGTTGGTGTGGTGCGGGAAGGTGGGCGTGTCGTAGGCGGGAGTCCACTGCACCCCAGTCGAGGACCGGTTGGTGGGCGGTACGTGCACGCCGCTGCCCGTACCCTCGACCGCATGCCCTCCTACCGCTCGATCTTGACCGTGACCACCCTGCTCGCCGACCGGCGCCCGCAGGATGTCGAGTTGGCGGCTCGTGCGGCCGTCGAGCACAGCACCACCCTGGAGGCGTTTCAGGTCGACGTCGTCGCCGGCCGGCCGCGGGTCACCGTCCGCTTCACCGCCGTCGACGATGCCGAGGCCCAGGCGGTCCACCGACGCACGGTGACGCAGGTGGGCGAGGTCGCGGTCGTTCCCGCCGCTGTCCTGGCCCGGGTCGTCGGCGGACGCAGCGTGCCGGTGCGCTGACACGGTGCCGGTTCACGCCGTCCGGGACGACGGCGTCCTCAGCCGCGACCCACCGCACCGCAGTCTCGCCGTCGACCGCACCGGGGTGGCCGGCTCCAGCGGACCTCCACCGTCGCCGGTGGTGTGCGGCGGCCTCGCCGTCGCGTGCCGGATGCGGCGATCTCGAGGTGCCATATGCACCGATCTCGAGGTGCCATATGTCCCGATCTCGGCGGCGGGGAGGCGGGGTGTGCGCGGATTCATGGCACCGCGGCTACCTCACCCCTCCCCGCGGTGCCCTAAGATGGCACGGATTGACGCCGTCCAGGGGCGTCCGCCGGGGTGCTCGCACGCACCCGGCGCACCACCAGCACCTCAATATCGGAGTAGACCCCCGTGAAGAGCACTGTCGAGAACCTCGACCCCGCGCGTATCAAGCTGACCGTCGAGGTCCCCTACGAGGAGCTCCAGCCCAGCCTCGAGGCCGCCTACAAGGAGATCGGGTCCCAGATCCAGGTCCCCGGCTTCCGGCGCGGCCACGTCCCCAACCGGATCATCGACCAGCGCGTGGGACGCGGCGTCGTCATCCAGGAGGCGGTCAACAACCAGCTCCCCGAGCTCTACCGCGAGGCCATCACCGAGTCGGGGCGCATCCCGCTCGACCAGCCCGAGCTCGAGGTCACCGAGCTGCCCAACGTCACCGGCGCCCAGGGCGGCCAGCTCGTCTTCGACGCCGAGGTGACCGTGCGCCCCGAGTTCGAGCTGCCCGAGCTCTCTGGCATCGAGCTGTCGGTCGACACCGTCGAGGTCACCGAGGAGGACGTCGAGGCCGAGCTCGACAGCCTGCGCGCCCGCTTCGGCTCCCTCAAGCCGGTCAAGCGCAAGGCCAAGACCGGCGACTTCGTCACCATCGACCTGACCGCCGTCATCGACGGCGAGGAGGTCGACTCTGCCTCCGGCATCTCCTACGAGATCGGCAAGGGCAACATGCTCAAGGGCCTGGACACCGCCCTGCGCGGGCTCAAGGCCGAGGAGTCGGCCACCTTCACGACCACCCTGGCCGGCGGCGAGCACGAGGGCGAGGAGGCCGAGGTCACGGTCACGGCCACCGCCGTCAAGCAGCGCGACCTGCCCGAGGCCGATGACGCCTTCGCCCAGGATGCCTCGGAGTTCGACACCATCGACGAGCTGCGGGAGGACCTGCGCTCCCAGGTCGCCGCGCGCAAGACCGGCGACCAGGCCGTCGCCGCCCGTGACGCCCTCCTGGAGGTCCTGCGCGAACGGGTCGCTTTCGACGTGCCCGAGTCGCTCGTCGCCCGCGAGATCAAGCAGCACCTGAGCGCCGAGGGCAAGGAGGAGGACGACCCCCACGCCGAGGAGATCCGCGAGGAGGTCGCCACCGGCGTGCGCGACCAGATCCTGCTCGACGTGCTCGCCGAGTCGCTCGAGGTCGGCGTCGGGCAGGACGAGCTCTTCGACTTCCTCATCCAGACCGCCCAGCAGTACGGCATGGAGCCCGGCCAGTTCATGCAGGGCGCCCAGCGCGCCGGGCAGATCCCGACCTTCGTCTCCGAGATCGCCCGCAACAAGTCCCTCGCCCTGGCCCTGCGCCAGGTCACCGTCAAGGACTCCGCGGGCCAGACGGTCGACCTCACCGAGTTCATCGGCTCCGATGAGGCCGACGCCGAGGCCGCCGCGGAGGAGCTCGCCTCCCCGGTCGAGGTCGACGCCGCCGGCTCCAGCTCCTCGCCTTCCTCTGCCTCTTCCGCCTCGGCCGACAGCGCCGACTCTGCGGCCTCCGCCTCCTCCGCACAGTGAGCGCCGGCCGGTGAGCGCCTAGACCCCACCTGCGCACGCCCGATGGGGCGCCGCACGTCCGACGGTGAGGCGCCCCATCGGGCGTTCCCGCCCGGTGACCGCCTCGTGCGGCCACCAGGTGCGGCTCTACGGGGCGGCGCGGGCGTCCCGTGGGAACCGCCTGCCCGGGTCCTGCGACCACCGGCGCCCTGCTCAGTAGAATCAGCCTTCCGGCGGTGCGACAGGGCTGCGCTGCGGTGACCGGGGAGTCGACGTCCACCCCATGGAGGTCGCCCCGGGCGGCGATGGCCTCCAGGCAGGATTCGGCACGCAGGTCTTCGAGCACCGGGCATCGAGCCGCACGCTGGGGCGCATCGGCGGCCGCCGGGTCGTCGTCGCCGACGCACCGACCCTCCTGGCCCTCCACGAGGGATACGAGCCCCGCCCCCAGGACTTCCACGACATCGCCGTGCTGCGCGCCCTCCAGACGCCCCTGGTCGACTGACCCCGGGGTCGAGTGACCCCGGGGCCTCCGGCGCCGCCCCGCGACCCGACTGGCCGGCTCAGTCCCGGGCGTCCAGGGCGTCGGCCTCGACCATGACCAGCTGCATCCGGCAGGCGGTGACCGCCGTCAGGGCGTGACGCTCGCCGGGCGCCAGGTAGACGACGTCGCCCGCCGCCAGGCGCTCGGTGCGCGACCCCACTGAGAAGTCCATCTCGCCGTCGAGGAGGGTGACGACCACCGCCTTGGGGGAGGCGTGCTCGGTGAGGGCCTGGCCGGCGTCGAAGGTGAACAGGACCGTGCGCAGGAGGTCGTTGTTGACCACGACCCGGGAGGTCGTGGCGTCCTGGCTGACCGGCAGGGCGTCGGTCAGGCCCAGGCGGATGAGCGACTCGGAGACGGGCGTAGTGGGCATGGCTCCCCCTCGGAACGGGTGTGTGGTCGGGATGGTGGTCGGTGTTGCTCGACGGTTGCTCGACGGTTGCTCGACGGCGGCCGGTGCGGTCGTCGCGGCCGCGCCCCGCCGACATCGCCGTTGGGCGGGCGGCGGCGCCCCGCCAACCAGGGTAGCGCTCCGGGCGTCGTCGGAGCGCCCCGCGGTCCCGGTGCGGATCACGCCGCGTCCGTCCCCGCCGTCCCGCCGGAGCCTGCCGGCGGCTTGCGGGCGACGATCGCCACCGCGGTGAGCGTCCTGCGCTGGGCGCGAAAGACCCGGCGCATCGCGCGCACCCTGCCCGCGGCCCCTGCCGTGCGCCGCATATTGCGGGCGAAGCGCAGGGCGCCGAGCACCCCCTCGTCGCGCACGAGGCGACTCGGCTCAAGCAGGCGCATGGGGCTCGTCGCCGTCCACACGACCTCCAGCCCCGCCCCCTCCAGGAGCCCGGCCCACTGCTCGCGCGTCAGCGGCCTGGCCCCGACCTTGATCGTGCGGGAGATCGTCCGGCGAGCCACCTCCAGCTCTGCCGGGTCCCTGCCGGAGCGGAAGGCCAGCTCGTGGATCGCGTACCGTCCGCCGGGAGCCAGGAGCCGGGCCGCCTCGGCGACGATCGCAGCCTTGCCCTCCGGCGACTGCATCGTCAGCATCGCCTCCCCGACCACGAGGTCGGCCTCGGCGTCGGCCAGTCCTGTGTCAGCGGCGTCGGCCACGACGTAACGCGCCCGGGGCCTGTCCGCCAGGACAGACTCCATCTGGGCGCGCCCCTGCGGGTTGGGGTCGACTCCCGCGTAGGAGGCCGGCCCCACCTCAAGCAGCATCTGCGCCGTCCGGCCCACGCCCGGGCCGAACTCGACCACCCTGTCGGCGGCCGAGGGTCGGGCGGCGGCCAGCATGCGACGTGTCAGGACGATGCCCCCGGGGCGCAGGACGCGTTTGCCGAGCATGGCCAGCAGCCAGTGCCCCTGCATGCGCTCGCTCTCCGGGGCACTCCTGCTTCCCCGCGTCGTCGGGTCCTCGGTCATGGGGTCCTCCCGTTGGCTGACGGCGCTCCGGGCCCGTCCAGTGCTCGCCCGGCCCGGCTCGGAGCGCCCCATTGATGGTTAGGTAAGACTAACTTAGTCGACGGTGCGCTCCCGGGGGATCCTTCACAAGCGCTCCTCGGCGGTCTGCCGACCGGGCGCCGGTGGCGGAGCGAGGGCGGTCGGTGCGGGATCGGGGCGACCCTGTGCCGACAGCGAAAAGGGCGGGAGCCCGGGCATCGGTGCCGCTCCGGCCGCGTTAGCGTTGGCACGACCGAGAACGAGAGGACTGCCGTGAGCGTCATGACTTCGCCCGCCGCGCCCGTGGCGGAGGGCCCGGGGGCCGGCCTGGGCCTGACCGACTCCATCTACAACCGCCTCCTCAAGGAGCGCATCATCTGGCTCGGCTCCGAGGTGCGCGACGACAACGCCAACGCCATCTGCGCCCAGATGCTGCTGCTGGCCGCCGAGGACCCCAAGCGGGACATCTACCTGTACATCAACAGCCCCGGCGGCTCGATCACTGCGGGCATGGCCATTTACGACACGATGCAGTACGTCCAGCCCGACGTCGTCACCGTTGCCACGGGTCTGGCCGCCTCCATGGGTCAGTTCCTCCTGAGCGCCGGCGCCAAGGGCAAGCGGTACATCACCCCGCACACCCGGGTGCTCATGCACCAGCCCTCCGGCGGCGCCGGGGGCTCGGCCACGGACATCCGCATCAATGCCGACCTCATCATCGCGATGAAGCACGAGCTCAGTGCCATCACCGCGGAGAACACTGGGCACACCATCGAGGAGATCATCGCGGACTCGGACCGCGACCACTGGTTCTCCGCCCAGGAGGCCCTCGACTACGGCTTCGTCGACCACATCGTGAGCTCCAGCCGCGAGATCGGCCAGCAGAATGGAGAGAACTGACATGACGAGCTCCCGGCCCTATTTCGACGCCGTCGCCCGGCAGGTCGGCGCCACGGGCACCGCTCCCGTCCTGCCCACCTCGCGCTACATCCTGCCCCAGTTCGAGGAGCGGACCGCCTACGGCTTCAAGCGCCAGGACCCCTACGCCAAGCTCTTCGAGGACCGCATCGTCTTCATGGGAGTCCAGGTCGACGACGCCAGCGCCGACGACATCATGGCCCAGCTGCTCGTCCTGGAGTCCCAGGACCCCGACGGTCTCATCACGATGTACATCAACAGCCCGGGCGGCTCCTTCACCGCCCTGACCGCCATCTACGACACGATGCAGTACATCAAGCCGCAGGTGCAGACGGTCTGCCTGGGGCAGGCGGCCTCGGCGGCCGCGGTCCTGCTGGCCGCGGGCGCCCCGGGCAAGCGTCTGGCCCTGCCCAACGCCCGCGTGCTCATCCACCAGCCCGCCATGGAGGGCATGCACGGCCAGGCCTCAGACATCGAGATCGTCGCCGACGAGATCGACCGCATGCGCGCCTGGCTCGAGGACACGATCTCCCTGCACACCGGTCGCGACCGGGACCTGGTCCACCGCGACCTGGAGCGCGACAAGATCCTCACCGCTCCGCAGGCGCTGGAGTACGGCATCGTCGACCAGGTGCTCAGCCCGCGCAAGGCGGCGCCCTCGCCCCACTCGTCCTGACCGCCCCCTCCGCGCCCGGTACCGTCCTGGGCGCGGAGGGCCTGCGCCGTCGACCCCGGGCGGGGAGCCCGAGGAGCAGGCTCCTCGCGGCGGCCGCGGGACCCGCCGGGGCAAGGTGTTACCGACCGCATAGGCAATTGTGTTGCGAACCTGACTCAGCGCCAGCGCAGAACGCCCTGTTACCCGTAGGCTAGGAAAAACGGCCACCAGGGGATGGCGTCCGCACCCATCTCGTCCGCATGGCCACGACCGATCGACTGAGAGGGGGACCCCCGTGGCACGAAGCGCAGAGAGCGTCGACCTACTGAAGTGCTCCTTCTGCGGCAAGAGCCAGAAGCAGGTCAAGAAGCTGATCGCCGGACCTGGGGTGTACATCTGCGACGAGTGCATCGAGCTGTGCAATGAGATCGTTGACGAGGAGCTGGGCGACTCCGGTGCGGGAGTGCCCCTCGAGCTGCCCAAGCCGCGGGAGATCTTCGACTTCCTCAACCAGTACGTCATCGGCCAGGAGGGCGCCAAGCGCGCCATGAGCGTGGCCGTGTACAACCACTACAAGCGCGTGCAGGTGCGCGAGCGCTCGGTCGCCGAGGGCGACGGCCTGGAGCTCGGCAAGTCCAACATCCTGCTGCTCGGGCCCACGGGCACCGGCAAGACCCACCTCGCCCGCACCCTGGCCAAGCTCCTCGACGTCCCCTTCGCCATCGTCGACGCCACCGCCCTGACCGAGGCCGGATACGTCGGCGAGGATGTCGAGAACATCCTCCTCAAGCTCATCCAGGCGGCGGACGGCGACGTCAAGCGCGCCGAGAAGGGCATCATCTATATCGACGAGATCGACAAGATCGGCCGCAAGGCGGAGAACCCCTCGATCACGCGGGACGTCTCGGGCGAGGGCGTCCAGCAGGCCCTGCTCAAGATCATCGAGGGCACGACGGCCTCCGTCCCGCCCGGCGGCGGCCGCAAGCACCCCCACCAGGACTTCCTGGAGATCGACACGACGAACATCCTGTTCATCGCCGCCGGCGCCTTCGCCGGCATCGAGGAGATCGTGCGCCAGCGCCAGCGCAAGGAGGTCGGCGCCCAGCTCGTCGGTTTCGGCGCCACCCTGGCCAAGGACCAGGCCAGGGACGTCTTCACATCCCCGGTCCGACCCGAGGACCTCCACAAGTTCGGCCTCATCCCCGAGTTCATCGGCCGGCTCCCCGTCATCGCCACTGTCCAGGACCTTGGCGTGCCCGAGCTCGTCCGCGTCATGACCGAGCCGAAGAACGCCCTGGTCTCCCAGTACCAGTACCTTTTCAGCCTCGACGGCGTCGAGCTCGAGCTCACCCCGGAGGCGATCGAGGCGGTGGCCTCCCTGGCCCTGGAGCGCAAGACCGGTGCCCGCGGGCTGACCAGCATCGTCGAGGAGGTCCTGGGACAGGCCATGTTCGAGGTGCCCTCCATGCCCGAGGTCGGGCGCGTCGTCGTCGACGCCGACGCCGTCCGGGGCACTGGCCGCCCCCAGTACGAGTCCGGCTCGGGATCGCTGAGCGCGACGTCGAAGAAGGTCGGCGGCGAGCACGGGGAGAGGACCCGCACGGCATGACGCCGGTGCCCCCGGCCTCCTGGGACGTGGAGCACGATCAGCCCGGTGTCCCGCCGCAGCTGGCCTCCTACCGTGCGACGATTGACAATCTCGACGCCGCCCTCATCCACCTTCTGGCCGAGCGCTTCCGCTGCACCCAGCAGGTCGGATTGCTCAAGGCCCGGATGGATCTGCCGGCCTCCGACCCCGCCCGCGAGGAGCGTCAGATCGCCCGGCTGCGCGCCCTGGCGACCGAGTCCGGGTTGGACCCGGTCTTCGCCGAGAAGTTCTTCAGCTTCATCGTCGCCGAGGTGATCCACCACCACGAGGCCATCAAGGACGGGCTCGCGGGCTGAGACCCGGTGAGGCGGTCCCACGCCGCCGGGCCCACACCCGAGGCCGATCCCGGGTCCACCAGGCGGAGGGCCCGCCCGACCGCCGTCGGACCAGGACCGGCCCAGCGCTGTGGCGTGAGCGGCGATCTCGAGGTGTCATATCCACCGATCTCGAGGTGCCATATGTCCCGATTTCGCGGGGAGGGCGGGGGACAGGGGCGGTCACAGGCGGGTGTAGAGCTCGTCGATCTCGGCGGCGAAGCGCTGGCAGGCCACGGCCCGGCGGACCTTGAGCGAGGGAGTGAGCAGCCCGTTCTCCACGGTGAAGTCACCGGGCAGGATCGTGAAGGTGCGGATCGACTCCGCCCGCGAGACCGCCTCATTGGCCCGGGCCACGGCCCGCTCGAGGGCTGCGCGCACCCGGGGGTCGGTGGTGGCCGCCACGGGGTCCATCTCCTCCAGGCCGTGGCTCGACAGCCACAGGGGCAGCATCTCGGTGTCGAGGGTGACCAGCGCCCCGATGCACGGTCGGTTGTCGCCCACGACGAGCACCTGGGAGACCAGGGGGTGGCCGCGCAGGCGGTCCTCGAGCACGGCGGGGGCGACGTTCTTGCCGCCGGCGGTCACGATGATCTCCTTCTTGCGGCCCGTGATGCGCAGGAAGCCCCCGGTCTCGAAGGAGCCGATGTCGCCGGTGCGCAGCCACGGGCCGTCACCGGAGAGGACCTCGGTGCTCGCCTCGGGGCTGTTGTGGTAGCCGCGGAAGACCCCGATGCCTTTGACGAGGATCTCTCCGTCGTCGTCGAGACGCACCGTGGTCCCCGGCATGGGCAGGCCCACGGTGCCGATCCGCGTGGCTGACGGAAGGTTGACGGTGCACGGGGCTGCCGTCTCGGTCAGCCCGTATCCCTCGAGCACGGTGACGCCCGCGCCCCGGTAGAAGTGGCCGAGGCGCTCGCCCAGCGGGCCCCCGCCGGAGATGACGTGGGTGACGCGCCCGCCCAGGACGGCGCGCAGCTTGGAGAAGACGAGCCGGTCGGCCGCGGCGCGCTGAGCGCGCAGCGTGCGCCCGGGGCCGGCCGGCGTGTCCAGGGCGCGGGAGTAGGCGATGGCGGTCTTGGCGGCCATGCGGAAGATCTTCTGGCGGCTGCCCGTGGCCCGGGCGTCCGCGGCGTTGTAGATCTTCTCGAAGACCCGCGGCACCGCCAGGACGAAGGTGGGACGGAAGGTCGACAGGTCGGTCACGAGGTTCTTGACGTCCGGGGCGTGGCCCAGGACCCCTGCCGGCGAGCACACGATGGCGATCTCGATGAAGCGGCCCAGGACGTGGGCCAGGGGCAGGAAGAGCAGCACCCTGACCTCGGGGGCCTGAAGGACCTCGGGGACGTGGTCGACCGTGTTGACGCACAGGTGGACGAGGTTGCCGTGGGTCAGCTCGACACCCTTGGGCCGCCCGGTGGTGCCCGAGGTGTAGACGATGGTGGCCAGGTCCTGGCTCGTCAGCCGCGAGGTGCGGGCGTCGAGCTCGGCGAGGTCGACACCCTTACCGTCGGCGATGAGGGTCGTGATCGCGTCCTTCGACACGCACATGACCTCCATGCCCTCCAGGGCGGGTTCCTGGGTGGCCAGCGCCGTGAGCATCGTGTGCATGGCCTCGTTCTCCACCAGGACGAAGCGCACCTGGGAGTCGGTGAGGATCCAGCGCGCCTGCTCGGCCGAGGAGGTCTCGTAGACGGGGACGACGACGAGCCCGGCCTCCCAGGCGGCGTAGTCCATGAGCGTCCACTCGTAGGAGGTGTGGGACATGATGCCCACCGTGTCCCCGGGCTTCAGCCCGTGGGCGACCAGGCCGGCAGCGACCTCCCGGACACGGTCGCGGAAGGCGCGGGCCGACACCTCCCGCCACCTGCCGCCCACCGAGGACTTGCGGGCGATGAGAGCTCCGTCGGGATTCGTCCGCACCCGCTCGGCCAGGGCCCACGGCGTGGTCATGGCGGCGTGGACGGGCACGAGCAGCGCGGTCGATGCCTCCCGCACGGGCGTGTCGGGCGAATGCGCGATGGTCACTCCTGGGGTCCCTTCCTCGTCGAGGCGTAGATCTGCGCGACCGTGTCGGCGTAGCGCTCGAGGACCTTGGCGCGCTTGATCTTGAGTGAGGGCGTGAGCAGGCCGTTGGCCTCGGTGAAGTCCGTGGGCAGCACGCGGTAGGTGCGGATCGACTCGGCGCGGGACACCGCCCGGTTGGTCCGGGCCACCGCCCGGTCGAGAGCCCCGAGGACGTCGGGGTGGAGCGCGGCCTCGGACACGTCCATCTCGGGCAGGCCGTGGTTCTTCAGCCACTGGGGGAGCATCTCGACGTCGAGGGTGATGAGCGCCGAGATGAAGGGCTCGCCGTCCCCGATGACGAGGACCTGGGAGACCAGCGGGTGGCCGCGCAGGCGGTCCTCGAGGATCGAGGGGGCGACGTTCTTGCCCCCGGCGGTCACGATGATGTCCTTCTTGCGCCCCGTGATGCGCACCCAGCCCTCGTCGTCGATGTCGCCGATGTCGCCGGTGCGGAACCACCCGTCGTCGGTGAATGCCTCGGCCGTGCCCTGTGGGTCGTTGTGGTAGCGCGTGAAGACGCCCAGGCCGCGCACCTCGAGCTCACCGTCGGCCCCCACACGGATCTGGTTGCCGCACACCGGGGGCCCGACCGTCCCTATCTTGTTGCGGATGTCGAGGTTGACGCTGGTCGGGCCGATCGTCTCGGTCAGCCCGTAGCCCTCGAGGATGACCAGTCCCAGGCCACGGTAGAAGTGGCCGAGCCGCTGGCCCAGGGGCCCGCCCCCGGAGATCGCGTAGCGCGCGTTGGGACCCAGCAGCGAGCGGATCGTGCGGAAGACGAGCCTGTCGGCCAGGGCGCGGGCCGCACGCAGCCGGCGCGAGGGGCCCTCGGGGGTGTCGAGGGCGCGGGAGTACTCGATGGCGACCTTCGCCGCCCACCTGAAGGTCTTGAGCCGGGCCCCCGAGCCGGCCTTGGCGTCGGCGGCGTTGTAGATCTTCTCCAGGACCCGGGGAACGGCCAGGACGTAGGAGGGACCGAAGGCCTGGAGGTCGGGCAGCAGGGTCTTGACATCCGGGGTGTGGCCCAGGGTGCCCTGCCCGGCGATGGCCAGGGTCTGCAGGAAGCGGGCGTAGGAGTGGGCCAGCGGCAGGAACAGGAGGAGCCGGGTGCTGGGAGAGTTGAGCAGGTCGGGGATCCAGCGCACCCCGTTCCAGGCCAGGCCCGCCACTGTCCGGTGGGACAGCTCGACGCCCTTGGGCCTGCCGGTGGTGCCCGAGGTGTAGATGATTGTGTAGAGGTCCTCGCCGGTCAGCGCGTTGGTCCGGGCGTCGAGCTCGGCCCGGGAGACCTCCTGGCCGGCCGCACTGATCGAGGCGATCGCGTCATGGTCGAGGGACAGGACCCGCACGCAGGTGCGGTCGGGCCGCCTCGATGCGTTGACCGTCACGGCGCTGCGCACGAGCTCAGCCAGGGCGGCGCTCTCGGTGATGACCAGGCGCACGTCGGAGTCCTCGAGGATCCACTCGACCTGCTCGGCCGAGTCGGTCTCGTAGATCGGCACTGACACGAGGCCCGCCCGGGCGATCGCCATGTCCAGCAGCGTCCACTCGTAGGAGGTGCGCGCCATGATGCTCACCGAGGCGCCGGGCTCCAGGTCCATGCCCACCAGGCCGGCGGCGACGCGTGCCACCTCCTCGCCGAAGGCCCGGGCGCTGACACTGCTCCAGGACTGCCCCAGCTGGGACTTGCGCTCGATGATGGGGGAGTCGGGGGTCCTGGCCACCCGGTCGGCCAGGAGCCACGGGATCGTCCACGTCTCGTCGGGCTCCTGGATGACAGGGCTGATGGCCGCCCCGTCGACGACGGCGGGGCTGCCTGCCACCGAGGGGGTGCCGGTAGACATCGGTGCGGTGGGTTGAGACGTCACCGGGTCATTCTGACAGGCCTGAGGGTCGGGGCGTGGGCAAAGGAGTCACAGAATGGTGACTGCGCCTTGGAGAAGTCCCCAAGAAGTCCCCATGTCGTGCCGCGCCACACGCCCCGACCGCTCACCTCGTCCTGTTCCGGGCCGGGGGCTCGCCGAGCTCGACGGCCGTCGCGCTCGCCGGGGCGGCCCCGTCCTCCTCCTCGCGCGGGGCCTGGGCGACCACGTCGAAGGGGCCCGCGACCTTGGCGGCCTCGGCCAGGTCGGTGCGCACGAGCTCGACGGCGGCGGCCACCTCGGGGGAGGCGGCCAGGCTCACCGACAGGATCGGCGTCTTCTGGCTCACCTTGGCCTCGGACTTGACCTTGCGCAGCGCCGCCAGCGCGTGGCCCGCGCGGACCACGAGGGAGGCGTCGGCCCCGTCGGCCGCCTCGCGCAGTGGGCCGGGCTCCGGCCAGGCCGAGCGGTGCACCGAGCCGGTGCGGTACCAGCTCCACACCTCCGCGGTGACGAAGGGCAGGAAGGGCGCGAAGAGCCGCACGAAGGTGTCCACCGCGATGGCCAGCGTCGTGCGGGCGCTGCGCACCGCCGCCGCCTCGTGAGTGCCCTCGGCGTCGTTGGCACGGTCCTTGACCAGCTCGATGTAGTCGTCGCAGAAGGTCCAGAAGAAGGACTCGGCGGCCTCGAGGGCGCGGGCGTGCTCGTAGGCCTGGAAACCGGTCGTAGCGGCCTCGACGACGTCGGCCAGGGCCGCCAGGACGGCCCGGTCGATGGGCTCGGTCACCCGCGAGGGGTCGAGGTCGGGGGCCGGAGCCGCCGCCCGGGTCTCCTCGTCGGCGTCCCAGGGCAGTCCCATCGATAGGGCGAACTTCGAGGCGTTGAGGATCTTGATGGCCAGGCGGCGCCCGATCTTCATCTGTGCCTCGTCGAAGGTGGCGTCCAGGCCCAGGCGGGCCGAGGCCGCCCAGTAGCGCACGGCATCGGAGCCGTACTGCTCGAGCAGGGCCATGGGGGTGACGACATTGCCCTTCGACTTGCTCATCTTCTTGCGGTCCGGGTCGAGGATCCACCCGGAGATCCCGGCGTTGGCCCACGGCAGGGCCCCGAACTCCAGGTCGGCGCGCACGACCGTGGAGAACAGCCAGGTGCGGATGATGTCCTGGCCCTGGGGGCGCAGGTCCATCGGGTAGGTCCGGGCGAAGAGGTCCTCGTCCTCCAGCCAGCCGCAGGCCAGCTGGGGGGACAAGGAGGAGGTCGCCCAGGTGTCCATGATGTCGAGCTCGCCGACGAAGCCCTCGGGCAGGCCGCGCTGGTCCTCGGTGTAACCAGGGGGCGTGTCCGTCGAGGGGTCGACGGGCAGGCTGGACTCGTCGGGGACGATGACCTCGTCGTGGAGGACCTGCCCCTCGGCGTCGACGCGGTACCACAGGGGGAAGGGCACCCCGAAGAAGCGCTGGCGCGAGATGAGCCAGTCGTTGTTGAGGCCGGTCACCCAGTTCTCGTAGCGCACGCGCATGAAGTCGGGGTGGAACTCCAGCTCCCTGCCGCGCGCGATCAGCTCGGCGCGCAGGTCGGTGCCGGTCGCGGGGTTCGTCCAGGCCTTCCCGCCGTTGCGCAGGTACCACTGGCGCGAGGTGACGATCTCCAGGGGCTTGTCGCCCTTCTCGAAGAAATTGGTCTGGCGTACGGTCGGGACCGGCTCGCCCCGCATCTCGCCGGAGAGCCGCAGGGCCTCGACCACCGCCTGGCGTGCCGAGAAGGTCGTCTTACCGGCGATGGTGGCAAAGGCCTCGATGCCGGCCTCGGTCGTGATCCACCCGGGGACCTCCGAGACGATGCGCCCGTCCCGGCGCAGGATGGCACGCAGGGGCAGGCCGAGGTCCCGCCACCAGTCGATGTCGGTGGTGTCGCCGAAGGTGCAGCACATGGCGATACCCGCGCCCTTGTCCCGCTCGGCGGCGGGGTGGGCCAGAACCGGGACCTCGACACCGTAGACGGGGGAGGTGACGGTCGTGCCGAACAGGGGCTGGTAGCGCTCGTCGTCGGGGTGGGCCACGAGGGCCACGCAGGCGGCCAGCAGCTCGGGGCGCGTGGTCTCGACGCACACGTCGGCCTCGGCCTCGACCGGCGCCCCCGCCGCGGCGGCCCGGGCGGCGGCCGCGGTGTCGGTGAGGTGGAAGGCGATGCGGTGGTAGAAGCCCGGGTACTCCCGGGACTCCAGCTCGGCCTGGGCGACGGCCGTCTGGAAGGTGACGTCCCACAGGCCGGGGGCCTCACTCTGGTAGGCGTCGCCCCGGGCGAGGTTGCGCAGGAAGGCGGCCTGGGCGACCTTGCGGGCCCGCACGCCGATGGTCTGGTAGTTCTGGGTCCAGTCCACGCTCAGGCCCAGTCGGCGCCACAGCGCCTCGAACTGCGCCTCGTCCTCGACGGTGAGGCGCTCGCACAGCTCGACGAAGTTCCGGCGGGAGATGGGCACCTGGTCCTTGGCCTTGACCGACCGGCCCTCGCCGCCCTCGAAGGGCGGGGTGAAGTCCGGGTCGTAGGGCAGGGTCGGGTCGACGCGCACGCCGAAGTAGTTCTGGACGCGCCGCTCGGTGGGAAGGCCGTTGTCGTCCCAGCCCATGGGGTAGAACACCGCCTTGCCGCGCATGCGCTGGAAGCGGGCGACGGTGTCGGTGTGCGTGTAGGAGAAGACGTGGCCCACGTGCAGCGAGCCCGACACGGTGGGTGGCGGGGTGTCGATCGAGTAGACCTCGGGGCGCTCGGCGGTGCGGTCGAAGGCATAGGTGTCCTCGGCCCGCCAGCGCTCGTCCCACCGCTCCTCCAGGCCGTCGGCACTGACCCGCTCCGGCACGCGCGGGCTGCGGGTCGTCGAGGGCAGGAGGCGCCCGGTGGCCTCGGGACGGGGGGAGGAGGACGAGGAGTTCTGCTCGAGCATGGGCAGATTCTGTCACGCCCTCGGCCCCCGCCCGTCTCCGGGGCCTGTGTCCCGGCCCGCCCCGGGCGTGGTGAGGCTCACCCCGACCTCGCCGTGACTGGCGCCGCCGTGACTGTCGCTGCGTCGCCGTCGTCCCACGGCCCCGGAGGACCCCGGACTCGCCCCGGCCGGGCCGCCGCGGGCGTCCGGGCCCTCGGTTGAGACCCGGTGGCGCTGCGCCGTAGACTCCTGGCACAGGCGTACCGGAGCACGACGGCAACGGTGCCGATGGTGTGGGCGCCAACCACAGGGGAGGCGAGGACGACGAACACGACGAGCACGCCTGGCGCCCCGGGCGCCGGCGACGGTCCGGGCCTCGGGCCGCAGTGCAGGCAGGACCCGGGCCTGTCAGCACTGGCGGTGGGCGAGGTGCCCGCCGGTGGGGACGCGGAGGTCTCCGCCCGCCTGCGTGAGCTGACTGAGCACGCCGGGGTCCTCACCCGCAAGAACACCCATCTGGCCAACGCCCTGCGCGCGGCGCGCACCGAGATCGTGGCCCTGCACGACGACCTCGAGGCCCTGCAGCGCCCGCCCCTGGCCCACGCCATCGTGCTCGCCGTCGACGCCACCGAGCGGACTGCCGACGTCGCTCTGGGCGGGCGCCGCCACCGGGTGGGCATCGGCCCGGGCATCGTGGCCTCGGGCCTGCACCCCGGCGACGACGTCGTCCTCAACGAGCACCTCGTGGCCACCGCGGTGGCGCCGGCTCCCCGCCACGGCGAGGTCGTCACGGTCAAGGAGACCTATGACGACGCCACCGTGCTCGTCCTGGCCCGCCACGACGAGGAGCAGGTGCTCACCCTGTCCGGGGCACTGGCTCACGCCCGCCCCCGGGTGGGCGACGCCCTCGTGGCCGACCTCGCCGCACGCATCGCCCTGCGTCCGGTTGTGCGCGCCGAGGTCGAGGAGCTCGTGCTCGAGGAGGTCCCCGACGTCGGCTATGAGGACATCGGCGGCCTGGGCGGTCAGATCGAGCTGATCCGTGACGCCGTCGAGCTGCCCTTCCTCCACCCCGACCTCTTCCGCGAGCACCGGCTGACGCCCCCGCGCGGCGTGCTGCTCTATGGCCCGCCGGGCTGTGGCAAGACCCTCATCGCCAAGGCCGTCGCGGCCTCCCTGGGCCGGGGACAGGACGAGGCCGGCGCCGTGCCCGCCGTCCGGCGCGAGGGCGCCTACTTCCTCAACATCAAGGGCCCCCAGCTGCTCGACAAGTACGTCGGGGAGACCGAGCGGCGCATCCGAGTCATCTTCGCCCGCGCCCGGGAGAAGGCGGCCACCGGCGTGCCGGTCGTCGTGTTCTTCGACGAGATGGACTCGCTGTTCCGCACCCGCGGCTCGGGACGCTCCTCCGATGTCGAGACCACCGTCGTCCCCCAGCTCCTGGCCGAGATCGACGGCGTCGACGAGCTCGACAACGTCGTCATCATCGGCGCCACCAACCGCGAGGACATGATCGACCCCGCCATCATGCGACCGGGCCGCCTCGACGTGAAGATCCACGTCGGCCGTCCCGACGCCGCCGGGGCCAGGGAGATCCTGGCGACCTACCTGACGGCGGACCTGCCGCTGCGTGAGGACCTTCTCGCCGCCCACGGCGGGGCCCGGGGCGCGGTCGACTTCCTCATCGACACGGTGGTCGAGATGCTCTACACGAGGGGACCGGCCAGCGAGCTGGTCGAGCTGACCCGCGCCGACGGCGAGGTCGAGGTCCTCCACGTCGCCGACCTCGTCTCCGGGGCGATGCTCGCCAACATCGTCGACCGTGCCAAGAAGGCGGCGGTCAAGGATCTGGTCGTCACGGGGGTCCGCGGTCTGGGCGAGGCCCACCTGCGGGCGGCGGTGGCCGATGAGATCGCCGAGAATGAGGGCCTGCACGCCACGGTGCACCCCGAGGACTGGGCGCGCGTGTCCGGGCGGCGCGGCGTGCCCGTGGCCTCCATGCGCGTCCTGCGCCGTGCTCGCCAGTCGGGGGCCGAGGCGCCCCGGCAGGCCGAGCACCCGCAGGCGCCGACCCCAGCAGATGACTCGAGGAAGGACACCCCATGAGTGAGTTCGCCCAGCCCTCCCGCTCCCGCAGCGAGGACGCCCCGCCCGACGACGACGCCCCGGTCCCCGGGCCCACCGGGCCGGGCAGGGGGCAGGACCTCGCCTCGGTGCTCGACGTCATCGACGACGTGCTCGCCGTCGACGCCCAGGAGTTCGTGCGCGGTTTCGTCCAGAAGGGCGGCCAGTGACCCGGGTCACCGGGCTGGAGACCGAGTTCGGGGTCGTGTGCGCGCCGGTGGCCGGCGCGAACCGCCAGGACGGCGTGGAGCTGCCCGGGGTCGAGCGTGTCGCCTCCCTCGTGTTCCGGCACCGGCCGCGCGGCTACCGCAACGACAACCTCTTCCTGCCCAACGGCGGACGCCTCTACCTCGACATCGGGGCCCACCCCGAGTACGCCACGGCCGAGTGCGTCCGGGTGCGCGACCTCATCGCCCAGGACCAGGCGGGCCGCTCGATGCTCAGCCGGATGGCCCAGGACGCCTCGGCGAGCCTGGAGCGCCTGGGCACCCCGGGCCGGATCCACGTCCTGGCCAACAACACCGATTCGGCCGGGCACACCTACGGCTGCCACGAGAGCTACTCGGTGCCCCGCGCGCTCGACATCGACGCCGTCCTGCCGGTACTGGCCTCCTTCCTGGCCACCCGCCCGGTCCTCGTGGGATCGGGCGTCGCCCTGACGGGCACGGGCGCCGCCCGCGGCCAGGGGGCCGAGCACCTGGCCTGGGGGCTGTCGCCGCGCGCGCCCTTCCTGGGGCACCTGGCCTCGGCCGACACGACGGGCAAGCGGGCGCTGGTCAACACCCGCGATGAGCCCCACGCCGACCCCACCGCATGGCGCCGCCTGCACGTGACGAGCGCCGACACCCTCATGGCCGAGCCGGCCGCCGGCCTGCGCAGCGCCCTGACCCTCCTCCTGCTCGACGCCCTCGAGGCCGGCGAGGACTTCTCCGACCTCGTGCTTGAGGCGCCGCTGCGCACCCTGTCACTGCTGGGCACGAGTGCTTGGGGCGACGTCCCGGCCACCACCCTCGACGGCAGGGAGCTCGACGCCGTCGACATCCAGGAGGAGTTCGTCTCCCGGCTGCTGGGGCGCTTGGGGCGCGAGGGCGTGCCCCAGGCCCTGGAGGGCGCCGACCACCTGGTCATCGACCTGGCCCCCCGGATCATCGACGCCCTGCGCCGCCGGGACGCCGGCGGGATCGACACCGAGGTCGACTGGGCGGTCAAGCGGCGGCTCATGGAGGCCCACCGACTGCGCCACCCGCAGGTCCAGGGGCAGGCGCTCGAGGCGCTGCGCACGCGGGTCGACATGGCCTTCCACGACCTGGAGCCCAGTGCGGGCCTGACCGGCCCGCTGCGCGCCCAGGGCGCTCTCGCCGTCGTGTGCACCGACGAGGAGCGCGCCCACGCCCTCGACCGGGCGCCGGCCACTCGTGCCGCGCTGCGCGGCCGCTTCGTGCAGGCCTGCCTCGATCGGCACGCCGACTTCGCCGTGTCCTGGGACTCGGTGCGCCTCGATTCGCCGCCCACCACCCCGGTCGACCTGCCCGACCCGCTGGCCAGCAGCGACGAGCGGGTCGACGCCCTCGTGGCCAAGGTGCTGGCCCTGACCGAGGAGCAGACGACCTGGATCGATCCCGTCGGCCGCGACGGCCTGGGGGTTCCCGGCTAGCCACGGCCGGGCGGCTGCTGGGGCTGCGGGGGTCTCAGGACAGCTCGCGGTCGCGGGCGACCGTCGCCCGGGCCCCCTCGATGAGGGCCGGGGAGAACCCGGCGCGCTCCATGGCCACGACCCCGGCGACAGTCGTGCCGCCCGGCGAGCACACGGCGTCGACGAGGTCGGCCGGGCTGCGCCCCTGGCCGGTGTCCCGCCGGCGCTGCGCCTCGGCCTGGACGGTGCGGGCCGAGCCGAGGACGGCCTGGGTGACGATCTCGACGGCCTGAGCCTTGGGGATCCCCGCCTCGACGCCGGCGCGCGCCAGGGAGTCGATGAAGGTGAAGACGAAGGCGGGGGAGGACCCCGCCAGCGCGATGAAGGCGGAGAAGTCCTTCTCGGCCAGCACGATCGTCTGGCCGACCTCCGCCATGAGCCCGTTGACGACCTCGAGGTCCTGCTCACAGGCGGCGGCGCCGGCCGCCAGGGCGGTCATCGACTCGCGCACCCCGGCAGCCATGTTCGGCATGGCGCGCACGACCCGGGTCCCCTCGGGCAGAAGCGACTCCAGCCGGCCGGTGCTCAGGCCGGCCGCCACCGAGACCACCAGGGGGCGGGTGGCGGCCAGGTCCGGGGCAAGATCCTCGAGCACGGCGGGCACGACATGCGGCTTGACCGCCAGGATGACGACGTCACTGCGAGAGACCAGCTCCGGCCCGCAGGCGGCCAGCGCCACCCCGGTGCGCCGGGCCAGTGCGGCCGCCGAGCCGTGGGCGCTCCACACGAGCACTTCGGCCGAACGTCCGGCGGCCACCATCCCCTCGACGATCGCGCCCGCCATGTTGCCCGCGCCGATGAATCCATATGTCGTCATGGCACCAGCCTAGAGGAGCAGTCCCACCCCCTCCTCGAGATCGGTAGATATGACACCCCGAGATCGGTAGATATGACACCCCGAGATCGGGACATGTGTCCCGATCTCGGCGAGAGGGCAGGCCCGGGGTTGGTGACGTGAGTCCGGCCCCTGACTGACGTCGTGGGCCCCGCACTCAGGTCACCGGCCCCGGAGGCCATCATCTAGACGAGGACCGAGCGCAGGAGCAGGCTCGTCTCGGAGCGGTGGACCCCGGTGATCTCACGGATGCGCCCCAGGGTGTGGTCGACGTCGGCCAGGGTGGGCACGGTCAGCTCGGCGATAAGGTCCCACTCCCCGTTGGTGGCGTGCAGGCCGGTCACGGCGGGCATGCCGCGCAGGGTGGCGATCGCGGCGTTCATCGTCCGGCCCTCGATGGCCAGGTGGCAAATGGCTCGCACGTCGTGGGCGGCGTCGTGGCCCAGCTGCACGGTGAAGCCGACGATGACCCCGCGCTCCTGAAGGCGCTCGATGCGCTTGGTCACCGTCGTGCGCGTCACCCCGAGCTCGCGGGCGAGCTCGGCGACCGGTGCGCGTCCGTCCTTGCGCAGCGCGGCGATGAGCGAATGGTCGAGCGGGTCGAGCACTTCAGAAGACGACATAGGCGGACTGTGCAGCATGAGCGATCGATAAGCAAGACGGAGTTAGTCAAATAGGGCGTCCTGGCGATTGCGCGTGGACATGGCCCGCCCCTACCTTGGTAGTGGAGCAATGAGGCTCCACCCTCGTGAGATGAAGGAGGTCGCTGTGCGCTTCGTTGATGTCCCCCACATGGTCCGATGGGTCATGCAGGACGGGCCGGAGGCGGTCCTGGCCGGCATGATCGATGCACTGGCGGAGGACTTCCGACGATGGAGGTCCTTCGAGCTGCGTCCCCGGGTGGCCTCGCACTCCGAGGTCGGCGTCATCGAGCTCATGCCCACCGCCGACCGCGACACCTACTCCTTCAAGTACGTCAACGGCCACCCGAGCAACCCCTTCCGGGGCTTCCAGACCGTCACCGCCTTCGGGGTCCTGGCCGACGTGAGCACCGGCTACCCGCGGCTGCTGGCCGAGATGACGCTGCTCACCGCACTGCGCACGGCTGCGGCCACCGGCCTGGCCACCCGCACGCTGGCCCGTCCCGATGCCAGCCGGCTCGCCCTCATCGGCGCCGGCTCGCAGGCCGAGTTCCAGACCCTGGCCATCAGGGCCGTGCGCCCCATCGAGGTCGTCACCGTCTATGACGTCGACCCGCATGCCTCCACCAAGCTGCGGGACAACCTGGCGCCCTACGGCATCGAGGTGCGCATCGCGGGCTCGGTGACCCAGGCGGTGGCCGGTGCGGACATCATCACCACGTGCACGGCCGACAAGCGCAATGCCGTGGTCCTGCACCAGCGGGATGTGCGGCCCGGTGTCCACATCAACGGCGTCGGTGGGGACTGCCCCGGCAAGACCGAGCTGGACGAGGCCATCCTCGACATGGGGGCGGTGTTCGTCGAGCACACCGAGCAGACCCGCATCGAGGGGGAGATCCAGGTCAAGGACGACTCCTACCCCGTCACCGAGCTGTGGGAGGTGCTCGCCGGGCGCGCGCCGGGCCGCACGGCCCCCGAGCAGGTGACGATCTTCGACTCCGTGGGCTTCGCCGTCGAGGACTTCTCGGCCTTGAGCTACCTCGATGCCGCGCTGAGCGCGCCCGGTGGGGAGCGCTTCTACGAGGAGATCGACCTGCTGGCCGAACCCGCAGACCCCAAGAACCTCTTCGCCCTCCTGGGCGAGATGACGGCTGAGGACCTGGATGGTTGCGACGGGGATGACGCCGTGCGCACCGACCCGAGCCTCTGGGTGGCTGATGAGCAGGGCCGTGGCTGGCAGGACGGAGCGCTCGTGGCCGGTGCCGGACGCCTCAAGGACGCGGGGGGCGACCTCGTGGCCGACGGCGGTCGAGCCGGTCTCGACATCCTCCAGGGACCGGGGGAGAGCCGCTTGGCCACCGTCCTGGCCGGCTCGAACTGAGCATCGCGCCGTCGGGTCCCGGCGGCGCATGACCGCCGCACCATCCACGCCGCCCCTCTCGGGATGATCGATCCCCAGGGGGCGGCGGTCCCGTGCGGTCGATGAGCGCCTGGTGGGGGCGTGGACGGGCTTGGTCGGCCGACGTCCTGACGATCGAGAACCTGAGCAAGACCTACGGCACGGGCTCGCGTGCCGTGCACGCCAACGACGACATCTCCCTGCGCGTTGGGGCCGGAGGTGTCGTGGGGCTGTTGGGCCACAACGGCGCGGGCAAGACCACCCTGGTCAACCAGGTCGTCGGCCTGGCCTCCAACGCCGATGGGGTCGATCCGCTCGCGGCGGCCGCCTACCTGCGCCACCTCGGCGCTCCGGGCGAGGCCGGCTGATCCGTGGACCGGGTGCGCCCCGCCGCCCCGTGGTGGGCAAAAATGGTGCCATGGCCTCATCCTCATCATCGGTCTCACCAGCACTCTCAGCCTCCTGCCTGCCGACCGGTTCTGCCGTGCCGCCGTCCTCGCCGTCGCCCGCAGGGGCCGCCGTCCCAGCGCAGGCCGGCCCGCGACCGGCCCGGCGGGCACTGGTCACCGGCGCCTCGACCGGTATCGGTCAGGCCACCGTCCGGCTTCTCAGGGACCACGGCTGGCAGGTGGTCGCCACCGCCCGCCGTGCCGAGCGCCTGCGCTCCCTGGCCGAGCAGACCGGGTGCCAGTGGCTGGCCGCCGACCTCCAGGTCGCCGCCGACGTCGAGGCCATGGCGGCCCAGGTCCTGGTCGACGGGCCGGTGGACGCGGTGGTCAACAACGCCGGCGGCGCGCTGGGGGCCGATCCCGTGACCGATGCCGACGACGCGGAGTGGCTGGCCATGTACGAGCGCAACGTCCTGGGGGCTCTGCGCGTGACCCGGGCCCTCCTGCCCGGCCTGCGCTCGCGCGGCGGCGACGTCGTCTTCCTGACCTCGACCGCCGCCCACGACACCTACCCCGGCGGCGCGGGCTACGTCGCCGCCAAGCACGCCGAGCGGGTCGTGGCCAACACCCTGCGCCTCGAGCTGGTCGGCGAGCCGGTGCGGATCATCGAGATCGCCCCGGGCATGGTGGCCACCGAGGAGTTCGCCCTCAACCGCTTCCACGGGGACCACGAGCGCGCCCGCGCCGTTTACGCCGGTGTCGAGGCGCCTCTGACGGCCCGGGACGTCGCCGAGTGCGTCGTGTGGTCGCTCGAGCGGCCCGCCCACGTCAACATCGACTCGATGATCGTGCGCCCGCGTGCTCAGGCCTCCAACACGCTCGTGGCCAGGTCCTCCCGGGGCTGAGGCCGCCCCGGGACCGCCGGGGGACGGCAGGTGACGTCCACAGGTGAGGCACAGCGCCGACATCATGCCTGCTCAGGCCCGGTGCCTACCGTGACGCGCATCCCGGCCGACCGGGGCGTACAGCGTCGAAAGGACCCCTATGAGCGAGCGCAGGACAGAGCGCCCTGACGCGACTGAGAACCTCGACCCCGTCCAGGGCGCCGGCGACGCCGGCGTTGAGGGTGGCACGACCACCCAGGCATCCGCCGAGGAGGTGACCCTAACCCTCCCCGCGGCGGACCAGCAGGCCGCCCCCAGCGCCCAGCCGGCCGCCTCGCAGCCCGCGGCGGCCGGCGGTGGGCCCGTGGCCGATGCCTCCGCGGCAGCCCCGGCGGCGGCTCCGGCAGCGGTCACTGCGACCGCGGCGGCCCAGGACTCCGCGTCGGGCGTGGCTGCCCGCCCGCGCTGGTACCGGCGCGGATTCCTCCGGCGCTCCTGGGTCAGGGCGGCGGCCGCCGTGGCGGTCGTCATCGCCGCCTTCGGCGCCGGATGGGGGGCCAATGCGGTGGTGACCCACGACTTCGATCATCGCGACTCCTTCTCCCGTGACGGCATGCAGGTGCCGCAGGGCGGCCCTGCGGGTGGTCCCGGGCAGATGGGTGACGGGTCCGGGCAGGCCGGGCGCACCGTGCCCGGCACGCAGGACCAGGGCACCACGGAGCGGGGCGGTACAAGCGGCTCGGGTGGCTCCGGCGTCCTCCAGGACGAGGCCACCCCGAGCCCGACGAGTACCGCGACCAGTTCAGCGACCAGTT
>NZ_JAUNHI010000009.1:0-41196 GCF_030524025.1 Actinomyces sp. | reverse complement strand
GGCGCCCGAGCCCCCCCCCCCCCCGCGCGCGGGGGGCCCCGCCCACCCGGGGCGGGCCCACCGGCTCGCTTCTTGCCTGTGACGACCGATCCGGTCGGAGTCTGGGGCGCCCCGGCGACGGTGCGCCTCGACGGCGCGCGCCCCGGCGTCCGGGGTGTTTGACGGGACGCCGACCCCGTGCTCTACTTGTGTAGACAAGTCGCCCGCCGGAGGAGCCGCGGGCACGCCCCTTGAGTCCCTTCACCCCGGAGCCGCGCCATGAGCTTCCACGACGCCGTCGTCTACCAGATCTACCCCAAGTCGTTCCGGGACTCGACAGGCTCGGGCACCGGCGACCTGCGAGGCATCATCGACAAGGTGCCCTATATCGCGTCCCTGGGCGTCGACTATGTGTGGCTCAACCCCTTCTTCCCCTCGCCGGGCAGGGACAACGGCTATGACATCTCCGACTACTGCGCCGTCGACCCGGCCATGGGCACGATGGAGGACGTCGACGAGCTGATCGCCGCCCTGGCCGAGCACGGGATCGGCCTCATGCTCGACATGGTGCTCAACCACGTGTCCACCGAGCACGAGTGGTTCACCCGCGCCCTGGCCGGTGAGCAGCGCTACCGCGACTACTTCTACCTGCGGCCAGCCCGGGCGGACGGCTCCCTGCCCACCAACTGGGCCTCGAAGTTCGGAGGCCCCGCCTGGGCGCCCTTCGGGCCGGTCGACGCCGAGGGGCGCCCCGTGGGCGGGGAGTACTACATGCACCTGTATGACCCCGGTCAGGCCGACCTCGACTGGCACAACCCCGAGGTGCGGGCCCGGGCCGCCGAGGTCGTCAACTTCTGGCGCGACCGTGGCGTGCGCGCCTTCCGCTTCGATGTCATCAACGTCATCGGCAAGACCGAGCCCCTGGCCGACGCCCCGCCCGGCGGCGACGACCGGGCTGTCTACACCGACGGGCCGCTGGTCCACACCTACCTGCGCGAGCTGGCCCAGGCCAGCTACGGCGCGGACCCCGAGTCGGTGACGGTGGGGGAGATGTCCTCGACAAGCATCGCCGCCTGCGTCGAGTACACCCGGCCCGACAACCGCGAGCTGTCGATGGTCTTCAACTTCCACCACCTCAAGGTCGACTATGCCCAGGGGCGCAAGTGGACGCTCATGGAGCCCGACATCACCGCCCTCAAGCACCTCCTTAATGACTGGACCCTGGGCCTGCAGGACGGCGGCGGATGGAACGCCCTGTTCTGGAACAACCACGACCAGCCCCGGGCCCTCGACCGCTTCGCAGACCCCCGCCACCACCGCGACAAGAGCGCCACCATGCTCGCCACGGCGATCCACCTGCTGCGCGGCACGCCCTACATCTACATGGGTGAGGAGATCGGCATGTCCGACCCCGCCTACACCAGCATCGAGGACTATGTCGACGTCGAGGCGCGCAACGCCTACGCCGAGCTGCTGGCCGCGGGCACCGCCCCGCAGGAGGCCTTCGCCGTCGTCCACGCCAAGGCCAGGGACAACGCCCGCACCCCCATGCAGTGGGACGCCGGCCCGGCCGCCGGCTTCACCACCGGAACCCCCTGGCTGCGACCCACCAACCACGACGAGGTCTCCGTGGCGGCCCAGGAGGCCGACGGCGTCATCCTCGACTACTACCGGCGCCTCGTGGCCCTGCGCAAGGCAGAGCCCGTCATCGCCCACGGCCTCTACGCCCCCTGGGCGCTGGAGGACCCCGACGTGCTGGCCTACACCCGCACCCTTGAGGAGCCGCAGGCCACGACGCGCCTGCTCGTCCTGACCAGCTTCCGTGGCCACCCCACCACCATGGAGATCCCCGAGGAGTTCGTCGCGGGCGACGTGCTCATCGGGAACTATCCCGAGCGCCCGATGACACCGACCGTCGCCCTCGGCCCCTACGAGGCGCTCGCGGTCATCCTCCGCACCCCGACCCTGCTCTGAGAGGAGCGCCCCACCATGTCCTCATCCCCCCAACCGCCCGAGGCGGTCCTCCTGGCCCCGGTCGCCGGCGAGGTCATCGCCCTGGACGCCGTCCCCGACCCGGTCTTCTCCTCGGGGGCGCTCGGCCAGGGCTACGGAGTCAACCCCACCGACGGGCGTGTCGTCGCCCCCGTGGCCGGCACGATCACCCTCGTGGCCGCCACCGGCCACGCCCTGGGATTCCAGACCGACGACGGCCTGGAGGTCCTCCTCCACCTGGGCATCGACACCGTCGAGCTCGCGGGGGCTCCCTTCTCCCTGGGCGTCGAGGTCGGTCAGCGGGTCAGCGCAGGTCAGGACCTGGGCTCGATGGACCTCGAGGCCATCGTCGCGGCGGGCAAGGGCACCACGGCCATCGTGGCGGTGACCAACACGGCGACGGCGCTGTCCGGCCTGAGCCTGGCCGCGCCCGCCGGCCAGACCGTGCCCGCCGGGGACCCGGCCGCGACCGCCACTCTCGCCGACCCCTCGTCCGAGCCCGCCTTGGAGCCGGCGTCCGGGGCGGTGTCCGGGCCCGCCTCCGCCCAGGCCGCCGGGCTGACCGGCTTCGACGCCACCGCCCACGACATCATCGCCAACATCGGCGGCGCCGAGAACGTGCGCAGCGTCATCCACTGCATCACCCGCGTGCGCTTCTACCTCAAGGACGACAAGATCCCCGACGACGCCGCGGTCGCCGACATCGAGGGCGTCATCGACGTGGCCCGTGCCGGCGGCCAGTACCAGGTGGTCATCGGGGCGACGGTTGAGGACGTCTACGACGCCGTCCTCAAGCAGCTGCCGCACCTGGGCGAGGACTCCCAGGCCGATGACGTCCCCGCGGCGCCGCGCCCCACCACCGTGCGCGGTTGGATCGGATACGGCTTCTCCTCCCTCATCGGGGTCATCACCGGTTCGATGATCCCGGTCATCGGCGTCCTGGCCGCCTCCGGCATCCTCCAGGGCCTGCTCGCCCTGCTCACACAGTTCGAGGTCGTCAGCTCGGGCACGCCGACCTACACCTTCATCTCGGCCATGGCCGGCTCGATGTTCTACTTCCTGCCGATCATCATCGGCTTCACCTCGGCGCGCCGCCTGGGCGCCGACCCGATCATCGTGGCGATCATCGGCGGCGTCCTGGTCCACCCCGGGGTCGTGGAGATGGCCAACCCTGAGGCCGACGGCTACCACGCCTTCGCCACGATCGGCCGCACCGTGTTCAACACGGAGTTCTTCGGCATCCCGGTCTCTCTGCCCGAGGGCAACGCCTACGCCTACTCGATCTTCCCGATCATCGTGGCCGCCTGGCTCGCCTCGAAGATCGAGCCCTGGCTCAAGAGCTGGATCCCGCCGGTGGTCCGCTCGATCTTCGTGCCGCTGCTGGAGATCTTCATCGTCTCGGTGCTCGTCCTGGTCGTCTTCGGGCCGATCGTCATGACGATCTCGGGCGCCATCGCCTCGGTCATCACCTGGATCCTGGGCCTGTCCTACCCGCTGGCCGGTCTGGTCATCGGAGGCTTCTACCAGTGCCTGGTCATCTTCGGCCTGCACTGGGCGGTCATCCCGATCATCTCCCAGCAGATCGCCGACCCCGGCTCCTCCCCGCTCAACGCCATCGTCTCGGCCACGATGATCGCCCAGGGCGGTGGCGCCCTGGCCGTGTGGGTCAAGACCAGGAACGCGCGCATCAAGCGCATGGCCGGCCCGGCGACCATCTCGGCCCTGTGCGGCGTGACCGAGCCGGCCATGTACGGCCTCAACCTCAAGTACGGCCGTGTCTTCATCACTGCCTCCCTGGGCGGTGCCGTGGGCGGGCTGCTGACCGGTCTGTTCGACGTCAACATGTGGGGGTTCACCGGGGCCATCGTCGGTTTCCCGTCATTCGTCAACCCCGAGGGCATGGACTCCTCCTTCACGGGCTACTGGATCGCCTCGGTGGCCGCGCTCGTCGTGTCCTTCACCTGCACCTACTTCTTCGGCTTCAAGGAGAGCGACCTGGAGGCCGAGCGCACGGTGGAGAAGGTGCGCCTGGGCAACCGCGAGCCCGCGGGCACCTGACCGGCTCGACCTGCGTGACCCCGGTGACCCGGGCGCTGCGCCACCGGTACCGTCCCGGTGGCGCAGCGCTCAGCGCCGGGCCGGGAGCCGCTGCGCCGTCGAGGTGAACCCGAAGGTGGCCGGGACGTGGTGGGAGCGGGTGTACTCGAAGGGCACTCCGGCGGCGTCGAAGCCCAGGGACTCGACCACCCCCACGCAGTTGAGGCCGCCCAGGTCGAGGTGCTCGCGGTCCATCGCGGTGGCCGCCTCGATGGTCACCATGCGCGAGGAGGTCGCGATATGCACCCCGAGCTCGTGCTCGAGGTAGGCGTAGATCGAGGACTCCGCCGCCCGGACCGGGATCTCGGGGACAACCGAGCGCAGGAAGCGGTTGTGGTCGATGATGGCCGGCCGCCCGTCCAGCAGGCGCAGGCGCACGAGGTGGACCACCTGCTCGCCGGCGTCCAGGCCGCTGGAGGCCGCCAGCGCCGGGTCGACGACCTCGGTGAATGAGGACAGCAGGACAGTGCGCACGGTCGTGTCGATGCGCCCGGCGGCCTCCTCGAGGGACTCGATCCCCGACAGCAGGAACCGGGACATGTCCCGTGGACGGTGGATGACCTGGATCCCCTTGCCCTGGATCGACTGGACGTAGCCGTGGGAGCCGAGGTACTGCAGTGCCCTGCGGACCGTGGGTCGGGTCGTGCCGAACTCGGCGCTCAACCGGTTCTCGCTGGGCAGGAAGGAGCGGAACGGGAAGGTGCCGTCCTCGATCCGCTCACGCAGGTGCTCGTAGATCTCCTCGTATTTCGGTACGGGCACGGTGGATGTCCTTGAGGCTCGGCGGCTGTGCCCGCCCACTCTATCTCGTCGGCCCGCGGCGCCCTCCGGTCCGGGATCCCCGCCGTCCCGGCAGGCCCCGGGCCGGTGTGTCAAGGATGACGTCGCCGCCGCGCCCTGGGAACTGGCCCGGTGGAGGGCCGGCCTCATAGACTCCGGGCATCCAGGCGATGACCCGGCCGGGGCGGACACACCGCACCGGGGATCACCGGTGAGCCTCCCGGAAGAACAGGTGCTGCGGCGCCCTACTAGAACCGGGCGGGAGGGGCCCGTACAGCCCCGCACGAGCGGTCGCGCACCGCAGGCCGTGCCGGCACACCGCCGTCACGTCCGGGGCGCGGCAAGCGAGGTGGTACCGCGGTGCGGCGCCGACCCCGCCGGGCACAGTCCCGGGTCCCGGGGGAGGAGGCGTGTCGTCCTCGTCGGACACGCAGGCACGAGACACGAGGCGGACCCCATGGCCGACCAGACCACCACCGGGCGCACCGGTGCCTCCTTCTACCCCCTCCACCGCCAGGGACGGGGCGTGGACCCCTCACCGTCCTTCCCGGCCATCGAGGAGGAGGTCCTCGACTACTGGAGGTCCGACGGGACCTTCCGGGCCTCGATCGACGCCCGGCCCGCCGTCGACGCCGAGGGCCAGCCCAATGAGTTCGTCTTCTACGACGGGCCCCCCTTCGCCAATGGCCTGCCCCACTACGGCCACCTCCTGACCGGCTACGTCAAGGACGCCGTGGGCCGCTACCAGACGCAGAAGGGCCGCCGGGTCGAGCGCCGCTTCGGCTGGGACACCCACGGCCTGCCCGCCGAGCTCGAGGCGCAGCGCCTCCTGGGCATTGACGACGTCTCAGAGATCACGGGCCCCGGCGGCATCGGTATCGAGGCCTTCAACGCCGAGTGCCGCTCCTCGGTGCTGCGCTACACCAAGGAGTGGGAGGACTACGTCACCCGCCAGGCGCGCTGGGTCGACTTCGAGGGCGACTACAAGACCCTCGACCCCGACTACATGGAGTCGGTCATCTGGGCCTTTAAGACCCTCTACGACAAGGGCCTGGCCTACGAGGGCCACCGGGTGCTGCCCTACTGCTGGAACGACCGCACCCCCCTGAGCAACCACGAGCTCAAGATGGACGACGACGTCTACCAGGACCGCCAGGACAACACCGTCGTGGTCGGCCTGCGCCTGACCGAGCCGGTCCTGGCCGGCGCCCCCCGCCCCGAGCTGGCCCTCATCTGGACGACGACGCCCTGGACCCTGCCGTCGAACTCCGCGGTCGCGGTGGGACCCGGCATCGAGTACGCGGTCGTGCGCGTCGCCGAGGACCTCGACTCCCCGGTGGCGGGGCAGGACGTCGTCGTGGCCGCCGAGCTCGTGGGCACCTTGAGCCGTGAGCTGGGCGAGGACCCCCACATCCTCGGGCGCCTGCCCGGCTCGGAGCTGGTCGGGCGCCGCTACCACCCGATCTTCGACTACTTCGCCGACGAGGCCCACCGGGCCCAGGGCGCCGCCCCCGGGCCGCAGGCCTTCCAGATCATCGCCGCGGACTATGTGACGACCACCGACGGCACGGGCCTGGTCCACCAGGCGCCGGCCTTCGGTGAGGACGACATGCTCACCTGCCAGGAGTACGGCATCGGTACGGTCATCCCGGTCGACGACGGCGGGCGCTTCACCACCGAGGTACCCGACTACGAGGGCCTGCAGGTCTTCGAGGCCAACAAGCCGGTCGTCACCGACCTGCGCGACTCCTCCGGCCCCCTGGCCCGGGTGGCTCCCGAGCACCGGGCGGTGCTCGTGTCCCAGAAGAGCTACGTGCACAGCTACCCGCACTGCTGGCGCTGCCGCAAGCCGCTCATCTACAAGGCCGTGTCCTCCTGGTTCATCAAGGTCACCGCCATCCGGGACCGCATGGTCGAGCTCAACCAGGAGATCACCTGGGTGCCCGCCCACATCAAGGACGGGATCTTCGGCAACTGGCTGGCCGGGGCGCGGGACTGGTCGATCTCCCGCAACCGGTTCTGGGGCGCGCCCATCCCCGTGTGGGTCAGCGACGACCCGGCCTACCCCCGCACCGATGTCTACGGCTCCTTCGCCGAGCTGGAGGCCGACTTCGGCGTCGAGGTCACCGACCTGCACCGCCCCTTCATCGACAGCCTGACCCGCCCCAACCCCGATGACCCGACCGGCCGGTCGACGATGCGGCGCATCCCCGACATCTTCGACGTCTGGTTCGACTCCGGCTCGATGCCCTTCGCCCAGGTGCACTACCCCTTCGAGAACGTCGAGTGGTTCGAGTCCCACAACCCGGCCGACTTCATCGTCGAGTACATCGGGCAGACCCGCGGCTGGTTCTACACCCTCCACGTGCTGGCCACCGCCCTGTTCGACCGGCCCGCCTTCACCACCTGCGTGTCCCACGGCATCCTCCTGGGCGACGACGGCGCCAAGATGAGCAAGTCGCTGCGCAACTACCCCGACGTCACGACGGTGTTCAACCGCGACGGGGCCGACGCCATGCGCTGGACCCTCCTGGCCAGCCCGGTCGTGCGCGGCGGCAACCTCGTCGTCACCGAGCAGGCGGTGCGCGACACCGTCCGTCAGGTCCTCCTGCCGCTGTGGAACACCTGGTACTTCTTCGCCCTCTACGCCGGGCGGGCCGGGCAGGGGCGGGGCTACGTCACCGAGGGCGTCGACCTGTCCGACCGCTCCCTGTTCGGCCCCAAGGGGTCCCTGCACGTCATGGACCGCTACATCCTGGCCAGGACCAAGGACTTGGCGGCCACCGTCGGGGCGCAGATGGACGCCTACGACATCACCGGTGCCACCGCCACGATCCGCGAGTTCCTCGACGTGCTGACCAACTGGTACCTGCGCACCTCCCGCTCGCGCTTCACCGACGGCGACCGGGCCGCCTTCGACACCCTGGCCACCGTCCTGACCGTCCTCACCGAGGTGATGGCGCCCCTGGCCCCGCTCGTCTCCGAGGAGATCCACCGGGGTCTGACGGGGCGGCGCTCGGTCCACCTGACCGACTGGCCCGGCCTGCCGGCCTATGTCGCCGACGGGGCGCTCGTGGCCTCCATGGACGCCGCCCGCGGCGCGGTCTCGGCGGCGCTGGGCCTGCGCAAGGCCGACAAGCTGCGGGTGCGCCAGCCCCTGCGCTCCCTGACTGTCGCCACGACCGACCCCGCCGGCCTGGCCCCCTTCCGCGCCCTCATCGCCGAGGAGGTCAACGTCAAGCAGGTGCGGCTGGTCGACGCCGCCGACGCCGGCTACGAGGTGACCGAGCAGCTGTCCCTCAACCCGCGGGCCTTCAGCCCCTCGGTGCGCAAGCTGACCTCGAAGCTCTTCGCGGCCGTCAAGGCCGGGCAGTGGACGCTCACCGAGGACGGCGACGTCCGCTTCGATGACGTGCTGCTCGACGGGGTCCCGGTGGTGCTCGAGGCCGAGGACTCCGCCTTCGAGCTGACCAGCCGGATCGAGGTCGACGACGAGGCGCTGTCGGCCACGATGATCGGCGCGGGGGCCTTCGTCGTCCTCGACACCGCCCTGGACGAGGAGCTCGAGGCTGAGGGCTGGGCGCGCGACCTCGTGCGCCTCATTCAGGACGAGCGCAAGGCGGCCGCCCTGGAGGTCGGGGAGCCGATGAGGCTGACCCTGAGGGTCCCGGCGGACAAGGACGCCTGGACCGGTGCCCACCTCGACCTCATCAAGTCCGAGACCGCCTGCGCGGAGGCGACGATCATTGCCGACCCGGGCGCGGCCACGCCGATGGCCGAGGTCGTCGGGCTGGGGGCCTGAGCTCCTCGGCCCCGTCGGAGCGCCCGCCGCGGGCGCTCCGCCGGGGCTCTCGGGCGGGCCCGCGCCCGGGGCCCGCAGGCCGAGGCCCGCGGCCTCGTGTAGACCGGCCTGCCGCTGTCGGTCGACTCGCTCGCCTTGACCTCACCGGAGACCTTCTGCCCGGTCACCGTCAGCGTGCCGTCCTTGTAGCTGTAGCTGCCGGCGGGCAGGGGGATCGTGTACTCCCCGGTGCTGGGGTCGGCCAGGATCGTCAGGCCCGAGATCGTCACCGACCCACCGCCGGCCGAGGCCAGGTCGGTGACGGTGCGGACGAAGACGGTCTTGCCCTTGTAGGCGTAGGAGCCCTCGTGGCTGAGGTTGATCGAGGCCTCCCCCTGCGTGCGCAGGTAGGCCGTCGTCGTGTCCGCCTCGGCCTGGTCGATGAGGGCGATCTCGTCCTTGACGCTCTCGTTGTGCTCGGTGATGAGCGTCGTCAGCCGCTCGCGCAGCACGGCATCCTCCTGGTCCTCGACGGCAGTCACCGACTCGAGGAGGGTCTCGACCAGCGTCTTACCGGAGGCGTAGAAGGAGTCCTTCCAGCCGGGGAGGGTCTCATCGAGCAGCAGGCCCGAGACGAAGCCCAGCGAGTAGGACTCCCCGTCCACGCTCGTGTCGTACTGGTACTCCAGGCCGGCGGTCTGGGCCGAGACGAGCTCGTCACCGCTCTGCGCCGGGTCGACGTAGTCGCCTGCCCTCTCCAGGTAGCGGGCCACGCCCTCGCGGATGTCATAGGTGCGGATCGCCTCGGCATCCTGGGCGTAGGCGGTCACCCACTTGTCCTGCCAGAACTTCGCCCGCCCCAGGTGGTCCTGCCGGTTGGCGGCGTCGGCGAAGGCGCGGTTGAGCCGGTAGTGGAGCATGTTGCGCACGATCCGCGGCTCGACATCGACCGGGTAGGGGGTGTCCCGGTTGCCCTCGGCGGACTGGAGGGCCTCGTCCTGGTAGTAGAAGTGCACCAGTTCGTGTGTCGTCAGCTGGTACATGAAGCCGGCCCCGGCGTGGGGGTCCGGCGCCACCTCCGGATGTGCGAAGGAGTCCTCGGCGCTGGGCGGGGTCGCCAACGGGTTGTTGAGGTCGAGGACCACGGAGATCGAGGGGCGTCCCTCGAACTCGGTGGACAGGAAGTACGGCGGGACGGGCACCGAGGCATACTCCTCGGCCGTCAGCTCGCGGTGCTCGGTGGTGTTGATGAGCCATGCCCGGGTGGCCTCGCCCTGGTCATCGACCGCGAACATGATGACGTCGTGCGTCGTGTAGTCCACACCGGGCCACAGGGTGGACATGTGCGGCCAGTGGGCCGCCACCCGCTCGGCGATGACCGCGATCGCCTCGTCCTGGGCCATGCCGAAGGTGGTCGAGGCGCTCGCGGTGCTGGTGGCCGTGGCGCTGGGGGAGTCCTCCACCGAGGTCGAGCAGGCCGCCAGTGGCGCCAGGAGCACCGCGGAGAACACGCCGAGCGCGGCCCGGCGGCCGAGCCCGCCCGGCCCTCCGTTTGCCCCGGCGGCGGGGGTCATGTGTCCTGCGTTCCAGTGCGTCGTCGTCATGCGGACTGCCTCGGTTCTTGAAAATGAGTAGTGGTGAACGAAATGGTCGGTGCCTGAGCAACATGGGTCTATGCCTCGGCACGAGGTCATTGTGTCGACGTACGCGGCGGGCGTCCTCGCCCTGCCTGAGGATGTGGCCGAACCGCCACATCCTCACCGTGGCGGGGAGGGTTCGGCCGGGAGACCGGCCCGGTGCCGGCCCCACCGCCCTGTGCGGGGCGCCCGCCGCGGCGCGACTCTCCGTCCCCGGAAGGTCGTTAGGCTGACCCCCGGTTCACGACTCGACCAGGGAGCAGCACATGAGCAGCGAGCACGGCCACGCCCCGGCCAACAAGCAGCCCGGCCGCGACCGGGGTGCGGCCTTCGGCATCCCACAGGGCGCCACCGGGGAGGAGGTCGTCGACGCGGTCTTCGACGCCGGGGGTGTGCAGGACGCCACCGGGGGGATCGACCCCGAGCTCGCCGCCTACCTGGAGGCCGCCGACGCTCCCGCGGGCACCTCCCTGGCCGAGGCCCACGAGGCCGAGCTGGCCGCCGCCCGGGACCAGGAGGCCCGTGAGGCCGAGGACCGGCAGGCGCTGCGCGAGCTCCTCGCCCAGGGGCTGCTGCCCGGCGGGGACCCGGACCAGCTCGACGCCCTCCTGGCCGGGGCCGAGCAGGACGACGATGAGGACTGGGAGGGCTGGGAGCCGGTCCTGCCCGACCGCCCCGGCCCGGCCGGGAGCGACCGCGCCGAGCCGGGCGACGACGCGGCGAGGCACCGGGCCGACCTCGAGGCGGCGGCCCGGGGCGTCGAGGTCGCCACGCGCATGCGCGCCGTCGAGGCCGAGATCCTCGCCCGAGCCCCGGAGCACCGGGTCCAGCCCTCCCTGGAACGGGTCGAGGCCGCCCTCGACATCCTGGGCAACCCGGAGAGGACCTACCGGGTCGTCCACGTCACGGGCACCAACGGCAAGACCTCGACGGCGCGGATGATCGAGCGCCTCCTGGCGGCCACGGGCATGCGAACCGGCCGGTTCACCTCCCCGCACCTGGCCTCGATCCGCGAGCGCATCAGCCTCGACGGCGAGCCGGTGTCGCCTGAGCAGTTCATCGCCGCCTGGGACGACGTCGCCCCCTACGTCGAGATGGTCGATGCCCAGTCCCTCAAGCGCGGGGGTCCGAGGATGAGCTTCTTCGAGGTGCTCACCGTCATGGCCCTGGCCGCCTTCGCCGACCACCCGGTGGATGTGGCCGTCATCGAGGTCGGCCTGGGGGGCACGTGGGACTCCACGAACGTCGTCGACTCCGAGGTCGAGGTCATCACCCCCATCGGGCGGGACCACGGGAAGTGGCTGGGGGAGGGCTTGGAGGAGATCGCCGCCAACAAGGCGGGCATCATCAAGGACGGTGCCACCCTCGTCACCGCCGTCCAGCAGCCCGTGGTCCAGGAGGTCATCGCCGAGGCCGCCGCCGAGCACGGGGTCGTGTGGCGCCGCGAGCTCGACCCGCAGGAGGACCCCGGGGCACCCGGGGCCGGAGTGCTGCGGGTGGTCGACCGCACCCAGGCAGTCGGTGGGCAGATGGTCACTCTGGCCACCGCCGCCGCCGTCTACGAGGACGTCTTCGTGCCCCTGCACGGGCACTTCCAAGCGCACAACGCCCTGCTGGCCCTCGCCGCCGCCGAGGCGGTCTTCGGGGGCAGGGCCCTGCCCCCGCTGGTGGTGGAGAACGGGTTCGCATCGGTGACCAGCCCGGGGAGGCTGGAGGTGCTGCGCTCCTCGCCCACCGTGCTGCTCGACGCCGCCCACAACCCCCACGGCATGGAGGCCCTCGTGCCGGCGGTCGAGGAGACCTTCGGCCTGCGTCACCTCGTGGCGGTCGTCGGCGTCATGGCGGACAAGGACGTCGAGGGGATCCTGTCCGTGCTCGAGCCCGCCTGCGAGGCGGTCGTGTGCGTGCCCATCGACTCCCCACGCGCGATGGATCCGGAGGACCTGGCCGCCCAGGCGCGGGAGGTCTTCGGCGAGGACCGCGTCGTCCTCGCCCAGAGCCTGGTCGAGGGGGTGGACCGGGCGGTGTCCCTGGTCGAGGGCTTCGACGCGCCGATGCCGGCCTCGGGGGTGCTCATCGTCGGCTCGGTCCTCCTGGCCGCCGAGGCCCGCGTCCTGTTCATGCGTTCCTGAGCGCGGGGCCTCCCGTGGATCACGCCGGTGAGGACCTGCGCCACGACCCGGCAGACCCGCCCTTCCCTGCGCACGGGGACATGGCGTGAGACAATGGGGCCGGATGGCCCGTCGGGCCGCACCCCTCCTCGGGCAGGCGTAAGACGCCCGCCGTCCCAACTCGCTGTGAAGGACTGCCGTGACCGCTGACAAGCTCCTGGACACTGCCTGGGTCGTGGACTGGACGCGTCGCTCTGCCGCAGCCGTGACCGACAACCGCGAGGAGCTCAATGCGCTGGACGCCGCGATCGGGGACGGTGACCACGGCACGAACCTGTGCCGGGGGCTCGAGGCGGCCCTGGCCAAGCTCGACGCCGCCGCGCAGGCGGGCGCCGCGCCGCAGACCCCGGGGAGCGCGCTCAAGGCGGTGGCGACCTCCCTGTTGGCCACAGTCGGGGGTGCCTCGGGCCCGCTGCTCGGCACTGCCTACCTGAGGGCCTCGCGCAGTGGTGCGCTCGAGGAGCTCGACGCCGCCGCGGTCGCCGGGCTGATTGAGGCGGCCTGCGCGGGTGTCGAGGTGCGCGGACGGGCCGAGCCGGGGGACAAGACGATGCTCGACGCCTGGCGGCCGGCCGCGCTGGCGGCCCGGGCCGCTGCGGACGCCGGTGCCGGCCCCGCCGAGGTGCTGGCCGAGGCCGCCCGGGCGGCGGCGCAGGGGGCGCGGAGCACCGAGCCGATGGCGGCCCGCAAGGGCCGCGCCTCTTACCACGGTGCGCGTTCCCGGGGCCACCGTGACCCGGGGGCTCAGTCGACGGCCCTTCTCCTGGAGGCCGCCAGCCGCGCGGCCGGGGCCTAGCCGGCCGGCGCGCTTGCGCCCGGCGGCGGCGTCCGCCACTGTTCATCCCGGAGCCCGCCGTGAGCGCGGCGGCGACAACCGCGCGGTCCCCGACAGTCCCGCGCCAGCCCGAGTGAAAGGACCCCATCCCATGCCCTCAGCGCCCCGCGACCGCATCCTGGTCCTGGTCAAGCCCGACGCCGTGGAGCGTCGCCTCACCGGTGAGATCCTGCGCCGCATCGAGGCCAAGGGCTACGACCTCGTGGCCCTCAAGGTCGTTGCCCCCACGCCCGAGCTGCTCGAGGCGCACTACGCCGAGCACGTCTCCAAGCCCTTCTATCCCTCGGTCGTCGACTACATGACGCGCGGCCCCCTGGTCGCCGCCGTCGTCGAGGGCCACCGCGTGGTCGAGGGGGTCCGCTCCCTCATGGGCTCCACCGAGCCGACTCTCTCCGCCCCGGGGACGATCCGAGGCGACCTGGGTCGTGACTGGGGTGCCGAGGCCATGGAGAACCTCGTCCACGGCTCGGACTCACCCGAGTCGGCCGAGCGCGAGATCGCCATCTGGTTCCCCGAGCTCGGGGCCTGAGCCCACCCTCCTGGCCTGAGCCCACCCTCCTGCCCGACCGGCCCCGTCTCCGGTCGGGGCGCTAGGCCGCGGGGCGGCGCAGCACCTCCTTGAGGGGGACGCGCGCGCCCATGCGCGTGACGGCCCGGGTGTAGATGCCCGCGGCCACGCGCACGAGCAGCGGCAGGAAGGCCAGGGCGATGGCCAGGGCCTGCTCGATCCAGCCGGAGACCCCGAAGATGAGGCGGGCGGGCATGAGGAAGGCCGACAGCGGTGGCACGAAGGCCAGCACCTGCCACACCATGGCGCTGGGGTCGCCCAGGATCATGACCATGGCGAGTATGAAGGGCACGACGCACAGCATGATGAGCGGCATCGTCGCGCTGCCGACGTCCTCCTGACGGCTGACCAGTGCTCCTGCGGCTCCGAAGGCGATCGCGAAGATAGAGAAGCCGACGACCATCCACACGAGCATCGCCACGAAGACCGCGTCGAGGTTGATGACCGCCTCGGGCAGGATACCGACGATCTTCGCCGTGACCACGCCCGCCAGCGCCAAGACGGCGGTCGAGACGATGGAGGCCACGCCGATGCCCAGGACCTTGCCGGCCAGCAGGGAGGTGGGTCGCACGCAGGCCAGCAGGATCTCGACGATGCGGCTGGACTTCTCCTCGACCACGCCCTGGGCGATCAGCTGTCCGCCCCCGAGCATGACGAAGTACATGATCATGTTGACGATCATGAACACGGTGTAGCGGGGTCCGAAGTCCTCCTGATCCTGCCGGGGCGGATCGAGGACGACGACCTCCGGTGCCGCCGTGGCCAGTGTCGAGGCCACCGACGCCGGGTCCCCTCCCAGGGCCGTGATCTGGTCTGACAACGCGGCCTGCTGCATGATGCCGGTGACTCCCGCCGCCACCGCCTCATCGGCCTCCTCCTGGACGAGGAGCCGCGGCTCGCCCGAGAGGTCGAGGACCATGTCGACGGGGTTGTCGTCCTCGGACAGGGCTGCCTGCCCGTCGGTGCCGGTGAGGTCGACGACCTCGACCGCCTCGCCGTTGGACCCGGTGATCGCCGTCAGGGAGGGGATGAGGGCTGCCGCCTGCTGCTTGGTGCCGGCCACACCCAGCCGGTAGGGCTGGGGCTCGCCACCGCTCAGCCGGCCGGCGACGATGATGCCGACGACGATGAGGAGGACCATGATGGCCGTCGACACCAGGGTCGCCTTCTTGAACAGCTGGGTGCGCAGCTCGCGCCCGGCGACCAGCGCGATCTCCTGGCGCCTGGACATGGCGTGGCTCCCCGAGCCGGTCGTCCCGGTGCTCGCTGTGGTCTCGGCGCTGCTCATGGCCGGGCCTCCTCGTGCTCGTCGGAGGCCGGCGCGGCCAGCGTCTCCCTGAAGATCTCGGTCAATGGACGGTGGACGGGGCCGATCTCGCGCAGCATCCCCAGAGCCTGGGCCGCCCGCAGCAGGGGCTGCTCGTCAGTCCCTTCGCAGCCAATGCTCAGGCGGCCGGACTCCGCACGCCCCCAGGCCGCCGCGGGCAGGTCCTCGACCGCGGCGCCGACCTCTTCGTCGGTGGCCCCGGTCTCGACCACGGCCCGCCAGCGGGCCGTGGCACCGGCACGCAGCTCGGTGACCGTGCCGTCGGCCACGAGTCGGCCCGCGCGGATGATGACAACACGGTCGCACAGGCGCTCGACGACGTCGAGCTGGTGGGAGGAGAAGAGGGTGGGCACCCCCGCCTCGGCGCGCTCGCGCAGCACCTGGCTCATCACCTCCACGGCCACGGGGTCCAGGCCCGAGAAGGGCTCATCAAGGATGAGCAGCTCGGGACCGGACACGAGCGCGGCCGCCAGCTGGACGCGCTGCTGGTTGCCCAGGGAGAGCTTCTGCACCTCGTCGGCGCGCCGCTCGGCCAGGCCCAGGCGCTCGGTCCACTCCTCGGTCGCCCGTCGGGCCGCCGAGGCCTCCACGCCGTGGAGCCGGGCCAGGTAGGTCAGCTGCTCGGCGACCCTCATCTTGGGGTAGAGGCCGCGCTCCTCGGGCATGTAACCGATCCGGCGGCGCAGCGCGGCGTCCACCGGCGAGCCGTTCCAGCTGACGGCACCCTCGTCGGTGTCGAGCACACCCATGATGATGCGCATCGTCGTGGACTTGCCGGCACCGTTGGCGCCGACGAACCCGACGAGCTCGCCGTCGCCCAGGTGGGTGGAGAAGTCGTCGAGAGCCTGGAGCCTCCCGAATCGTTTGGACAGGTGGCTGATCTCAAGCATGGGCACTCCCGGGGTGTCCCCGGCGGCCAGTTCCGCCGGGGGGGACGCCGGCCCTCGTGGTGCCGGGTCGACCGGCCTCAGGAGGCAAGGTGGCGTGCGTCCCAGGGAAATGCTACGTCGGTGACGGCGGTGATCCTCCTGCCTGGGGAGGAGGACCGCATCGTCCCGGTCCTCCCCGGGGACCATGCCCCATGGGCGCCCCCGGTGCCAGCGCTTGTATCGTGACGCCGTGCCGACCCGCCTGCTCAGACGAGAATCCCTCGACGACAACCCGCCGCGCACGAGGCGGCGCCGCTCGTCCTGGTTCTCCGCGCTGCTGTTCGGCGGGGCGCTGCTGTGCGCCGCCTGCGCCCTGGCGATGTTCGTGCCCGTGCCGGGCCTGTCCTACTCCCTCATGCTCGGCACGTGGGGTCTCGACGCCCTGGCGCTGCTGGCGGTGGCGACGGTCCTGGCCGCCGTGGCCCTGCGCCGCCGGCCCGGCCGGGCGCGCGCCGCCGCCGTCGTCCTCCTGGCCCTGAGCCTGCTCGCCGTGGGCGGTGTGGGGGCGGTCCAGATCCACTTCGCCTCGGCCCGCGGCGTCAGTCTGGACGCCCTGGCCCTGACGGGGATCGGCCAGGTGGGCTCGGCCCCCGACGTCGTCGAGACCTTCTTAGACGACAGCGCCACCGACCAGAGCCTCGAGGCCGGCATCTGGCTGCCGCGGGACCCCGGCACCGGCGAGCCGCGCGCGACCTCCGCGGGAGCCCCGGTCGTCGTCCTCCTGCACGGAGGAGGCTGGATGACCGGCGACCACCTCAACCCGATGACGCGCGGTCAGGCCGACTGGTTCGCCGAGCAGGGCTACCTGGCCATCGCACTGGACTACCCCCTGTCGACCCCGTCCCTCCAGACCTGGGAGCTGGCCGAGACCAGGGTGGGCTGCGGCCTGGCCTGGGTGGGTGCCCATGCCGTGCAGTACGGCGGTGACGTCAATCGCCTGGCCCTCGTGGGGGACTCCGCCGGCGGGCACCTGGCCCTGGAGACCGCCGCGCGCCAGGTGCTGGGGACGGTGCGCTCGAGCTGCGGGGGCGAGGTCCCACCGGTCGACGCCGTCTCGCTGACCTACCCGATCGCTGACCCCGTCGTCTTCCACGACAACCCCGACCTCGTCATCGCCCCCTACGTGCGGCTGCGCGCCCAGCGCTACACCGGCGGCACCCCGGCCGAGCTCCCCGAGCGCTACGCCGAGATCAACCCGGTGGCCAAGATCGAGCAGATCGGCCGCATGGGCCTGGGGCGGCGGATGCCGCCGGTGCTCGTCGTGCACGGCGAGCAGGACCACGTCGTCCCGGTGGTCGGCTCCCGCGAGCTCGACGCCGCCCTGGAGGCCGCCGGGGTCGAGCACGAGACGGTCGTCGTGCCCTTCGCCGACCACGTCCTGGACCTCAACGCCGGATCGGTGTCCTCCCAGCTGTGGCGCCGCCTCACCCTCGAGATCTTCGCTCGCACCGGCCTGGAGGCCTGAGCGCACCGGCCCGGGCCGGGCCCGGGCCGGTGCGCTGGGCACGGTGGCGCGCCGAGCCCGGAACGGGACCTCCCCGGGTGTCCCGGCGTGCACCGGTATCGTGCAGGCGTGCACCTCAAGACGTTGACGATCAAGGGATTCAAGTCCTTCGCCTCGTCGACGACCCTCCGCCTCGAGCCGGGGATCACCGCGGTGGTGGGCCCCAACGGCTCGGGGAAGTCCAACGTGGTCGATGCCCTGACCTGGGTCATGGGGGAGCAGGGAGCCAAGAACCTGCGCGGCGGCTCGATGGCCGACGTCATCTTCGCCGGGGCCGGATCCCGCCCCGCCCTGGGAAGGGCGGAGGTCTCGCTGACCATCGACAACGCCGACGGCGCCCTGCCCATCGACTACACGGAGGTGACGATCAGCCGCACCCTGTTCCGCGGCGGCGGCTCCGAGTACCGGATCAACGGCTCGCCCTGCCGGCTGCTCGACGTCCAGGAGCTCCTCAGCGACACCGGGCTGGGCCGCCAGATGCACGTCGTCGTGGGGCAGGGCCGTCTCGACGAGGTCCTGACCGCCACCCCCGAGGAGCGTCGGGGCTTCATCGAAGAGGCCGCCGGGGTCCTCAAGCACCGGCGCCGCAAGGAGCGGGCCCTGCGCAAGCTCGACTCCATGGCCGCCGACCTGGCCCGCCTGACCGATCTGACCACCGAGCTGCGCCGCCAGCTCGGACCCCTGGCCCGCCAGGCGGCCGTGGCGCGGCGCGCCCGCACCATCCAGATCGAGGTGCGCGACGCCACCGCCCGTATCCTGGCCGACGACGTCGTCCAGACCCTGTCGCTGCTCGAGGCCGGCGACGAGGACAAGGCCGCCCTGGCCAGGCGGCGCGCCGAGCTCGAGGAGGCCGAGCGCCTCGCCCGGGCGCGCCTGGCCGAGCTCGCCACCGCGCAGACGACCAGCGCCCAGCGCCTGGCCACCGCCACTGGCACCTGGGAGGAGCTGACCGCGGCGGCACAGTCACTGGCGGCGCTGGCCGAGGTCGCCGCCGAGCGGGTCCGGGGCCTGACCTCAGCCCCGGCTGCGAGCCAGGGCACTGACCCTGAGGAGCTGGAGCGGCGCGCCGCGGCCGCCGCGGCCCAGGAGGCCGAGCTGGCCGAGGCCATTGAGCAGGCCCGCAGCGCCCTGGGGGACGCCGGGCGCCGCCGCGCCCGGGCCGAGGAGACCGAGGCGGCCGCCGAGGCCGCCGTCGCCGCCCTGCTTCGGCGCCAGGCCGAGCACCGCGAGACCCTCGCCCGCGTCGGTGGGCGCCTGGCCTCGGCCCGATCGCGCCACGAGGCGGCACAGGCGGCCATCGACCAGGCGCGCGCCAACCTCGCCGCGGCCCAGGAGCGCGCCGACCGGGCCCGCAGCGCCCTGGAGGAGGACGGCCCGCCCGCTGAGGACCCCGAACGCACCGAGCATCCCAGCAGTCACGACAGCCCCGACCGCTCCGGCGGGCCGGAGCTTGCCGCGGCCGCGCACGAGGCGGCCACGGTCGCACTGGCCCGCGCCCGCCAGGAGGTCTCGGCCGCCACCGATGCCCGGCGCGAGGCCGCCTCCGACCGCGCCACCTGGGCGGCCCGCCGGGACACCCTCGCCCTGTCCCTGGCCGCCCAGGATGCCACCGCCGAGCTGCTCGGCGCGGGCCTGCCCGGGGTGCGTCGCCCCGTGGCCGAGTCGGTCACCATCGAACGGGGCTGGGAGAACGCCGTGGCCGCGCTCCTGGGCGAGCTGGCCGCCGCGGTGGTCGTCGAGGACGCCGCCGCGGCGGCGGCAGCCCTCGAGCACGTGCGCGCTCAAGACGCGGGCGCCCTGCGCATGGTGGTCGCCGATGCACGGCACCTGCCCGGGGCAGGGGCGGAGCCCGAGGAGCCTCCCGCCGCCGCACAGGCCGCCGCCTGCCTCGTCTCGGCCGAGGACCCGGGACTTGGTGCGGTGCTGGCCTCCTTGCTCGCCGGCTCCTGGGTCGTTCCCGACCTGGAGACGGCCCGGGCGGTCCGCCAGGAGTACCCCAGTGCCGTGGTCGCCACCCGGCAGGGCGATGTCCTGGCCCCCGCCTGGGCCGCGGGGGCAGGTCGGACAGGCTCCTCGGTGCTCGAACTGGCGGCCGCCCATGAGGAGGCCGCCGTCCAGGCCGAGGCCGCCGCTCGCGCCGAGACGGCCGCCGACCAGGCCCTGGAGCGGGCGCGCGCGGAGGAGGACGAGGCCCGCCAGGCCTTGTCGCAGGCACTGGCGGCTCTGCGCGCCGCCGACGCCGAGGCCGCCAAGGTCGCCGAGGCCAGGGCGCGCCTGACCTCGGCGGCCCACGCGGCCCAGGAGGAGCTGGGCCGGGCCCGCCATGTCCTGGAGCGGGCCGCCTCCGAGCTGTCCCAGCGCACCGCCGAGCTGGCCGCCGCCTCGACCGCCCTTGCCGAGGTCGAGCAGGCCGAGGAGGGCGGGCCCGGTCTGGAGGAGGGGCTGGAGACCGCCAGAGGCGAGCGGGAGGCCGCTGTCGAGGCCGCCCGCCAGGAGCGTGCCGCCGAGACCGAGGCGCGCCTGACCCTGCGCACCGCCGAGGAGCGGGAGCGCTCGGCCAGGGGGCGGTCGAGCTCCCTGTACGCCGCCGCGCGCCGTGAGCGCGAGCAGCGGGCCGAGGCCGAGCGGGCCCAGCGCCGCCGCCAGGCCCAGCTCGAGGCGGCCGTCCACGTGCGCGACCAGGCCCGGCAGGCGGCACAGACCGCCAGGTCGTGGGTCGACCAGGCCCAGGCCGAGCGGGCCCGGATCGAGGCCGAGCGGGCCGAGGCGATGACCGAGACCCAGCGGTCCAGGGACGCCCTCGACGAGGTCGTGGCCGACCTGGCCCAGCTGACCGACGCCGCCCACCGCGAGGAGATCGCCCGCGCCGAGCAGCGCATGCGCCTGGCGGCCCTGGCCGACCGCGCGATGAGCGAGCTCGGCCTGGAGATCGAGCCCCTCGTCGAGGAGTTCGGGCCGCATATGCCGGTGCCGGAGGTGGGCGCTGTGGAGGAGGACGACGCCGAGGACGACGGCGACCCCGACGCCCCCGGGGAGGCGCCCGCTCCGGGGCGGGCAGGCGCGGGGCGCCCCTTCGTGCGCGCCGAGCAGGACAAGCGCCTGGCGCGGGCCACCCGCGATCTGGCCCGCCTGGGCAAGGTCAACCCCCTAGCCCTCGAGGAGCACGCCGCCCTCGAGCAGCGTCACCAGTTCCTGGCCGAGCAGCTCAACGACCTCAAGGCCTCCCGGGCCGACCTCATGCGGATCGTCGCTGAGATCGACCAGCGGGTCCAGGAGGTGTTCACCAGCGCCTTCGCCGACACCGCCGCACAGTTCGAACAGGTCTTCGACCGGCTCTTCCCCGGCGGGGAGGGCAGGCTCGTGCTGACCGACCCGTCCTCGATGCTCACCACGGGCATCGAGATCGAGGCCCGGCCCGCGGGCAAGAGGGTCAAGCGCCTGTCCCTGCTGTCAGGGGGCGAGCGGTCCCTGGCCGCCGTCGCCCTGCTCGTGGCGATCTTCAAGGCCCGGCCCTCTCCCTTCTACGTCATGGACGAGGTCGAGGCGGCCCTGGACGACACGAACCTGGGACGTCTCCTGGAGATCTTCACCGAGCTGCGCGGCTCGAGCCAGATCATCATCATCACCCACCAGAAGCGCACGATGGAGGTGGCCGACGCCCTCTACGGGATCACCATGCGCGACGGCGTCACCCAGGCGGTGAGCCAGCGCCTGGCCCGCGGACGTGACTCAGTCCACTCCGGGTCACCGCCGGACCCCGGTACTCACGACGGTGACCCCGGGGCCCCGTGATTCGGCGGCTCCGGGCCCCGGACCGATTGAGCGAAGGTGAACGGTACGTGACGTTTTTGCAAAAATATGCTCACATATGTGCAACACGACGTTCCGAGGCCTCGTTTACAAGCCACATGAGGGGCACAATCTCATGCCATGGGTGCCATGCTTCTGCCTCTTGCCGTTGTGGTCCTCCTTGCCCTCGCCCTGCTGGCTGTGCTTGTCGCAAGGCGCTATCCGGTGTCCACGTGGCGCTCGGGCCTGCGCGGCTTGTCGGAGGCCGCCCGCGACAGTGCGGCCGACCAGCCCGTCGAGGTCGTGTCCCAGGACGCGAGCCTTGAGGAGCTGATGACCCGGGACGGGTCTGAGGTGTACACCGGCACCGACTCCTTCTCCGGCCTGGTCGATGTCGTGGAGAAGGCCATGGACAAGGCCGTCGACACCGCCGGGACGACGGCCGCAGCCGTGCGCCGCAGCCGCGCGGCCAAGGCGCAGGCCGTCGCCGGCCCGGTGGCGCCGGCGAACAGGCCCGCAGGTGGCGAGCCGGCACCGAGCGCGCCGGGCGCCGCCTACTCCTGACCGGCGCCGGGGCCCGGCCGGCCCCGCGCCGCGTGCACCTGGCGCCCCCAGTGCGCCACCGCCATGGCTGCCGTGTGGGCAGCCCCTGCCCGCCGACCCGGGGGACTGTGCCGGGTGGATCGGGCATGATGGCGTCATGGAGCCCTTCCTCATTGTCCTTGCCGTCCTCGTCGTCCTGGCCGTCATCGGCGGGATCTGGTTCCTCGCCGGCCGGCGCCGGGGAGGCGAGCTGCCCTCCGACCTCACCGCCCACGAGCCGACAGAGCCCCAGGACGTGGTGCCCCCGGCCGAGGAGCCGCAGGAGGCTCCGCTGGACGCGGCTGCCGAGCCCACCGCCGTCGCCACCCTGGAACGGCCCGAGTCCATCCCCGGGCGCATGCAGCGCCTGCGCGCCCGCCTGGCGGGCTCGGGCGGCTTCGGCAAGGCCGTTCTGTCGGTCCTCTCTCGCGGCGACCTCTCCGAGGCCGACTGGGAGGAGATCGAGGACACCCTGCTCACCTCGGACCTGGGGCTGGAAATCACCACCGGTCTCATGGACGAGCTGCGCACGCAGGCCAAGGTCCTCGACACCTCCGACCCCGCCGCCGTGCGCGCCGTCCTGCGCTCCGAGCTGCTGACCCTGGTCGACCCCTCGATGGACCGCTCCCTCGTCCTGGAGCGGCCAGAGCCCTCCTCCGGCTGGGACGCCCAGGCCGACGGAGCCCCTGCCGCCGCCGTACTCATGGTCGGCGTCAACGGCACCGGCAAGACGACCACCTGCGGCAAGCTCGCCCGGGTCCTGGTCGCCCAGGACCGCACCGTCGTCATGGGCGCGGCCGACACCTTCCGAGCTGCCGCCGCCGAGCAGCTGACCACCTGGGGCGAGCGCGTGGGCGTGGAGGTCGTGCGCTCGGACAAGGAGGGGGCCGACCCCGCCTCCGTGGCCTACGACGCCGCCAAGGCGGCCGCCGCCGGGGGACAGGACGTCGTCCTGGTCGACACCGCCGGTCGCCTGCAGAACAAGGCCGGCCTCATGGACGAGCTGGGCAAGATCAAGCGGGTCATGGAGAAGATCGCCCCGGTCGGGGAGGTCCTCCTCGTCCTGGATGCCACCACCGGCCAGAACGGCATGCGTCAGGCCCAGGTCTTCTCCCAGGCCGTGGGCATCACCGGTGTCGTGCTGACCAAGATGGACGGCACGGCCAAGGGCGGGATCGTCGTGACCGTCCAGAAGGAACTGGGCGTGCCCGTCAAGCTCGTCGGCCTGGGCGAAGGGGCCGACGACCTGGCCCCCTTCGACCCCGAGGCATTCGTCGACGCCCTGCTCACCTGAGTCCGCCCCACCAGGTCGTGGGCCGGGGCATGGCTCGACCCATGGGAAACACGGCTGACACGTCAGGACCGGAGGCGTCACCTGCGCGTGACACGCCTGTCGTCGGGGGCCAACACGTGGGTCGTTGACTGAGCGCCGTCCGCGTCCCAGTCACCACAATGAAGGGAGACCCCATGGCCCTCGACACCGGCGCAACCGCCTGGATGCTCATCAGCGCATCGCTGGTGCTCCTCATGACAATCCCCGCGCTCGCCCTGTTCTACGGCGGGATGAGCCGCTCGAAGTCCGTGCTCAACATGATGATGATGTCCTTCGGCTCGACAGCCGCCGTCGGCGTCGTCTACGTCCTGTGGGGGTGGTCGATGTCCTACGGAGGCACCGACATCGCCGGCATCCTGGGCAACCCCTTGAGCCAGTTCGGCCTCCACGGGGCCTTCCAGGACTCCGCCGGAGGCTTCACCCTCGACGACTACGGCGTGCCCACCATTGTGGGGATCGCCTTCCAGATGACCTTCGCCATCATCACCGTCGCCCTCATCTCCGGGGCCATCGCCGACCGCACCCGCTTCGGGGCGTGGATGGCCTTCGTGCCGCTGTGGGCGACGCTGTCCTACTTCCCCATGGCCCACATGGTGTGGGGCGGCGGGGCGCTGTCGGCCGACGGGTGGTTCGGGTCGATCGCCGAGCCCATCGACTTCGCCGGCGGCACCGTGGTCCACATCAACGCGGGCGTCGCAGGGTTCTTTCTGGCGGTGGCCATCGGCCGGCGCGCCGGCTTCGGCACCGAGCCCATGCGCCCCCACAACCTGCCCCTGACCATGATCGGCGCCGGTCTGCTGTGGTTCGGCTGGTTCGGCTTCAACGCCGGCTCGGCCTTCACCGCCGACGGCAACGCCGGGCTGGCCTGGGTCAACACGACGGCGGCCACCTGCGCCGCGGTGCTCGGCTGGCTCGCGGTCGAGCGGGTGCGTGACGGCCACGCCACGAGCCTGGGGGCGGCCTCGGGCATCGTGGCGGGACTGGTCGGCATCACCCCGGCGGCCGGCAGCCTGACCCCCGTGGGCTCCCTCCTGCTCGGCGCGGTCTGCGGCGCCCTGTGCGCCATGGCCGTGGGGCTGAAGTACCGCTTCGGCTACGACGACTCCCTCGATGTCGTCGGCGTCCACCTCGTGGGCGGGCTGGCCGGCACCGTCCTGGTCGGCCTGCTGTCGCGGGACACCGGACTGCTCTACGGCCACGGCCCCGCCCAGCTCGTCGTCCAGGTGCTCGTGGCGCTGGTCGCCATCGCCTTCAGCCTGGCCATGACCGCCGTGTGCTGGGCGGTGGTCCGTGCGCTCCTGGGCTGGCGGCTGTCGGCCGAGGCCGAGCACATGGGCGCCGACAAGGCCGAGCACTCCGAGTCCGCCTACGAGTCCCTCACCAGCGGCCGACTGGCCACCGTCCTGCCTCGCCGGGACCACGCCCCGGCCCTCGCATCCACGACCAAGGAGGCCTGAGCCATGAAGCTGCTGACCGCCATTATCCAGCCCTACCAGCTCGATGAGGTGACCACCGCCCTGGACGCCGCCGGCCTGCACGGCGTGACCGTCTCGGAGGCCCAGGGCGCCGGCCGCCAAAAGGGGCACACCGAGGTCTACCGGGGCGCGGAGTACCGGGTCGACTACGTCCCCAAGCTGCGCGTCGAGGTGCTGACCACTGACGCCGACATCGAGGAGGCGGTGGCCGCGGTCGCCCGGGCTGCGCGCACCGGGCGCATCGGCGACGGGAAGATCTGGGTGACCGCTGTCGAGGAGGTCGTCCGCGTGCGCACCGGTGAACGGGGCGACGCCGCCCTATGAGCGCCCACGCGCCGTCCCCGCTCTCGCCCCGGGGTGCCGCCGACCGCCACCCCCGCCCCCGGCCCTGGACGCCCCAGTCCGGCCGGGGGTGGCGGCAGGCGCTGAGCGCCGACCTGGAGGCCTCCCTGCGCGGGCTGTGGGCCAGGGCGCTGTCCGAGGTCGGTCTGCTCGACGACGGCGCCCCCGGCCCCGCCGTCGTTCCCGGGCTGGCGCTGGCCGCCGTCGGCTCCCTGGCGCGCCGTGAGGCCGGGCCCGCCTCCGACCTCGACCTCGTCCTGCTCCACGACCGGGCCGACACCCCCGCCCGCCGCCTCGACCCGGCGACGGTGGCAGCCCTGGCCGAGAACCTGTGGTACCCCCTGTGGGACGCGGGCGTGGTCCTGGACCACTCGGTGCGCACCATCGAGGAGGTCCGCGGCGTCGCCGGGAGCGACCTGCCGGCCGCCGTCGGCGTGCTCGACCTGCGCCACATCGCCGGGGACGCCTCCCTGACCGGGCGGTGCGCCAGCGTCCTGCTGGCCGACTGGCGGCGGGCCACCCGCAAGCGCCTGCCCGAGCTCGCCCAGGACGCCGCCGACCGCGCCCTGCGGGCCGGGGACCTGGCCACCCTCCTCGAGCCCGACCTCAAGGAGGCCCACGGCGGCCTGCGCGACGCCGTCATCGTGCGCGCCCTGGCGGCCTCCGGCCTGGCCGACCGGCCCCACGGGGGCTTCGACCGCGCCGTCGACTCCGTGCTCGACGTGCGCGACGCCCTGGCACTGGCCACCGGCAGGCCGACCAACCGCCTCCTCGCCGCGGCCCAGGACGAGGTGGCCGTCCCCCTGGGGGTGGTCGACGACGGTGGGGGCGGGCCCGAGGAGCCGCGGGACGCCCTCCTGCGCGGGCTCTACGTGGCCGGACGCGAGATCGCCTCCGCCCTGGAGGGGACAATGCGCAGCGCGCTGCGCGCCGCCCGCCCCGCGCGGCGGCCCCTGACCCTCGTGCGTTTTCGGCCGCCGCGGTGCCCCGGTGCTGCCACGGCCCGACGCCGGTGTCGCCCTGCTTGACGGCGAGGTCGTCCTGTCCGACGACGCCGACCCCGGTGCCGACCCCACCCTGCCGCTGCGCGTCGCGCTCGTGGCGGCCGACCGGCACCTGCCTGTGGCGGCTGTCACCCGGGTGAGCCTGGCGCGCTGCCCCGCCCCCCAGGGGCCCTGGTCGGCCGTGCCCTCCCGACTCGCCCGTGCCCCCGGCCGCGCCGGCCCTGACGCGGGTGCAGCCGACCGGGCCAGCGCCCTGGACCTGCTCGTCGAGCTGCTGGGCACCGGCGAGGAGCTGGTGCGCCTGTGGGAGGACCTCGACCTGGCCGGACTGCCCGAGCGCTGGTGGCCCGGATGGCGGGAGGTGCGCAACCGCCCCCAGCACAACCCGCTCCACACCTACACGGTTGACCGGCACATGGTGCGCACCGCCGCCCTGGCGGCCGAGCTCCTCGGCTCCCAGGAGGCCGCGGCCGGGCTGGGCTCGCTGGGCCTGCCCGTTCCGGGGCCGCCGGAGCGCCGCGCCCTCCTGCTCGCCGCCCTCGTGCACGACCTGGGCAAGGTGCCCGGTGTCATGGGTGAGGACCATGCCCGGGTCGGGGCGCAGCGCGCCCGGGAGGTCCTTGCCGTTCTCGGCCCGGCTCCGGCCGAGGCCGAGGAGGTCGAGCTCCTCGTGCGCCACCACCTCCTCCTGCCCGAGCTCGCCGGGCACCGCCCCGGCGCCCCCGAGGCGCTGGCAGCGGCCACCCAGGCGCTGGGGGCCGGCGAGCCGGCGCGTCGGCGCCTGGCGGCGCTCTGGCTGCTCACTCAGGCCGACGCCCGCGCCGCCGGGCCGCGGGCCTGGACCGGTGTGCGTGCCGAGGTCCTGGCGCGCGCCACCGCCGGGCTCGCTCATGGTCTGGTCCTCGGCACGCCGAACGTCCGCCAGTAGGACCCGGGGCCGCAGGCCGCCGGGGGCTCCGGCGGGGGAGCGGGCCTGCGAGGCGCGGTCGGCGGGTGCCCCGGCGGGCGCGTGAGGGCCGGCACGCCCCGCGGGCCTGGGCGCGCAGCCCGGCACCGGTATCCTGAGCGGCAGCACTGCCCACGGCGGCTCGGGCCGCCGTCGACCACCAGGCGCCACTGGGCGCCCAGGAAGGACCACGCGTGTTCGGCAACCTCTCCGACCGGCTCACCGCCTCCTTCAGCTCGCTGCGCGGCAAGGGCCGCCTGACCGAGGCCGACATCGACACCACCGTCTCCGAGATCCGCCGTGCGCTGCTCGAGGCCGACGTCGCCCTGCCGGTCGTGCGCTCCTTCACCGCCGCCGTGCGTGACAAGGCCAAGGACGCCGCACGTTCCCAGGCCCTCAACCCCGCCCAGCAGGTCATCAAGATCGTCAACGACGAGCTCATCGAGGTCCTGGGCGGGCAGTCGCGCGAGATCAACTGGGCCGACCGCGGCCCGACGGTCATCATGCTCGCCGGCCTCCAGGGCGCGGGCAAGACGACGCTGGCGGGCAAGCTCGGCCGCTGGCTGCGCGACCAGGGCAAGCGGGTCCTCCTCGTGGCCTCCGACCTCCAGCGGCCCAACGCAGTCACCCAGCTGAGCGTCATGGCCGAGCGCGCCGGGGTGCACGTGTGGGCGCCCGAGCCGGGCAACGGGGTGGGCGACCCCGTGGCCGTGGCCCGCTCCGGCGTCGAGCAGGGGCGCAGCCACGGCTACGACGTCGTCGTGGTCGACACCGCGGGCCGCCTCGGTGTCGACGCCGAGATGATGGACCAGGCCATCCGCATCCGCGACGCGGTCGCCCCCCACGAGATCCTCTTCGTCCTGGATGCCATGGTCGGTCAGGACGCCGTCAACACCTCGGTGGCCTTCCGCGACGGGGTGGGCTTCACCGGCGTCGTCCTGTCCAAGCTCGACGGCGACGCCCGCGGCGGTGCGGCCCTGTCGGTGCGGGGGGTGACCGGGGCCCCGGTCCTGTTCTCCTCCACCGGTGAGGGCCTGACCGACTTCGAGCGCTTCCACGCCGACCGCATGGCCTCACGCATCCTCGACATGGGCGACCTGCTCACCCTCATCGAGCAGGCCCAGCGCGCCTTCGACGAGAAGGAGGCCGAGGACACCGCCGCCAAGCTCGCCTCCGGGGAGTTCACCCTCGCGGACTTCCTGTCCCAGCTGCGCCAGCTGCGCAAGATGGGCTCGATGAAGAAGATGCTCGGGATGCTGCCGGGCATGGGCCAGATGCGCGAGGCCCTCGAGGCCTTCGACGAGCGCGAGGTCGACCGCATCGAGGCCATCGTGTGCTCGATGACGCCAGCGGAGCGGCGCGACCTGTCCATCCTCAACGGCTCGCGCCGCTCGCGCATCGCCAAGGGCTCGGGCACCTCGGTCCAGGCGGTCAACGAGCTCGTCACCCGCTTCGAGGGGGCCAAGAAGATGATGGAGGCCATGGCCGCCGGTGGCCTCGACGGCGGGGGCATGCCGGGCATGGGCTCGCTGCCCTCGACCGGCAAGCGGGCCAAGGCCCGCCAGGCGCCCAAGGCCAAGCAGCGCAAGGGCGGCAAGAAGGGCCGCAGCGGCAACCCGGCCAAGGCCGCCCGCCAGGCCCGGGAGGCCCAGCGCCGGGCCGCCGAGCCCTCCGCACCGGCCCCGGAGCCCGGCGCCTCCTTCGGCCTGGGCTCCTCCCAGGGCTCCTCGGCCGCCTCCTACGGCATCATGCCCGAGCAGAGCGTCGCGCCGGCCCCGGCGGTCGACGAGGTCGCCGAGGCGATGGACGCCCTGCCCGAGGACCTGCGCCGCCGCCTCGGCCTGGGCTGACCCACCCCCTGAGAGCGGACCCGTGGCACGGTGCGACCGGAACGTACCGGGATCAGGGGCGGCAGGTCATCAACGGGAGCCGACCATGGGCGCACCCGGTTGGGAGGTCCGGGTGCCTGACCTAAGGTGATCGCCATGGGCCTTGACCACGCCGAGGAGCGGTCCCGCCGAGCCGGTCGCGACCGCTGGAGCCCGGAGCCGCCGGACACGACGCGACTCACGCCGCGGACTGCCCTGGACTGGCGCGGCCGTAGCCGTTGCGTCCGGCTCGGCCCCAGGCTGGCCCTCCCGTTGGGCGATGTCGTTCTCACGGTGATGGGACTGCTCTGCCTGGCCGTCGACATTCATGTCGTTCTTCGCTGGGGGACATACCCCGCCTACCTCGCCGAGACGGCACTCACGGCCGTCATCGTCATCGTCCAGCCGCTGCGGCACCTGCGGGTCCGCGTCTCCTTCCTCCTCACCTACGCCGCCCTGGCCGGCATGGCCGCGCTGATATGGCTCTCCCCGGTCAATCTGGGCCTCTCCCCGATTCTCGTGATGGCCCCCACCTCTTTGTATGCCGTCACGCGATGGGCGCCCGACCAGCGCTGGGGTGTGGGCGGGTTGCTCCTGGCCCTGTGTGGATCGGTGCTCAACCCCGTCCTGCTCAGGGCGCTGCGATCCCAGACCGACCTTGTCACCGGCGGAGGCCCGTTGCTGTTCTCCACCACCTGCGCCCTCGTGGTCACCTGGGCCCACCTTGCCGCCTCCTCGGCGCGACGCCGCGCCGAGGAGCAGGACCGTGCGGTCGAGGCGGCCGCGCAGCAGGCGGCGGCCAAGGCGGCAGCCACGGAACGTGTCACCATCGCCCGAGAGCTGCACGACCTGGTCGGCCACACCCTGACTGTCGTCAAGGTCCAGGCCAGCACCGGCCTGACACTGGGCGGCCATGAGCAGATGAGACAAGCCCTTGCGGCGATACGCGAGGCATCGAGCGCCTCCCTGGAGTCCGTGCGCGACTACGTCAGCCTCCTGCGCGACCCGAGCGCCGGTACCCAGGCGACCCCGCCCGCCGACCTGGGCGCCCTGTCCCAGATGGTGGACCGGGCGCGCACGGCGGGCCTGCGGATCGAGGCCCGGCTGCCGGCCGACGAGGAGCTGCGCGCCTGGAACGAGACCTGGACCGCCGTCGAGCGCCTGACTCTCAGCCGCGTCCTGGCGGAGGGCCTGACCAATGCGGTGCGCCATGGTGGCGGACAGGCCCGCCTGAGCGTGACCGCGACACCGGACCGCTGTGCCCTGGAGTTGAGCAACACCCTGGGCGACGGGGACACGCACATTCCGGTGCGCCACGGTGCGGGACTGGCGGGACTCACCGAGCGGCTCCGCCTGGCCTCCGGGATCTTGGAGGCGGGCACCGAGTGGGTCGACGGCGAGGAGAGGTTCGTCCTGCGGGCGGTCTTCCCGGTCCGCGGTACCGGAGCGCCTCCCATGACTGCCGCGACTGCCGCACCGGCGCAGACCCTTGGACCCGACGGCGGTCGGCGGCCATGACCGAGACCTCGCGTACCCTGCGGGTCGCCGTCGTTGACGACCAGCCGCTGCTGGTGTCGGCCTTCAGCGCCCTCATCGGCTCCCGGCCGGACATGGAGGTCGTCCTGACCGCCGCTGACGGCGCCCAGGCACTGGACGGGCTACGGGAGGCCTCCCTGCGCGGCCGCGGCGCCGACGTCGTACTCATGGACATCCGGATGCCTGTGCTCGACGGTGTCGCCGCCACCCGGGCGCTGTGCGCCTCGAACCTGGAGGGGCGCAACACGGGCAACCCGGTCGTGGGGACCAGCCCGGTTCCCCGGGTGCTCATCCTGACCACCTTTGAGGACGAGGACCTCGTGCTGGCCTCGCTGCGCGCGGGAGCTTGCGGCTTCCTCCTCAAGGACGCCGAGCCCGACACACTGTTCGCCGCGGTGCGCACCGTCGGCGGGGGCGGTGCCTGGCTCGACCCGGCCGTCACCCCGCATGTGCTGCGGGCGCTCGGGCCGGAGCAAGACGACCTTGTGGGGGCGCGCGGCGGGCCGCCCAAGGATCGCGTCGCGGTACCAGCCGATCCGCCCAGCAGGCTGGTGCCCCAGGATTTCCTCCTGACCGGTGAGAGGCTGACCCAGCGCGAGCACGCGGTCCTGCTCCTTGTATGCCAGGGGCAGACCAACGCGCAGATTGCCGCCCGCCTGCACGTCGCGGAGTCCACTGTCAAGAGCCACCTCAAGGCGGTGCTGGGACGAACCGGGTGCCGCAACCGCGTCGAGCTCATCATCCGTGCGTACTCCACAGGACTTGTGCGGCCCAGCGACGTCGAGGGGCTCGAGGGGCGCAGCGCACCGTGCTCGTCGCAGCAGTGAGGCACAAGCGGCCTGCCGACTCCTTCGCAAGGAGGAGACGCCGCCATGTCCCTTGTGGGGATCCGGCCTGCGCGGTTCCGGAGGCAGCATGCCGCCATGAGCACTTCACAGCAACCAGCACCGAGCTCGGTCGTACCGGGTCTGGCGCTGAACAACATCTCTATCCGCATGGGTGGCCGCCAGATCCTGTCCGAGCTGTCGCTGTCGGCCCGTCCCGGCCGTGTGTACGGGCTTTTGGGCCCCAACGGCGCAGGCAAGTCCACCACCTTCAACATCGCCTTGGGGCTGCTGCGACCCGACACCGGAGGTGTCGAGGTCCTCGGCTCCCCGCTGACCCGTGCCAGCCTGTCCCACGTCGGAGCCTCCGTCAACGGCCCCGCCCTGTACCCCCAGCTGAGCGCTGAGGCGAACCTGCGCATCCACTGCCACCTCACCGGCACCTCGAAGCAGGTCATCGAGCCTCTTCTCGAGCACGTCGGCCTGTCCGACGTCGGCGGCAAGCGTGTCCGCGCCTTCTCCACCGGCATGCGGATGCGCCTGGCACTGGCACAGGCCCTGCTGGGGGACCCGGAGATACTCATCCTTGATGAGCCCGGCAACGGCCTGGACCCTCAGGGAGTCATCGAGCTGCGCGGAATGCTGCGTGGGCTGGCCGCCCAGGGACGTACCGTTGTCGTCTCCAGCCACATCCTCGGTGAGATGGCACGGACATGTGATGACATCGGGGTGCTCGTCGGTGGGCGCATGGCCTTCGAGGGGCCCCTGGAGGAGCTCGCCGACAGTGAGGACCTTGAGGCCGCCTTCCTGGAGATCGTGACCGGGCAGGGGGCCCGGTCATGAGCGCGGCACGCACAACCGGAGCACGCCGCCGGCGCCAGGACCGGCCCGGGGGCCCGGGAGGAGTCGGCGGGCTGTTGCGTGCCGAGATGCTGCGGACCCGCCGTACCGCCACCTGGGGAGTGCCGCTGGCCGTGGCGCTGTTCGCTGTGCAGGCCCTGCTCGTCGCACACACTGCCCGCACGGCAACCGGATGGAATGACGGGGTCATGGCGTGGATGGGCACCTACCCGACCTCCTTCGCCCTGCCCATGGGCGGCCTGGTCGGGGCGATGGCGGCGTGGCGCGAGCAGCGCCTGCGCGCCGGCGGCACGGCCTGGCGGGCCGTGCGACCTCGAGACACGGTTCTGGTGAGGATGGCGGTCCTCACGGTGTCCGCGGCTCTGAGCCAGGTGCTGCTGATGGGGCCGGTCGTGATCGATGCGCTCGTGCGGGGCGAGGGATTTGGCCCGTGGGCCCGCTACCTGGCATTCATGGCGGTCATGACCGTGGCGGTCAGTGCCGCATCCTTCTGGGGGCTGGCGCTCGGGCAGCTGATCGGTGGCGTGGCGGTGGGCCTGGTTCCTGCGGCCGCCCTGTGCTGGTCGGTCGCCGGTGCCGTGCGAGCAGAGTCGGCGAGCTGGTGGGCGGAGCCATGGACGTGGTCGATCCGGCCCGTGCTGCCCCTGCTGGGCGTGCACGGCAACAACCTCGCCCTGGAGCCCGGATCGGTCGTGTGGAGCTTCCCGGTCATGCCCGGTGTCCTGCTCACGGCGGGGCTCGGCGCCCTAGGAGCGCTGGCCGCGCTGGCGGGCTCCAGCCACCGTGCGGGCGGGCCTGAGGGGCGGCTGCCGAACCTCAGTCGTCTGGCGCCCAGGAGGTCCGACGCCGCGCACGAGCTGTCCAGCGGCGCGCCATCACCGTCCGCGGCTCCCCAGCCCCACACCCGGACCGCTTCGGCACCGCATGTCCCGGTGGCGGACCGAGGGCGGCGGTCAGTGGCGCTGGCGGTGGCCCTGAGCCTGCCTTGGCGGGTCTGGGGTGGGCTGGCGCTGACGCTCGCGGCGCTCATCGGCATCGTCAATGTCGTGTATCCGGTCACCTATTCACTGACCCTGCTCACCCTGGCCGGGGCGCCGACGGCGGCGTGGGTGGCGGGGATGACCTCGTGGGGTGCCCAGGCTCCCTCATGGCGCGTCCTGGTGCTGCGGGCACGGCCTGCGGCCCTGACCATCGCCTCCCTGGCCTGGGTGATGGCCCTCCTACTGGCTGCCCTCGTGCCGAGCTGGGTGGCGGCGGTCTGGGGGGAGCCCCTGTTGCGCACCGACCCGGGGCTGGGGGCGCTGTCCGGGGCCGTGTACGTCCTGCTGGTCATGCCGTGCGTGTGCCTCATGCTCGCGGCGACCGCCCACGCACTGACCCAGGTCGCCGGTACCGTCACTGCGATCGTCGTGGCCGTCGGTGCGTTCCTGACCGGTGTGGTCATCGCGGGCAACGAGGCACTCGTGGGCACCTGGCTGTGGTACCTGGCGCCGTGGGGCTGGATGGAGGCGACCGCGACGTACCCGCAGCGGTGGGTCCTGGTCGGCGTGCTCGCACTGTCCCTCAGCGTCCTGGCCGTGCTCGTCTCGACCCTGTCGGGCAGGCGCGTGGCCGCCCGCTCCGGGTCCTGAGAGGCCGCCGGACCACCGTGGGTCCGGGTACATATGGCAGACCGGTGGCACCGTACCTTGGGCCCGCCACACCTGGCACCGCATTGCGCGAGTCAGGCGCGGCGGGCCCGCCGCGCCTGACTCGCCTGTGGCCGCCAGGGCCAACGTGGTCGGGTCAGAGCCAGCCGTTGGTCTCGGCGGTACGGGCGGCCTCGACGCGGTTGCGCGCGTGGGTCTTGGCGATGGCGCTCGACAGGTAGTTGCGCACGGTCCCCTCGCCCAGGTGCAGCTCGCCGGCGATCCGCGGGGCATCCATCCCCCGACCAGCCAGGCGCAGCACCTCGCACTCCCGGGAAGTCAGCGGGTTGGGGCCCAGCAGTACCGACTCCTGGGCCAGCGCCGGGTCGATGACCCGCAGCCCGGCGTGCACCTTGCGGATCGCCTCGGCGAGCTCGGCGGGGGGAGTGTCCTTGACGAGGAAGCCGCTGGCCCCGGTCTCGATGGCCCGCGACAGGTAGCCCGGACGCCCGAAGGTCGTCACGATGAGGCTGCGGCAGCCGGTGCGCCCCGCTGCCCGCATAGCCGCGATCCGGCCAGCAGCCCACAGCCCGTCGCCCTGGGGCATCTCGATGTCGAGCAGGGCGACGTCGACGCCGCCGCCCTCCACCGCTTCGACCGCCTCCTGCCCGGTGCCCACCTGAGCCACGACGGTCAGGTCGGCCTCGAGGGACAGCAGTGTGGCCAGGGCGCCGCGCACGAGCGCCTGGTCATCGGCCAGCAGCAAGCGGATGCCACCGGGCTGCCCGGCCTGACCGGGCTGACCGGCGGGCCCGACCCCGGGCCGCGCACCGGCCACCATTGATTCCGTACTCACAACTCCACCTCGAGCTCGGTGCCCGGACGGTCCCACCCACCCGCCCACACGGTAGATCCTGGGCGCGCAGGCAGTGGGCTCGTCATGTGCAAGGATCCGCCGACCGCCTCGACTCGCTGGCGCAGCCCGCTCAAGCCGTTGCCGGCCATCGACTCACTCAGTCCCACGCCATCGTCGCGCACGCGCAGCCTGCCGGGCACCAGTTCGACCTCGACCCGTGAGGCGCCGGCGTGCCGCAGGATGTTCGTCGTCGCCTCGCGCAGGGCCCAGGACAGGACCTCCCGCTGGGGCAGCGGCACCCCTGCGACGCTCCCGCGCAGGTCCGCGTCCAGACCGGCTGCGGCGAAGGCGGTGCGTGAGGCCTCCACCTGTCCGGCCAGGTCGGGCGTGCGCAACCTGGTCACGGTGTCGCGCACGTCGGACAGCGCCGAGCGGGACAGGCTGAGGATCTCGGTGAGCTCGGCCTCAGCCCGGTCCGGGTCGAGGCGTACGAGCCGCTGGGCGACCTCAGCCTTGAGCGTGAGAACCGTCAGGGAGTGGCCCAGGATGTCGTGGACGTCCCGGCTGATCTCCTCCCGCTCGGCGGCGGCGGCGAGCTCGCGGTCGGTGCTGTTGCGGCGCTCATCGATCTCGGCGCTGATCCTGCCCAGCATGATGGTGACACCGGAGAAGGAGCATCCCAGTACCGCCCACAGGTCGTCGCCTGCCTGGAGGCCGACTGCCGCCAGGCAGGCCGCCACGCAGGCCGTGATGACGATCGGCCCTCCAGTGACCAGGGGTGTGGCAAACAAGACGATCGCCATGACGTAGGGCAGGAAGTACGAGGCCAACCATCCCAGGGCCGGGATGGTGAGCAGGGCCAGGACAATGAGTCCGGCGAGCTGGCGAGCCACCGGGGCCAGCTGGCTGTGCACCGGGGCCCCGGGCGGCAGGTCGGTCCAGCCGGGCATGGTCGACACGGTGCGCACGTACACGACCATGAAGGCAAGGATCCCGGCACATGTACCCACGCGTGCCGGCAAGGACAGCCCGGAGCGTGCTATGACGACCATGGGGATGATGAGGAGCACCACCCAGACTGACGCCTGCCAGTCGACTCTGCGGTACCACGGCCTGGTCGGCCCGACCTCCAGGGACGGACCGACCAAGCTGTGGGTGCTCGGCCACCGGCTGGCACCCCGGGAACCAGGCGCGCCCCGGGTGCGCCGGACGGTCACTGCCGCACCGTCGAGCGTCGCCGTGCCGCCACGCACATGAGGGTGAAGACCAGTGTCCATGCCACCAGGTTAGCCAGTCCGTACCACACCGGCTCCTCAACGAGGCCGGTCGTCGTGGCCACGGTGTCTCCCTGAAGGGGGCGCACCGCCAGCGAACCGGGCCCGTACAGGGGGGTGTAGTGGGCAATCGTGAACAGGAGTCCGCTCAGTGGCATGAACAGGTTGCCCAGGAAGGCGAAGACGCTGATCGAGGCGCCCGCCACCCCCGTTGCCGTGTTGGAAGGGAACCACAGCCCGGCCGCCAGGCCGAAGATCGCGAAGGGAACAGTCGTGCCGAGGCAGATGAGGAAGCACGCGGCCCACCGCTGGGGAGAATCGATGACCGCGCCGGTCAGTGCGCCGGCTGCGAAGATGAGTACCAGGGGGAACAAGGACACCAGGAGAGCGCTGATGAGCCGCGCTGTGGCATAGGTGCGCATGCCCCCGGCGGTCAGGGCGATCTGGCGGCCCCAGCCTCCGGCCTGCTCGACGGCCGCGGAGGCGGCGGCGGTGGTGGCGGCGATGGCTGCCGAGTAGGTCGACATGTTGACCATGATCGAGGCGGTGATGTTGCCGTTGCCTACCGACATGGTCTCAAACTCGGACATCTTGCCGAACAGGAGGTACATGCCCAGGGGCATGATGATCGTGAAGAACAGGGTGTCGGCCCGGCGCAAGGTGGCCAGGGTCTCGACACGCACGTAGGTCCACGGGGACGGGCGTCGGGTTGGCCGGCGAGGTGCTGTGGCGGACCGGGGACCGGTCACGGGGGAGGGGGTCGATGGGGCGGCGGTCGTCGTCATGTCGGTTTCCTCAACGGTTGCGGGTGGGGGGAGGGGCGGGCCGGGACCTTGCCTGGCGGGTTCCTGAGGTGCTCAGGAGGCGATCGGTGTGTCCGAGCCGACGAGATCGGAGAAGATGTCGTCAAGGTCGGGGGCCTCGATGCCCAGGTGGATGGCCGGGGTGGAGGTCAACAGCCAGCGTGCAAGGTCGTCGGCGGCGGTCGTGCGCAGGTCGATGTGCTCGCCGTGGACCTGGAGGGATACGAGGCTGTCGGCGCAGGGGCCCAGCGCCTTGCGCAGCTCCTCAGGCCCGCTCAGGCCGGGCCAGGTGGCGGTGACGGTGGTGGCTCGCTGGTTGGCGCGCAGCTCGTTGAGGGAGCCGGATGCCACGAGACGCCCGCGGTTGATGATGACGATCCGGTCGGCGAAGTCGGCAGCCTCCTGCAGGTAGTGGGTGGCGAAGATGATCGTGCGACGGGCCGTGGCCGTCTGGGCGCGCATGGTCTCCCAGAAGGCCGCCCGGGCGGTCACATCCAGCCCCGTGGTGGGCTCATCGAGGATGAGCAGCTCGGGGTCGGGCAGGAGCGCCAGGGCCAGGCGCAGCCGCTGGCGCTCGCCGCCCGACAGCCGAGAGACCCGCCGCCCCAGGAGCCCGGCGAGGTCGGTCTGGGCGATGACGCCCTCGACGTCGGGCTCATGGGCATGGAGGGATGCCACGACCTCAAGGGTCTGGCGCACCGTGTAGGCCTCGATGAGGCCGCCGGTCTGGAGGACGGCGCCCACACGGTCGTCGGCAACCGCCTGGGCCGGGCTCGACCCCAGGACTGTGACGGTGCCCGAGGTCGGTGTGGTGAAGCCCAGGACGATGTCGAGCGTCGTCGACTTCCCAGCCCCGTTGGGGCCAAGGAAGGCGAGAACCTCGCCGCGGGGGACGGTCAGGTCGAAGCCGTCGACGGCGCGCACGGTGCCGAAGTGCTTGTGCAGGCCGCGGACCTCGACAGCGGGATCCGGGCTCGTGGGGCCGGTAGGGGCAGGACGGGGGGATGCCGGTGTTGCGGTGGTCATGGCCCCAGGCTGCGCCCGGGGGGAGCGGCCCGGTACTGGATCCCGTCACCGCCTGGCCATGACAGGTGTCATGCCCCGGTCGCAGGACGGACGTCCGGTGGCCTCCGGTCACCCGACCGGTAGCCTCGGTGCCTGCGCAGCCGCGCCGACCCTTGGCACCCACATGGACGGAACACCCCTATGGCCGCATCGCTCACGCAGGCCCTCGCCGCCTTCGAAGGCTTCGTCTCCGGCAAGATCCTCGTCTACCTCCTGCTGGGCACCGGCATCTACCTCACGGTGCGCAGCCGCGGTGTCCAGCTGCGCCTCTTCCCGCGCGCCGTGCGGCTCGTGGCCACCTCCCGGCACCAGCGGGGCTCCCTGTCGTCCTTCCAGGCCTTCGTCATCGGCCTGGGCGGGCGTGTGGGGACCGGCAACGTGGCGGGGGTCGCGCTCGCGGTCACCCTGGGCGGCCCGGGAGCCCTGTTCTGGATGTGGGTGGTCGGCCTGCTGGGCATGGCCACCTCCTTCGCCGAGTCGACCCTGGCCCAGGTCTTCAAGGTCCGCAACGCCGACGGCATCTTCCGCGGCGGACCGGCCTACTACATGCAGCGGGGCCTGGGTCGTCGCGGTATGGGGATCGTCTTCGCCGCGATGCTCGTGTTCTCCTACGGCCTGGTCTTCCCCATGGTGCAGTCCAACACCATCGCGGCGACCCTGTCGGACTCCCACGCGGTGAGCACCTCGGTCAGCGCGGTCGTGCTCATGGTCGTCACCGCGCCGATCCTGCTGGCCGGCATGCGGGTCGTGGCCCGTGTGTGCGAGTGGCTCGTGCCGATCATGGCCGCGGCCTACCTCCTCGTCGTCCTTATCGTCCTCATCTCCTCGGCCTCCCGGATCCCCGGGGTGTTGTCCGACATCTTCGCCGGGGCCTTCAACCTGCGCTCGGGCCTGGCGGGCACCGGCGGCGGGCTGTTCGCGACCTTCCTCAACGGCACCAAGCGCGGTCTGTTCTCCAATGAGGCCGGCCAGGGCTCCTCGCCCAACGGTGCGGCGACCGCCGACGTCGCCCACCCCGTCTCCCAGGGGCTCATCCAGGCCCTCGGCGTGTTCATCGACACCCTCGTCATCTGCACCGCGACCGGCCTGACGATCCTGCTGGCCTCCCCGAAGGTCTACAGCCCGGGGGTCGAGTCGGCCTGGGCCGAGACGACCCTTGTCCAGCGGGCCCTGGCCGACGCCCTGCCGGGAGGCTGGGTCGTGTGGTTCATGACCTTCGTCGTCACCACCTTCGCCTACTCCTCGGTGCTGGGCTACTCCACCTTCGCCGAGGTCAACATCTCCTACCTCGGCGGAGGGAGGCGGGCCGGGCTCGTCCTGCGCCTGGCGATGACGGCGGCCACCGGGCTGGGCGCGATCGTGGCCCTTGAGCTGGCCTGGGTCATGGCCGACATCGCCCTGGCCCTCATGACGATCCTCAACCTCGTGGCGGTGCTGTGGCTGAGCCGCTGGGTCTTGGCGGTGCTGGCCGACTACGACCGGCAGCGGCGCCAGGGGCGGGCCGAGCCCGCCTTCGTCGCCGAGGGCAATGAGCTGCTGCCGGCGGCCCTGGACGGGGACATCTGGACCACCGGGCGGGCGGCCCAACGCCTGGCCAGCCTCAACGAGGGCTGAGCCTGCCCGCTGCCTGCCCGCTGGTCGCCCCCTCACCCCACCGGCTCGGCCCTCCACGCGCCCCCTCGGGCACCGGACACGGCCGGGCGCACGGGTCCTCAGCGCCTTCCGAGTAGGGCGATGTCCTCCACGGCTCCCTCGAAGACCGGAGAGCCCGATGCGGTGACCGATCCCGCGGTCGGGCGGCGCAGCCCGGCGGCCAGGGCGAGCATCGTGGACTTGCCTGCGCCATTGCGGCCGAGGAGTCCGGTGATGACGCCGGGACGAAAGGTGACGGTGACCTCTCTCAGCGCTCACCTCGTGCGTGGCGCGCGGGAGCCGAACGGGCCGTAGGCGTAGCCGACGCGGGTGAAGGTCAGGTCGGGGGCGCTCATGACTGCTCTTTGTTGTTCGGGCGGTTGTTCGGGCTGTTGGTCGGCCCAAGGGGCGGGCTGGTGCCTGGGGTCGGCTCCGGCCGGGCTGCGGGAGGTGCGGCCAGGTGTGCGTGGACGGCTGCGAGCAGCGCCTCGTGACTCAGACCGAGGACGAGGCCGGCGTCCAGGGCGGGGCCGAGCACCTGGGCGGCGTACTCGCCGCGCCGGGCCGCCTGCAGGCGCTCCAGGGCGCCGTCGGCCACGAACATGCCGATACCCCGTTGCTTGACCACCAGGCCCTCGTCCACCAGGAGGGACACGGCCTTGTTCGCCGTAGCGGGATTGATGCGGTACCTGGTGGCTGTCAAGGCCCGGCGGACCGGCCTGTGGGCGATCTCGCAGGGTCCCGGAGCCCTCCGGCATCCGGGGTGCTGGCAGGCCCGGCTTCTCCTCTGGCAGAATGTTCGGCTGTACTCGACCGCGCGCGGCCCCTCTCCCGGGCGCGGCCGCGTCTCGGCAGACGCCGGAAACCGTTGCTTGACCCCACCGGGGACCAGCGCGAGCCAAACCATCCAGAACCAGGAGTTCAACCACAGTGGCAGTCAAGATTCGCCTCAAGCGCATGGGCAAGAAGTTCGCCCCCTTCTACCGGGTCGTCGTCCTGGACTCCCGCAAGAAGCGCGACGGCCGTGTCATCGAGGAGATCGGTCTGTACGACCCGATGCAGGAGCCCTCGCTCATCCGCATCGACTCCGAGCGCGCCCAGTACTGGCTCGGTGTGGGCGCCCAGCCCACCGACACCGTGTTCAAGCTGCTCAAGATCACGGGCGACTACCAGAAGTTCAAGGGCCTGCCGGGCGCCGAGGGCACTCTCAAGGTCAAGGACGCCGACGCAGACGCCGTCGCCAAGGAGGCCGCCGTCAAGGCTGCGGCCGACGAGGCCGAGAAGCGCAAGGCCGCGGCCGCCGAGGCCAAGGCGAAGGCAGACAAGGAGGCCGCTGAGGCCTCCGAGACGGCCGGCTCCGAGGAGCCCGCCGAGGCGCCGGCCGAGGAGGCCTGATCATGTTGGCCGATGCGCTCGAGCACCTTGTGCGGGGCATCGTCGACCACCCCGACGACGTCACCGTCACCTCCCGTTCGCTGCGCCGCGGCGACCTGCTCGAGGTGAGGGTCAACCCCGAGGACCTCGGACGCGTCATCGGCCGCTCCGGCCGGACGGCCCGCGCCCTGCGCACGGTCGTCGGAGCCCTGGCGGACGAGCCGGTCCGGGTCGACGTCGTCGACACCGACCGCAGGTGAGGCCCGGGCCCGTCCGAGTGCCTCAAGCCGGCCCGCGCTGGGTCTGAGCCTGAGTCTGAGCCCGAGATCAGGCCGGCGCACGTCCAAGCCGCCCGGCGTGGTTGTTGGCCCGCCCCCCCCACCGGGGGGGGGCGCCCCCCCCCC
>NZ_JAUNHI010000034.1 GCF_030524025.1 Actinomyces sp. | reverse complement strand
GCAGCAGCTGGCCCAGCCCCGGACCACCCGGGACCACCAACAAGGTAACGGGAGGGTGTTGGACTTGTGACGTCGACCCCGGACCCGTGTCAGCTAGCCCACTCCTTGGAGTCAATCATCTAGGGTCGCACCATGTACGTGCCACAGCACTTCGAGCTCGGGCCCGAGCGCACGCGCGCCCTGCTGTCAGCCCCGGGCGTCGGCAACCTTGTCACGGTCCACGACCAGGGGCCCTTGGCCACGCTCGTCCCCTTCTACCTCGATGAGCAGCGAGACGTCCTCGTCACCCACCTCGTGCGCAACAACCCCCAGGTCCGCGAGCCGATCACGGCGCAGGGCATGGTCGTGCTCGACGACGTCGACGCCTACGTCGCTCCGGCCTACTACGCCACGAACGAGGAGACCCCCAACGTCCCCACCTGGGACTACGTGACCGTCCATGTCTGGGGGCCGGTCCGCATCGACACGAGCCCGCAGCGGGCGCTCGAGGTGGCCGAGGCGCTGACACGGCGCATGGAGCGCGAGGACGTCCTGACCCCGGTGGGTCGTGACAAGCTCGAACGCATGGCGCGGGCCATCGTCGCCGTCGAGGTCGGCATCGAGCGGGTCCAGGGCAAGGCGAAGATGAGCCAGAACCGCCACCCCGACGACGTACGCAGCCTCATCGGACACATGGAGCGCCTGGGGGAGGACGACATGGCCCGCTTTCTGCGGGAGGTCTCCCTGCCCTACGCCGAGGCGCGCTTCGCCACGATCGCCAGGCTGCGCGGGGCGCGGAGCCTGGATGAGGAGATCCGCTCCTTCCACTGATCACCCGGGCCGGCAGTGACGGGCCTCGCAAGGGCCGGCGGTGGGCGCCACGGGCCTTCGCGATAGACTCGCCGGCGTTCCAAGACTGCCCGCGCCCGGTGCGCGGGCAGTGCCCCTACACCGTGAGGACACCACTCGTGGCAACGACGAACGACCTGAAGAACGGCCTCGTGCTCAACCTCGAGGGCCAGCTGTGGCAGGTGGTCGAGTTCCAGCACGTCAAGCCCGGCAAGGGACCGGCCTTCGTGCGCACCAAGATCAAGAACGTGCTCTCGGGCAAGACGGTCGACAAGACCTTCAACGCCGGGATCAAGATCGAGACCGCGACCGTCGACCGCCGAGACATGCAGTTCTCCTACAAGGACGGCGAGGACTTCGTGTTCATGGACGTCAAGTCCTACGAGCAGACCTATGTCGGCGCCGACGTCGTTGGGCAGGACGCCTCCCTCATGCTCGAGGGCCAGGACGTCATCGTGGCCTTCCACGAGGACACCGTCCTGTTCGTCGAGCTGCCCGCCGCCGTCGTGCTCACTGTCTCCCACACCGAGCCCGGGCTCCAGGGCGACCGCTCCTCGGCCGGCACCAAGCCCGCCACCCTGGAGACCGGCGCGGAGATCCAGGTCCCGCTGTTCCTCAACACCGGGGACCGGGTCAAGGTCGACACCCGCAGCCGCTCCTACATCAGCCGCGTCACCGACTGACGAGCCGATGGCCGAGCACGTCGCCGACAACCAGCTCCCCGCAGGCGGTGGCTCCTCCCGCCCGGTCAAGCACGCCGTCACCGCCCGTACCAAGGCCAGGAGGCGTGCGGTCGAGGTCCTCTTCGAGGCCGACCAGCGCGGGCTGCTGCGCCCCGGGCAGGACGAGCCCGGTCAGGACGGTGCCGACCCCGCGTCACGGCTGCGCACCTTCGCGGCCGAGCGAGCCCTCCACTCGGCCAACCACACCGAGGCGCCCGTCTACGCGCGCACGATCCTGGCGGGAGTCGCGGAGCATCTCGGGCAGGTCGACGAGACCATTGAGACCTACGCCCAGAGTTGGACACTGGACCGCATGCCCGCCGTCGACCGCGCCATCGCCCGGGTGGCCACCTGGGAGATCCTCCACAACGAGGAGGTCGACGCACCCGTGGCCGTCGATGAGGCCATGACTCTGGCACGCATGCTGTCCACCGACGACTCCCCGCGCTACCTCGGTGGGCTCCTGGGCAGGATCGCAGACCTGGCCGACACCCTGCGCTGAGCCCGCGCACCGCCGCCGCGCCATGAGTTGGCGCGGCGGCGGCCGTGCGCTAGGGTGAGAAGCGCCAGACATCCTTGAAGCCTGTCCAGTGAGGCAGGGAAGGAGGTCCACTTACCGTGGCCGAAACATTGTCCACCGGGAAGAAGCAGATCCTCGGCGCAGCCGAGATCCAGCGGTCCCTCGTCCGCATCGCTCATGAGATCATCGAGCGGAACCGAGGCGTTGACGACGTCATCGTCCTGGGTATCCCCTCCGGCGGAGTCCCCCTCGCCCAGCGCCTCGCCGAGGCCCTGAGCATCGCGGTCCAGGAGGGAGGTGACTCCTCGGCCCCCGTGACCATTCCGGTCGGCACGCTCGACATCACGATGTTCCGCGACGACCTCGGCCGCCACCCCATCAGGGTGCCCCAGCCCACCCGCATCCCGGGCGGCTCCCTCGAGGGGCGCACCGTCGTCCTGGTCGACGACGTCCTGTACTCGGGGCGCACGATCCGCGCCGCCCTCGACGCCCTGGGCTCCATCGGCCGGGCCGAGGCGGTCCAGCTGGCCGTTCTCGTCGACCGGGGGCACCGGCAGCTGCCCATCCGGGCCGACTACGTCGGCAAGAACCTGCCCACCTCACGTACCGAGAAGGTCGTCGTCTCCCTCACCGAGCTCGGGGCGCAGGCCGATGCCGTCACCATCGAGGAGGCCCTGTCATGAGGCACCTGCTCAACGCCAAGGACCTGACCCACGACGAGGCGGTCGCCTTCCTCGACACCGCTGAGGCGATGGCGGCCACGCAGCGCCACGCCGTCAAGAAGCTGCCGACCCTGCGCGGCAAGACGGTGGTCAACCTCTTCTTCGAGGACTCCACGCGCACCCGCCTGTCCTTCGAGGCCGCCGCCAAGCGCCTGAGCGCCGACGTCATCAACTTCTCGGCCAAGGGCTCGAGCGTGTCCAAGGGCGAGTCGCTCAAGGATACGGCCCAGACCATCATGGCCATGGGGGCCGACGCCGTCGTCATGCGGCACTCGGCCTGCGGTGCCGCCCACCTGCTGGCCCACGCCGGATGGATCGACGTGCCGGTGCTCAACGCCGGCGACGGCACCCACCAGCACCCCACCCAGGCACTGCTCGACGCCATGACGCTGCGCCGCTGGTACGCCCCGGAGGGCGGCGCCGACGGCGCCCCCTCGCCTCAGGGACGCGACCTCAGCGGCGCCCAGGTCATCATCGTCGGTGACATCCTCCACTCCCGGGTCGCCCGCTCCAACGTCGACCTGCTCGACACGCTGGGCGCCCAGGTCACCCTCGTCGCTCCGCCGACCCTCCTGCCGGTGGGGATGGAGAACTGGCCCTGTGAGGTCTCCTACGACCTCGACGCCTCCATTGAGGCCATCGGTCCGGACGCGGTCATGATGCTCCGGGTCCAGCGGGAGCGCATGAGCGCCGCCGGAGGCGGCTTCTTCCCGAGCCCCGCCGAGTACGCCCAGGCCTACGGCCTCAACCTCGCCCGCCGCGAGGCGATGCCCGCGCACGCCATCGTCATGCACCCCGGACCGATGAACCGCGGCCTGGAGATCACGGCCGAGGCCGCGGACGACCCGCGCTCGCGCATCATCGAGCAGGTCGGCAACGGCGTCTCCGTGCGCATGGCCGCCCTCTACCTCCTCCTCGCCGACGAAGGGAACCAGCTGTGACCGCCCACCTCCTCACCGGTGTCCTTCCCTACGGCGAGGACCCGACCGACATCCTCATCATGGATGGCGCCATCGCGGCGACCGGCCCGCAGGCGCAGGCCGAGGCCCCCGCCGACACCGTGCGCCACGACCTTGCCGGCCGCATCGCCCTGCCGGGCCTGGTCGACATCCACACCCACCTGCGCGAGCCCGGCGGCGAGTCGGCCGAGACCATCGAGACCGGAACCCGCGCCGCGGCCGTGGGCGGCTACACCGCCGTCTTCGCCATGGCCAACACCTCGCCCGTGCAGGACAACGCCGGCGTCGTCGAGCAGGTCCTGCGCCTGGGGCGCGAGGCCGGATGGGTCGACGTCCACCCGGTGGGGGCCGTCAGCGCGGGCCTGGAGGGCAAGCACCTGTCCGAGATGAGCGCGATGGCCCACAGCGAGGCCCGTGTGCGCGTCTTCTCCGACGACGGCAAGTGCGTGGCGGACCCGGTGCTCATGCGCCGCGCCCTGGAGTACGTCAAGTCCTTCGACGGGGTCATCGCTCAGCACTCCCAGGACCCGCGCTTGACCGAGGGCTCCCAGATGCACGAGGGCGTCCTGTCGGCCGAGCTCGGGCTGCGCGGCTGGCCCGCCGTGGCCGAGGAGTCGATCATCGCCCGCGACGCCCTGCTGGCCGGGCACGTCGGCTCACGGCTCCACGTGTGCCACGTCTCGACCGCCGGCAGCGTCGAGATCATCCGCTGGGCCAAGGCCCGCGGCATCGACGTCACCGCGGAGGTCACCCCGCACCACCTCCTGCTGACCGACGAGATGGCCCGCACCTACTCGCCGATCTACAAGGTCAACCCGCCCCTGCGCACCGCCGAGGACGTCGAGGCCCTGCGCGAGGCGCTGGCCGACGGCACCATCGACGCCGTGGGCACCGACCACGCCCCCCACCCCGTGGAGGACAAGGACTGCGAGTGGCAGGCGGGAGCCTTCGGGATGACCGGGCTGGAGACCGCGCTGCCGGTGCTCATTGAGACGATGGTCAACCCCGGGCGGATGACCTGGCGGGACCTCGCCCGGGTCATGTCGAGCGCCCCGGCCCGCATCGGCCGGATCGACGACCAGGGACAGGGACTGGAGGTCGGCGCCCCGGCCAACATCACCGTCCTTGACCCCCAGGTGCGGCGCACGGTCGACGGCGCCGCCCAGTGGACCCACTCGACCAACACCCCCTACCAGGGCATGGAGCTGCCGGGACAGGTGCTGGCGACCTTCCTCCACGGCCGTCCCACCGTCCTGGACGGCGCCCCGGTCGCGCAGGACGCCTGAGATGGTCACGGTAGGAGCGACCCCGGGCCGGAGCCGTTCGACCGCCCTGCTCGTCCTCGAGGACGGCTACGTCCTGCGGGGTCGCTCCTACGGCGCGCCGGGACGCGCGGTCGGCGAGATCGTCTTCAACACCGGCATGACCGGCTACCAGGAGACTCTCACCGACCCGTCGTACCACCACCAGATCGTCGTCATGACCGCCCCCCACATCGGCAACACGGGCGTCAACGACGAGGACCCCGAGTCCTCACGGATCTGGGTGGCCGGGTACGTCGTGCGCGACCCGGCGCGCCGCGCCTCGTCCTGGCGCGCGCGCCGGGAGCTGGAGGACGAGCTCGTGGCCGCCGGCGTGGTCGGGCTGTGCGAGGTCGACACCCGGGCGCTGACCCGGCACCTGCGCGAGCGGGGGGCCATGCGCGGCGGGATCTTCTCCGGCTCGGCGCTGCCGGCCGGTGCCGAGGACGCCGGTGGGCCCTCACAGGCGGCCATCGACATCTGCCTGGACGCCGTGCGCTCGGCGCCGCCGATGGCCGGCCAGGCGCTGACCGGCCATGTCACCACCCCGGCGGGCTACGTCGTCGAGGCCACCGGCTCCTTCGTCGCAGGCCGGCCGGTGGCGGTCGTGGCCGCCATCGACCTGGGCGTCAAGGCGCGCACCCCCGCCCAGCTGGCCGAACGGGGCGCGCGGGTCCACGTCCTGCCTCAGTCGACGACCCTGGCCGAGCTGCTCGCGCTGCGGCCCGACGGGGTGTTCCTGTCCAACGGCCCCGGCGACCCCGCCACGGCCGAGCACGAGGTCGCCCTGGCCCGCGGCGTGCTCGAGGCGGGCATCCCCCTGTTCGGCATCTGCCTGGGCCACCAGGTGCTGGGCCGGGCGCTGGGATACGGCACCTACAAGCTCGTCTACGGCCACCGGGGCGTCAACCAGCCGGTGCTCGACCGGACCACCGGCCGGGTCGAGATCACCGCCCACAACCACGGCTTCGCGGTCGACGCCCCTGTCGAGGCGCCCTCCCGTGCCCCCTTCGCCCCCGAGCGCTACGGCCGGGTCGAGGTCACCCACGTCGGTCTCAACGACGGGGTCGTCGAAGGGCTGCGCGCCCTGGACCTGCCGGCCTTTTCCGTCCAGTTCCACCCCGAGGCCGCCGCCGGCCCCCACGACGGCGAGCACCTCTTCGACCGCTTCATCACCCTCATGCGCGACCACCGCGCGGCCCGCGAGAAGGACGCCTGACATGCCGCTGCGCACGGACATCTCCTCGGTCCTGGTCATCGGGTCGGGTCCGATCGTGATCGGGCAGGCCTGCGAGTTCGACTACTCGGGCACCCAGGCCTGCCGGGTCCTGCGCGCCGAGGGCATCCGGGTCATCCTGGTCAACTCCAACCCGGCCACGATCATGACCGACCCGGACCTGGCCGACGCCACCTACGTCGAGCCGATCACCCCCGAGGTGCTCACCGCGGTCATCGAGGCCGAGCGTCCCGACGCCCTGCTGGCGACCCTGGGGGGCCAGACCGCCCTCAACGCCGCGATGGCGCTGGCGGAGTCCGGTGTCCTGGAGCGCTACGGCGTCGAGCTCATCGGCGCCGGCGCCGAGGCGATCCGCGCGGGGGAGGACCGCGACGCCTTCAAGGAGGTCGTCGAGCGCTGCGGCGCCGAGGTCGCCCGCTCCGTCATCGCCCACACCCTGGCCCAGTGCCGCCAGGCCGTCGGCGCCCTCGGCGGCTACCCGGTGGTCGTGCGCCCCTCCTTCACCATGGGTGGCCTGGGCTCCGGCGTCGCCTACGACGAGACCGACCTCGAGCGCATCTGCGGGCTCGGACTGGCCGCCTCGCGCACCACCGAGGTCCTGCTCGAGGAGTCGATCCTGGGCTGGAAGGAGTACGAGCTCGAGCTCATGCGCGACACCTCCGACAATGTCGTCGTCGTGTGCTCCATCGAGAACGTCGACCCCGTGGGCGTCCACACCGGAGACTCCATCACCGTGGCCCCGGCGCTGACCCTGACCGACCGGGAGATGCAGCGGCTGCGCGACATCGGCATCGCGATCATCCGCGAGGTCGGTGTCGACACCGGCGGCTGCAACATCCAGTTCGCCGTCGACCCCGGCACCGGCCGGGTCATCGTCATCGAGATGAACCCCCGGGTCTCGCGCTCCTCGGCCCTGGCCTCCAAGGCCACCGGTTTCCCCATCGCCAAGATTGCCGCCCGCCTCGCCGTGGGCTACACCCTTGACGAGATCCCCAACGACATCACCGGCTCAACCCCGGCCTCCTTCGAGCCGGCCCTCGACTACGTCGTGGTCAAGGCGCCCCGTTTCGCCTTCGAGAAGTTCCCCGGCGCCGACCCCACCCTGACCACGACGATGAAGTCGGTCGGTGAGGCGATGGGGGTGGGCCGCTGCTTCACCGAGGCCCTCCAGAAGGCGATGCGCTCCATCGACAAGAAGGGCACGGCCCTCCACTGGGACGGGCCCGCCCCCGACCCCGAGCGCACGGCGGCGCTCGTGGCCGGGCTGGGCACTCCCACCGAGCACCGTCTGCTCGACCTCCAGCAGGCCCTGCGGGGAGGCGCCGGCGTGCCCGAGCTCCACCGGGCCACCGGCATCGACCCGTGGTTCCTCGACCAGATGGCGCTGCTCGAGGAGATCGCCCGCGAGCTGGCCGGGGCCGAGGGGCTGACTCACCTCACCCTGGCCCGGGCCAAGCGGCACGGCTTCTCCGACGCCCAGATCGCCTCCCTGCGGGGCATCGGCGAGGACACCGTCCGCGAGCTGCGCCACGCCTTCGGCCTGCGACCCGTTTACAAGACGGTCGACACCTGCGCCGCCGAGTTCGCCGCGCGCACGCCCTACCACTACTCGACCTACGACACCGAGACCGAGGTCGCCCCCCGCGAGCGCCCGGCCGTCATCATCCTGGGATCGGGCCCCAACCGCATCGGCCAGGGCATCGAGTTCGACTACTCCTGCGTCCACGCCGCCATGGCGCTGGCCGAGTCCCACGAGACCATCATGGTCAACTGCAACCCCGAGACGGTCTCGACCGACTACGACGTCTCCGACCGGCTCTACGTCGAGCCACTCACCTTCGAGGACGTCATGGAGGTCTACGACGCCGAGCGCACCGCCGGACCGGTGGCCGGGGTCGTCGTCCAGCTCGGCGGGCAGACGCCCCTGTCCCTGGCCGCGCGGCTGACCGCCGCGGGCGTCCCGGTCCTGGGGACCAGCCCTCGGGCCATCGACGCCGCGGAGGACCGTCGGGCCTTCGGGGCACTTTTGGAGAGCATCGGCCTGCCCGCTCCCGCCCATGGCACGGCGCTCGGCCGGCAGGAGGCGATCGAGGTGGCCCGGGCCGTGGGCTACCCGGTGCTCGTGCGTCCCAGCTACGTGCTGGGCGGGCGCGGCATGGAGATCGTCTACAGCCGGCAGGGGCTGGAGGACTACCTCGATCGCGCCGACCGGGCCCCGGGGGGCGCCTGGGCCGAGGGGCCGCTGCTCATCGACCGGTTCCTTGACGACGCCGTGGAGATCGACGTCGACGCCCTGTACGACGGCACCGAGCTGTTCCTGGCCGGGGTGATGGAGCACATCGAGGAGGCGGGCATCCACTCGGGCGACTCGGCCTGCGTCCTTCCGCCGGTCAGTCTGTCTGACACGGAGGTCGACCGCATCCGCCGCTCCACTGAGGCGATCGCCTCGGCGGTCGGCGTGCGCGGCCTCATCAATATCCAGTTCGCCCTCATGAGCGACACCCTCTACGTCATCGAGGCCAACCCCCGGGCGAGCCGCACCGTCCCCTTCGTCTCCAAGGCCACCGGGGTCCAGGTCGCCAAGGCCGCCTCCCTCATCATGGTGGGACACTCCATCGCCTCCTTGCGGGGACGGGGCCTTCTGCCCGCTGAGGACGCCGCCTCCTGCGACCCTCTGGACCCCATCGCCGTCAAGGAGGCGGTGCTGCCCTTCAAGCGCTTTCGCACCCCGCAGGGCCGCACCGTCGACGCCGTCCTGGGGCCCGAGATGCGTTCGACCGGGGAGGTCATGGGCTACGACGTCGACTTCCCCCGGGCCTTCGCCAAGTCCCAGGACGGGGCCTACGGCGGGCTGCCGGGTGAGGGGACGGTCTTCGTGTCGGTGGCCGACCGGGACAAGCGGGACATCATCCTGCCCGTGGCGCGCCTGGCCGAGCTCGGCTTCACGGTCCTGGCCACGGCGGGCACCGCCCAGGTCCTGCGGCGCAACGGCATCCCGGCCATCACCGTGCGCAAGGTGAGCCAGGGGCGCGGAGCCGACGGGGAGTCCACGATCGTCGACCTCATCGAGTCCGGGATGGTCGACATGGTCATCAACACCCCGCGGGGCCAGGGGGCGCGCGCCGACGGCTACTCGATCCGCGCCGCGACCACCGGCGCCGACAGGCCGATCATCACCACCGTCCACCAGCTGCAGGCCGCTGTCCAGGCCCTCGAGGCAGGGCTCCGCGGGCCCCTGCGGGTGCGCAGCCTGCAGGCGCACAACGCCGACCGCTCCCGCCGCCGGGCCCGTACGGCCGACAGGACCCACCAGGACGCCCCGGAGCAGGCCGGCGGCACGACCACCCAGGAGGCTCCGGCATGACCACCACCGACTCGTCCCGTCCCGCCGTTGTGCCCTTCGGTGCCCGACTGAGCCGGGCCATGGACGACGACGGCCCGCTGTGCGTGGGCATCGACCCCCACCCCGGCCTGCTGGAGGCGTGGGGGCTGACCGACTCCGCTGCGGGCCTGCGCGACTTCGGCCTGCGCACGGTCGAGGCCCTCGAGGGGAGGGTGGCTGCCGTTAAGCCCCAGTCGGCCTTCTTCGAACGCCACGGCAGCGCCGGCCTGGCAGTGCTCGAGGAGATTCTCGCCGCGCTGCGCGACTGCGGGCTGCTCAGCATCCTCGACGTCAAACGCGGGGACATCGGCTCGACGATGGGCGCCTACGCCCAGGCCTACCTCGCCGACGGGGCCCCGTTGTCCTGCGACGCCATGACCGTGTCCCCCTACCTCGGTTACGGCTCCCTCGCCCCGGCCCTCGATCTGGCGGCCGGAACCGGCCGCGGCCTGTTCGTGCTGGCACTGACCTCCAACCCCGAGGGCGCGACCGTCCAGCACGCGCGCACGGCCCAGGGCGCGGCGGTGGCCGCGAGCGTGGCCCGGGGCGTGTCCCGCTCCAACGACGCCGCGCGTGGCGCCGGGGTCCTGGGCAGCATCGGCCTGGTCGTTGGCGCCACCGTCGGCCGCGCCGTCGCCGACCTGGGCATCGACCTGGTGGCGGTCAACGGCCCTCTGCTCGCACCCGGGGTGGGGACCCAGGGGGCAGGCGCCGCCGAGCTGGCCGAGGTCTTCGGCCCGGCCCGCGGCCAGGTGCTCGCCTCGACCTCCAGGGCGGTGCTCAGCGCGGGCCCGGAGCGCTCGGCCCTGCGCCGTGCCGCCGAGGCCGCCCGTACCCAGGCCGCCCAGGCGCTGCGGCCCTGAGACCGGCCCGGCACGGGTCGGCGGGCGGCGATGAAGCGCTGCGCTCTGTGCCCCGGAGTTCTTGCCCCGCCATTCGGGATGCGCGCGGCAGTGAACCGACCTAATCTTGATGAAGATCACAGGCGATCGGCGCAAGAGTTGTTGGAGGACCCTGCCATGACACTTCCAGCGTTGACCGCGCAGCAGCGGTCGGATGCCCTGGCGAGGGCTGCGGACGCGCGGTTGCGCCGTGCGCGGGCCAAGGATGCCATCAAGCACGGGCGCATGAGTCTCTCGGAGTTCCTCGAGCAGGCCAAGCAGGACGAGGCCCTGGGACGCATGCGCGTCCTCAACCTCCTCCTGGCGCTGCCCAGGGTCGGGACGAGGACCGCCGAGGCGCTCATGGACGAGATCGGCATCTCGCCGACCCGGCGCGTGCGCGGCCTGGGCTCGCGCCAGCGCGCCGAGCTGATCGCCCGCTTCGGCTGAGGGCGCGGTCCGGGGACGGGCGCGGTGGAACCGGGATGACCCGGCGCGTCCGGTGGTCCATCATGTCCCCATGCCATCGCCCTCGCTGTCCGTCCCTCCCGCACGGTTGACGGTCCTGGCCGGGCCGACAGCAGTCGGCAAGGGCACGGTCGTCGCTGAGCTGAGGCGGCGCCACCCCGAGCTGTTCGTCTCCGTGTCGGCCACCACCCGTCGCCCGCGCCCCGGGGAGGTCGACGGGGTGCACTACCACTTCGTGTCGGACGCCCAGTTCGACCGCCTCGTGGCCGAGGGCCAGATGCTCGAGTGGGCCCTCGTGCACGGCGCCCACCGCTACGGCACGCCCCGTGGCCCCGTGGAGGCCCGGCTCGCGGCGGGCAGGCCGGCCCTGCTCGAGATCGACCTGGAGGGGGCCCGGCAGGTGCGCGAGTCGATGCCGCAGGCCCAGCTCGTCTTCCTCGCCCCTCCCAGCTGGGACGAGCTCGTCACCAGGCTCGCCGGACGGGGCACCGAGGACGAGCGGGAGCGTCAACGACGCCTGTCCACCGCCCGCGTCGAGATCGCCGCGGCGGCCGAGTTCGACCGCACGATCGTCAACGACCGCGTGGCGCGTGCCACGGACGAGCTCGAGAGCATCATGGGGCTGGCGGGCTAGACTGTTCCGGTTCAAGCACTGTCGAGCACACCCGGAGTAGCACATGCTCGGAACCTCCGCCCAGCCCGAGGGGATCACCAGCCCGCCGATCGACGACCTCCTGGAGAAGGTCGACTCGAAGTACGGCCTGGTCGTCCAGGCCGCTAAGCGCGCCCGCCAGATCAACACCTATACCCAGCAGCTTGAGGACAACCAGCTGGAGTTCTTCGGTCCGCTGGTCGAGGTTGAGGCCGCTGAGAAGCCGCTGGGCATCGCCCTGCGCGAGATCGCCGACGACAAGCTTCAGGTGATCCCCGGCGAGGAGGCCCGCGCACGGCGCGCTGAGGCCGAGGAGGCCCGCCGCGCCGCCGAGGCCGACATGTTCTCCGATATCGTCCTGGACGGCCCGACCCCGGTCGACGAGGCGGGCTCGGGCGCCGACGACTTCCAGTTCTAGGGCAGCGGGCACGCCGACCTGCGATGACCGAACCGTCCTCACGGCTGCGCGCCGCACCCCCAGGTGGGGCGCGGCGCGTCGTCGTCGGCGTCTCGGGCTCCATCGCCGCCTACAAGGCACCTTTCGTCATCCGCCTCCTGCGTGCGGTCGGCCATGAGGTCAAGGTGGTGCCCACCCCCGCCGCCCTGCGCTTCATCGGCGCCCCCGCCCTGGCGGCGGTCTCCGGGGCGCCGGTGGCCTCCGGCGTCTTCGACGACCCGGCGGCCGTTGAGCACGTAGCCACGGGGGAGTGGGCCGAGCTCGTCGTCGTGGCGCCGGCCTCCGCCGACCTGCTCGCCCGGGTCGCCGCGGGCCGTGCCGACGACCTTTTGACAGCCACACTCCTGACGACGACGGCCCCCGTCGTCCTGGCCCCGGCGATGCACACCCAGATGTGGCTCAACCCCGCGACCCAGGACAATGTCGCCACGCTGCACCGCCGCGGCCTGACCGTCATCCCACCGGACCGCGGCCCGTTGACCGGGGGCGATGAGGGGCCGGGGCGGATGCCCGAGCCCGAGGCGATCGTCGCGCAGGCGCTCGAGGTGCTCAAGGCCCGCGACGCCGCCGGCCCACCGCCCGCCCGGGACATGGCCGGCCTCCACGTCGTGGTCTCCGCCGGAGGCACCCGGGAGCCGATTGACCCCGTGCGCTACCTGGGCAACCGGTCCTCGGGCCGCCAGGGGGTCGCCGTGGCCCGGGCCGCGCAGGAGCGGGGCGCTCGGGTCACTCTCGTGGCGGCGCATGTCGACCCCCGGCTGCTCGAGGAGCTGGCGGGCGACATCGAGGTCGTCGCGGTGGGCACGGCGGTCGAGCTGGGTGAGGCGGTCCGGCGCGCGGCAGCCGACGCCGATGCCATTGTCATGGCCGCCGCAGTGGCGGACTTCCGGCCGGCCTCGGTCTCGGCCACCAAGGTCAAGAAGCGAGGCCCCCAGGACGGGGACCGGGGCCGGGGCGCCCGCGCCATCGAGCTGGTGGAGAACCCCGACATCCTGGCGGGACTCGTCACGCACCCGCCTCGGCGCGACGGGCGCACCCTGGTCGTGGGCTTCGCGGCTGAGACCGGGGACGGCGATGGCGATGTCCTGGCCCATGGGGTCGCCAAGGCCCGGCGCAAGGGCGCCGATCTGCTGGCCGTCAACGCCGTGGGCGGGGGCGCAGGTTTCGGGGACGTGCCCAACACGGTCATCGTGCTCGACGCCCAGGGCACGCGGGTGGCGCAGGCCTCGGGGAGCAAGGAGGAGGTCGGCCGTGCCCTTGTGGCGCTCATCGCCGCCCGCCTTGAGGCCACGGGCCCTCGTCCGAGTAGTCTTGCGCCGTGACTTCCTCCCTCCGCCTGTTCACCTCCGAGTCCGTCACCGAAGGGCATCCGGACAAGGTCTGCGACCGCATCTCGGACTCCATCCTCGAGCAGGACCCCGTCGCCCACGTGGCGGTCGAGACGGTGGTGACCACCGGCCTGGTGCACGTCGTCGGAGAAGTGAGCACCTCGGCCTACGTCGAGATCCCCGACATCGTGCGCTCGGAGATCGTCGGCATCGGCTACACCTCCTCCGAGGTGTGCTTCGACGGCGCCTCCTGCGGGGTGTCGGTGTCCATCGGCCAGCAGTCGCCGGATATCGCCGCCGGCGTCGACAAGGCACTGGAGGTCCGTGAGGACCACGGCGACCTCGACCCGCTCGACTTTCAGGGCGCGGGGGACCAGGGGCTCATGTTCGGGTACGCCTGCACCGACACCGCCGAGCTCATGCCCGCACCCATCCACCTGGCCCATCGCCTGGCCGAGCGCCTCGCCCTCGTGCGCAAGGAGGGGCTGGTCGAGGGGCTGCGTCCCGACGGCAAGACCCAGGTGACCATCGGCTACGACGGGATGAGGCCGGTCAGCCTGGCCCATGTGGTCGTGTCGACCCAGCACGACCCGGACCGCTCGCGGGCCTGGCTCACCGACGCAGTGACCACGGAGGTCATCGCCCCGGTCCTGGCCGCCGAGCAGGCCAAGGGCCTGGACCTGGACGCCTCACAGACCACCGTCCTGGTCAACCCCTCGGGGCAGTTCGTCATCGGCGGCCCCGCCGGTGACGCCGGCCTGACGGGACGCAAGATCATCGTCGACACCTACGGGGGCGTCGCCCGCCATGGGGGAGGGGCCTTCTCGGGCAAGGACCCCTCGAAGGTCGACCGCTCCGGGGCCTACGCGATGCGCTGGGTCGCCAAGAACGTCGTGGCCGCCGGACTGGCCGCCCGCTGCGAGGTCCAGGTCGCCTACGCCATCGGTGCGGCGCACCCCGTGGGCATCCACGTCGAGACCTTCGGCACCGAGACGGTGCCCGCCGAGCGGATCGCCGGGGCCATCTCCGAGGTCTTCGACCTGCGGCCGGCGGCCATTGTCAGGGATCTGCGGCTTCTCGAGCCGATCTACCGGGCGACCAGCGCCTACGGCCACTTCGGACGGCCCGGCTTCACCTGGGAGCGGACCGACCGGGTGGAGGCGCTGCGCGCCGCGGTGTAGCCGGGGCCAGGGATGCTCAGGCACCGGGAGCGGGCGGGATGAGCCCCTCGGCGCCGCGCCAGGGCGAGCTGCTGGCCCTGCCCGCGCCGGCCGACAGGCGCGTCGAGGCCGACGGGGTGGCCGCGCCGGTGGCACGCGTCCTGCTCGACAGCCCCGTGGCGCACCTGGACCGCACCTTCGACTACCTCGTCCCCGCCGAGCTCGACACCGCCGCCGCCGTGGGCACCCGGGTGGTCGTGCGCTTCGGGGGCCAGGAGATGCACGGCTGGGTGTGGCAGCGCGGGGAGACGACCACCCGTCCGGGCCGGCTGGCACCGCTGCGCCGGGTCGTGTCCGACCTGCCGGTGCTCAGTGCCGCGACGATGACCCTCGTCGAGGCCGTGGCCCAGCGCTCGGCCGGCACGCGCGCCGACGTCCTGCGCCTGGCGGTGCCCGCCCGGCACGCCCGGGCCGAGGACACGGTGCGCGGCGGCCCCCTGCCGGACCTGCCGACCTGGTCCCGACCGGATCCCGGCGGCTGGGAGGTCTATGGGGGAGCGGCTCTCCTGGAGGCCCTGGCCGACGGGGGCGCGCCGAGGGCGGTGTGGACCGCGCTGCCGGCCCGGCCGGGCCTGGTGGAGGGCTGGCTGCCCTTGGTCGCCCGGGCGGTCAGGGCCGCGCTCAGCGCAGGCCGGGGCGCACTTGTCGTGGTGGCCACGGCCTCCCAGGCCCGGGAGGCGGCTGCGGGGCTCGGTGAGCAGCTGGCGGGGGAGCCGGTGGCCCTGCTCAGCGCCGAGCTCGGTGCCGAGCGCAGGTACAGGACCTTCGTCGAGATTCTTCTGGGCCGGGCGCGGGTGGTCGTCGGAACCCGGGCGGCCGCCTTCGCACCGGTGGCGCGCCTGGGGCTGGTCGTGATTTGGGATGACGGCGACGACCGGCTCGAGGAGCCACGCGCCCCCTACGTCCACGCCCGTACCGTCCTGGCCCTGCGCTCGGCGACCGAGGGCTGCGGGCTCGTCGTGGCGGGCCACACCAGGACGGTCGAGGCCCAGACCTACGTCGAGCGGGGCTGGGCGGCCGGCCTCAGCGCAACGCGGGCCACCGTTCGACGGGCCGTGGCCCGCGTCGAGGTCCCCGGCGCCCCCGAGCTCGATGCCGAGGGCGCCTCCGGTGGTGCCCGCTTCCCCTCACTGGCGCACCGGGCGGTGCGCCAGGCGATCGAGCAGGGACCGGTGCTCATCCAGGTGCCCCGCTCCGGCTACGCCCCGGCCCTGGCCTGCAGGCACTGCCGCACCCCGGCGGCCTGCCCGACCTGCCGGGGGCCGGTGTCGATGGACGAGGCTCGGCGCCTGGGCTGCCGGTGGTGCGGACGGATGCTGCCGTCGTGGTCCTGCGCCGCCTGCGGCCACACCGAGCTGCGCATGGTCGCCGTGGGCTCCAGCCGCACGGGGGAGGAGCTGGGCCGCGCCTTCCCGGGGGTACCGGTCGTGGTCTCCGGGGCGGACCAGGGGCACGGCGTCGTGGCCGAGGTCGACGCCTCACCGCGTCTAGTCGTGGCCACCCCGGGGGCCGAGCCGGTGGCGCGGGGCGGGTACCGGGCGGTCGTGCTCCTCGACGGTGCGGTCCTGTCGGCCCGTCCCGAGCTGGGCGCCGCGGCCCAGGCGCTGCGCAGGTGGACCAACGCGGCCGTCCTGGCCCGCCCCGACGCACGGGTCATCCTCCTGGGCGGCCCCGAGCCGGTGGCGGCCCAGGCACTCGTGCGCTGGGACCACGCCGGCTTCGCCCGTCGTGAGCTGGCCGAGCGGGCCGAGCTGCACCTGCCGCCGGCCTGGCGCACCGCACGACTGGACGGGGAGCGGCAGGCCGTGCGCGCCGTGCTCGAGCAGATGGAGGCCACCGGCTTCGAGACCCTGGGGCCGGCAGCCGTTGAGCACGCCGATTCCTCGGCGCCCAGGGCCCGTGGCCTCGTGCGCTCCGATCCCGGTCGGGGCAGGGAGCTGGCCGCAGCACTGCGGCACGTGCAGCGCGAGCGCGCCGCCAGGCGCCAGGAGCCACTACGAGTCCAGCTCGACCCGACCCTCCTGTGGTGACGGGGCGGCCTGCTGGTCGGGCCGCCCGCGGGACTCCAGGACAACCGTTCCCAGCAGGTCCGCGGCGGTGGCCCGCACGTCACGGCCCTCACTGAGGGCACTGACCGCGGCGCCGTCGACAATGGCGATGACGATCTCGGGACGCAAGGTGCTGCCCAGGTGCTGCAGGACCCTGGCGACCGCAGCGTTGAGCCGCTGGCGGCCGTGTCGGTAGGCCTGTCCGACGGCGACCGCGGCTCCGGCGGAGATGAGCTGGACGTAGTGGCCCCGGTAGGGCCCCTCGGCGGGCAGCGTCGCCTGGAGCAACAACTCGATCCTGCCGTGGAGGTCGGGCAGCTCGTGGAGGGACTCGACAAGATCGGCGACCGCCTCGGCCCGCGAGGCCCACAAGCCGATGTTGACCTGGCCCGCCTGATAGAGCAGGTCGTCGAGGCCGTCGAAGTAGTAGGTGGTCGCCGACAGCGAGCAGCCTGCCCGCCTGGCCACCGCCCGGTGGCTGACGGCGCCGGGGCCGGACTCGCGGATGATGGCGGCTGCTGCCTCGATGATCTCCTGACGGCGCCCCAGTCCTCGGGAGGTGGTCGCCACGACAGGACGGGAGGGGCCGACCACCTGGCGCGCAGCCCGGTCCTCGGACTCGTCCTGCGGGTCGTCAGCGGCCTGCTCAGGGGGGCGGGTCTCGGCCATGGCCCCATGTTACGTCCAGGTCGACGAGCGGTCCCGCCAACCACGGTGGGAGTGGTCGGCGGGACCGTCGGGGATAGCGGCGGCCTACGCAGCCGGGGCGCCAGGTGCCTGCGTCTACTCGCTCGACTTACCGATCTCGGCCATGTGGATGACCCGCGAGGCGCGGATGGCCACCAGGGCGAGCAGGGCGACAACCGTCAGGTAGATCGCGGGCACCAGCGAGGAACCGGTAGCCCTGATGAGCGCGGTGACGACAATAGGCGTCGTTCCGCCCAGGAGAGCGTTGGCGCCGTTGAAGGACAGGGCGAAACCGGAGTAGCGCACCTCCGTGGGGAAGGACTCGGCGAGGAAGGTCGCCAAGGTGCCGTCGTTGGCCGTCAGGATGATGGCGAAGACGACCTGGCAGGCGATGATGAGCAGCAGGCCTCTCGTGTCCTTGCCAGCGTGGGACATCACCCAGAACAGGGGCAGGCTGAGGATGATGAAGGCGACACAGGCGGTGATGAGCATCTTGCGCCTGCCCACGGCGTCCGACAGGTGCCCCATGAGGAAGATGGAGGCGATGTAGACGACCAGCATGACGGAGGTGGCCATCGTGGCGGTGTCCTCGGGGAACCCGAGCTCCTGGCTCATGTAGGTCGGCATATAGCTGAGCAGCATGTAGAAGGCCACGGCGTTGAGGCAGGAGACTCCGAAGGTGATGAGCACTTCTCGGCCGTGCTGGGTCAGCAGCGCGCCGATGGGGTTGGACCTCGGCTGCTCGTCGGGAAGCTCGTCTCGCATCGCCTGGTAGACCGGGGAGTCCTCGAGGTGGACCCGGATGTACCGGCCCACCAGGCCCAGGGGAGCGGCCAGGAGGAAGGGGATGCGCCAGCCCCAGGAGTGCATGGCCTCGGTGTCGAGAACCGCGAACATCCCCGCCACCATGAGGGAGCCGGCCAGCAGGCCGCAGGCCGTCGAGGCCGGGACCAGGGAGGTGTAGAGGCCGCGCTTGGCCGGGGGGGCGTACTCGGCCAGGAAGGTGCCGGCGCCCGCGTACTCGCCTGAGGCCGAGAAGCCCTGGATCATGCGCAGCAGCAGCAGGCCTACCGCGGCGAAGATGCCGATCGTGGCGTGGCTGGGCAGCAGCCCGATGAGGAAGGTCGAGCCGGACATGATGAGGATCGACCACGACAGCGCCCAGCGACGGCCCTTGCGGTCGCCCCACATGCCCCAGACGATGGCCCCGATCGGGCGCAGGATGAAGGACATCGCGAAGATCGCAAGAGAGGTCATCAGTTGGATCGTCTCGTCCTCGCTCGGGGAGACGACCTCGCCGATGACGGCCGCCATGTATCCGTAGGAGGCGTAGTCGAACCACTCGATGAAGTTGCCGATGAAGCTGGCCGAGGCGGCGCGCTTGAGGGCGGAGGCGCGCGCCCGCTCATCGTGTACATCGGTGCTGGTCGGGTTGGGATGACCGCTCATGATGATCCTTCTGCCAAGGTGACTGGGCTGCTGAGTATAGAGACGTGATGTGTCTGACGTGTGATGTTGGCCGGGGACTGGCCCGCGGACATCGCCGCCCGCGTCTGCCAGCCCCCGGCCGGAGGATCAGGACTCGGTGCCCGCCTTGGACCGGGCGCCGGTCAGGTCGAGCAGGATCGGGGCCAGGCCGCCGCCCAGGATGAGCACACCGCCGATCGCGCCCACGAGGGTCATCGACTCGCCCCACAGGACGAGGCCGAGCAGGAGGGCGACGACGCACTCCCAGTAGGACACGGTCGACAGCTCGACGGCGGGCAGGTGCTTGCCGGCCACGACGAGGAAACCGATGGCGAACAGGCCGCAGAACAGGAACATGCCGACCGCCCAGAGCCAGTTCGTGGGCTTCATGACCTCGAAGGGGTTGGTCGAGTCGAGCCAGCTGATGCGGAAGACCATGACGATGAGCGCGCCGACGGCGCCGAAGATGAAGTTCCAGAACCCGCGGATCTCGGAGTCGATGTCCCCGCGGTAGCGGTAGAAGAACAGGGCCAGGCCGTAGAAGACCCCCGAGCCGAGGCCGAAGAGGTCACCGATGACCTTCTTGGGGTACTCGGGGTCCGTACCGAGCTGGAGGCCGAAGCTGAGCCCCTCGCCCGACGTGTAGGTGACCAGTCCGATGGTCATGAGCATGCCGAGGAACACGAGGGTCAGGAAGACGCCGTTGCGCAGGGAGATCTTCTCCTTGAGGAAGATCCGCGCCAGGATCGCCGAGACGAGCGGGCCGGTGTAGATGAGGAACACGGCGTTGGCGATCGTCGTCATGAGCGTCGAGGAGACGTAGAGGGCCAGCGAGGCGCCGATGGACAGTCCGCCGGCGATGACGGTGAAGGACAGCTTCGTCGAGCGCAGCTTGGCCAGCTTCTTGACAGCCACGATGAGCAGGAGGAAGCCCAGCGCACCGACGGTCATACGGCCGAAGGCCAGGAAGTCGCCGATGATGAAGCGCGTCCCGTCGGGCTTGAGCGGGGTCGACAGGCGCCCGAAGGTGCCCACGAAGCCCATGCCTGTGGCCGACAGCAGCATGGCGGTGAAGCCGAGCTTCTTGTTCATGGTGTGGCCCTGCGCGACGGCGCCACTGGACGATGAGGACATCGTTGTCCCCTTTCCGAAGGTAGTAGTAGTGGTGGACGGGGTACCGTCGGCCGTCACGACGTTGCGAGGGCCGACGAGTTCTGCTCGCACCCGCCGGTGCGGCAAGGCCTGAGGTGCTTCCGGGACCGGGCCGCGGTGGCAGGTCCCGGAAGCACCGCATCATGGCGGGGCGGCGGTTGAGGTGCCTCGTCCGCCGCCCCGAGGGACCCTGAGGAACTCAGAGAGACTCAGAGAGACTCAGACGGCGAACCGGCTGGTGATCGCCTCGGTCATTCCCTCGATGACCGAGGCGGCGAGCACCTGGCCCTTCTCGGCGCTGGCGGCCTGCGCCGAGGACAGGCAGCCCGACTCCGGGGTCAGGGAGGCGTCGACGGGCAGGAGGTCGTAGAGGGGCAGCTCGGCGGCCGGCAGGTCCATGACCCGGTCCATGTGGACCAGCTCGGGGAAGTACTCGAGCATGAGGGAGGTCTCCATGACCCCGCCGTGCTCGACGTCCCAGCCCGGGAAGCCATCGGGGTAGAGCCGGGCGATGACCTCCTCGGTGACGAAGTCCCAGTAGGACAGGAGCATGACCTGGGGCGGCTCACCCGCGGGCGCGAGCTCGCGCAGCGCGAGGTCGACGCCCTCGTAGAGGAACTGGTAGTTCTCGTAGTGGCCGTTGACGAAGACGATCCGGCGGGCGCCGTGGCGGGTGAACTCGCGCACGAGGGTGCGGCACACCCCGATGACCGTCTCGGCGTCGAAGCCGAAGGATCCGATGATGTGGTTGCCCCCGCCCGAGCGCTGCTGGGACTTGTAACCGGTGGTGATGGTCGGGCCCACGAGGGCGGAGCCCAGCCGCTCGGCGGTCAACTCGGCCATGGTCGTGGACAGCAGGACGTCGACGCTCAGGGGCATGTGCGGCCCGTGCTGCTCAATGGCCCCCACGGGGATGAGGACGACGGGGTCGTCCTCGGACAGGATACGGCGGTAGGTGAAGGCGTCGAGCCTCGTGATGTTCTTCTCGCTCATCGTTGCGTGGACTCCTTGGGTGTGGCGGTGGTGGGAACGCGTGCGATGGCCCGGCGGCCCGGCACGGGCGCCCCCGGGGGCGCCCAGGGGGCGCTCAGGAGCTCGTCACCTCGGCGAGGTCCTTGTCGGCGCCCGCCTGCCCGGAGGTCTTCTTGCCGTTCTTCGTCGAGAACATGATCTGGGAGACGCCTCCGGCGATGATGAGGGCGCCACCGAGGGCCTGGATGAAGGTGATGTGCTCGCTGAACAGGATGATCCCCAGCAGGGTGGCCATGATCGTCTCCTGGTAAGAGATGGTGGCCAGCTCGGAGGCGAGCAGGATCTTCGAGGCGACCGTCAGGAAGAAGAACGCTCCGAACCCGGTGATGAAGGCGGCCACCGCCAGGACGATCCAGCCGCGCGTCGTCATCTCGGACAGGTCCGGGCGGTCGACCAGGAGAATCGTGCCCAGCGTGATGATCGCGAAGGTGAAGTTGCAGTAGGAGCGCACGTCGGAGTCGACGTCGGTCCGGTAGCGGCTGAAGAAGAGGAACAGACCATAGGCGACGCCGGAGGCAAGGGCGACGAGGTTGCCGACCATGTACTTGGGATCGAGGTCGAGGCTGACGGTGAAGCCCTCGCCCGAGGTGTAGTTGATGATCCCGATGATCATGAGGCAGCCGACGAGCACGGAGGCCAGGGACAGGCCCGTGACCTTGGTGAAGGGCTCCTTGAGAAAGATCGTGGCCAGCACCGTGGAGTAGACGGGGCCGGTGTAGATGAGGAAGGCGGCGTTCGACAGGGTGGTCATCTGCGTCGACATGACGTAGAGACCGGACAGGAGGCCCAGGAAGACACCCGTGAGGATGATCGTGGGCGACATCTTGAAGTTCTTGAACTTATGGAACCTCCGCGTGGCCAGGAAGATCGCCGTCATTCCCAGGAAGCCCGCGAAGCTGCGGTTGAACGAAATGAAGAGCCCTGGTGCCTCGATGTAGCGAGCGAAAGCACCGATTCCTCCCATGAGGCTCGATGAGAGGAACATGAATGCGAAGCCCTTGAGCTTTTCTCGACCCGATGAGTCCAACGTCCGCTCCTTTGCGGTATCACCGCCGGCGTAGGGGGCCGCCGACGGGGTAGTGGTGAGTGTGGGGTGACGAAGGTGGTGACAGGTGGGCCACGGGCGAAAACCGGGCGAAGCCCTGGTCCTCCCGCATGGGCAGGGCCCCGTGTGGCGGGGGCGAGTGCCCTCGCCACACGGGGCCCTGCCGGTGCCGCGGGTGACGGTCGTCGCCGACCGTCACCCGCGGTGTGCGATGACGGCGTCGATCTCTCAGACGAGCGTCGGGTCGTCGATCTGGTTCGGGAAGTAGTCCTCGCAGCCGCCCTCGCGGTAGACGTCGGCGGTCGCGCAGTGCAGACCACCGCCGAAGGCGTAGGCGTCGCGGAACGGAACCGGGATGACGTTCATGCCGAGCTTGTCCATCTGCTCCATCTGGTGGACCTCACTGGCCTCGACACACACGGTCTTGTGGTCGATGACGAGGCAGTTCATGGACAGCCAGACGGAGGAGTAGCACAGCGGCGGCGGGGTGTCGTGCGCCGGCTGGGCGGCGTCGACGATCTGCCAGTCGTTGGCCTCGAAGATCTTACGCTGCTCCTCGGGCAGACGACGGTGCGGGTTGTTGATGATGAGGCCCGGCCGCAGCGGCACGAAGGTCGCGTCGATGTGGATCGGGTAGGGGTCGCCGGGGAAGTTGACGGCGTGCACCCGCAGGTCGGGGTAGTAGCGCTTGAACCACTCCATGGCGGTGCGGTTCGTGGTCAGGCCGTGCTGGATGAACAGGTCCTTACCAACGCGCATGACGTCAGCGGCGTCCCACATGGGCTCGAACTCGGTGGTGACGAAGTCCTTCGCAGCGGTGCGCTCGAGACGCTCCTCGAGGGAGATCTTCTCGTCGTAGTAGTTGTGCTTGTAGGACTTGTCGGTCAGGCGGGGACGGGGGGCCTGCGTCCACAGGAACTCCGGGTCCTCGTCGAAGTACTCCTTCATGAGCGGCCAGTAGGCGAGGTACTCGAAGTACCGGCAGCGGAAGGAGTTGGCCGAGGAGATGATCTCGTTGCCGATGGTGAGCAGGATGTCACGCGGGGGCATCTGCGTGAAGCCCGACTCGGTGCGGAAGTCAGGCGTGACGATGGCCTGGTTCCACTGCAGCGGAGTGGGGCGGTCGACCTTGATGCCCAGACCCTCGAGGATCTTGGCGTAGTTGTCGAGCTGCTCGTTGGCGGCCTCGACCGTGGCGGTGGGACGGGGGCCCCACATGCCGCGCATCTCAGAGTCGATCGGCACCTTCTCCGAGGTGGCGGGCTCCTCCGGCGGGATGACGGAGAAGTCGGCGCGGCCGACGATCACGTGCTTGAGCGGGTCGAAGTCGTTCCAAGAGTTGACGATCTTCGTCATGAACTGTCACTCCTTTGTGAAGGTTTTCCTTGCGGATGGACTGATTGTTGAAGCCGGGACGGCCCTGAGGCCGTCAGAGGTAACGTATGGGCTACCTCCTTCCTTGTCACAGGTCCTGGCCTGGCCCCCTCGCCCAGCCTACCCGGCCCGTGGGTCGGGCAGGCTGGATTGGGGGACGTGTGTTAGGCGTTGGCGATGGTGGTGCCGGCCTTGCCGTTGATGATGTCGATGGCGTCCTCGAGGCGGCCGATGGCCGCCGTGCCGCCGGTGTTCTCCACGAAGCGGGACACGGCCTCGACCTTGGGCCCCATGGACCCGGCGGGCAGACCCAGCGCGCGCAGCTCGTCGGGCGTGGCGCGGGGGATCTGGCGGGCCTCGGGGGTGCCGTAGTCGACGAACACGCCGTCGACGTCGGTCAGGATCATGAGGGCGTCGGCCCCCAGCGCCTGGGCGAGGACCGAGGCGGTCAGGTCCTTGTCGATCACCGCCTCGACGCCGCGCAGGCGGTCGTCCTCATCGCGGATGACCGGCACGCCACCGCCGCCGGCGCACACGACGACCGCGCCGGCCTCGACCAGGGTGCGGATGAGCTCGGTCTCGACCACTCCCTGGGGCTGGGGCGAGCCGACCACGCGCCGGTAGTACTGCCCATCGGCCTTGACCGTCCAGCCGCGCTCCTCGGCCAGCGCCTTGGCGGTGGCCTCGTCGTAGACCTCGCCGACGAACTTGGTCGGGTTGGCGAAGGCCGGGTCGTCGGCGTCGACGAGGGTCTGGTTGACCATCGCAGCCACCTGGCGCCCGGGCAGGGCGTTGCCCAGGGCCTGGAGCAGCCAGTAGCCGATCATCCCCTGGGTCTCGGCGCCCAGGGTGTCGAAGGGGTAGGGCTCGCTCAGGCGCTCGTCATTGGCCGACTCCAGGGCCAGGACCCCGACCTGGGGGCCGTTGCCGTGGGTGATGATGACCTCGTGCTCGGCGGCGAGCTTGGCCAGCTCTCCGGCGGCGAGGACGACGTTGGCGATCTGGGTGGAGGCGTCGGGCTTGTCGCCACGACGCAGGAGGGCGTTTCCGCCCAGGGCGACGACGATTCTCATGTGTGTTACTCCCAGGTTCCCAGGGTGGCG
>NZ_JAUNHI010000008.1 GCF_030524025.1 Actinomyces sp. | reverse complement strand
GTCGGCCCCGGAATCACCGCAGATCCCCGCTTTGACCGACGCAGCCCCGGACTCACGTCATCAGCCCCGGACTGACGGCGTTGGCCCCGGTCCCACGCACGCCGCCCCGGCCCCCTCCCCGATCTCGAGGTGTCATATCTACCGATCTCGGCGAGGGGGGAGCGCCGGACCTGCGCCGCCCAGCCCGTGCTTCCCACCCGGTGGAACCGATCATCTAACCTCGTTGCCGTGACCTCATCCCACCCAGCCGCAACCGCGACGCAGGCGCGCTGCCTGCGCGCCGACCTGGAGGACGCGGGCTGGGGCGTCGATGCGGTGGCCGGTCTCCTGGGGCCGGTGGCCGACGGCGCCCTGCGCCGCGAGCTGCGGGCCCCCGCCCTGCGTGTGGTCCGCCGCTCACTCGAGGGCTCCCGCCATCACGGCACCGCGCCTGACCCGGTGGCCGTGCTCACCGCGCTGTTCATGCTCGGTGAGCCGGTCAGCGCCGCCGAGCTCGACGCCGCCCTCCCCCGTACCGGAGCGGCCGGCGCCTGCGAGATGGGCCTGGTCGAGCCGGCCCCGGACCGGGTGGTTGGACGGGCCCCGGCCTCTCCGGTCGAGCCTGCCCAGGGCTCGGCGGGCAGGACCCGGCTCCTGCGGGCGGTGGTCGACCTGCGCCCCCACGAGGCGGTCGACGCGGACGGGCACGTGCGCTGGTGGGTGGCCTCCGACGTCGGCGAGCTCGTCTCCGGGCGCCCGCTGGCCCCCGACCACGTCCTGGGCATCGGCGGCGCCGGACTGACCCTGGCCGGCCTGACGCCCCGCGAGCCCGTGGGTGCCGCCCTCGACCTGGGCACCGGCTGCGGCATCCAGGCCCTCTACCTGCTGCGACACGCCGAGCATGTGACGGCCACCGACATCTCCGCACGAGCCCTGGCCTTCACGGCCTTCAACGCCGCCCTGGCGGGCACGGCGCCCGGGCGCCTCGAGCTCGTCCAGGGCTCCTTCCTCGAGCCGGTAGCCGGTCGCGCCTTCGACCTGGTCGTGTCCAACCCCCCGTTCGTCATCACCCCGCCGGCCGTCCGCCGTGCGGGGGTGCCGCTCATGGAGTACCGCGATGCGGGGGGACCGGTTCTGCCCACCCTCGTCCCGGCGCTCGCGCCGCACCTCAAGCCGGGCGGCACCGCGGTCATGCTCGGCAACTGGGAGCACCGGACCGGGCAGGACTGGCGCGCGCAGGTCTCCGGCTGGTTGCCCGAGGGGTTGGACGCCTGGGTCGTCCAGCGGGAGGTTCAGGACCCCGTGGAGTACGCCGCCATGTGGCTGCGCGATGGTGGGACCGCTCCCGAACGTGATCCCCTCGGATTCGAGGCCGCTCTGGACGCCTGGGTGGATGACTTCGAGCGCCGGGGCGTGGAGGCGCTCGGCCTCGGCTACCTCCTCCTGCACCGCTCCCGGCGGGTGCGCGCCCCCTGGAGGGAGCTCGAGGAGATCGACTCCTCGACGGCTCCCGGCCTGGGGGACCATGTCGCGGCGGTGATCGCGGTGCGCGAGGCGCTGGCCACGATGGATGACGAGCATGTCGCCCGCCTCCACCCCGTCGTCGCCCCGGACGTCACCGAGGAGCGCCACTACCGCCCCGGCCAGGACGACCCCACCGTCATCATCGTCAGGCAGGGTGGCGGCTTTCGGCGGGCCCTGCCGGCGGGGACGGCGATGGCGGCGCTCGTAGGCGTCAGCGACGGCGAGTTGTCGGTCGCGCAGGTCGCACAGGCGGTGGCGGCGCTGACCGGTGCGGATTCGGACGCGCTGCTCGAGGAGATGGTGGGGTGTGTCCGCGGGCTCCTGCACGCCGGTGTGCTGACCCTGCGATGATCGTTCCCCGGGGTGGGGCCGGTTCAGTGCCGGCTCGGTGCCGGTTCAGCGCGGGTCCCGGCCGGAGATCGGCCCGGGCCCGTACCACCAGCGCAGGGCGGCGCGCAGGACGACGGAGGTGACCAGGATCGAGACGGTGAAGGCGATGACGGCGGTCGAGTCTGGGCTTGTGGGCGCGATGGCTTTGACGAGCGCGGCGATCATGACTCCGGACAGGACGCACAGGCCGGCGTGCTCGATGACGGCCAGGACCGGTGCGCGTCCGGCCGGCTTGTGCGGCGTGGGGGCGGTGTGTGGCATGAGCCCATGTCACCGCACCAGCGTGTGCTCGCCATGGGACGGGTCTGTGATGGTGCTGTGACCACCGGGTTGCGTGTTCCACGCGGGCGCAACGTCCCGCCGCCTGTGGCGCCCCTGGGCTGTCCTGGCACGAGGCGGCGCGCCCGCGCGCCGGTCAACACCGTGCCCCTCAGGAGGCGGCCGGGCCGGGCAGGGCGGGCAGGGCCACCGTGAAGGTGGTGCCGTGCCCGGTGGCGGTGTCGCCGGTGGCAGGGGAGGTGGCACCGGCGGCAACTGCGTCCGCAGACCCCTCGACCGACCCCTCGACTGAGTCCTCGGCCCGGCGGGAGTCGACTGTCAGGGTGCCCCCGTGGGACTGGACGATGGCCAGCGCGATACTCATGCCCAGGCCGGTCGACCCGGTGCGGCGCTCGCGGGAGGAGTCCGCGCGGGCGAAGCGCTCGAAAAGGCGGTCGCGCACTGCGGGGTCGATCCCGGGGCCGTTGTCGGCCACCGTCACGACGAGCTCCTCGCCGCCGGTACCCGTGCGGCGCGACAGCGTCGTGCGCACGCGGCTGCCGGGCGGGGTGTGGACGCGGGCGTTGGCCAGGAGGTTGACCAGTACCTGGCGCAGCCTGGCCTCATCGCCCTCGACGATCGGCGGCTCGGGCTCGAAGTCCTCCAGCTCCTCAGCCCCCTCCGGTGCGTCGAGTACCGGCAGCTCGAGCTCCCAGATGTGGTCGGGGCCCGCGGCCCGGGCGTCGGCTACCGTGTCGACGACGACGCTGACCATGTCGACCTCGTCGTGCCGCAGCTCGCGGCCGGCGTCGAGCCGTGCCAGGAGCAGCAGGTCCTCGACCAGCGCCGTCATGCGCACCGACTCGGAGTGGACGCGCTCCAGGGCGTGGGTGGCCTGCTCGGGCAGGGCGGCGTCGGCGCCCTCCCGGGCGATCAGCTCGGTGTAGCCGCGGATCGAGGCCAGTGGCGTGCGCAGCTCGTGGGAGGCGTCGGCGACGAACTGACGGACCTGGGTCTCACTGCGCTGACGCGCGGCCAGCGCCGCCTCGACGTGGCCCAGCAGCGTGTTGAGCGCCGAGCCGACCTGCCCGACCTCCTGGGAGGAGGCGAGGTCCTCATCGGGGACCCGCTCGTCGATGCTCACCTCGCCATGGGCCAGTGGCTGGGAGGCGACGCGCTCGGCCGTGCCGGCCACGCGTTCCAGCGGGGCCAGCGAGGAGCGGATCATGCTCCGCCCTGCCAGGGCGACGATGACCGCGCCCAGCAGCGCGATGGAGCTCTCGATGATGAGGTGGGTGCGCACGAGACCGTTGTCGTCCTCCATCGACAGGCCCGTGATGACGATGTCCCCCGAGACCGCGTCGCGGGCCACGAGGATCCTGTAGTCGCCCAGTGAGGAGATCCGTACCGAGACCGGCTTCCCGGTGACCTCGAGGGTCAGCAGCGCCGCGGTCTCCGCCTCCGAGAGGGTCTGGTAGTTGCCGGCTCTGTCGATGTAGCCCGCCTTCAAGGTGGAGGCGTCCGAGCCGTCGGTTCCGCCGGCGCCCGAGGCGATGACGCTGAGCATGCCGGTAGGCTGGCCCGGCGCGTCCAGCCCGGCGGGCACGGGATGGTCCTTGTCGTCCTCGAGGGGCTCGGTGGCCACGCAGGGTGCGGAGTCCGAGGAGGGGACACAGGTCTCCGACTCGCTCGGGACGGTGCCCGTGTCCTCCCCGTGGCGCCGGTTGGCGGCGCGCTCAGAGGCGGCCACGAGCTGCTCATCGAGGCGGTTCATGAGGGTGTGACGCAGCGTCAGTGTCGACAGGGCGCCCATGAGCGCCGCCATGATGAGCACCAGCCCCAGCACGCCGGCGACGAGACGGGTGCGCAGGGAGCGGGGCCTGACGGGGCGGGGGGCGCGTCGCAGGCGGCTCACCGTGGCGTCCCCGCCCGTCCTGGGCTGCGAGGCGTGCGGGGCGGCGTCATGGCGTATTCCGGAGTGCCGCGCCGTCGGTGTCGGCCGGCTTGAGGACGTAGCCCACGCCCCGCATCGTGTGGATCATCGGCTCACGACCCTTGTCGATCTTGCGGCGCAGGTAGGAGATGTAGAGCTCGACGATGTTGGCCTGGCCGCCGAAGTCGTAGTTCCACACCCGGTCCAGGATCTGGGGCTTGGACAGGACGCGGCGGGGGTTGCGCATGAGGTAGCGCAGCAGCTCGAACTCGGTGGCGGTCAGACGGATCTCCTCCTCGCCGCGCCACACCTCGTGGGAGTCCTCGTCCATGCGCAGGTCGCCGACCTCGAGCAGGGAGTCGGGCTTCTCCGCCGAGGCCCCCGACCGCCGCAGGAGGGCGCGCAGGCGGGCCACGACCTCCTCGAGGGAGAAGGGCTTGGTCACGTAGTCGTCCCCGCCGGCGGTCAGCCCGGCGACGCGGTCCTCGACGGCGTCCTTGGCAGTGAGGAACAGCACAGGCACGTCGGGCTTGTGGCCGTGGATGCGACGCATCACCTCCAGGCCGTCGAAGTCGGGCAGCATGATGTCCAGCACGACGACGTCGGGATCGGTATCCTGGGCGGCGCGGACGGCGGCGATGCCGGTGCCCGCGGTCGTGACCTCCCACCCCTCATAGCGCAGCGCCGAGGCGAGCAGGTCGGCCAGCATCTGCTCGTCGTCGACGACAAGCACTCGGATGGGAGACCCGTCGGAGCGGACGAGGGTCTCTGTCGCTTCAGTCATGGCGGCATTGAACCCCTTCAGCCTGTGACTGCACTGTGGATCTCCACTGTGACGCGAGGCGCTATAATGCCTGTGATCAAACTGTGTACTGCCCTTCGGGGCCGATCGCGTAATACGCTACTGACGTCATCGCGTGCGCGGGCCAGTGATCGGCCTTGCTAGCACTGCTCCCCCCTCCCGCACCTGGAAGCACACAGTGGAAACCATCAAGGACAACGAGCGCCTCTTCGATGCCGAGGACGTCTTCTTCTCGACGACCGACCGCAAGGGTGTCATCCGCTGCTCGAACCGGATCTTCGTCAGCCTTGCGCGCCACCCGCGTGAGGAGCTGATCGGCGCCCCGCACAACATCATCCGGCACGACGACATGCCCGCTGGCGTGTTCAAGCTGCTCTGGGACGACCTGGAGGCCGGCCGGCCGGTGTGCACCTATGTGCTCAACCGCGCCGGCGACGGCCTCGATTACTGGGTCTTCGCCACGGTCAGCGCCGTCGAGGACGGCTACGTCTCCGTGCGCACCAAGCCGCTCAAGACCGAGACCCTCGACGCCGTGCGCGAGGTATACGGCCGGGTGCGCGCCCTGGAGCGGCAGGCCGACGAGGAGGGTGCCTCGCGCAAGGAGGTCGCCGAGCGCGGCGCCGAGGCCCTGGCGGCCGAGCTGGCCGAGCTCGGCTTCGACTCGCTGACCGCCTTCAGCCGGGCGGCGCTTCCCGAGGAGGCCTCCCTGCTCGTACGCGAGGGCGTCAAGGTGCCCCAGCGCGAGGAGGCCGAGGGCTCGGCCGCCACCATCCTGGGCCTGGCCGCCGCCATCGAGGAGAACTCCGAGATCCTCGTGAGTCAGATGGCCGAGTACCGCGCCCTGCTCACCGGCCTGGGCGAGTGGGCCCAGGGCGCTCCGGCGATCGTCGAGCGTGCCCGTCGGACCGGCGAGCTCGTCGACATCCTCCACAGCGAGGACCCCGAGTCCTCGGTCCCCAATGTCGCCGGACGCATCACCGAGCGCACCAGCCGCGCGGTCGAGCGCCTCGGAGGGCTGACCGACTCGGTGTCGGCGCTCTACGACGCCGTCGAGGACCTCGTGTTCCACGCCCCCCTCATGCGCCTGCACACGATCGTCCTGGGCTCCTACGCGGCGGCTGTCCTGGACGGCACCGAGGAGGACGTGCCCACCGCCATGGCCGAGCTGCACCACGCCCTGGCCGCCGACCTGAAGACCGTCGCAGCGGTGTGCACCACCCTGGAGGAGCAGATCGAGGCGATGGACGCGGTGCTGCGCGAGGTGGTCTCCGACCTGGACCGCACCCGCCGCCCCTTCGACCGGTGGCTGCGGGCCCTCCAGGACGAGGGCGCCTACCTGTCCGAGGGCGCCGAGGGCGACATCGAGGCACTCCTGAGCGAGGCCCAGGGGCTGTCGAGCACTGGCTTCCCCGAGGTCGGCGCCCTGGCCGTCCTGGCCGCGCGCTGCCGCGGGCTGGACCTGTCCTTCGACTCCGAGGCGATGGACTCCAGGGTCGATGACATCCGAATTGCGATCGAAACGTTGTAGCCATCGGTACCATCGCAACCGTGTTGAATGTTATCATTCTCTAGGTTATAGATTAGTTATTCGTGGTGTTGTTGTGTCGTTCCCGGTCGTCGGGACGCGGGACGGCGCACGGACTGGACGAGGGAGTAGGACGACGTGGAGTCTCAGGTCGGGTACGAGCGGTTCTTCGAGCCGGACGACATCTTCTTCTCGACGACTGATGCCAAGGGTGTCATTCAGCGGTCGAACCGCACCTTCGACTCTCTGTCCCGCTACTCGCGCGAGCGGCTGACCCGCTCGCCCCACAACATCGTCCGGCACCTGGACATGCCCGCCGGGGTGTTCAAGCTGATGTGGGACGACCTGGAGGCCGGCCGCCCCGTGTGCGCCTACGTGGTCAACCGCGCCGCCGACGGCCTGGACTACCGGGTCTTCGCCACGATCGTCCCGCTGCGCGGCGGCTACCTGTCGGTGCGCACCAAGCCCCTGGACACGGCGACCCAGCAGGCCGTCGAGGAGGTCTACCGCAGGGTGCGGGCCCGCGAGCGCGAGCTCGCCGCCCGGGGCGCCTCACGCCGCCAGGTCGGGGAGTACGGGGGTGAGGAGCTGGCCCGCGAGCTGAGCGCCCTGGGCTTCGACTCCCTGCACGCCATGACGCTGTCGGCGCTGCCCCGCGAGGTCTCCTCCCTGGTGTCGGCGGGCATCCGTGTGCCCCAGCACCCCGCGATCGACGGCCCGGTCACCCAGATCCTGTCGGTGGTCCAGCAGATCGAGCGCGACACCAACCGGCTCGTCTTCGAGCTCGAGGAGTACCTGCGTCTTCTGACGGCGCTGTCGGCCACCAAGGGGGTCATGCTCGACGTCGCGGCGCGGGCGGAGTCCTACGGGCGGCTTGTCGGCGGCCGGCCCTTGGACGACCGGGAGCGGGCCGATGCGCTGGCCGCGCGGATCATCGAGCTGACGGCGGAGGCGGCCCCGGCCCTGCGGGCGCTTCCCGACCTCATGTCCCTTCTGCAGAACTCGGTCCTCGAGCTGCGCTTCTCCGTGGGCCTCATGCGCCTGCTCACCCTCATGGTGGGTCGCTTCGCCCGTTCGGTGCTCGACGGCTCCGAGGAGGAGCCGGTCGCCTCGATGAACGACCTGTGCGGCGCGCTGGAGGACGGCTTCTCCCGCCTGGCCCCCCTGTGCGGGGAGGTCGAGCGCGGTGTCGCCCGCCTCGATGCCGAGCTCGGCTCGATTACCCCCAACCTCGACCGGGCAGTGCGCCGTCTGAGCCAGTGGGTGGACAAGCGCGGCGGCGGCAAGGTGACCCCCCAGGTCCTCGACGAGGCGGCGGCGCTCGCGCAGCGCGGTACACCGGAGGTCCGCGACATGGCGGCCCTGGCCGCCGAGTGCCGCGGGCTGCACCTGCCCTTCGACGAGTCGGTCATCAACCAGCGCCTCGCCGTGCTGCGCTCCTCGCTGGCGCAGTTGGCCTGAGTCCCCCGGGCCGCCGGTTGATGCCGGCCTGAGCGGGCCGGTCGCAGCGCGCCCTCGGCGGGGCGGCGCGGCCCTGCCCGGTGGAGGGGACACGGCCCTCTCCTGCGCCCTTGGCCGGGCACGCCCGGCGACCTGGCCTCCGGACGGGGCGCCCTGCCGATGCGTTACAGTCGCCCGCAGGGAGGCGCGTCCCGGTCTCCCGCGCTCCTCGTGCGTCCCCGGCGCGCAGTGAGTCGTCGGACCATCGCCAGGAAGGTTGCCGTGTCCAAGAAGCTCGTCATCGTCGAGTCCCCGAACAAGGTCCGGTCCATCGCTGGGTACCTCGGACCGGATTTCGACGTCGAGGCATCGGTCGGCCACATCCGCGACCTCGCCCAGCCCTCGGAGCTGCCCGCCGAGATGAAGAAGGGTCCCTACGGCCGGTTCGCCGTCGACGTCGAGGACGGCTTCGCCCCCTACTACGTCGTCAATCCCGACAAGAAGAAGACGGTCGCCCAGCTGCGCAAGGCGCTCAAGGAGGCCGATGAGCTCTACCTGGCCACCGATGACGACCGCGAGGGCGAGGCCATCGCCTGGCATCTCCTCCAGGTGCTCAAGCCCAAGGTCCCGGTGCGCCGCATGACCTTCACCGAGATCACCCAGGAGGCGCTGACCCGCGCGCTGGCCTCGACCCGCGAGCTCGACACCCACCGGGTCGACGCCCAGGAGACCCGGCGCATCCTGGACCGGCTCGTCGGCTACGAGGTCAGCCCGGTCCTGTGGCGCAAGGTGCGTGCGGGGCTGTCGGCCGGGCGGGTCCAGTCCGTGGCCACGCGCCTGGTCGTCGAGCGCGAGCGTGAGCGCATGGCGTTTGTCGCGGCGGGCTACTGGGGTGTCGAGGCCGAGCTGAGCGCCGCCCGGGGCGTGCTGGACCCCGAGGCGCGCCGGGACTCGGTGTTCACGGTGCGCCTGGCCACCCTCGATGGGCGCCGGGTGGCCACCGGCCGGGACTTCACCGACGCCGGCCGGTTCCGCCCGGCCGCGGTCAAGGCCGGCACCGTCCACCTCCACGAGGGTGGGGCCAGGGCGGTGGCCGACGCCGTCGAGCACGGTAGCCCGCGGGTGGCCGAGGTCGAGGAGAAGCCCTACAAGCGGCGTCCGGCCGCGCCCTTCACGACCTCGACCCTCCAGCAGGAGGCCTCCCGCAAGCTCCGCATGAATCCGCGCGAGACGATGCGGGTGGCGCAGGGGCTGTACGAGAACGGCTTCATCACCTACATGCGGACCGACTCCACGGTCCTGTCCGGGCAGGCGGTGGCGGCGGCCCGCGCCCAGGTCGCCGAGCTCTACGGCCCCGAGTACGTGCCGGCCAAGCCGCGCGTCTACGCCACGAAGTCCAAGGGGGCCCAGGAGGCGCACGAGGCGATCCGTCCGGCGGGGGACCACTTCCGTACCCCGGCGCAGGTCGCCTCGAGCCTGAGCGGTGCGCAGTTCCGCCTCTACGAGCTGATCTGGAAGCGCACGGTTGCTTCCCAGATGGCCGACGCCGTCGGCTCGACGGCCACCGTCCGGGTCGAGGTCGACCTCACTCCGGCCGACGGCGGCTCGCGGGACGCGGGCCTGGCCTTCTCCACGGCGGGCCTGACCGCCTCGGGCACGGTCATCACCTTCCGCGGGTTCCTGGCGGCCTACGAGGAGGGGCGGGACGCCGAGCGCTACGCCGAGGCAGCCGCGGGCGGCACCGATGAGACCGGGGGGAGCAAGGACGCGCGTCTGCCCGCACTCGTCGCCGGCCAGGAGCTCGAGGCGCTGAGCGCCGAGGCCTCCGGCCACGAGACCACCCCGCCGCCCCGGTACACCGAGGCCTCCCTCGTCAAGGCCCTCGAGGAGCGGGAGATCGGGCGCCCGTCGACCTACGCGGCGACGATGTCGACGATCTCGGACCGCGGGTATGTCGAGCACCGCGGCCAGGCCCTCGTGCCCACGTGGCTGGCCTTCGCGGTGACCCGCCTCCTGGAGGAGAACTTCGCCGAGCTGGTCGACTATGACTTCACGGCTCTCATGGAGGCCGACCTCGACCGGATCGCCGCGGGGGAGCAGGACCGGGTCGCCTGGCTTACGCGCTTCTACTACGGTCGGCCCGAGGGCGCTCAGGGGACCCAGGAGGCTCAGGGCTCGGGGTCCGATGAGGCCGGCGGCCTCCACCGGGAGCACGGTCTGCGGGCGATGGTCGAGAACTTGGGGGAGATCGACGCCAGGGCGGTCAACTCCATCGAGATCGGGCAGGGCATGACGCTGCGGGTGGGCCGCTACGGGCCCTACCTGGAGAACGCCGAGGGCAAGCGCGCCAACGTCCCGGCCGACATCGCCCCCGACGAGCTGACGGTGGACAAGGCCCTCGAGCTCTTCTCCCGTGCCGCCGACGACGGCCGGGAGCTGGGAACGGACCCGAGTACGGGCCACGTCATCATCGCCAAGGACGGCCGCTACGGCCCGTATGTCACCGAGGTCCTGCCCGAGCCGCAGGCCCCGGAGGGTGAGGCGCCGGCGCCGAAGGGCGCCAAGACGGCGCGGCGCTCGAAGAAGGCGGCGGCGCCCAAGCCGCGCACCGCCTCACTGCTGCGGAGCATGGACCTGGCCACCGTGACCCTGGAGCAGGCCCTCGACCTGCTCAGCCTGCCGCGCGTCGTGGGGCAGGATCCCGACAGCGGCGAGGACATCACGGCCCAGAACGGCCGCTACGGCCCCTACCTCAAGAAGGGCTCCGACTCGCGCTCCCTGGACGATGAGGCACAGATCTTCACCGTCACCCTCGACCAGGCCCTCGAGCTGTTCTCCCAGCCCAAGCGCCGTCGTGGCCAGGCCGCTGCCCGCGGGCCGCTGCGCGAGCTCGGCGCCGACCCGGTGTCGGGCAGGCCGGTGGTCATCAAGGACGGTCGTTTCGGCCCCTATGTCACCGACGGCGAGGTCAATGCCACCCTGCGCCGCGGCGACGACCCGGCGACGGTGACCCCCGAGCGTGCCTACGAGCTCCTGGCCGACAAGCGTGCCAAGGGCCCGGCCAAGAAGCGCACGAGTCGCAGCTCCTCGACGGGCCGGACCTCGCGGTCGACGCGGAAGACGGCCTCGAGCGGCTCGGCCAAGGCGGGGGCGAAGGCCTCCGGGGCGCGGGCGAAGTCCGCCGGGGCAGGCGGGGCGTCGTCGGGGGAGGCCGCCCAGGAGTGAGACCCCGGCCCCGGAGACTGCCGACCGCCGCCACGCCGTCGCGCGCTGGGGCTTCGTCGCAGACCTGCGACCTGGTCACGACACCCCTGGCGCATTGAGCCCCTAACGTCGTGGACACGGCTGTGCGGCCGCCGGTCGCCACCGCTAACCTGTCCTCGCCAGCACTGAAGGAACTCCCATGAACGCATCCCGCCTCCTTGCTCCCGTGACCATCCTCGCCCTGGGCCTGTCCCTGGGGGCATGCTCGATCAGTCTGGGGGGCGCCTCGGAGGGCGACGAAGCCGCCGCCACACGTTCCTCCGAGGCTGCCGCCGAGACGAGCACCGGTGCCACTACGGCGACCGACGCCGCCGGGACGACCGCCACCGAGGACGCCGAGTCCACCGGGACGACCTCCGCCGGCACCGGCACGGAGGGGATCACCGACCCCGACTGGCTGGCAGTCGTCGAGGGCGAGCCCGCTCAATCCGTCTCCGGGGACTACACGATCACTGGGGCCCTGGGCACCTACAACCTCACGGGCGACCTCGACTCCCTGACGGTCCAGGGCGCGATGAGCACGGTCGCCGCGGGCGACGTCGGCACGCTCACCGTCTCGGGCGCCGACACCGTTGTCTACGTGCGCAGTGCCGAGACGATCGTCCTTAAGGGAGCGGGCATCTCCGTGTACTACTTGACCGGGGAGCCGGTCGTCTCCGACTCCGGCGCCGGCAACACCGTCAGCCGGCAGGAGTAGTGAGGAACCGATGCGCGAGTCCACCGCCACCGTTCTGCTCGTCGACGACGAGGCGCCGATCCGCGCCTCGCTGGGCCCCTACCTGGAACGCAGCGGGTACCGCGTGCTGCTGGCCGGCGACGGGATGGAGGCGCTGGACCTGCTCGGCTCCTACGAGGTCGACATCGTCGTCTCCGACGTCATCATGCCCCGCATGGACGGGCGCGAGCTCGTCCGCCGCCTGCGCGCCCGCGGCAGCTGGACGCCCATCATCCTGCTCACCCAGCTCGACGCCTCCTACGAGCGCGTCTCCGCCCTGGACGACGGAGCCGACGACTACCTGTCCAAGCCCTTCGACCCCGCCGAGCTGGCCTCGCGCATCCGGGCCGTCCTGCGCCGGACCATGGGGTCCACCCAGCCGCTGACGGCGGCGAGCAGGCTCGTGGCCGGCGCCCTGGTGCTGGACCGTGCGAGCAGACGCGTGACCCTGGCGGGCAAGGAGGTCATCTTGACGCCCAAGGCCGTGACCCTGCTCGACTACCTCATGAGCCACCCCAAGGAGTTCCACACCCGGGAGGCGCTCCTGTCGGCGCTGTGGGGCATCGACTTCGCCTCCTCGACCCGCGCCGTCGACCACCGGATCCGTGAGATCCGACGGGAACTGAGCGACGACGCCTCACACCCGATCTACATCGAGACGATCCCCTCGGTCGGCTACCGTTTCCGCGCCGAGGTCCACGTGTGAGCGCCAGGCCCCGACGCGTGCTCGGCGTCCTGCGGTGGGTGCTGGCCGCCGCCGTGGTCCTGGCCCTGGCCGCCGCCGCCCACCTGACGCAGCCCGACCTGACGGTGACGGTCGCCTCCCGGATGTCCCTGCTCGTTCTGGTTGCCGGCCTGCTCATCGTCCTGGCGGCCGCCCTCGTGTCCACCGTCCGCCGCCTGGTGGCGGACCGGGAGCGCGCGGCGGCCCAGCGCGCGCAGGACGAGGCCCGCGCCCGGCACCGCCAGTTCCTGCGCCGCCTGGACCACGAGCTGAAGAACCCGCTGACGGCGGTGCGGGCCGCCGTCGCCGACGCCTCGCGCACCGCCGGTCCCGCCCTGGGCCCCAACCTCGAGGTCGTCGACGCCCAGTCGCGGCGCATGAGCCGCCTGCTCACCGACCTGCGCAAGCTCGCCGAGCTGGAGACCTCCGCCCTGGGCCTGGAGGATGTCGACCTCGCCGAGACCGTCCAGGACGCCGTCGGGGCGGTCATCGAGGAGGCGGCGGGACGCGGCGAGGCCGTCCGGGTGCGCCTGGACCTGCCGGCCGCGCCGTGGCCGCTGCCCCATGTGCGCGGCGACGGCGACCTGCTCTACTCGGCGGTCTACAACATTGTCGCCAACGCGGCCAAGTACACCCCCGGCGGTGGGCTGGTCGAGGTCCGTGGGCGCGAGGAGTCCGGCGCGGTGACCATCGAGGTGGCCGACACCGGCATCGGTGTGCCCGAGCAGGACCTCGAGGTGGTCTTCCGTGAGCTCGGCCGGGCCGGCAACGCCCGTGGCCTGCCCGGGTCGGGGCTGGGGCTGGCGCTGGTGCGCACGATCGCCGAACGGCACGGCGGGACGGTCTCCCTGGCCTCGCGCGAGGGCGTGGGCACCCGCGTGTGGATGACGCTGCCGGTCTCCGGGCCCCCGCCTCAGGGCTCCCGGGCGGCCGACGGCTGAGGCCCGCCCCGGGTGTCGCGGGATCGCGACAGCCGGGCGACGGTGGGGCGACAACGGAGCGCATAAGTTACGACCATGCAACGACACCGTCTCCTTCCCCTCCCCACCGTCGTCCTGGCCGCGCTGACAGCGGGCTCCCTGGCCTTGAGCGGGTGCGGGACCTCGGCCTCCGACGCCGAGACGACCGCCGCCCCGGCTGCCGCCGCCGGCTCCTCGGCGGCCACCGACCCGGCCACCCGGGCCGCGAGCGTCTCCGCAAGCGCCTCGGCCTCATCGGGCCTGCCCGCTGCGCCGGGCTACGAGGCCGGCCAGATCCCGCCGGTGCCCCTGTTCACGCTGCCCGACCTGTCCCTGCTCACGAGCGCGGGCTCGGTCTTCACACCCGACCTGACCCGGGACATCTCCTCGGTCCCGGGGGTCACCGTCGCCCCGGCCCGCTGCGACGAGGCGGGCACGCTCCAGTCCAGCGACCGCACCGCGACCTTCTACGGTGACGGCTCAGGGACGTACTCCGACTCCGACACGACCGTCAACAACTACGGTGACGGCTCGGGCAACTACACGAGTGGGACGGTCACGATCAACAACTACGGCGACGGGTCGGGCAACTACACCGACACCGCCACCGGCATCGTCATCAACGTCTACGGTGATGGCTCGGGCAACTACGCCGACGGCACGCTGACCGTCAATGTCTACGGCGACGGCTCGGGCAACTGGTCGAACAGTGCCACCGGCGAGGTGATCAACCTCTACGGCGATGGCTCGGGCAACTACTCCAACGGGACGGTGACGATCAACAACTACGGCGATGGCTCGGGCAACTACACCGACACCGCCACCGGCCTGACCATCAACAACTACGGCGACGGAAACGGCGAGGTCAACGGCGTCGAGGTCGAGGTCGAGGACCTGCCCGCGGTGCCGGATATCGGGGACTTCCCGACGATCGACGCCATCAACCCGGTCGAGTCCTGCGGGACGGTCATCACCGTGGAGGACGGGGTGCTCTTCGACTTCGGGTCCTCCCAAGTGCGCGCCGACGCGGCCGAGACGCTGGCGGCCCTGGCGGGGGTGCTCACGGACTCGGGTGCCCCGCTGGCCTACGTCTACGGGCACACCGACTCGGTGTCGGACGAGGCCTTCAACCAGACACTGTCGGAGGACCGCGCGGCGGCGGTGGCCGAGGCGCTGCGTGCCCAAGCGGTGACGGCGACCCTGGAGTCCGCCGGTTACGGGGAGACCCAGCCGGTGGCGCCCAATGAGAATCCCGATGGCTCGGACAACCCGGCCGGTCGCCAGCTCAACCGGAGGGTGGAGGTGTTCGTGCCGGCCTTCTGAGGCTCCCGGGCCCTGCGGTCCCGATCTCGGCGAGGGGGCCCGGAGCTGGGGACGTGATTCCGGGGGTGTCTGCCCCGGAATCACCGCAGAGCCCCGGACCCATCGACCGAGCCTCGGACCCACCGCAGCGCCCCGGAATCGCCGGCCCAGTCCGCTCTGCGGCCTCGACGTGCCGTCCCGTCGGCCTGATGTCGGACCGCTGTCGCGGGGGGGGGGGGCGGGGCCACCCCCCCCCCCCCCCCCACGACCGGGGGGCGACACGGCGGCCGTAGGTTACGACCATGCACATGACACGAGCCACTCGTCCCCTGACCCTGCTGACCTGCGGCGCGCTCGCCCTGGCCCTGAGCGCCTGCTCGGTGACCATCGGCTTGCCGGCCGACGAGCCCGCCGCGCAGTCCTCCTCCGCCGCCTCGGCCGAGTCGGGCTCCGCGGTGGCGGCGGCGGGAGACAGCGGGGCGGCCACCACCGGGACCCTGGCCTCCCCGGGCGCCGCCTCTCCGGCGGCCTCGGCGGGCTCGACGCCGACGGCGGACGCGGCAAGATCGACCGGAACCGCCGCCTCGTCCGAGGACAGGCCCGGCGCCCAGGTGACGATCACCGACGACGACTGGCTCAACGCGGAGCAGAACGTCGACCAGGTCATCAGCGCGGGCGACGGGACGGTTGTCATCACCGAGGACAACGCCGATGTCCGGATCGAGGGGGACGTGACGAGCCTGACGATCATGGGCTCCAACGTGTGGCTCGTGGCCGACTACGTCGAAAGCCTCGTCGTCGTGGGCGGCAACGCCAGCGTGTACGTCCGCGACCTCGGCACGGTGGAGGTCAGGGGTGCCAACGCCGATGTCGTGTGGGCCGGCAACACCCCAGTGGTCACCGCCGTGGGAGCCAACACGGAGACCCGCCGGCAGGGGGAGGACTGACGTCCGCCCCGGCCGTCACGGGCCCGGCGCACTTGATGCGCGGACGGCGGAGCGCCCCGCCCACCACAGTGGTGGGCGGGGCGCTCTGTGACAAGGGCAGGCAACTACTGGGCGAGGGCCTCAGCGGCGGCCTGCGGCAGGGGGTCGATCGGGCAGGTCTGATCGTCGGCGGGCAGCGTGCCGGTGACGAGGAACTCGCTGACGGCGGCCGTCGCACAGCTGTTGAGCGCCGTCGCGCCGTGCTGGTAGTTGGTGACCGTCAGCAGGTGGCCGTTGCGCAGCTGGGAGGCCAGGGACTGCGACCACGCGTAGGGGGTCTGCGGATCGCCGGTGACGCCGACGACGAGGACGGGCTCGGTCTTGGCCCGCGACAGATCACCCGGCACGGGCGAGGCGGCGACACCCAGGCCCTGGCAGAAGGGCTCCAGGAATGAAGAGGAGCCGATCGTCATCGCCGTGAACGGGTAGGCCTCGTTGTCGGCGATGAGGTCCTCGGCCCACGCGGCCGCGTCCCCCTGGACCGGGTCGTCAGAACAGGTGACGACCGAGTAGGCGACGTTGGACACCAGGGCGGCCTCGGTGTCCGGGCTCGGGTCGAGCTGTCCGGTGCTCGGAGCCTGCGCCGCGAGGCGTGCCAGCTCGCTGGCGTCGCGCTGGGTCATCGCAGCGGTGAGGGCCATCGTGAGGCTTGGCCAGTACTCCTCGCGGGCCAGGGCGAGGTTGGTGATCACCGTGTAGACGGTCTGGATATCCATCTGGGAGGTCTGGTCATCGAGGGTGACGGTGAGCGGCTGCTCGGCGACGGAGTTGACGAAGTCGATGAGCTGGGAGGTGGCCTCCTCGACCGTGCCGGTCAAGGGGCAGCCCTCCTGCGTCAGGCAGAACTCGAGGTACTGGCGGACCCGGCCCTCCCGGGTGGCCATCTGCGCCTCGCGGGACTCATCACGGCTCAGGGACGGGTCGACGGCGCTGTCCAGGACCGTGCGCCCGACATTGTCCGGGAACAGGGCGATGTAGGCGGCGCCCAGCTCGGTGCCGTAGGAGTAGCCGAGGTAGTCCAGCTCCGGTTCGCCGACGACGGCGCGCAGGATGTCGAGGTCACGCGCGGCCTCAGCGGTGCTCATATGGTCGATGAGCTCGGGGACCTCCGAGTACTGCCGGCAGGCGGCCGCCTGGGCGCTGCCGGCAGCCACCTGTGCCTCGACGAGGGCGGCGGCCTGGCTCAGCTCGTCCTCGGCCGCGGCGGCCTCCTCCTGCTCGGCCAGGGGCGCCTCCTCAGTGCCGGTGGCGGCGGAGCCGGTCGATCCGCTCCCGGCGGCCTCATCCGGGGCCCAGCACGTGAGGTGGGTGGAGTCGCCGGTGCCGCGCGGGTCGAAGCCGATGAGGTCGTAGGCGGCGAGCATCTCCGGGGTGTACTGGCTCGCGGCCGCGGCCACGAAGGCGGTCCCGCTCTCGCCGGGGCCGCCGGGGTTGAGGAACAGGGCCCCGTTCTCGGGCTGGCCGTCGGAGGCCGAGTGCCGCCGCAGCGCGATGGAGATGGTGGTTCCGGTGGGGTCGTCGTAGTCGAGGGGGACGCTCACCGTCGCACACTGGGCGCCGGCTGCGCCGTCGGCGCAGGCCTCCCAGGACACCTGCTGGCCGTAGAAGGACTCGAGGCCGGCCGGGACGGCAGGAGCGGTGGGATCCGAGGTCGGCTCGGCCGGGGGGGGGGGCGGGGCGCCCCCCCCGGTGTGTGTTGCGCCGGTGCCGCCCGTGCCCCCAGTGCCGCCGGTGGGTCCGGTGGGGGCGGGGGGGGGCGCGCTCGGGGCCGCGGCGGTGGCGGTTGCGGGGGCCCCACTCGCGGTCGAGTCGTCCTGCGCCTGAGACGGCGCTGCCGAAGGAGCACTCGTCGGCGAGCCCGTCGGGCTCGGGCCGGCGCTCTGGGGGTCAAGGCCGGGTTCGCAGGCGGCCAGTGAGGCGGAGACGGCGAGTGCTGCCAGCGCGTAGGTGGCGCGCCGCATGGGGGAGGTTGGTGATCGCATGTCACGAAGATATCACGGTGTACATGCTGAGTATGTACAGATAGTGTGACGTATGCTAGGCTGGTGGCCTACCAGCCTGTTGCCGTCGCGAGGCGCACCGAGCGGGACGGATGGCTGTGCGCCGCAATGACACCGAAAAATGCGCGTCGTCGAGTTGGCGCACCCGGGTCCTTCGGTGGCGGGGTGGCACATCCGGGGTTCGCCACCAGACCGCCGACTGTATATAGTGTGTATGTACGAAAGGAGTCGCGATGCCGCTCTCAGTCGTCCTGTCGAACACCGCGGGAGTCCCCATCTATGAGCAGATCAAGCGTCAGATCGAGGACGCGATCCTGTCGGGCCGTCTCGAGGCCGACGAGCGCCTGCCCTCGATCCGGGCCCTGGCACGTGACCTGCGGGTCAGCGTCATCACGACGACCCGCGCCTACTCCGACCTCGTGTCCGAGGGCTTCCTCGCCAACGTCCCGGGCAAGGGCTACTACGTCCTGCCCCGCGACTCCGCCTTCATCCACGAGCAGGTGCTGCGCGAGGTCGAGGAGCACCTCGGTCGCGCCGTCGAGCGGGGCCGGCTGGCCGGGCTCGGCGACGAGGACCTGCACACCATCCTCGACACCGTCATGACCACCCTGGAGGACCAGTGAATCCCGTTGAGATCAGCCACCTGACGAAGCGCTACCCCGCCTTCGTCCTGGACGACGTGACCATGAGCATCGAGGCAGGCCTCGTCACCGGCTTCGTCGGCGCCAACGGCTCGGGCAAGACGACGACCATCAAGGCCGTCCTCGGCATGATCCACCCCGACTCCGGGACCGCCACGACCCTGCCGCACGAGCGCATCGGCGTCGTCTTCGACTCCCCGCCCTACAACAGCGAGTGGCGCGTGCGGGACGTGGCCCGGGGTCTGGCGCCCTTCTACCCCACCTGGTCGGCGGCCGACTTCACCGCAGGGCTCCAGGAGGCCGGTATCGACCCCGCCGCGAAGGTCAAGAGCCTCAGCCGCGGCATGGGGATGCGCCTGCAGATGGTGACCGCCCTGGCCCATGACCCCGAGCTGCTCATCCTCGACGAGCCCACCTCCGGCCTCGACCCCCTGGCGCGCTCGCAGATGGTCGACTCCTTGGCCCAGTACATGACCGCTGAGAACCACACGGTGTGGTTCTCCACCCACATCACCTCCGACCTCGACCGCCTCGCCGACCGCCTCATCGTCCTGGACCGTGGCCGCGTCGTCGCCGCGGGGACCACCGAGGAGCTGCTCGCCTCGATGCGGATCGTGCGGGGCACCCCTGACCGCCTCACCGAGGAGGTGCGCACCCACGGGCTGGGACTGCGCAGCACCCCCGTCGGCTGGGAGGTCATGCTGCCCGCCGACGCCGCCGAGGCGCTCGAGGGCGTCGTCGTCGAGGCGCCGAGCATCGAGGAGCTTGCCATCCACATCGCCAAGGGGGTCGCCGGTGACTGAGACCGCCGCGTCCCCGTCCGACGGTGCCGGCACCGAGTATCGGCACCTCCTGGTGGCTGAGCCACCGACTCCACGAAAGGCAGGACCATTGAGCTCGTCATCCGCACTCCCGAGCACGGTGGAACGGCCCGGTCGGGGCCCGGAGCGGCTCAGGACACTACTCATGCTCATCCGGCTCGACCTGCGCGTCATGGCGAACCGGCCCGCGCCCCTGAGCCTGGTGGTCGTGACCGCCCTGGTTGCCGGCGCTGTGGCGGTCTCGCGCGAGGATGCCACTGTCAGCGTCGTCGGCATCATGGGACTAGGGGCGTGTGTCGGACACATGGGCCTCATCTATGACATCCTTGAGCGCCCTCGGCTGCGACGGTTGCGTGCGGTCCTGCCGGTCAGCCGCGCCGAGGTGCTCGACGCCTGGTGGCTCGCCGCCGGCGCCGCCCTGGTCCTGTCCACCGTCCTGGCCATGGTCATCGTGTCTCTGACGCGAGCGAGCACCGCCCTGCCGGTCCCCGTCCTGGCGGTCCTCTTCGCGGCGGCCATCGCACCGTGCGTCCCCCTGGCGCTGCGCTTCGACGGCTCGGGGCTCGTGTGGACGGGAGCTCCGTTGTTCGTCGCGGGCCTTGCGGCGGGGTTCCTCGCCGGCACGCTGGCCGATGTAGGCCCGACCCTCCTCGTCATCATCGTGGGCGTCGGGCTGGCCATCGTCGTCGCCTCGTGGTGGCTGAGCCACCGGGTCTACCGGGTCCAGGACCATTGAGGCGACCGGGGTCTCGCGCCCGTCCCACATTCCTGCCGCCTCGTAAGGAGAGAGATCGTGCCTGTTCCGCATGAGCCCCAGACCGCCCCGCCAACCCCCCGGTGGCGCAGGTTGGGCGCGCTCATCGCGCTCGACCTGCTCGGGGTCGGGCGTTGGAGGGCGGTGCTCCTGGGCCTGGTCCTGTGCGCCGGTGCCGCGGCCGACATCCTCCACAGCGGTGAGGTCGCATGGTCCGGTGGCGTGGGGATCGGCGTCGTCTGCGGCATGCAGGCCGTCCACCAGTCCAACGGCTCCTCCACCCGGCTGCGCCGACTCCACGGGCTGCTGCCGGTCAGCCGTGGGGAGGTGGTTCTCGCGCGCTGGCTCGAGGCGATCGGCCTGCTGGGGGGCGTTGGATTGTTCATAACGGTCGTGGGCGTCGCCGTTGGCGCCCCGACCGGAGCTGTCATATGGCTGGCCATCGCCTCGATCGGAGTGGCGGCGGGTGTCCCGCTCTTCCTGTGCGTGTCCGGGAGGGTGTGGCCGGTGTGGATCGTGGCGTGGTGGCTCGGTGTGTTCGGGGTGTTCGAGGGGATCCTGGCTGCCGTCGAGGCGGTTCGCTCCGGCCTGCTGGACACGGTGAGCGGGTCCAACCTCGTCTTGCCGCTTGTGTTCTCCATCATCATGGGCCTGTCCCTGGCCGTGACCCATTGGTGGTACTGCCGCCAGGACCACTGAGTTCTCGATGAGACAGGAAGGAACCCTGAGATGTCAAAGAGCATCGCCACGCCCGGTGTCGCCCGTGTGACCGCCGGGGCGGGACTGCGCCGCCGCCTGGTCCGGCGTCAGGAGTACTGACCCCGGTGCGACCCGGGGGAGGGCGGCGCCGGCCCCAGGCCCACCCCCTCCTCGAGATCGGGACATATGACACCTCGAGATCGGTAGATATGGCACCTCGAGATCGAGACATATCGAGACATATGGCACGGCCGGGCGCAGGAGCGTCCGTGGACGGGTGCCACCCTGCCCGTGGCCCCCACCCCTTGGACTACTCATCCCGGGACAGGCGTTGCCTCGCTCCCGCGCCCGGTGCGGCAGGGCGGAGCGTCGCTGCTGCCCGATACGCTGGCGTCGTGACCCACGCACCTCACGGCCCCCGGACCACCCCCGGGCGCGGCCTCTTCGAGCGCATCGACGAGCCTGCCGCCGTCTCGCGCCACCCCGGGAGCCCTGCCGGCTCCGGCAACCCCGGCGAGCCCGAGACCCCCGGCGACCCCGCGCATCCTGCCGGCCCCGCGAACCCCGTCGGGCACCCGGGCGTCCTCATCTCCTTCGAGGGCGGCGACGGCGTGGGCAAGACGACCCAGATCCGCATCCTCGCCGACCTCCTGGCCGCCGCCGGGGTCGACCATGTGCTCACCCGCGAGCCCGGGGGCACGGCCCTCGGTGTCTCCATCCGCGAGCTGCTCCTGCATGGGCAGGAGGTCGCCCCGCGCGCCGAGGCCCTCCTGTACGCCGCCGACCGGGCCCACCACACCGCCACCCTCATCCGTCCCGCCCTCGAGCGCGGCGCGGTCGTCCTGACCGACCGCTACTTCGACTCCTCGATCGCCTACCAGGGGGCCGCCCGCGCACTGGGACCCCAGGAGGTCCGTGCCCTGTCCCTGTGGGCCACCGGCGGCCTCGTGCCCGACCTGACCATCCTGCTCGACGCCGAGCCCGGCCTGGCGGCCCGGCGCACCGTGGCCCGTGGCACGACCGACCGGCTCGAGCGCGAGCCCGAGGCCTTCCACCTCGCCCTGCGCGCCGCCTACCTCGAGCTGGCCGCAGACGAGCCCGCGCGTTTCGTCGTCATCGACGCCGACCGCCCCGTCGACCAGGTAGCCGACGAGGTCATCGAGGCCGCCGTCGAGGCCGTGCGAGCCCACGGAGCCCGCGTGGCCGCCGGCGCCCACCAGAGCGTGCTCATGGGGCTGGAGGCCTTCGTCGCCGCGGCCGACGCCCACCGCAGGCGGCCCCGATGAGCGTGTGGGAGGACGTCGTCGGCCAGGAAGCAGTCGTCGCCGCCTTCAAAGCCGCCGCACGCAGCGCCCGCCACGAGTCCGACCGACGTGCCGCCGGCCTCCAGCAGGAGCAGGCCGGCACCGCTGCCGGTGCGGGTGCGGCCATGAGCCACGCCTGGCTCGTCACCGGCCCCCCGGGCTCGGGCAGATCCACCGCCGCCCGCGCCTTCGCCGCCTCCCTCCAGTGCACCGGGCAGGAGCCCGGGTGCGGCCGCTGCAAGCCCTGCCGGGAGGTCATTGACGGCACCCACCCCGACGTCGTGCGCCTGGCCACCGACAAGCTCCTCATCACGATGGAGGAGGTCAAGAGACTCATCGGTGAGGCGCAGCGCCGCCCCTGGACGGGGCGCTGGCGTGTCCTCCTCGTCGAGGACGCCGACCGGATGGTCGAGCGCACGACCAATGTCCTGCTCAAGTCCATCGAGGAGCCGCCCCCGCAGACGGTGTGGATCCTGTGCACGCCCAGCGCCGAGGACGTCCTGCCCACCATCCGCTCCCGCTGCCGTCTGATCACCCTGCGCGTCCCGCCCGCCGAGGCGGTCGCCGAGCTCCTCGTACGGCGCGACGGCGCCGAGCCCGGCCTGGCGGCCAGGGCGGCGCGCGCCAGCCAGTCCCACATCGGCCTGGCCAGGCACCTGGCCACCGACCCCGGCGCCTGGCAGCGGCGTCGACGCCTCCTCGAGGCGCCGGTCTCGCTGCGCAGCGTCGGGGACGCGGTCCTAGCGGCCGCCGAGCTCGTCGACGCCGCGCAGGCCGAGGCGGCCGAGGCCACTGCTGAGCGGGACGCGGCCGAGAAGGCCGCCCTCCTGCGGGCACTGGGCCTTGAGGGGGACGGCCGGGTCCCGCCGGCGCTGCGCGCCCAGGTGCGTCAGCTCGAGGAGGACCACAAGCGCCGCGCCCGTCGCGCCCGCACCGACGTGCTCGACAGGGCGATGATCGACCTGCTGTCCTTCTACCGCGACGTCCTGGCCACCCAGATGGGCGCCGACATCGAGCGGGTCAACGTCGACATGTCCCAGGAGGTCGACCAGGTAGCCCGCTCCACCGGGGCGGCGCAGTCCCTCAGCCGGATCGCCGCCATCGAGGAGTGCCGGGCGCGTCTGCGCTCCAACGTCGCCCCGCTGCTGGCCGTCGAGTCCCTCATGGTCCAGCTGCGGCCCCAGGCCTGACCGACGCCGGCGACCCATGAAACCGTCATAGCGGGCGTCATAGCGGGCCTCCCCCCGCAGGATGAGTGCCGAGGTGTTGCTGGCACGTAGGCTGCGCACGTGAGCACTGTCAACCGTCATCGACGCCGGCGTCCCGTGGGTGCTGTCGTCGCCCTCGTCCTGGTCCTGGTGGCTGCGGCCTGCGCCGACACCTCAAGCACCGGCTCCTCCCCCTCGCCCGCGCTGGCATCGAGCACCCCGGCAGCGCCTGAGGGCCTGGAGGCCTACTACGGCCAGGAGCTGTTCTGGCAGCCCTGCGAGGGCGAGGAGGGCGACTTCGAGTGCGCACGGCTCACGGTGCCCCTCGACTACGACGACCCCGAGGGGCAGACCATTGAGATCGCCCTCAAGAAGCGCCTGGCCGATGGCACGTCCATCGGGGACCTCGTCATCAACCCCGGCGGCCCGGGCGGCTCGGGGATCGAGCTGGTCGGCTCGCTCGAGGACTTCTTCTCCGACGCGCTCCTGGAGTCCTACGACGTCGTGGGCTTCGACCCCCGTGGCGTGGGCGAGTCCACCGCCGTGGAGTGCCTGACCGACGCCGAGCTGGACGAGGACCGCTCCGCCTCCGACTCGCTGCCGCAGGACGCCACCGAGTCGGAGATCCAGGCGGACGTCACCCAGACCGCCCAGTCCTACTCTGCCAAGTGCGCGGCCAACACGACCACCCCCGGCCTGCTGGAGAACATCGACACGGTCTCCGCGGCCCGGGACCTCGATGTCCTGCGCGCCGCCCTCGGCCAAGACGTGCTCACCTACCTCGGCTACTCCTACGGGACCTACCTGGGGGCGACCTACGCCGACCTGTTCCCGACCAATGTCGGCCGGATGGTGCTTGACGGCGGCGTCGACCCGAGTCTGAGCGCCGCCGAGATCACCCTCGGCCAGGCCGAGGGCTTCGAGATGGCCCTGCGCGCGTTCATCGAGGACTGCCAGAGCGGGGACGCCTGCCCGCTGACCGGCGACGTCGACTCCGGTGTCGGGCAGGTCCGCACCTTCCTCGAGGCCACGAGAACGACGCCGGTGCCGACCTCCGACCCGGCACGCCCCCTGACCGCCAGCCTCGCCGAGGACGCCATCGTCGGCATCATGTACCAGTCGGAGTCCTGGGGGGTGCTCGCCGAGGCGCTCGATCAGGCGATGCTCCAGAACGACGGGTCGACGCTCCTGGCTATTGCCGACATCTTCGCCTCCCGCAACGATGACGGCACGTACACGGGCAACGGCGACGAGGTCATCGCCGCGATCAACTGCCTCGACTACCCGGTCGAGGGTGACACCGAGCTGTGGGCCATGGAGGCCGACGAGATCGAGGCAGCCTCGCCTACCTTCGGCCGGAGCCTGGCGTACTCCGACCTGTACTGCCAGGCCTGGGGGGCCCGGTCCACCCGCGAGCGCAAGGAGCTCCATGCCGCGGGCGCCGCGCCGATCCTCGTGGTCGGGACGACGCGAGACCCGGCCACCCCGTACGACTGGTCGGTGTCCCTGGCCGACCAGCTCGACTCCGGCCGGCTGCTCACCTGGGACGGCGACGGGCACACGGCCTACGGCCGGGCCGGCCAGTGCGTGACCGAGGCGGTCGACTCCTACCTGTTGTCGGGGGTCATGCCCGAGGAGGGGCTGACCTGCGGCGCCACGGAGTAGGGACCGCGGGCGGGAGTTGACCCGAGCCGACGGGCCTCGTTGCGGGCTCGCTCAGCCCACGGGCTCCCTCCGCCCACGGGCTCGGCCGCCCGGACCAGGCCGGGCCGCCGAGCGCGGCCGCCCGGATCAGGCGGGGGCGGCCGGGCTCAGTTCCCCGGCGATCGAGCGGCCCATCGCCGCAGCCAGGTCCGGGCCCCGCAGGCCCTGGCTGAGGAGGAACTGGATCTTGGCGTAGGTGGCCTCCAGGGTCATGTCGCCACTGTCGACCGCCCCGAGTCGGGCGAGCGCCTCCCCGGACTCGTAGTGGCCGAGCAGGACCTGCGCCTGCTGGCACTGGGAGGCTACGACCACCGCGGTCCCCGCCTCGATGACGGCGCTCAACGCCTCGGTCAGGCCCGGCTCGGCGCTGGGGACATTGCCCGTGCCGAAGGCGCGCAGGACGACGGCCTCGGGAGCCGGGGACAGCAGTGCGCTGAGGCGCGCGGCGGTGATCCCCGGGGCGAGGTCGAGCACGACGACGTCGTGCCGCCGGTAGGGCGCCGCCGCCCGCCAGCCGGTGCCGAGCGGCTCCGGGGCCGCCCACCGCCAGGGGGCGCCGGCCGTCGCCAGGGGCGGCGCGCATGGGGAGACGAAGCCCTCGAAGGCCCACGAGCTGGTCTTCGTCGCCCGGTTGCCCGCCAGGAGGTGCTGGCCGAAGAAGAGGCCGACCCCCCGGAGGCGGCCGGAGGTGGCGGCGCACAGCGCACCGACGACGTTGCCGACGGCGTCGGAGCCGACCACCCCCAGAGGCAGCTGGGACCCGGTGACGACGACCGGGGTGTCCAGGTCGGTCAGCGCGTAGGACAGGGCCGCCGTCGTGTAGGCCATCGTGTCGGTGCCGTGGAGGACGACGAAGGCCTGCGCCTCGGTCCGGGCGCGCAGGTCATCGATGATCGCCTGCCAGGACTCCGGGGTGGCGTTGGAGGAGTCGATGAGCGGGTCGAGGGAGGTGACCGTCACCTCCAGGGGCGACCCCTGCTGGCCGGTGCCCGGGAGCACGCCCTCGAGCCAGCCCTCGAGGTCGGCCCCCGGGACCAGGCCCCGGGGCGAGTCGACCATGCCGATCGTGCCGCCTGCGTACGTGAGATGGACGCGCATGCGCCCAGACTACGCGGGGGCGCTCACTCGGCGTCGACGATGTCGTCGAGCAGGTCGGAGCGGATCGAGCCGCGCACGGTGTACCAGCCGGCGACCATGAGCAGGACGACGATGACGAACAGCGCTAGTGTCCAGCGGCCGGCCGACGAGCTGAGGTTGGAGACCACGACGACGGCGAAGAAGAGGAGTGCCGCATAGTTGGAGAACGGCGCCAGGGGCATCCGGTAGGCCGGGCGGCTGTCCTCGCCCCGCCGCACCCGGCGCAGGAAGGCGAGGTGGGTGACGAGGATTGCCGACCACGTGCCGGCGATGCCGATGCCCGCGAGGTTCATGACGATCTCGAAGGCGGTTCCGGGCAGGAATGCGTTGAGCAGCACGCCGAACAGGCCCAGCGCCGAGGTGATGATGATGCCGCCGGCCGGCACCTGGTTCTTGTTGAGTGTGGCGGCCATGCGCGGTGCCTCGCCGGCAACCGCCATCGAGCGCAGCGTCCTGCCGGTGGCGTAGAGCCCCGCGTTGAGGGAGGACAGGGCGGCGGTCAGCACGACGACCTGGATGATGTCCCCGGCGTGGGGGATTCCGATCCCGGAGAAGAAGGTGACGAAGGGCGACTCGCCCCCCGAGTAGGCGGTGTAGGGCAGGACGAGTGTCATGAGGATGACCGAGCCGACATAGAACACGAAGATGCGCAGGATCATGGAGTTGATGGCCTTGGGCAGGACCCTGACGGCGTCGGCGGCCTCTCCGGCGGCCACGCCGACCATCTCGGTGCCGCCGAAGGCAAAGATGACCCCGAGCGTGAGCGTGAAGACGATGGGCAGGCCCTCGGGGAAGAACCCTCCGTTGTCAGTGATGTTGTGCAGACCGGCCGTTGAGTTACCGATCGGGGCTCCGGCGAGGATCGCCCAGATCGCGGCCACCATGAACAGCACGATGGCGGAGACCTTGATGAGGGCGAACCAGAACTCCGCCTCGCCGAACATCTTGACATTGAGCATGTTGAGGATGAAGACGAGTGCGAGGGCGGCCAGTGCCAGGATCCATTGAGGGATCCTGTCGAAGGCGCTCCAGTAGTGGAGGTAGAGGGCGACGGCGGTGATGTCGGCCATGACCGTGACCGCCCAGTCGAGGAAGAAGAACCAGCCGGTCACGTAGGCGCCCTTCTCCCCGAGGAACTCCCGGGCGTAGGACACGAAGGCGCCTGAGGACGGGCGCCGGATCGCCAGCTCGCCCAGGGCGCGGACCATGACGAAGGCGAAGACGCCGCACACGGCGTAGGCCAGGGCCAGCCCGGCCCCTCCCTGGGCGAGGCGGCCCGCCCCCAGGAAGAGGCCGGTGCCGATCGACCCTCCAATGGCGATCATCTGGATGTGGCGGTTCTTGAGCGCCTTGTCGTATCCGGCGTCGCCCCGGTCCGTGACGCCGGGGGAGTGTGCGGGAGGGGGGTTGTGCTCGGTCATCGGTGACCTCCGTGCAGGGCGGTATGTGCTGTGTCCAGGACCACGGGCGCCCGCGGCTCGGCCGGTTTGCGCCTCGAGGTGCTGCGGGGGTAGCCTACCTCGTGCTGCTTGTGCAGTGTGCCACCTTAGCTCAGTCGGCAGAGCGATTCACTCGTAATGAATAGGTCGTGGGTTCGATTCCCACAGGTGGCTCGCCCGGCCCCGGACCATGCGGTCCGGGGCCTTGTTCTTGTCCGGTGGCCTGCGCATGCCTCCCCGCGCGTCTCGCCCTTGGTTCTCTGTGCCGCCCGCCGTGTCCGCCGCAATGACACTGTCGGATGCCTCTCGCAACTGTGCCCGCGGTGAGCAACAGGCTGCGGTGCCTGGTCGTCAGTTCGGCATCCGAGTGGGCGCCGGCGAGCCTGAGGATCTCCTAGGTGATGGTGTCGTGAATGCCCCGAATCCTTGCGCGGGGGAAGAATAACGTTTACGGTGTTTGCCACGAACGATTCCGCGGCCAGTGCGGGGTCCCCTAAACGTGACTGAGGAAGAGGATCATGGCGCAGAAGACGCAGATCATTCTTGTGGACGACATCGACAACTCCGAGGCGACCCAGACGGTCACCTTCGCCCTCGATGGCGTTACCTACGAGATCGATCTCAACGACGAGCACGCGGCGGCGCTGCGCGAGTCGGTTGAGGAGTGGACCGCCAAGGCCCGCCGCATCTCCGGTCGCCGGTCCACCCGACGCCGTGGCGCCGCCCGCGCCTCGTCGGGCGAGACCCAGAAGATCCGCGAGTGGGCGCGGGCCAATGGCCACGAGGTCTCCGACCGTGGCCGGATCTCCGCGCCGATCCGTGAGGCCTACTACGCCGCCCAGTGATCCGGCGGTGAGACCTGGCCCGCTGCGCGCCCGGACTACCAGGCCCCTGAGGTCCTCGATCTAGGACGTCAGGGGCCTGGTGGCCTCCGCCCCGGGCTGGCAGGATAGGGGCATGGCTTACACCCTTGTGCTGCTCCGCCACGGCGAGAGCGAATGGAATGCGAAGAACCTGTTCACCGGCTGGGTCGACGTCCCGCTGTCGGAGAAGGGCCGGGCCGAGGCGGTGCGTGGCGGCGAGCTCCTCAAGGAGGCCGGCGTCCTGCCCGACACGCTCTTCACCTCGATGCTGCGCCGGGCCATCATGACCGCCAACCTGTCCCTGGACGCCGCCGACCGCCACTGGATCCCCGTCACCCGCCACTGGCGCCTCAACGAGCGCCACTATGGCGCCCTGCAGGGCAAGAACAAGAAGCAGACCCGCGACGAGTACGGCGACGAGCAGTTCATGCTCTGGCGGCGCTCCTACGACGTCCCCCCGCCGCCCATCGAGCTGGGCAGCGAGTTCTCCCAGGACGCCGACCCGCGCTACGCCGGTGAGCCGATCCCCGCCACCGAGTGCCTCAAGGACGTCCTCGACCGTCTCCTGCCCTACTGGGAGGACACGATCGTCCCGGAGATCAAGACCGGCCGGACCGTCATGATCGCCGCGCACGGCAACTCCCTGCGCGCCATCGTCAAGCACCTCGACGAGATCTCCGACGACGACATCGCCGGGGTCAACATTCCCACCGGCATCCCGCTGGTCTACGAGCTCGACGAGGAGACCCTCAAGCCGCTGACCAAGGGCGGGCGCTACCTCGACCCGGAGGCCGAGGCGAAGATCGCCGCCGTCGCCAACCAGGGCAAGTAAGCCGCGGGGCACGCCCCCTCACGCACGAGGTCCTCGTCCCCTCCCCGGGACGAGGACCTCGTTGTCACCTGGTTGATCGGTGGCCAGACACCGCGGCGATCCGGCCCGCCGGCGCCTCCCCCTCGCCGAGATCGGGACTTATGGCACCTCGAGATCGGTACATATGGCACGGCGGGACTCAGGCCCATCCTGGGCGGGCGCTGCGTGGCGGGGGTCGAGTCCCTGGCGGTGGGTCGCCACCGCGTGGGTCCCAGACCGGTGATGCCGGGCTGGTTGATCGAGGCCGTCGGCGTCACCTGCCCGGCCCGCGCTGTGGGCGGCTCGTGGGTCGCCGTCTACTGGCCACCCGCGAGGCCCTGGAGGTGGTCGACAGGCGAGTTGGGCTCGCGATGCGGTCGAGGACCGGTTGGTGGGAGGTCGCGTTCGTACCTTGTGCGTCCAGGTCGCACGATCATCCTCCGGTCTGGAGGCAGAAGGTACGAATCCGGCCGGGGACGGCCCGCGGAGGTGCGGTCTGGCGACGCAAGGTACGAACTCGACGGCCGAGCGCCTGGTGAGAAAGGCTCACTATGCGGGACTCCACTCCCGGCCGTGTCATATGTACCGAACTCGAGGTGCCATAAGTCCCGATCTCGCGGTGTCATATCTACCGATCTCGCGGAGGGGGTGGGCCCGGGGCGGGGGACTCAGCGATCGAGCCCCGTACCCACCGACCCCCTTCGACCCCCTTGGACTGACTCATCTAGCCGGGCGCCCGGCCAGGCGCTCAGTGCAGGGCGTCGGCGTCCTCGTCGTCGTGCGTGCCCGGCAGCGCCGCCCCGGACACGAGGTAGGCCATCCGGCGGGCCACGGAGGTCGAGTGGTCGCCGAAGCGCTCGAGGAAGCGTCCCATGAGCACGGCGTCAATGACCTGCTGGCGCGTCAGCTCGTTGGCCGGGTCGAGGATCATCTGGAAGGACTTGCGGTGCAGGGCGTCGAGCTCGGCGTCGTTGCGCTCGATCTGGGCGGCCAGCTCCAGGTCCCGGGTCTCGACCAGCTCGGCCACGTCCCGCCCGGCGCGCACCGCCGCCTCGGCCATCGTGACGATGAGGCCCAGGACCGGCTCGGGGACGGGCGCCTCGGGGTAGCGACCCCGGGCGATCGTGGCCACGTGGCGGGCCAGGTCGCCCTGGCGCTCGAGGGTCTGGGCCATGCGCAGCGCGGAGATGACGTTGCGCAGGTCACCGGCCACGGGCTGCTGGCGGGCCAGAAGCATGACGCACATGTCGTCGATGTCCCGCTGGAGGTCGTTGATCCGCTCGTCGGCGTCGATGACCTGCTCGGCGACGATGATGTCGCCGTTGCGCAGGGACTCGGCCGCCCGCTCGATCGCGGTGGCGACCTGCGCCGCCATGGAGGTCAGGTCCGAGCCCAGCTGCCTGAGCTCCTGGTTGAAGATGTCGCGCACGAAAGTGGCTCCTCACTGATGGTTCCGGGGCTCCCGGAGGGCTGCGAGCGGGACGGGCGCGCCTGGACGGGCCGCCCCACGGGCACCATGGTGGAACGCCAAGGTGAACGGAGGGCGAAGCCGCACCGCGACTAGCACCGGGAAGGTGCACGCCCCTACGCTTGGGGACGTGGACACGCTCTGGCTGCTGCTCGTCGCCGCCGTCGTGGGCCTTGTCATGGGCACGTCGGCAGGGCTGGCCCTGGGCCGCTCGACACGCGGCGCTGGCCACAGCGGCGCCGCCCCGGGCTCGACCCTCGAGGCCGACGGCGTCGTGCCGGTTCTGGCGGCCCTGCGCTCCACGGTGGTCGTCCTGGATGACGACGACGAGGTCCTGCGCGCCTCGGCGGCCGCCTACACCTTCAACATCGTCCGCGACGACGAGGTCTGCGAGCCCCAGGTGGCGGCGATGGTGGCGCGCGTGCGTGCCACCGGCCAGGCCCAGGACGCCGAGATCACCGTGGCCCGCGGGCGGGTCGAGGGCGCCGGGCAGTTCTACCTGCGGGTGCGGGTGGCCCGCATCGCCAGGAACCGTGTGCTCGTGCTCATCGAGGACCGCACGGCCGCCAAGCGCGTCGAGGACATGCGGCGCGACTTCGTCGTCAACGTCTCCCATGAGCTGAAGACGCCCGTAGGGGCGATCGCACTGCTGGCCGAGACGGTTCAGAACAATGTCGAGGACCCCGAGCTGGTGCGCGACTACAGCACGCGGGTGCGCAAGGAGACCGAGCGCCTGGGCGTGCTGGTCCAGGAGATCATCGAGCTCTCCCGCCTCCAGGAGGGCGACGCCCTGGTCGAGCCCGAGGAGGTCGAGCTCGACGCGGTGGTCGCCGAGTCCCTCGACCGCGTGCGCGTGGAGGCCGAGGCCAAGGAGGTCCGCCTCGTGTCGGGAGGCACCCCTGGGCTCTATGTCCTGGGGGATGCCTCGCTCATCGCCACGGCCGTGCGCAACTTGCTCGACAACGCCATCCGCTACTCGGACCCGCGCACCCGGGTCTCCGTGGGCGTCGGGGTCGACCCCTCCGACCCCGAGCTCGTGCGCATCGCCGTGGTCGACCAGGGCATCGGCATCGCCAAGGAGGCGCAGGAGCGCGTCTTCGAGCGCTTCTACCGGGTCGACAAGGCCCGTTCGCGGGCCACCGGCGGCACCGGCCTGGGCCTGAGCATCGTCAAGCACGTGGCGGCCGACCACGGGGGCACCGTCGAGCTGTGGTCGACGCCGGGGCGGGGCTCGACCTTCACCCTCGTCCTGCCGCGCCACCGGGTCGAGAGGTCGAGGCCGCCGACCGAGCCGGAGGTGTCACAGGCCCGCTCCGCGGTCGCCTCCGGCGCGGCCGGCGCAGCCTTCGCGGCCATCGCCGCGATCTCCGACCCGCAGGCGCCCGGTGGCGCCGACCCCCGACAAGGAGGACTGTGATGACCCGTATCCTGCTGGTCGAGGACGAGGAGAACTTCCGCGAGCCCCTGGCCTTCAACCTGCGCCGGGACGGCTTCGAGGTGGTCGAGGCCGAGGACGGCGCCGTGGCCCTCGAGCGCTTCGAGGCCTCCGGCGCACCGGGAGGCGCGGCCATCGACCTGGTCCTGCTCGACCTCATGCTCCCCCGGGTCTCCGGCTCGGAGGTCTGCCGCCGCATCCGAGTCCGCTCCCGGGTCCCGGTCATCATGCTCACGGCCAAGGACGCCGAGGTGGACAAGATCGTGGGCCTGGAGATCGGTGCGGACGACTACGTGACCAAGCCGTACTCCTACCGCGAGCTGGTGGCCCGCGTCCACGCCGTCCTGCGCCGCAGCCACGAGGAGGTCGAGGTCGAACCGGTGCTCACCGTCGGCCGGGTGTCCATGGATGTCGAGCGCCATGAGGTCCGCGTCGAGGACACGGTCGTGTCCATGCCGCTGCGCGAGTTCGAGCTGCTCGAGCTGTTCCTGCGCAACCCGGACCGGGTGCTCACCCGCGGCCAGATCATCGACCGGGTATGGGGCTCGGACTACGTGGGGGACACCAAGACCCTCGACGTCCACGTCAAGCGCATCCGCGCCAAGATCGAGGTCGAGCCGGGCTCGCCGACCATGCTCGTGACCGTCCGGGGCCTGGGTTACAAACTCGTCTCGGGATGAGAGTCCCGGCCGTCAGCCCGCGGCGCGGGCTGTGAGGTACCTCCCCAGTTCGGGTGCCCACATCCCCTGATAAACTGGGCACTCCCCACAACCTTCTGGAGTGACGCTAGGTATGACCTTCGAAGTCGGAGAGACCGTCGTTTATCCTCACCACGGCGCTGCCAGGATCATCGACATCCGACAGCGTCGTGTCCGCGGCGAGGAAAAGACCTACCTGCAGCTCGAGGTCGCTCAAGGGGATTTGACGATTCTCGTCCCGGCGGACAGCGTCGACCTCATCGGTGTGCGCGACGTCGTCGACGAGCACGGCCTCCAGCGGGTCTTCGACGTCCTGCGCGCGCCCTTGACCGAGGAGCCCACGAACTGGTCGCGCCGCTTCAAGGCCAACCAGGAGAAGATCGCCTCGGGCGATGTCATCAAGGTCGCCGAGGTGGTGCGCGACCTGTCCCGTCGGGACACCGACCGGGGTCTGTCCGCCGGAGAGAAGCGCATGCTGTCCAAGGCCCGGCAGATCCTCGTCTCGGAGCTGGCACTGGCCCAGAAGACGGCGGAGGAGGAGGCCGAGTCCACCCTCGACGAGGTCCTCGGCTCGGGCACGGCCGCCTGAGCCCGTGCCGTTGCGACGGTCCCGCAGATGACGCAGGTCCCCTCGCCCACCGGGGTGGTCGCCGTCCTGACCGCCGCGGGCTCGGGGGCGCGCCTGGGCGCGGGCGGGCCCAAGGCGCTGGTCGAGATCGACGGGGTCAGCCTCCTGCGCCGCTCGGCCGCGGGGCTCCTGGACTCCGGGGTCGTCGACCGCGTCGTCGTCACTGCCCCGGCCGCCCACGTCGGACGCTTCGCCGAGGAGCTGGCGGGCCTGGCCGACGACGCGCTCGAGGTCGTGGCGGGCTCCCCGGCCTCACGGCAGGCGAGCGTTGCCATCGGTTTGGACGCGGCGCTGGCGGCCCTGCCCGGGGCGGGGGTCGTGCTGGTCCACGACGCCGCCAGGGCACTGACCCCGCCGCAGGTCGTGCGCCGGGTGGTCGCCGCGGTGCGTGCGGGCCATGAGGCGGTCGTGCCGGCCGTGCCGGTGACCGACACGGTCAAGCAGGTGGCGGAGCCCGGACCGCAGGACGGCGAGGGGGTTGAGCGCGTGACCGGCACACCACGGCGCGCGGCGCTGCGGGCGGTCCAGACGCCCCAGGGCTTCAGGCCCGACGTGCTCCTGGCGGCCCACCGCCTGGGCGCCGAGCGCGCCCACGACGAGGCGCTGGCTGCCTCCGACGACGCCGGGCTGGTCGAGGCCGGCGGCGGCGCGGTCGTCGTCGTGCCCGGCGACCCCCTGGCCATCAAGGTGACCACCCCCCTGGACCTCGCCCTGGCCACCCTCCTGTCCCGAGATCGGGACATATGACACCGCGAGATCGGGACATATGTCCCGATCTCGCAGTTCGACGAGCACCGCCACGACGAGCGCCGGCACACGGACCATCGCGGTCGCCGATTGATACCCGCCGGCCCAAGCCGCGCCCCCTGGACTTACTCATCTAGGCTCGAGCCATGACCCCGCCCTCCGCTCCCGACGTCGCCGCCCCGGCCACCGTCCCCGCCACGCCTGACGTGGGGCAGTCTCCACACACCCGGCTCCTGTCCTGGCCGATCGTGGCCTGGGGTCTGTGGGACTGGGGCTCGGCCTCCTTCAACGCGGTGGTGACGACTTTCGTCTTCACCACCTACCTGGCCAGCGAGTCCTTCGGGGACAAGGCCGCCAACGAGACCTCCATCTCGGTGGGACTGGCCATCGCAGGAGCCTGCATCGCCCTCCTCGCTCCGGTCACGGGCCAACGCGCCGACCGTGCCGGCCGCACCGTCTTGTGGCTGGGCATCTATACGGCGGTGGTCGTGGCGGTCAGCGCCGCCATGTTCCTCGTCCTGCCCCAGCCGGGGTTCCTGTGGTTCGGCATCGTCCTGCTGGGCGTGGGCAACATCTTCTTCGAGCTCGCCTCGGTCAACTACAACGGGCTGCTGCCGCACCTGGCCCCCAAGGACCGCCTCGGCGCCGTGTCCGGTCTGGGCTGGGGGATGGGCTACCTGGGAGGGATCGTCCTCCTGCTCATCCTCTTGGCCGGCTTCATCCAGCCCGACGTCGGCTGGTTCGGCGTCACCGAGGCCGACGGGCTCAACGTCCGGGCCTCGATGCTCGTGGCGGCGGCCTGGTTCGGCGTGTGCGCCGTGCCGGTGGTGCTCACCCAGTCGGGGCGCAGCGGACGCCGCCTGCGCCAGGGGGCGCGCGAGGCCGCCGAGCGCGGCGGCGCCAGGGAGCACGCAGGCATGGAGATCGAGCCCGGCGGGCGGCCCGACGCCCCCCGCCCGGCCCGCCGCGAGTCGATCGCCGCCTCCTACAAGCGGTTGTGGCGCACCCTGCGCTCCCTCCACCGCAGTCATCCCGAGGTGCTGTGGTTCCTCCTGGCGGCGGCGGTCTTCCGCGACGGGCTGGCCGGCGTCTTCACCTACGGCGGGATCATCGCCCAGAACACCTTCGGATTCGACCGCGAGGGGGTCATGCTCTTCGCGGTCATGGCCAACGTCGTCGCCGGTGTCGCCACGATCGTGGCCGGACGCCTCGACGACGTCATCGGTCCCCGCCGGGTCATCCTCGGTTCGCTCGTCGTGCTCGTCGTGGCGGGCACGCTCGTCTTCGTGCTCCACGACGCCGGGGCCACCGCCTTCTGGGTCCTGGGCCTGGTCCTGGCGGCCTGCGTGGGGCCGGCCCAGTCGGCCGCCCGGTCCTTCCTCGCCCGCGTCGTGCCCATCGGCCGGGAGGGCGAGATCTTCGGCCTCTACGCCACGACAGGCCGGGCGGTGTCCTTCCTGGCGCCGGCCATGTACGGCCTGAGCGTGTGGGTCGGCGGGCGTGTCACGGGCGGGGACGCCCCGTACTGGGGCGTGCTGGGCATCGTGACCGTGCTCCTGCTCGGCCTGCTTCTCATGCTCCGCGTCCAGGACCCCGCCGGACACATCACCGACCTGGACGGCTGAGGCGCCCGGCTCACGACCGCGGTACTGCGGCGGACGCCTCGCGTCGTTGGTGGTGGCCGGGGGAGGGGCCTGCGTGCCTCAGCCCTGCGGGGCGTCCAGCAGCGCCTCGGCCAGGGCGAGCGGGGTCCCCTCCTCGGCCACCACGCCGTCGACGGCGCCATAGACCCGCCCGGTGCCCCCCGGCCCCCACGCCGCCCAGGACGGGTCCTCGCCGGCGACGAAGGACACCCAGTCGGCGTGCATCGCCGTGGCCAGGTCCTGGGACCCGTGGTCACCGATGGCGGCCGAGGCTCCGGGCTCGCCCAGGCAGTCGAAGACGAAGGGCAGGTCCAGCCAGTGCGCCGCGACACCGGTGCGCTGGGCGCGGCGGGCGAAGCTGTACACCCACGTCGCCCCGGACCCGGCGGCGGCGCGTGCGCGCAGGGAACGGGTCAGCGGCAGCTGGCAGCGGCCGTAGGACACGACGGCGCCCAGGAGGGCCGGGTCGTTGCCCGACAGCTCGGGGAAGTTGTCCTCGATGCGGGTGATGGTCTGCTGGTCGACGCCGGCCTGATCGAGGAGCTCGGCGGTCGAGGGGCCCCCGCCCGGTCCGGACAGCAGGAAGCCGAGGAAGACGGCCTCGTGGGCGGTGGCACCGGTCAGGAGGGGGATCTGTGCACCGGCCCCCGAGGCGAGGGCCTGCTCGACCTCGACGGGCAGGACCTCGTCGCCATGCACGGGGCCGAAGGTGGCGGGCACGGGGGCGGTGCCGGTGACGGCCTCGCGCACAACCTCGACCGGGTCGGAGCCCAGCAGGGGCACCTCCTCGGCGAGCTCGCCGGCGGCGGCGTCGAGCTCCTCATCACTCAGGCGGCGCCAGCCGGCGAGGTCGGCGGTGGTCCCCGCCAGGTCGGCGGCGTGGTCGGCGCGCTCGCGGGCGAGCTCGAGGGGCATGGTGGACGGGACGCCCGACTGACAGATCGCGCGGGAGAACAGGCCCTCGGCCATCGGCGAGGTCAGCAGGGCCATCACCGATGCTCCGCCGGCGCCGTATCCGGCCAGGGTGACACGGTCCGGGTCGCCGCCGAAGGCGCGGATGTTGTCGCGCACCCAGCGCAGCGCCGTGATCTGGTCGTACAGCCCGCGGTTGACCGGGGCGTTGGAGCCCTCCACGTAGCCGAACCCGTTGAAGGCCAGCCGGTAGGACACCGAGACGGTCACGACGCCGTCGCGGTTGAAGGTCGCGCCGTCGTACCACGGGCTCGACAGCGTACCGGTCTCGAAGCCGCCCCCGTGGATCCACACGAGCACTGGCAGGGCCGCCTCGTCCTGGCCGGGGGTGGGGGTGAAGATGTTGAGGTTGAGGGTGTCCTCGCCCGGGACGACGGCCTCGGGCACGGCGGTGGTCCCGCACATGAGGGTCTGCTGGGGGCTGGCGCCGGGACGGGTGGCGTCGAGCACCTCGGACCACGGGAAGCGGGGGACAGGGGCCATGAAGCGGTGGGGCCCGACGGGGGCCTCGGCGTAGGGCACGCCGTAGAAGGCGGCCGAGCGGTTGAAGCGGCTCGCGGGCGCCGCCGTCGTGACCTCGCGCCAGACGCCACGGACCGGGCCGCACGGTGCCTCGACGACGGGGTCGAGTCCCCGGGCGGGACTGGCGAGCGGGGTGTTCGCCACGTGGTCGGTGTGCTGGCTGGTCATGAAGGGCTCCTTGATGCGGGCGTGGGTCAACCCCCTGGGGAAGGGGGCTCGGAGAACTGGTCACCGGTCCGTTGAACGTGTCTGTCGGCTGGTGGAGGTCCAGCGATGCTGGTCCGTCCCTGTCCGTGCCTGAGCGGACGACGTGAGGTGGTCGAGTTGTGTCGCGACCCACCCCGGTCGGTGGATGGAACCATCCTAATGGCTTAGCCGACCGGGTGGGTGGCGGGGTTGATCGTCTGGTCGTTGTACTGTCACAGAGGTATCACAGAAGTATCACGAATACGTCGCTATGTCGTGATGTGCGCGGGCGTGCCGCCGCGGCCCCCGATGGTGGGCGGAGGCGTTTTTCGTTGAAATCCCAAACCGAAGGCGTTGTTGATGGGAGTCATCCGACAAGGTGATCGGGTGACGGCGTAAACTCCTTTGTGTCCTATGTGTGACTGCCTACCGATATGTACCTGCAATGCTGAGGGGTCGCGTGGGTCCTGCGCCCGACGGGGGGACCCATTCCTTCAGGCGATCCGCTCGCCATCCTCGGTGAGCGGGTGTGCGGGAAGGTTTGTCGGGGGCGGGTCGGGGCTGGTCGGTCGCGGGAGTCATCGGGGCGCCCCTCCTCCAGATGGCCTCCGGACGGGTGGAGGAGGGGCCTCATCGGGTGCATGAGACGAGGGGGTGACGATGGTGGACTTGTTGAGATCGCCATGAGCGGGCAATCAACGTGATGTATGACTCATTTTCCGGCTGTCGTCGATCTGTCTTGGACGGCCCGACTACCTAGTGGGCAGTAAGTAGCCTGCGTAGGATGCGACCAGTACGCCGCCCCCGCCCTACGGAGTCCCATGACGCACCACGGCCGCCTTGCCGCCAGCTGGGCCGCCACCCGGCGCTCGGCCTACGGGGCCTTCGTCGTCCAGGCGATCGTCAACAACCTCGCCCCGCTGCTCTTCGTCGTCTTCCACTCCAGGATCGGGATCGGCGTCGCGCAGCTCGGGCTCCTGGCCTTCCTCAACTTCCTCGTCCAGCTGGTCACCGACCTCGTCTCGATCCGGCTCGTCGACCGCGTCGGATACCGGCCGATGATGGTCATCGCCCACGTCCTGGCCGCCGCGGGGCTCATGGCGCTCGCACTCGTCCCCTCGCTGCTGGGCTCGGGCTTGGTCGGACTGTGCCTGGCCGTTGTCGTCTACGCCGTCGGCGGTGGGCTCATCGAGGTCCTCGCCAGCCCGATCGTCGAGCACCTGCCCGCCGAGCCCGGGCGTTCCAAGGAGGCCGGGATGGCGCTGCTGCACTCCTTCTACTGCTGGGGCCAGCTGGCCGTCGTCCTGGGCACGACCGGCCTGCTGGCGGTCGTCGGCATCGAACGATGGTGGGTCCTGCCGCTCGTGTGGTCCCTCGTGCCGATCGTCAACGGCCTGGTCATCGCGCGCGTGCCCATGCCACGCACCGTGCCCGACGACGAGCGCACCTCCCTGCGCTCCCTCCTGGGCGCCCCGGCCTTCCTCCTGGCCCTGGCCCTCATGGCGCTGGGCGGGGCGAGCGAGCTGACGATGAGCCAGTGGTCGAGCTTCTTCGCCCAGCAGGGCGCCGGGGTGGGCAAGGAGCTCGGCGACCTGCTCGGCCCAGGCCTGTTCGCCCTGCTCATGGCGATCGGCCGCACGGGGTACGGGCTCCTTGGCGAGCGGATCCAGCTGCGGGGCGTGCTGATCGTCTCCGGCCTGGGCGCGGCCGCCTGCTACGTCGTGGCCGCAGCCGCCTCCCACGCGGGTGTCACGCTGCTCGCCTGCGCCCTGACGGGCCTGTGCGTCTCGCTCATGTGGCCCGGCGCGACCTCGCTGACCGCGGCGCGCTTCCCCGCCGGCGGCGGCGCCATGTTCGCGGTCATCGCGCTGTTCGGCGACGTCGGTGCGGCCGTGGGTCCGGCCGCTGCCGGGGTCCTGGCCCAGTCGGCGTCGGCCGGCGGGTCCCTGGCCGGTCTCGTCGCGGTGCTGCCGACCGACTCCGGCACGGGGCTGCGGCCCGCACTGCTCCTGTGCGCCGTCATCCCCCTGCTGTACTCGGCGGTGGTGGCCCTCCTAGGGGCTCGGCGACGTGTGGGGCGGTCGGCCCGCTGACCCCTGCGCCGCCTGCCGGCAACACCCGGGCGCGGCCTCGGCCGCCACCTTGCGACTCCGTCTCTCGGTTTCGATCTCGAGGTGTCAGATGTCCCGATCTCGCGAGATGGCGGTCCTCGTCGGCCGCCATGGGGTCTGCGGTGCGAACTCGGCGTCGGGGCACCAAGAAGGGCGAGGACCTCGTTGTCCTCGCCCTGATGTGCAGTGGCCTGATGGCCGTCGCGGGTGGTCCCGCGGGTGTACCGCCTCGGGCGGTTGCCGTATCGCTCAGGTATCGCTCGGGTATCGCTCGGGTGTCAGCGCTGCTTGTTCGCAGCGGCGGCCTCGCGGGCGAGCTCGCGCTGACGGGCGTCGGCGGCACTGACGGCTAGGTTGATGTCGATGAACATGTCGGTTCCTTTCGGTTGGGTTCCCCGGAGGACTCTCCCGCCGGGTGTCGACTGGCCAGGAGCCGGCCGGCGCCCACCAACCTAACGATCGGTCAGTTGTGGGTCCAGGCTTGCGCTTAGGCGGTGTGTCACGTTTGCTGCAACGACCTGAAATGACGTGGGGCGTGTGCGAGACGCCTCAGGGTCAAGGCCGCTTGACATGACGACTCATGTCAAGCACACTAGACATGTCAAGGGCGCCTGACATGGCGAGGTGGTTGTGGGAGGCCCGGCGGCCGCCCGGACCTGTCGCGTCATCCGGCTCGCCGTTCGACTTCTCATCGTGCAGTACCCATCCCAGGAGGGCGCCATGTCCCTCGAGTTCGTCCTCGGCGTCGTCGCCGGCCTTGCCGTTGCAGTCGTCGTCATTGTCGTCATCACAGCTATCGCCCGCCGACGCCTCCGCCGTGCCCTGTCGGCCCACCCACTGGACAACGAGGCGCTTCTGAGGGCGATTACCGCCGAGTAGAGCGTCGTCACCGTGACCGCCGGGGCCTGTACGGTAGGGGCCGTCATGTGCGCGTCCAGCGCCGTGCTCCATCTTTTCTCGGACGGCGCCCTCATCGGGCTCGCAGTCGTGGAGGTGGCCAGCCTGATGGTTCTCAGTGTCCGTTCCGCCCGCTTGGCCGAGCTCGGCCGGGCGGCCGAAGGGCGTGGGCTCGACCTGCCCGGCGGGAGCTGGGGGAGATTCCTCGTCAAGGGGCGTGTGTGAACAACGATGTGCGGGAGCTGAGGGAAGCCCGCGGCCTCACCCAGGCGCAGCTCGGTGAGGCCGTGGGCGTCTCGCGTCAGTCCATCAACTCCATCGAGAAGGGCAAGTACGACCCCTCTCTGCCCCTGGCCATCGCCATTGCCCGTTATTTCGACACGACGGTCGAGGAGATCTTCCATATCTGACAACCGCAGGTCCTCTGTACCGTCCGAGACTTCCGGCGCGGGGCGGGCCGTCTCCGGAGACGAGCGCCGCCGCTGCAAGGCCCGTATCCAGCAGACATGGGTCGTGGTCTGGTCGGTGGTCGCTGTCGCCGCCCTCGCCTACGTGCCGTTCGTCCCGTCGAGCTGACCGGACAGTCGCCGTGGTCTCGTGGTCGGCTTCGCCGTCGGGGCGCTGACAACGGCGGTGGCCATGGCGGTCGCCGTCTGGCGGGCGCGCCGGGGGCATGACAATGCGACGGCCCGGTCAAGGTGGTTGCGGTGGTCGGGATGTTCGTCATGATCGCGGTGCAGCTGGGGACCAAGGCCCACTATCTGCGCACGATGTGAGCTCTCGTCCCGGGAAAGGTCGGCTCCCCCGGAACGGCACCGCTCATGCCACCAGGTGGTGGCGGCCGTGCGCCAGCAGGATCGGCCCGGCCGCCGCACCCGCCTGGCCGGGAAGCACGACCCGGGCGTGCGCCCCCACCGGCACGACCACCTCGAGGTCCAGCCGACCGGCATCGTCGAGCGACCACGATGATGCCGCCCAGCCGTGGGGGGTGCGATGCACCGACTCGGCGCTGCGCAGCCCGCCGCCGGGTCGGGGTGCGACCTCAATGAGGTCGTAGCCGGGCTCGGCGGGAGTCAGGCCTCCGACCGTCCGCTCCAGCCAGGCCGAGACAGCGCCCAAGGCGTAGTGGTTGAAGCTGGTCATCCCGCCGGGATTGACCGAGCCGTCGGGCAGCATCGAGTCCCAGCGCTCCCACGTCGTGGTCGCCCCCATGGTCACGGCGTAGAGCCACGACGGGCAGGAGGTCTCCATGAGCAGCCGGTAGGCGTCTTCGGCGTGACCGGTGGCTGACAGGGCCTCGGTGAGCACGGGCGTGCCGGCGAAGCCCGTCGACACGTTGCCTCCGGAGCGCTCGACGAGCTCGGCCAGACGCCTGCCGGCGACCGCGCGGCGCTCGGCGTCGCCGCACAGGTCGAAGACGATGGCCAGCGCGTAGGCCGTCTGGGTGTCGGAGGTCATCCTTCCTGCGGAGTCGGTGAAACGCGCGCGAAAGCCCTCGCCGACGGCATCGGCGAGGCTCGCGTAGTGCTCGGCGTCCTCAGCCCTGCCCAGCTCGGCGGCCCACAGTGAGACGATCCGGGCCGAGCGGGCGAAGAAGGCGGTGGCCACGAGGTAGGGGTCGGTCATGGCCTGGAGGGGGTTGTCCGGCGGTGCCGAGGGGTCGAGCCAGTCGCCGAGCTGGAGGCCGGAGTCCCACACGTGGTCCTCCGCCGCCAGGGAGTCCACCAGATCCACCCAGGCGCGGGCCGAGTCGTACTGCTGCTCCAGCAGGCCCCGGTCCCCTGTGGCCTGGAACAGTTCCCAGGGCACCATGGTGGCGGCGTCGCCCCACACGGCGGCGGGCTTGGGCGGGGTCCAGAAGCCGCCGGGGATGACTGGGACGTACCAGGGCACAGTGCCGTGCTCCTCCTGCTCGATGGACAGGTCCTCGAGCCATGAGCCCAGCAGGCCGGTGCAGGCGTAGTGGAAGGCGGCGGTCGGCGCGAACGCCTGGATGTCGCCGGTCCAGCCCAGGCGTTCGTCGCGCTGCGGGCAGTCGGTGGGCAGGGCGACGAAGTTGTCCCGCATCGACCAGCGCGAGTTCTCGTGCAGGCGGGTGACCCGCTCGTCCGAGCACGTGAAGGCTCCTAGCCGCTCCATGGCGGTGTGGACGACGACGGCACGCACCGCGCCCGCCTCGATCGCCTCGCGCGCGGCCTGGGCGCCGCCTGGCCAGCCGGTGACGTCGGCGTAGCGGAAGCCGTGGATGGTGAAGGCCGGCTCCCACTCCTCGACCCCCTCGCCCGCCAGCGTGTAGGTGTCCGTGGCGGCGGCCTCACGCAGCGGGCGCGTGCACAGCTGCGCGTCCTGGAGGATCTCGGCGTGGCGCAGAGTGATCGTCGTGCCCCTGGGGCCCGAGACCGTGATCCGCAGTCGACCGGCGATGTTCTGGCCGAAGTCGACGAGCACCCGCTCGGGGGCCGTCTCGGTCTCGCCGCCGCCCAGACGGAGGACCTGGCGGTCCAGCACGGTGACCTCCACCGGCTCGAGAGTCTCCATGGCGCGTACCGGCGCGTCAGTGGGCATGACCAGACGGTCGGCATCGCTGGTGTGGACCCGCACCGGTTGCCAGGTGGAGTCGTCGAAGCCGGGGGTCGACCAGCCCGGGGCCCTGAGGCGTGCGTCGACACGCTCGCCCTCGTACAGGCCGGTGAACAGGATCTCGCCGGCCCCGGCCCGCCACGTCGGACCGGTGGACACCGTCGAGCGTGAGCCGTCGGCGTGGGTGAGCTCGAGCTGGATGATCGCGGCGACATCGTCACCGTAGAGGTTACGGTATCCGCCGTCGAAGCCGATGTGCCCGCGGTACCAGCCGTCAGCGAGCTGGGCGCCCAGGGCGTGGGTACCTACGCCGTCGCCGTTGGGAGACGAGGACAGGAGCGTCTCGGTCACGTCGTAGGCGCGCGCCACCAGCCGCTTGCCGTAGACGGTCCAGCCGGGGACGAGCTCATCGGTGCCGATGCGCAGGCCGTCGAGCTCGGCGCGGATGAGGCCGTGGGCGCTGATGTAGGCGCGGGCGGCCACGACCGGGGTCTTGACCGTGAGCTCGCCGCGCACGAGCGGCGGGCGCCGGTCGGAGTCGGGGTTCTCGGGCCAGGCGGGCCCCACGGGCAGGGCCTGCCAGTCCTCGGCGGAGAGCAGGCCGGTCTCGTAGACGACCGGCTCCGACCAGGCGGATGTCGAGACGGTGGCGCTGCTGCCGTCGGCAGACGGCGTGCGGGGGGCGGCCGTGGCCGTCAGGGGCGCGGCCCCGGCCGTGGCGCCGACGGCCGGACCCGTGGTTGCGCAGGAGGAGGGTCCGGGTGAGTCGGATCCCGATGGGGAGGCCCCGGAGGTTGAGGCGTTGGTCCGTACGACCCCGGTGACGCGCACCCGCAGGCTGACGCGCTCCCTCGAACCCAGGGGAGCGGCGGGCCAGGCGGTCAGGATGCCGTCCGCCCTCGGCAGGCGCAGGACCTCGGGCTCGCCGAGGGCGGTGCCGTCCAGGCAGGTCCGGGTGATCTCGAGCTCGGCGTCGGTGGGTGCCCACTGGGCTGGGGCGCTGGCGACCTCCCAGCTCAAGCGAGGACTCGGTGCGGCACCGCCCAGCACGTCGCCGGGCAGGTGGCGCTCCAGGCGCAGATGGCTCGGGGCGGCCAAGCGTCCCACCGGGTCGGGCAGGGCGGCGGCGGTGATAGGTGGTTCCGGGATGGTCGGACGGGCGTGGGGCAGGGGGGACAAGGCAACCTCTCTCCCTATTGAAACGTATCAATTCTAGAGGGGCTCGGCCTCTTGGTCGATCGTTTCGGCGGCTGCGCCGCGGCCCCTGCTCGCCATCGCTGGAGAGCCGATCGTGCGTACGACCTTCTCCAGGGCGTCGCGCACCTCTTCCATTCCTGGGACGAAGCCGTACACGGTTGCCGCAGCCGGTGCCATCGACACGGGGGCGTCGAGCTCACGGCGCAGCAGCTTGGCAAGCGTGACGGCCGGGTCCTGGGCGTACATCGGGTGCCCTGCCGAGCTCACGGCGGTGACCGCCCGCTGCCAGGCGTCGGTGTCGGCCATGAGGCCGCGGACCGTCGCGACGGTCCCGGGCCTCCCCAACACGTCCTCGGGCACGCGCACTGTGCGCTCGTGCACGCCGTGCTCGACGGTCTCGGGCTCCACGCCGGGCAGGATGATCCGCGCCGTTGCGCCGACCGGCACCTGTACGCGCAGACCGAGGTCCTGCCCGCTCAGTTCCCAGGCGGCGCTCGCCGTGCCCAGCGGCAGGCGGCGTGTGACGCCCGCGGAGCCGAACCCGTGGCCGAACCGCGGTTCGACTCTCAGGGCCCGTCCGCCGGGCGCGACCAGCTCGAGCCCGGCCAGCTCGGTCATGAGCCACTGGGTGACCGCGCCCAGGGCGTAGTGGTTGAAGCTCGTCATCTCCCCGGGATTGATGGTCCCGTCCGGAAGCATGGAGTCCCAACGCTCCCAGATGGTCGTGGCGCCCATCTCCACCGGGTACAGCCATGAGGGGCACCCCCTCTCCAGCAGGAGGCGGGAGGCGGTGGCGCCCTGGCCGCCCTTGACCAGGGCGGTGGGGACCAGTGGTGTGCCCACGAAGCCCGTCGAGATGCGGAAGGCCCGACTGTGCGCCAGGTCGGCCAGGCGGGCCCCGGCGCCCGCTACCCGTCGCGGCGTGTCGAGCAGGTCCCAGGCCAAGGCCTGGGCGTAGACCGTGGCGCAGTCGGAGACGATCAGGCCGTCGACGGTGACGTAGGCGTCCAGGTAGGCGCGGCGCACGCCGGCGGCCAGCTTCTCGTAGTGCCGGGCCCGCTCGGGCCGTCCCAGGGCGGCGTAGGCACGCGCGGTGATCTCGGCGCTGCGGGCGAAGTAGGCGGTGGCCACGACGTCGGGGTCGGCCTTGGCGTCGGCCGGGTCCTGGGGTGGAGCGTCGGGGTCGAGCCAGTCGCCGAACTGGAAGCCACCACGCCACAGAAGCCGCGGTCCGGCTGCCATCTCGACGCCGTCGACGAAGCGGGACATGGCCTCGACGGTGGCGGCCAGAACTCCGGTGTCCCCCGTCGCCTCGTAGACTGCCCAGGGCACCAGGGTGATGGCGTCGCCCCAGGCGCAGGTCAGCTTCGTGTCACCAAGGACGTTGGGGGCCACCACTGGCAGGGAGCCGTCGGGCGCCTGTGCGGCGGCAAGGTCGGCGCACCAGGAGGCCAGGAAGGCTGCCGAGTCATACAGCGTCAGGGCGGTCGGGGCGAAGACGCCGATGTCGCCGGTCCAGCCCAGGCGCTCGTCGCGCTGCGGGCAGTCGGTGGGCACGGTGATGAAGTGTCGACCAGCGCGTGTTCTCCACCAGGCGGCTGACGTCCTCCTGGTCGCAGCTGAACCAGCCCGCGCGCTCCATGCCGGCCGAGACCACGCGGGCGGTGAGGGCCGCGGCCAGGGCCTCGTCGTCGCCGTCGAATCCCTCGACCTCGACGTACCGGAAGCCGTGCTGGGTCAGGGTGGGGGCGAAGACCTCGGGGTGATCAGCGGTGCCGGTACCGGCCAGGGTCACGCGGTCGGTGCACTCGGCGTGGCGCAGGGGACGGGTGCCCAGCTCGCCGTCCTCGAGGACCTCGGCGTGGCGCAAGGTGATGACCCGACCGGCGTCGCCCACGACTGTCAGGCGCATGTGCCCGGTCAGGTTCTGCCCGAGGTCGACGATCCGCCTGCCCGACGGCGTGGTGAGGACCTCGATCGGCTGCAGCTCGCCGACGACGGTGGGCAGGGGCAGCGCGGTCGGAACGAGGTCGGCCTCCGGCAGGGCGAGAACGGCGACGGCGGACTCGGCGTCCTCGGTGCCGAGTGCGGGCAGACGCAGGTCGGTGGACTGGCCGTTGTACAGGTCGTTGGCGGTGACGTTGGAGGGGCGCCAGACCCAGTCGCCGTCCGTGCCGATCGTGGTCGTCCCTTCCGGACCGGTGAGCTCGAGCTGGGCGAGCAGCCACAAGTCGGTGCCGTAGACGCACTCGCGCATCTCCCAGGTCAGGTGGCCGCGGTACCAGCCGTTGCCCAGGACGATGGCGAGCTCATGCTCGCCGGGGCCCAGGGCGGCGGTGACGTCGTGGGTCTGGACCAGGAGGCGGTCGGCGTACTCGGTCCACCCCGGGGCGAGCTCGTCGGTTCCCACCTTGACGCCGTCGATGAAGGCCTCGTAAACACCGGCGGCGGTCAGGTGGAGGCGAGCGGCGGTGGTGCCCGCGGGGACGGTCAGACGGCGCACGAGGACGGGGGCGGGGTCGGTGCGCGCGTTGCCGGGCGCGGTGATCGGGCGCGCGGTCCAGCAGGAGCGCTCCAGCAGACCCGTCTCGACGACGGCGGGGCGGGACCAGGGCGACCAGGTGCCATCAGCCCCAGCCACGCGCACGCGCCAGGACGCTGTCTCACGGCTGGTCAGAGGTGCTCCCGGCCAGGGGATGAACAGCGCGTCGGGTCCTGCCAGGGAATGGGTCTCGGTGACGGTCGGATCGCCGAGGGGGCCGCGGGTGATCTCGACCTCCGCGCGCACCTGTCGCCAGCCTGCGGGGGCGGTGGGCACCTCCCAGGACAGCGTGGGGCTGGCCCCGGTCCCGCCGAGAACGGGCAGGTCGGGGCGGTGGTGGTCGACACGCAGGCGCACGGGTGCCGCCAGCGGGCCCACCGGGTCCGTCGGCGCGGGCGCGGGCGCGCGCAGCAGGTCGGTGGTTCGGGGTGAGCCGTCTCCGAGAGCTGCCGCTGGGGTCGGGGCGGGGGAGGAGGTGGCAGGCGAGGCGGGCGCACGGCTCGGCTGGCCCGACATGAGCGGGTCGGGTGATGCCGGGGTAGGCATGGAGGCGGTGGACCGGGCAGCCGTGGGCGCGGTGGCCAGCGGAGTCTGTCCTGCGGGTGCGGGCGGGAGGCTGTTGGGCGGGGGCATCGGTTCTCCAGATGTGTTGAATCGATTCATATAGTAGTGTGCGACATACTAGGGGGTTGGTCCCACCCGTCAAGAGTCGATCTCGGTCCCGTCCTGCGCGACGTCTGTTGGTGGTCGGGGGTGCACGAGGTCGGCTGCTTCGGCGCGGGTGACGGCGCAGCGATGGGTCTGTCCGGGACCGTGGCGCTGTGCTCCATGATCCGGGGGAGTGCGGCAGGGGCCTCGTCATTCCCCTGGTCAAGGGAGTCACGTGACCCCCGCCTGCCAGTTACGCCGTCCGTCACCCGACTCGACGGCGGCGCCCCGCGCCGCCTCGTGCGCGCCGGGTGTCGCCGTCAGCACCTGCACCCACCGCCCACCACGCCCAGGAGCATGACCACGATGACCGCTACCGCCGCCACGCCCTTCCCCGAGGACTTCCTGTGGGGAGCCGCCACCGCCTCCCACCAGGTCGAGGGAGGCAACACGAACAACGACTGCTGGCTCTATGAGCACGTCCCGAACACCATGTTCGCCGAGTCCTCGGGAGATGCCTGCGACCACTTCACCCGCTACCGCTCCGACATCGCGCTGCTGGCCTCACTGGGCCTGAACTCCTACCGCTTCTCCCTGGAGTGGAGCCGGATCGAGCCGGCCGAGGGCGAGTTCTCCGCGGTGGCCATCGAGCACTACCGCGACATGCTGCGCGCCTGTCACGAGCACGGGTTGACCCCGCTGGTCACCTACCACCACTTCACTTCTCCGGCATGGCTTATCGCCCGTGGCGGCTGGGAGGATGCCAGTACGCCGGACCTGTTCGCCCGCTACTGCCGGGTGGTCACCGATGAGCTCGGCGACTTGTTCGACATCGCCTGCACGATGAACGAGCCCAACCTCTCCGTCCTGCTGGCCGAGATGGGTCTGGCCGAGACCAGCCCGGCCCAGCGCCTGGGCAACCCCACCTGGCAGGGGGCTGCGCGTGCCCTGGGGACGACGGCGGACAAGGTCGCCGGCTTCCAGCTCGCCGCCACCGAGGAGGCGTTCGAGGTCGCGGCGGAGGCGCACCGCCAGGCCAGGCGGGCGATCAAAGAGGTCAGGCCTGAGATGCAGGTCGGCTGGACCCTGGCCAACACCGACTTCCATGCCGCACCCGGCGGCGAGCAGCGGGTGGCGCGCATGAATGAGGACAACAACCTGCGCTACCTGCGCCTCAGCGAGGGCGACGACTTCGTCGGGCTGCAGACCTACAACCGCACGGTGCTGGGTCCCGATGGCCCGGTACCGCCGGAGGACGGCGCGGTGCTCAACCAGGGCGGGGAGGAGATCTGGCCCTGGGCGATCGGGGCGGTGGTGCGCCAGGCGTGGGAGACGGTCAAGGTGCCGATCATCGTCACCGAGAACGGGCTCAACACCGAGGACGACACCCAGCGGGTGGACTTCCTGCGCACCGCGGTCACCGAGGTGGGTCGTGCGATCGCCGACGGCGTGGACGTGCGCGGCTACATGTGCTGGTCGGCGATGGACAACTTCGAGTGGATCTTCGGCTACGGCCCCAAGTTCGGCATCATCGCCGTGGACAGGGTCACCCAGGAGCGCAGGCCCAAGCCCAGTGCTCATGTGCTGGGCGAGATCGCCCGGACGAACGGAGCCGTGCTGTTCTGACCCCGCCCCACCGCGAGATCGGGACATATGACACCTCGAGATCGGGACATATGACACGTGCGGGAACGAGGTCCCGGCGACTCCGTGGATGCACGGGGGCTCCACGGAGTCGCCGACATGACCGGTCGGCAGCCCGATGGGCGGAACAGGGTGCGCGGCGGTGTGGACCCGCCTCGCCCGGCCTCCTCAGCTGCTCCGTGCCAGCAGGCGCACGGGGCCGACCAGCCCGTAGGAGCGCTCGGGCACCTCATGCGGTGTGCTGACACCCTCGTTGAGCATGAGCAGGACGTCGGGAACGCGATCGTAGTAGCCGCGCGCCCTCAAGCGGTTGCTCAGCGAGGAGGACACCCGGACGACCAGCTCGTTGTCCCCTGCTCGCAGCCGCCCGGTTACATCCACGGCCGGAGCGGACGTGTCGAAACCGACCGGCTCCGAGCCGTTGACACTCAGTGAGCCGAGCCCGCCGTTGACGTCCCCCAGGTCGAGGACGAGCCGCCCCTCGGGCACCTCCTCGAGGGTGAGCGTTGTGCGGTACTCGCCGACGCCGGAGACCTCCGGGCCGACGTCGGGCAGATCCTTCCACGGTGCCAGCGCACGTGCGCTGGACTGGAGGCGGGTGACGACGGTGGTCGGCACGACCTCACGGGTCACGTAGCCCAGGCCCCGGTCCTCCTGGACGATCTCGTTGTCGCCTGCGTCCCAGGACTCCACGGCGATCGACCAGTCGGAGAGCTCGGCAACCACTGAGCCGATCTGCGACTGGTGACAGGCTCCCGCCGTCGTGCCGGTCCGGTCGGCCGGCCCCCGCCCGCCGACCGAGCGGTCGAGCGTCACGATCGTGGCCTCACCGGGACGCAGCGTCACCGCGATGACCGTGGCCTCGCCGTCGGACCTGGAGGGGACGGGGCGAATCACGCCGCTCCACTGGTCGAGACGGTAGGCGGCGCCCCGCCCCGGAACGCGCACCTCGACGGTGGTCTCCCGCCCGGTCTCGTACAGGAAGCTGTAGAGGTAGACGTGGATGAGGTCGCCGTCCTCGCGCTCGTAGGTCAGCACGGCGGGGCTTGGCTCGACCAGCTCGTGGTACCCCCGGACCCCCAGGTCGCGCAGCGCCCGGAGCGTGAGGGACTGGTCATCGATCTCGGCGACCGTGGGCAGGGCTCGCAGGTGCGCCATCGTCGTGGCCAGCTCCTCGTCACGCCCATCCAGTCCGGGGGTACGCGAGGCTGGGGCGTCGTGGCGGAGGTACTCGCCGGTCTCGAGGCGTTTGAGCTCGCTGACGCCGTTGACCACCAGTACCCGCAGACCCGCCTCCGCCAGCTCCAGGAGCCGGGCGGCGACGTCGGCGTCGAGAGCCTCCTGGTAGACGATGAGCGCCTGGTAGCCGGGGCCGTCGGGCTGGACGACGCCGTCGCCGAAGGAGACCTCCGGACGCAGCAGGTAGGACCCCTCGAAGAACTCGTAGGTCCATCCGGCGTCCTGCATGCCCAGGTCGGCCCACCAATGGTTCTGGCGGTTCCTCATCCATCTCGTGCCGTAGGCCACCTCGTCGGCGACACGCTCGCCCCGGTCGTCGATGAGCATCATGCCCGAGGAGTTGTCTGTGAAGTGGTCGGTGCGCAGGATGCCGACGTCGATGCGCGGGCGACCCTGCCGCAGGACGTACTGGAGGCGGCCCACCGCCCGTGTCCACAGCGGATAGAACTCCGAGCCGGGCTGACGGGTGTCGAAGCGCTCGGAGAACAGGGGCAGCATGCCCTCGTGACCCGGCCACTCGACAGTGCCCTCGGCCCCGCGCGGGGAGGACCAACCGTGCAGGACGGTCTTGGTGATGCCTGCGGCCAGCTGGGTGTTGATGATCTGGTCGTAGAAGCGGTGGTCGAGCATATGGTTGCGCGTCGTCGCTCCAGTCTCGGAGGAGTACTGCTTGCCCAGCAGGTGAGCGGCTCCGCCCATGAGCCGGTAGGCGTCGATCTGGGAGCCGAACTCCAGGGACTCGTTCTCGATGCCGTCCACCGCGATGCCCGGGCGGGTCAGCTCGAAGGGCAGCCCGTAGGAGATCTCGGCGCGCAGTGACATCCCGTTGGCCCTGAGGAAGTCCCGGAAAGGCAGGAGCATGTTCTCGATGTACAGGTCGGTCAGGGTCTCAACGTAGTCGTGACGGACCTTGGCCACGGCGGTGCGTACGGCGGTGTCCGAGCCCTCGGGCTCGTAGGTGTAGACCGTCGAGACCGCCATGAGCGGTACCCGGCGCACAAGGACGGGTAGCCAGGGGATGATGTCGTAGCCGCGACGGGCGCGGAACTCCTCGGCGACGGTGCGGCCCCAGAACATCCCCGCCTCGCCCGAGAGGTTGAGCTCGAGGGAGTCCATGTACATCTGAGCGCGGGGGTTGGCGGCGATCTGCGCCTTGAGCTCGTCGGTCAGGACGACGTCCCGCCAGTAGGCGATGACAGCATCGACCCCGTCGCGCTCCAGGTAGTTGACCGTGTAGTTGACCGAGGCCGACGGCTTGGCGATCTGGCCCGTGCCGTGCTGCCAGAAGATGAACAGGCGCCAGCGCCGGTCATCCGGTGCGGTCCACTCCAGGGCGCGGTCCTCGCCGCGGCCGGTGACCAGGGGGGACAGGTCCGTCAGGGAGTCGACGTCGAGGAGCCCGGGTGCGTCGCTGCGGTCGGTGACGACCGCGGCGACGACGGCGACGAAACGTTGGCGCTTGCCGGGGATGCGCTCGAGGATGAAGTCCGGGCCGTCGTTCCTCCTGTTGAGGTCGGCCGTGGGCAGTGGGCCCGAACGGGTGCCGTCGACGTCCTCGCAGACCAGGCCGAGCTCTTGGGCCGCGGCGTCGTCGTCGGGGGTGATGGTGGGCAGGTTCGCGTTGGACCAGTTGGTCCCGGAGGTGAAGGAGAAGGACATGCCGCGCTCGGTGGTCTCCCGGGCGACGGTCAGCGAGTCATGGCTCCACTCCTCGCTCCCCCAGCCGTAGCGGGACTCGTCGATGTTGTCCTCGGGCATGGCGAGGAACTCCATGCCGCCGAAGCCCAGCCGGTGCGCCTGGCTGATCTCGTGGCGGATGGTGTCGTCGGTGTGCAGGCCCTCGGCGAGCCACCACCTCTGCTCGGGACGGTACTCGATGGGCGGGTCTTTCACGGCTCGACGCAGGTCGTCGATGCTGGTCATGTGGTTCTCCTGCGAGTCGTAGGTCGGTCTGGTCAGGCGCAGGCGAGCTCGACCAGCGGCAGAACGAGATGGGACGGGTGGGTGGCGTCGTGGTGGACGCTCAGAGTGACGGGCTCCTCCTCGTGCGGTCGGGCGATGCTGTAGCGGGGCCAGTTCGATCCGGCCAGGTTGAGCCGCAGGCGGTGGCCGGCGGGCAGCTGGATGCCGGTGGCCCACATGTCCACCTCGACCTCGACGACCTCCCCGGGTGCCAGAGGGTCCCTGCGGTCAGCCCCGTGGCGGGCGCTCAGTCGCAGGACGCCGTCGGTGAGCAGGACAGAGGTGCCGTCGGGCAGGACCTCGGTCAGGGCGGCGTGCAGGTGGGCGTCCTCGGCGCCGGCCGATACCCAGGCCCGCAGCCTGACCGGCCCGAGCACGGTGACCGGAGCACCCAGCGGCGCGGTGGTGAAGGACACGACGTCGTCGCGAGCCTCGACAGGGCGCTGGTCATGGGGGCCGGCCGCCTCAGGCGGCCCCATGAGCACCTGACCGCCGGCAGTGGGCACCGGGTCGGCGGGATCGTGGACCCACGAGCTGCGTCCCGGGCCCGACGGCGCCGGTTTAGTCGGGGGAAGGAGGACGCCGTCGTCGCCGCCGGCCAGGTGCCAGCAGGTGTCGCGTGCCTGGGGCGCGGGCCACGACGGCAGGTCGACCCAGCGGTCGGCGCCCATGATGTAGACACGCACCGGCAGATCGGGCAGGCGGGCTGCAGCGTCGGTGTCGCCGCAGGCCGCCCTCCAGAAGTCGAGGTGGAGCGCGGCGGTGCCGGCGTCCTCCAGGCCTCCGTGGGGGAAGGAGCGGCCGGGCTGGTCCCGGGTCTGGTTGATGTGGGTCCACGGCCCGATGAGGAGGCGGTGGGGTCCGGTCACCGGTGGTGGGGCGGAGCTGAGCAGCTCGTGGTTGCGCAGAGTGCCGCCCAGGAAGAGGTCGTACCAGCCGGCCACGGAGAGCACCGGCAGCCGGGAGCCGAGCCGACGCAGTGCCGGCTCGGGATAGCCCAGGGACTCCCAGTAGGGGTCGTGCAGGGGGTGGTTGACGGCGTCGAGGACGTGGGCTCCGGCCGGGTGGGCGCAGGCGAGGGCCGCGGCGGCGCGGCGGATGCCGATGCGGGCCAGCATCGCCGTGAAGTCGGGGACCGCCTCGGGCAGCTCCTCGGCGGGCACGTCCTCCAGGCCGTCGTGGAGGCGGCCCTCGCGCACCCGCTGGCGCGCCCAGTCGTACCCGGGCCCGTCCTCCAGGACACCACCGCGCATCATGAGGTCGTCGTCGTATGTGGAGGGAGCCACCCAGGTGGTCATCGCCGCCAGGTGCGTCGTGGAGGACAGGGCGGCAGTGAACTGCGTCGTGGTCAGGTAGGAGGCGCCGAAGGTCAGGACCGTGCCGTCGCACCAAGGCAGTGCGGCCAGCGCCCGGCGGGTGGCGACGCCGTCGGCGGCCTCGTCGCGGTAGAAGCGGAAGGTGCCCTCGGAGCGGTCGGTGCCGCGACAGGCCTGGACGACGACCCCGAAGCCCGCTGCGATCACCTCCTCAAGCTCGACCCCGGCCTGCAGTCCGATGACCCGCGTCATCTGTCCCGGCTCACGGGTGGCCCAACCGAAGCCCTCGGCGAAGGCCGGACGCCAGCCGCCGAGGTAGGGGCAGCGGGCGAGCAGGACGGGGACGGGGGAGTCCTGTGAGCCCGTGGGGCGGGCGACCTCGGCGTGCAGGACAACCCCGTCGGGCATGGTGGTGCGAAGGGTCTCCAGGATGACAGGCGTGGTGGGCTGCGCCATGACTACTCCATTGCTGTGGTTCCGGTGGGGTCGGTGGTGGCCCGAGGGGCGCCCGGCTGCGGCGAGCTCGAGGTGTCATATCTCCCGATCTCGGGGTTAGAGGAGGGTGGTGGGGACCCTGAATGCCTCGACGACCGCGCGCAGCTCGGCCTCGGTGACTCCTTCCCCGCGGCCGCCGGCCATCATGTCGCGGATCTCGTACATGGCGCCGGTCTCGGCGTACTCGACCTTGTCGACCGCCGCCAGGGGGGAGTCGTCGGAACGCACCATGATGCCGTGCTTGGACCACAGGACGATGACGTGGTCGCGCAGCGCGCGCACGTTGTTCTCCATGAGCTCGGCGCTGCCGGGGACCATGAAGTCCAGCACCTCGATGCCGTCGGGCAGCTGCACGATCGTCTCGGGCTCCCAGCGCAGGATGCGGCGGTTGAAGTCGGTGGTGTTGCGCAGCTCCTTGATGTGGGAGAGCTGGACCAGGTGGGGCGGCTGGGCGTGGATGACGGCCTGGAAGGACACGCCGCGGCGCTCGACCTGGTCATTGTGAACGGCCAGGTGAGAGTTGAACTCGCTGGTGGGTCGCTCGAAGGCCCTGTCCGGGTGGGTGTACCAGGTGCCCGTCACCCCGTCCTGGTCGACAACGAAGGCCGAGACATTGGCCGCGGGCGAATCGGCGATGTCGCGCAGACGGCAACCCGAGCCGGTCACCAGGACGGTCCGGCCGGCAAGCGCCGGGACGGCGAGCGGCAGCTCGGTGCCGGGGGTGGCGTCGGGGAAGCGGCCGGCCAGGCCGAGCTCCTCGGGACCGCGGGCGACCGACACCGAGATGTTGCCGGCGCCTGCTTCCACGGCCTGCATGTGGTCGAGGCGGTGCCCGGCGGAGCCCATCTGGCTGAGGATCTGGTCGAGACTCAGAGGTGCGTTCATGGTTCCTACTTCCTGTCACTGGTGGTGAGTTCTGGGGGAGCGCGGGCGGAGCTCAGCCGAAGAGGCGGTCCTCGGCGGCGTTCCAGGAGTCGGCCGTCGCCGGGTCCGGGGTGTACTCGGTCATCTCAGTCGAGGCGCGCACGACAGCACGCAGGTCCGCCAGGTCGCCGGTGATGAGGCCGGCGCCGCGGGCGGCCACGACGACGTTGCCCAGGGCGGTGGCCTCGGTGGGACCGGCGACCACCGGCAGGCCGGTGGCGTCGGCGGCCAGCCGGCACAGCAGCCGGTTGCTGGTGCCGCCGCCGACCATGTGCAGCACGCCGACCTGCTTGCCGGACAGCTCGCCGGCCTGGCGCACGGCACGCCGGTAGGCCAGGGCCAAGGAGTCGTCGATGCAGCGCACGTACTCGCCGGGGTTGCGTGGGCGGGGCTGACCGGTGCGGGCGGCGACCTCGTCGATGCGGGCGGCCATGTCGCCGGGGGCGAAGAACGCCGGGTCGTTGACGTCGACGACGGTGCGCAGCGGCTCGGCCGCCTCGGCGGCGAGATCCAGCTCCCGGTAGGACAGGTCCAGGCCCTGTCGGCGCCAGGTGCGCACGGCCTCGTTGAACACCCACAGGCCCATGACGTTCTTGAGGTAGCGCACCGTGCCGTCCACGCCCAGCTCGTTGGTGAAGTTGGCCGCCCGGGAGGCCTCGGTCAGGACGGGCGCGTCGAGCTCCAGGCCGACCAGTGACCAGGTGCCGCAGGAGATGTAGGCGAAGTCCGGGGCCCGGGCGGGGACGGCCGCGACCGCGGAGGCGGTGTCGTGGCTACCGACGGCGACCACCGGCGTCGGGTGCCCGTCCGGGCCGAGGAGGTCCACGACGTCGCGGCGCACCGGTCCCACGACAGTTCCGGCCTCCACGATCGGAGGCAGCAGGCCGCGCAGGTCGAGGTTCAGATCGGCGTGCAGGCGTTCCAGCAGCGGGGCGGACCAGGTGCGCTCGTGGGCGTCGACCAGGCCGGTGGTCGAGGCGTTGGTGATCTCGGCGATCTTCCGACCGGTCAGCCAATAGGCGAGCAGGTCGGGCAGCAGCAGCATGGTGCGTTGCGCCCCGTCGGTGTCGTCGGCCGGAGCGGTCTCGGCCAGGGCGCCGTCGCGTGACTCGGCCAGGAGCTGGAAGACCGTGTTGAAGTCCTGGACCTGGAGACCGTTGACTGCGTACATCTCGGCCGCCGGGATGGCCGCGAACACCTCCGCAGGCACAGCGCGGGTGCGCCGGCAGCGGTAGGAGGCGACCTGCCCGGTGAGCGCGCCCTGAGGGTCGACCAGTCCGTAGTCCACCGCCCAGGTGTCGATGCCGACGGCGGACAGCGGCCCGACGTCGCGCGCGGCTGCGAGCAGACCCTCACGGATCTCCTCCCACAGCCGCAGGACGTCCCAGTAGAGGCGCATTCCGTCCTCGGTGGGCAGGGGGACCACGGCGTTGGTGAAGCGGCGGGTCTCGGTCAGCGTGATCCTCCCGCCGGCGATGCTTCCGACCATGACGCGTCCGGAGGAGGCGCCCAGGTCGATGGCGGCGACGTGGACGGGGGTGTCGTGCCCGGTGGTGGACATGGTGTGGTCCTTTCAGGCGCCCCAGCCGGCGGCCTGCCCCCCGAGCCGCTCGGCGCGGATCCGCTCCAGATATCCCGAGGCGAGGAAGGCCGCCATCGGGTCGGTGGGCAGTCCGCGGGAGGCGCGCAGCTCGGCCAGCAGCGGGCGGACATCGGTGTTGAAGGCGTCCATGAGCACGCCGTTGGCGGCCAGGACATCGCCGGTGACCTGGGCGGCGTGCAGCGCCTCGCGGTCGATGAGAAGGGCCTTGGCGGTCGCCTCCTGGACGTTGGTGGCCGAGAGGATCTCCCCGGGGATCTTCTCCTCCAAGTTGTGGCACTGGTCGAGCATGAAGTTGACGCCCGAGTCGGGGGCCAGCGCCCCGGCCGTGACGATCTCGTTCATGATGCGGAACAGCTGGAAGGGGTCCGCGGTGCCCACGATGAGGTCGTCGTCGGCGTAGAAGCGCGAGTTGAAGTCGAAGGCTCCCAGCCGTCCCAGGCGCAGGAGCTGGGCGACGATGAACTCGATGTTCGTGCCCGGCGCGTGGTGACCGGTGTCGAGGACCACTTTGGCGCGTTCACCCAGCGCCAGGCAGTGCACGAGGGAGGTTCCCCAGTCCGGGACGTCGGTGTGGTAGAAGGCCGGCTCGAAGAACTTGTACTCCAAGACGAGCTGCTGGTCATCGTCCAGGGCTGCGTAGATCTGCGCCAGGGAGTCGGCCAGGCGGTCCTGGCGCTCGCCAATGGAGTCCTGCCCGGGGTAGTTCGTCCCGTCGGCCAGCCAGATCTTGAGGGTGGGAGCCCCTGTGGCCCGCATGATCTCGATGCACTCGAGATGGTGGGCGACCGCCTTGGCGCGGATCCGCTCGTCGGGGTTGCACAGGGAGCCGAGCTTGTAGTCCTCGTCCTGGAAGACGTTGGAGTTGATGGTGCCGATGCTCACCCCCTGGTTCTTGGCGTGGGCGCGCAGGGCCTCGTAGTCCTCCACGGCGTCCCAGGGGATGTGGAGGGAGACCCGGGGGGTGATGCCGGTGAGGCGGTTGACCTCGGCGACGTCATCGATCTTCTCGAATGGGGTGCGCGGCACCCCTGCGGTGGCGAAGACCCGGAAGCGCGTCCCGGAGTTGCCGAAGGCCCAGCTGGGCAGCTCGATGGACTGGTTCCGCAGCAGGTCGAGTGCCTGGGGTGCGAGATCGGACAGGGCGGGCGTTGACATGACGGTCTCCTTGTCTGCGGGTTCTGGTGGCGCGGGTGCGTGGCGGTCCGGATGGTGCGGAACCTCGGGGGGCGGGCTCAGCTCTTAGGCGCGGCGGTGACCGAGAAGTCGAGTCCCTCCGCCTCGCCCGCGGCGACGTCGGCCTCAGCGTGCCCCTCGAGGGCGAACTCGTTGCGCTGTGCCCCGCGGAAGCCCCAGATCGCGAAGGCGTAACCAACGATAGCGATGCCGGCGAGGATGAGGTAGGCGATCCTGGGGTTGAGGGCGAGGAGAGCAGGGGTCACGGCGGCGGTCAGTGCTGCGACGAGGCGGGCGACGAAGATGATCGACCCCTGGGCGGTCGTGCGCAGCAGGGTGGGGAAGGACTCCTGGGTCCACACCTTCATGATCCCCTCGAAGGCGAAGGCCCCGCCGAAGGCGTTGATGACGGTGACGGCGACGAAGCTCCACACGTGGAAGCCCGCGAGGATGTAGATGAAGTAGGCACCCACGTAGCAGGCCGCGCCGAGGTAGAAGTAGGGCATGCGCCGGTCGGTGTCGACGATCCGCATGAACCACACCCCCCAGATGAAGCCCAGCGGCATGAGCAGCAGGCTGAGCTGGGAGGAGAAGGCCACGTCCATCCCGATGATGTTGACGTTGATCCAGGTTGTGAACTGGCCACCGGTGTTGGCCGGGACGTTGACCAGCGAGTAGAACACGATGAGGGCGACAAAGGGCTTGAGATAGGGAGTCCGCATAAGGCTGGACAGCGAGGCGCGCTCGGCGCGGACGGTCTCGACGCCGCGTTCCCGCTCTGCGCGCGCCTCCAGCCAGGTCTGGGTCTCGGGCAGGGGAAGGCGGAGTAGCAGCGTGACCAGTGCGATGACCCCGACCTGCCCGTAGAGGATCTGGCCGCCCAGGAGCCCCCAGTTGCCGACGATGGAGGAGGTGAGGATGGCGCCGAGGATGCCGACGATCCACAGGACGTTCGACAGTCCGATGATCTTGCCCCGGCTGTCCTCGTCGGCCGTCTCAGCGATCGTGGCCAGGGAGACCGGCAGGTCGGCGCCGGTTCCCAACCCGACGAGGAACGTGCCCGCGAGGAGGACGATAAAGTTGGGTGAGAAGGTCTGGAGGGCCGAGCCGAGCACGATGACGAGCATGGTCACGGAGAACACGTGCTTGCGGCCGAATCGGTCTCCCAGGCGCCCGCCGAACAGTGCCCCGAAGGCGATGGCGAGTGTCAGGCCCGACGATGCGAGGCCGACCTGGGAGTTGGTCAGGCCCAGGGCGCCCTGGTAGATGACCAGCGCGATCCCGGCCGACACGATGGCGCACGCGTCGATGTAGGACGCCATGCCGGAGACGATGCCGACCCACCACTGGTTCGGCGTCCTGGCGGGCGTGGCTGGTGTGGACATGGGTTCTCCTTTGAACGGGGTGGGTCAGGGGCTGCGCGCCCGGGGCCGACGTGCCGAGTGAGGCGGGACGGTCGAGGGCGCGAAGCTCACGAGCAGAATTGAAACGAATCAATTTCGGTGAACGGTAGCACCCGCCCCGCGGTGGCGCAAGGGGCCTGTGCGGCCATCGCTCGCATCGGCCGGGCGGGAGCCGGTGAGGTCGCTGCGGTCCGGACGGCACGAGGGTGTGGTCGGCCAACAGCGAGCCGCGTGACGACGGCTCACCGGAGCCGGCCCGGCACCGGATATGCTCGTCGTCGACAAGCAGGTGCGACCGAGGTTGAGGGTCCGTCCACGGCTCGCCGGGCCGAGGCCCCAAGCCGGTTCCCGCCTGACGCGCGCCAGCCGCCCAGGGGGTTCATCCCGTGACATCCCGCCCGTCCGTCCGTGAGGTCGCCGTGATGGCCGGCGTCTCGGTCGGCACCGTCTCCCATGTGCTCAACCACCCCGAGCGGGTCGCCGACGCCACCCGCGAGCGGGTTGAGAAGGCCATCGAGGAGCTGGGCTTCGTGCGCTCGGAGACGGCGCGACGTTTGCGCCGGGGAGGATCCTCGCTGGTCGGGGTCCTCGTCCACGACATCGCCAACCCCTTCTTCACCGAGGCTGCCCGCGGCATCGAGGACCGGCTGCGCGAGGACGGGCGTCTGCCCATGCTCAGCTCGACCGACTCCGACCCCGACCGGGAGCGCGAGCTGATGGGGCTCCTGGCCGGCATGGACGTGCGGGGGGTGATCGTGACGCCCTCGGCCTCGACCCTCGACAATCTGGCGGTGCTCGCCGGGCGGGGCATCCGGGTGGTGCTCATGGACCACCCGCCTATCTCCCCGGAGCTGTCCACCGTCTCGGGGGACGATGTCGCGGGGGCGCGCTCCGCCGTCGCCCACCTGGTGGGGCTGGGCCACCAGCGGGTCGGCTTCGTCAACGGCCCGATCTCGGTGCGTCAGTCCCGGGACAGGCGCCAGGGCGTGCTGGCAGCCTTGGAGGACGCCGGGCTCGACCCGGGCACCGCACTGGCGGAGGTGCGTCCGGTGGTCGAGGGCCGCGGATACTCGGCCGACGCCGGAGCCGCCGGGGCCGCCGAGCTCCTCGACCAGGCCCGCCCGCCCACCGCCCTGTTCTGCGCCAACGACCAGCTGGCCATCGGGGCTATGCGCGAGATCCGCCGTCGTGGCCTGAGCATTCCCGGGGACGTGGCGATCGTCGGCTACGACGACGTGGCCATCGCCTCCGAGCTCATCACCCCCTTGACCAGTGTCCACCAGCCCATGCGGGACATCGGTCGAGCAGCGGCAGACCTGCTGCTGTCCCCGGGCGATGACGTCGAGCACGTGACCTTCCTCCCCGGACTCGTTGTACGCGCCTCCTCGGCGCCGCCCGCGGCCGGGTCTTCGCCCCGTCCTCAGTGATGGTGGGATCGCCATGAGGTGGTCTCCCGGCGAGCGGATCTCATTGGCGACTTCCCGCCGGGAGGTGCGTCCATCCGGGGGTCGGACTGGGGACGGCCTGACTGCTGGCCCCGACCTATGCGCTGTGGTCGGTGCGGTCGGCGCGAGTGCTCGCCGCGACCGTGAGCCCCGACCCGTGTGCTGTGGCCGGTGCCTGGGGTGCGTCTTTTAGTGTGGGGTCGCTTCCCGCGGATCCCTCGTCGGTGTTGACGTCGAGGGGTCATCGCGGGAGTCCCAGTTGTTTCCGGCAAGAAGCAAGGAAGTGATCCCACGATGACCCGCAACCAGTGGGCCCTGTCCACGCTGATCCGGGAAGTCCTGGCTGATCCGGGCCTTGCCCACTCGGAGGTGTTCCGGCGGATGCTGCAGGCGGGGCCGTAGGATCTCATCGACGCCGAGGCGACCGAGAGGCTCGGTGCGGCCTTGCGCCTGACGGGCTCCAAGGCCGCGACGCTGCACGCCGTGGCCGCTGCGGTCGCGGATGGCCTGGACCTGCGGCCAGGGGCCGACCTGGCCGGCACCCGTGCCCGCATGCTTGCGATCAGGGGGGTGGGGCCGTGGACCACCGAGTTCGTCGCGATGTGCGCTCTGGCGGATCCGGACGCCTGTCCGGTCGGCGACCTCGTCCTTGCGCGAGCACTGGGTATCAAGCCCGGCGGTCCGGTTGCCCGGGCGGCCGAGCGGTGGCGCCCATGGCGGGCCTACGCAACCATGCACCTGTGGACCAAGGAGAGCTACCTGTGAGAGCGACCGTCGAGATCTGCGGCCACCCGTTCCACGCCGTCGTCGAGGGCGATACCGTCACCTTCGCCACTTTCGGTGAGCCACCGGAGGAACCGCTCGTCGATGACGACCACCCCGTGGCATCGGCGCTGCGCGCCTACGCGGCGGGTGACGTCGTGGCGCTCGAGCGCATCGCGGTTCGCCAGCCGGGCAGCGAGTTTCGCCAGCGGGTCTGGGCGGAGCTTCGCACCGTTGCACCCGGTGCACCGATCAGCTACACCGAGCTCGCCGGCCGCGCCGGCCGCCCGGCCGCGGTGCGCGCCGCGGCTTCGGGCTGCGCGACCAACCGGATCCCACTCATCGTCCCGTGCCACCGCGTCGTGCGCGCCGACGGCGGGCTGGGAGGTTACGCATTCGGCCTGGACCTCAAGCGCCTCCTGTTGGAGCACGAAGCCCGTCGATGACCGCGAGCGCACGGCGGTGCCCGAGGCGGTGACCATGAGTGGAGTGCTGGGTGTTTTTCGGACGGTGTGTTGTGGGTGTGCCGCGGGGACTGGTCCGCTGCGGCTGCGTTGTGGGCCCGGCGGGCGTCAGGGCTCCACCGCGGCCGACGGACACGCCTGCCGTGCGGCGCTCAACCGCCGCCAGTAGCCGGGGGAGATCTCCCGGTGGGGGACCTCCTGGCCCTCGTGCCGCCAGCTGAGCAGGTTGGCCAGGGAGAAGCGGCGCGAGCACACCGCGCAGGACAACGGCGCCGCCGGACGCCGCATGCGGGTGGCGACATGCCCCGCCGGGCACGTGCCGACCCAGCTGCCCTCGATTCGAGGGGCCTCCTGGCTCACAAGCCGCTCGCCCGAGGCCCCGATCCGGCGGGCCTCGGCCCGCCACACGGCGTCGTGCCCGTGGGTGGCGCCCACCCGGGCGTGGGCGATCTCGTGCAGCACCGTCTCGCGGACCTCGGCCTCCTCGTAGAGCGCCATGAGATGGCGTGACAGGGTGATGCGCCGCCGCCGGTGGTCGGTCTGCCCTGCCCGGCGCCGCGCCCGGTCGAGGCCCAGCTCCCAGTCGCCCACGCCATGACGCTCCATGAGCATGCGCGCCAGGTCCAGGACATCGGGCAGGTTCACGCCGCGAGCCTACGTCCTGTCACCGGCCCCGGATGCGGCGGCAGGCCGCCGACATGCCCCTCCACGCACCGATCGGCTCGTTCGACCGGGCGGGTACGTCCCGGCGTGGGCCTGTGCGACCATGAGCCCGATGCCCCATCGCCCTGCCGCGCGCCCGACGCCGTCCCCCCGGTCGGCGCCGTCGCGCTCGGCGCCCGCCTCGAGGCGCCCGGCAACCCGGCCCTCGGCCCCACGCGGGCAGCGCCTCAACCGTTCGGCGCGCGCCGGCTCCCGCGGTCGCGGGAATGGCCGCCGGCGCGGCCCCCGGGCGGGGCTGGGCGGCGCCCTGGGACTGGGAGCGGCGGCCTTCATCGTCACCGTGCTCCTCGGCCTCCTGGCTGCCGGCCCACCGGGCGCCGACCCCGCCTCGACCACGGCTGCCGCCGACGGTCCGGCCCCGGTCGTGCTGGACACCGAGGGCTTCGACCCCGCCCTGCTCATCGACGACGAGGTCTTCTACGACTCCACGACGATGGGGGAGGAGGAGATCGCCTCCTTCATCGAGGAGGTCAACGCGGGATGCCGCACGGGAGCCGACTCGACCCCCTGCCTGGCCCAGGCGTCCTTCGACACCGAGGATCGCGACCCGACCGTCTTCTGCCCCGGCGGCTACAGCGGCGCCGACTCCCAGAGTGCCGCCCGGATCATCGCCGAGGTCGCCGCGAGCTGCGATATCAGCCCCCAGGTCCTCCTCGTGCTCATCCAGAAGGAGCAGGGCCTGCTCACCGCCTCCGGCTCCAGCCTGACGGCGCGTGACTACGAGGCGGCCGCCGGCTACGCCTGCCCCGACGGTGCCGACTGCGACCCCCGCTACGCCGGCTTCTTCCAGCAGCTCTACGGGGCGGCCTCCCAGTTCCAGCGCTACCGCATCAACCCCGGCGAGTACGACGTCGTCGCCGGCAGGGCCAACACGATCGCCTACTCCCCGGAGCCCGCCTGCGGCGCCACCGACCTGACCATCGCCAACCAGGCGACGGCCAGCCTGTACAACTACACCCCCTACCAGCCCAACGCGCAGGCGGCCTCGGGAGGCGACTCCTGCACGAGCTGGGGCAACTGGAGCTTCTACGGCTACTTCCGCACCTTCTTCGGCGACCCGACGCCGTCCACCTCTCCCTGAGCTAATCCATCCCCAGGGTGCGGCACTGCCGATACCAGCCCACCCGGACCGTCCAGGACGCTTTGTCACCGCATTGTGATCTTATTGAGCCGTTTTCCAGGATGTTCACAGTTCCTCTGGTGGTGTTCTCCCAGGACCTGTCGGCATAGTTCTTCGTACCGTCGGACGGCGGCAGTCACGAGGTACTGGGGAGTGCTGATGACGGGCAGTCGTTGAGTGAGACCCCGCAGCCAAGGGAATGCGGACTCGCGCCCGACGAAGGAGGACCCGCTCCCGGGTATGGGAACCGGTGAGCGACCTCGCCGCGAAGGGCCCGGCCCGGTGGATCCATACCGGGGCGGGCCTTCGCCGTGCCCGGGACCGTCGGGCACGGCGGCTCAGCCCGGAAGGCCAGGCATGGTTGGATGGCACCATGACGCTGGAGCTGACGATTGCTAACATCTGGCTGGGCGTGGAGGTCGTCATCAGGGTCGTGGCGCTGGGGGTCGTCCCGGAGAACCGCCGGCCCTCGTCGTCCACGGCATGGCTGCTGCTCATCTTCCTCATCCCGGTCGTGGGGCTGCCGCTCTACCTGTTCCTGGGAAGCCCGTGGGTACACGGCAAGCGTTTCGAGCAGCAGGTCGCGGCGAACAAGGCCACCCTCGAGTACACCCGCGACCTGCCCGACGCGCCCGAGGGCGCCAATCCCTCCCCACAGCTCGACGCGGTCCTGCGCATGAACCGCACCCTGACCGGGCTGCCCTGCGTGACCGGGGAGGTCATCGCGCTGCACTCCGAGTCCCCAGCCACCTACGAGGCCATGGCGCGTGCGGTCGACGCCGCCGAGCACCATGTCCATGTCGAGTTCTACATCCAGAGCTGGGACGAGGTGACCGACATCCTCTACGACGCGCTCCGGCGCGCCGCCGCCCGGGGGGTCGATGTGCGGCTGCTGGTCGACCATCTCGGCTCGCGCAAGTACCCGGGTTGGAAGCAGTTCGGCAAGCGCCTCGACGCCGCGGGCATCAAGTGGCGGCTCATGATGCCGCTGCTGCCCTTCAAAGGACGCTTCCGGCGCCCGGACCTGCGCAACCACCGCAAGGTGCTCATCGTCGACGGCGTGCGGGCCTTCGTCGGCTCCCACAACCTCATCGACCCGAGCTACCACCTGCGCCGCAATATCCGTGCCGGCCGTCAGTGGGTGGACCTCAGTATCGAGGTCACCGGCGAGGTCGTCCTCGAGGCCCAGGCGATCTTCGCCATGGACTGGTTCTTCGAGTCCGGCGAGATCCTCGACCTCGAGGCGGTGGCCCCCTCGATCTCCCCGGAGGCCGCCAAGGAGCTGGCCCTGGGAATCAACGGTAAGGTCCCCGTCGTCCCACTGGGCCCGGGGCCGGTGGTCGGGGACGCCGCGCCCCAGCCGGGCAGGCCCGGCGCGGTCGTCAACGCCATGCAGCTCGTGCCCTCCGGCCCCGGCTACCCCACCGAGCCGAACCTCAAGATGTTCCTGTCCCTCATCCAGAACGCGACGAGAACGGTGTCGATCACCAGCCCGTACTTCATTCCCGACGAGGCGCTGCTGTCGGCCATGCAGTCGGCGGCGTACAAGGGTGTCGACGTCGAGCTCTTCGTGGGGCAGGAGTCCGACCAGTTCATCGTCAACCATGCCCAGCGCTCCTACTACACCGCCCTGCTGGCCGCCGGCGTGCGGATCTACCGTTATCCGGCACCGGCGGTCCTGCACGCCAAGTACATGACCGTCGACGGCGAGGTCGGGGTCATCGGCTCGGCCAACATGGACTTCCGGTCCTTCGCGCTCAACTACGAGATGATGCTGCTCGCCTTCGGCGGGGACCTTGACGACCTCCTGCGCGACAACGACGACTACTACCGCTCGGTGTCCACCGAGCTGACCGCCGAGGAGTGGGCCGGCGAGCCCTGGTACCGGCGCTACATCGACAACGTGTGCCGCCTCATGTCCGCCGTGCTGTGAGCGGGACGGGCATGCGCGGGGCTACCGGCCCACAGTCGACACGAGCCGGGAGATCCGCTTGAGGCTCACCTTCCTGCTCGTGCCCAAGGTCTGGGCGAACAGGCTGACCCGCAGCTCCTCGACGAGCCAACGGGCCTCCTCAAGGACCGCCTCGCGCTCGGGGTCGGGCTCCATGCCGGCCGCACGCGCCCGTGCCTGCTCGACCAGGGCGACTGCCTCGCGCACCTGGTGGGCCAGTGCGGCGTCCTGGGCGGGGGAGGCCTCCGCCTTGCCCACGCGCATCGCCAGGGCGTTGAGATAACGCGGCAGGTGGGGCAGGTGCTCGGCGGGTGTCGCGGCCACGAAGCCCTTGCCGACCAGCGCGGCGGCCTGCTCGCGCACCTCCTGGAGCGTGCCCAGCAGGGCCAGTGAGGTGTGCGCCGCCACCGTGCGCTCGAGCTCGCGCTGGGCCTGGAGCACCCGGACGACCGTGCGGGCGACGGCGTGGACCTCGTCCTCGAGCCGCTGGCGCAGATACGCCACGAGCTCCTCGAAGACGACGCGCTCGCGCACCGACCCCAGTTCCCGGCCCTCCTGGGCGGCCCAGCCCCGGGCGACGACCCGTGCGGCCGCCAGCTCCATGTCCTCGACAAGGGCCTCGGTGGAGCGGTAGGGGCCGGCCGCCAGGGTGAGGGACTCCGTGGCCGTCCACCGGCTGGTCACGCGACCGGTGGGCAAGAAGGTGCGGGCCAGTGCCAGGGCAGTCACCCCGGCCCCGTGCTCGCGGGCCTGGGCGGCGGCGTCGGGCAGGATCGTCAAGGACGCGGTGCGCGCCCCATCGGCCACGAGGGTCGGGTAGCCGCGAACGATGAGCCCGGCCGTCCCCGTGGTCTCCAGGGTCTGGGGGATGGTGGAGCGGTCGGGGGCCTTCAGGCCGGGCACGCCGACCGGCCAGTCCTCCAGCCCGGTGCGCTCGGCCAGTCCCTGTCCTGCCTGCGCCCGACCGGCGTCGGCGGGGCTGTCCCCAGGCCCGCCCCGACCCGGCGCGCCCGGGGGTATCTGCGCCGTGGAGGCCCCGGTGCGTCCACGGCTACGTCGGTCCCCCGCCCGGGAGCGTTTCCCGCGGCCGGCCCGCTGCTGGGCCTCGGCCATCGCCTGGGCCACCGCCCCGTGCACCACCGAACGCACGGCCTGCTCGGTGCTGCGGGCCAGACGCGTGCGCAGGTCGATGAGGTCGGGGCTGCGGCCAACCTCCCGACCCTCGGCGTCGAGGGCGGCGAAGGTGATGCGCAGGTGCTCGGGCAGGCGCTCGCGGGCCTCGGACCAGTGCTCGTCGCTGATCTCGACCTGCCGCAGCCCGTGCACCGCCTGGCTGAAGGCGTGGCGGAAGGACGTCGACGGGGCCGTGTCGCCCTCACGACCGGCAGCGCCTCTCGTGCCGGCCGCCCTGGCGGACTGAGCGCCCGGGGCGGCCTCGGGCGGGGCCCCGGCGGCCCGCGGGTCCTGCTCGACGATGGCCCGCCACACCTGTGCGCCGACGTCGGGGGCCGGCACGAGCTGGCGGCGCACCCGCTTGGGCAGGGCCCGGATGGTGGCCACGACGAGCTCGGGCCGCAGCCCCGGCACGAGCCAGTCGAAGCCCTCGGGGGAGACCCGGCCCAGGACCTCGACCGGGACCTGGACCGTCACGCCGTCCTCGGCCCGGCCCGGCTCGAAGAGGTAGGACAGGGGCAGGGTCAGGTCCCCCTGGACCCAGGCGTCGGGGAAACCGCTCGTGTCCTCCCCCTCGGGCAGGAGCAGCTCGCGGGTGAAGTCGAGCAGCTCGGGGCGGCGGGAGCGCTCGCGCCGCCACCAGGCGTCGAAGTCCGCGGCCCCGGTGACCTCCTCGGGCAGGCGGTCGTCGTAGAAGCGGAACAGTGCCTCGTCGTCGGCCAGCAGCCCGCGGGTCCGCCGTCGGCGCTCGACATCGGCCAGCTCCTCGAGCAGGGCCCGGTTGCGCTCGACGAAGCCGTGGCGGGCGTGCCAACCGCCCTCGACCAGGCCCGAGCGGATGAACATCTCCCGGGCCACCTCGCGGGCGGCCGGGGTGCCCACCGAGGCCAGCGTCACCGGGCGGTCGGCGACCAGCGTCATCCCGTAGAGCAGCACCTTCTCATGGACCATGGCGGCGCCGTGGCGGGTCGACCAGTAGGGGTCGGAGACGACGTGCTTGGCCAGGCCGGCTCGCTCGGCGGCCTCCTCGACCCAACCGGGGTCGACCTTGGCCACCGTGCGCGCGAACAGGCGGCTGGTCTCGACGAGCTCGGCGGTCATGACCCAGTCATAGGTCGTGCGGCGCAGCCCCGAACCGGGCCAGATCGTGAACCGGGTGCCCCGCGCCCCGGCGTACTCCCGGCGGCGCTCGTCCCAGTGGCCGACATTGGACAGCAGGCCCACGAGCAGGGAGCGGTGGATGGAGTCGGCGTCGGGGGTGTCGGCCGACCGGCCCAGGGCCACGACGGCGGCCGCGACATCCCCATGGGCGATCTGCGCCTCGTGGCTGCCGGGCTCCAGGGCCGCCCGGGCGGCGCGGATGGCGCGGGCGGTGGGCAGCTCGACGGGCGCCGCGTCCAGCCCCAGGGGGCGGGCGAGCTGGCGCAGCTGGGTGTGGACATCGAGCCACTCGCGCACCCGCAGGTAGTGGAGGAACTCGGCGCGGCACATGCGCCGGAAGGCCGAGCCGGACAGCTCACGGCTCTGGGTGCGCAGGTAGCGCCACAGGTTGAGGTAGGTGAGGAAGTCGCTCGTGCGGTCGGCGAAGCGCCGGTGCATGGCGTCGGCGGCCTCCTGGCGCTCGGCGGGCCGCTCGCGCACGTCCTGGATCGACAGGGCCGCCACGATGACCATGACCTCGCCGGCGCAGCCCAGATCACCGGCCTCCAGGAGCATCCGCCCCAGGCGCGGGTCGATGGGCAGGCGCGCCAGCCGGCGCCCGACGGCGGTCAGCCGTGGCCCCCGGGACGATGGGGCCGGCGCCCCGGACCCCGAGCCCCGGTCGCCCCGGCCGCCGGGCGTCCCCCGGCCCTGCCTGGACGGGGAGCCGCCCGCGGGGCCGGGCGGCTCGATGGCGCCGATCTCGGTGAGCAGCTGGATCCCGTCGCGCACGGCCCGGGGGTCGGGGGCGTCGAGGAAGGGGAAGTCCTGGACCGCTCCCAGGCCCAGCGCCGCCATCTGGAGGATGACGCTGGCCAGGGAGGTGCGCAGGATCTCCGGCTCGGTGTACTGGGGCCGCGCCAGGAAGTCGGCCTCGGAGTACAGGCGGATGGCCACGCCGTCGGCCACGCGCCCGCAGCGCCCCGACCGCTGGTTGGCGCTGGCCTGGCTGACCGCCTCGATGGGCAGGCGCTGGACCTTCGTGCGGTTGGAGTACCGGGAGATGCGTGCCAGGCCGGGGTCGACGACGTAGTGGATGCCGGGGACGGTCAGGGAGGTCTCGGCCACGTTCGTGGCCAGGACGATCCTGCGGGTGGAGTGGGCCTCGAAGACGCGGTGCTGCTCGGCGGCGCTCAGGCGCGAGTAGAGGGGCACGACCTCGACCGCCCCGGGGGTGCGGCTGCGTCCGTCGGGGGTGTAGCGGGGCCCGAGGTGGTCGATCAGGGCCGCCTCGGTGTCGCGGATGTCGCGCTCGCCGGCCAGGAACACGAGGATGTCGCCAGGGCCGGTGGCGATGAGCTCATCGACGGCCTCGAGGATCCCGGTGACCTGGTCGCGGTCCTCCTCGGCCGGGCGCTCGCCCGCCGTGCCCCCGTCGCCGGTGTCCTCCTCGTCCTGGACGAGCAGGGGCCGGTAGCGGATCTCGACCGGATAGGTGCGTCCCGAGACCTCGATGACGGGGGCGGGGACCACCGCCGTGGGGCCGGCCTGCTCACGGTTGTGAGGGCCGTCGGCACCGGGGACGCCGTCACCGTCCGACTGCGGCCCGGATCCGCCCTGAGGAGTGAGTATCCGCCCGAAGTGCTCGGCGAAGCGGGCCGAGTCGATGGTCGCCGAGGTGATGATGACCTTGAGGTCGGGGCGGTCGGGCAGGAGACGCGCGAGGTAGCCCAGGATGAAGTCGATGGTGAGGCTGCGCTCGTGGGCCTCGTCGACAATGATCGTGTCGTAGCGGCGCAGCATCGGGTCGGACTGGATCTCGGCCAGCAGGATGCCGTCGGTCATCAGCTTGACGAGGGTGGCCGGGCCGGTCTCCTCGGTGAAACGCACCTGGTAGCCCACGACGCCGTCGCGTCCGATGGGGGTGCCCAGCTCGTGGGCGATGCGCTCGGCCACCGAGCGCGCCGCGATGCGCCGGGGCTGGGTGTGCCCGATCATACCGGCCACGCCCCGGCCGAGCTCGAGGCAGATCTTGGGCAGCTGGGTGGTCTTGCCGCTGCCGGTCTCCCCGGCGACGATGACGACCTGGTGGTCGCTGATGGCTGTCGCGATCTCCGCGCGGCGGGCCGAGACGGGCAGCTCCTCGGGGTAGACGATGGCCGGGACACTGGCTGCGCGCGCAGCCAGCTGCTCGGTGGTGTAGCCGGTCCACTGCCGGCGTCGGGGCCGGGCCGGGCGGTGTTGCCCGCCCGGGTTCCGCCGGCCGCCGGGGTCACCACGCCGCGCCCTGCGACCGGTACGGTTCTCGTCGTGCTCCGCCCGGCCGTGACCGCCACCGGGCCGGTTCTCGCGATGGGGCCGTCGGCCGGAGGCCGAGTCGGCGGGCTCCTCGACGGGAGCGTCGTCGAGCCCGCCGGCAACGGCGGGCAGCGGCATGTCCTCGGGGCTCTCGGCGGTGTCCATAGGCGGCCCATTGTCCCCCATCCGCCCGGGGGAGTGGCTCCGGGCGCGTCAGGTCATGTTTCCGGTGATGATGCGGGCAGGCCGGTTCGACGCTGATCTCGCCCGGGGCGGGACCGTGCGCTTGGATAGGGGCATGAGCGAGCACTCGCATGCTGATGGCGCCGTCCACACCGGATTGTTCTGCGGGCTCGTGGAAGGACACTGCTGCAGATCTGCGGGGGGTGTGCGACCTCGTCGCGCCTTCGGCGCGGTTCTTCCCACCGGGGCCCCAGGGCCCGCTCACGGAGCCCGACGACGTCATGCGGTGGCTGCGGGAGCGTGGGGTGGCGGCTGTTGTGCTGACCCGCGGGCCTGAGAGGGTGCGCTGGTGGTGCGGTGCTGCCCCGGAGCCCAGCAGCGGTGAGGTCCTCCCGCCTGCCGTCGACCCGGTCGACACCCTGGGCGCCGGGGACGTCTTCCACGGCGCGTTGGCGTGGGCTCTTGCGGGGACCCACCGTCAGGGGTTGACGGGTGAGGTTGTTGCCCCGGCCGTCGAGGTGGCCAGTGCCGTGGCAGCGCGGTCGACGACGGTGATCGACGGGTCGAGCTCGTACTTCTCGATGGTGGGCTTGAAGTTCTCCGCCGAGACGATGATGTCGGCGCGGACGCCTGCCTGGTGGAGGACCTCCTCGGCCTCCATCTGGCAGGCGAGGCTGGAACCGAGGCCTGCTCCGCAGATGAAGGAGATGTCGAGTCTCTTGGTCATGTCGGGCGCTCCTGTGTCGTGGGGGTGCGAAGTGTGGTCCCGGGGCCCGCCGCGGGCCCGCCGGAGGGGCGCATGCGGCTCAGATCTCCTGGCGGAGGACGCTCTGGAGTTCCTCGACGCTGGTCGCGCTCATGAGGCGGTCCAGGCGGGGGCGGTCGTTGATGACCGTCACGAAGTGCCGGAGCGCCTCAAGATGGGCGTCGTCAACGCGGCAAGCCGGCCCTGCCGGTTGCGGCCGCGGTCCGGGTGGGTCGCCTGGTCAGGCACGTGACGCTCCAGTCCCTTGTCTAGGGCCGCATGCCCCTTGCCGCTCCTTCTGGGAGTCGACCTACTCTGCTCCGTATGGCGAGGAACGCCCCCGTGTGGGCTGAAGGGCAGGCAGGACAGACACTCGTTGTCAACGGGGTCGACAGTGGTGTTCCTCTGTGGGTGGCCGACCGGAGGCGTGAGCGGCGGATCGGGCTGCTCGGCACGGACGACCTCGACGGTGCGCTGTGGATCACCCGGTGCAGCTCGGTGCACTGCGTGGGCATGAGGTACACGATTGACGTCGTTCACGTGACGAGGACTGGGCGGGTGCTGTCCGTGCGGAGCATGCCTCCAGGACGTGTCGGTCTGCCGCGGCTGAGGGCCGCGGCCGTCGTCGAACTGCCTGCCGGACAGGCCGCCCGGCTGGGCATCGAGCCCGGTGGCCACCTGGCCAGGCGGTAGGACCCCGCCATGTGTGCCGAGCCGGCTGACGGCCCGGCCGTGTCTACCGCAGGCGCCGGGTGACCCACTCGGCGCCCAGGCGTGCCACCTCCGCCTGCGCCTCGGCGGTGTCCGCGGCCCGCACCCGGTGCAGGCGGCTGCCTTCGGGCAGCAGCGCGAAGCCCTGGGCGGCGGCGTCGGCGGTGTCCGGCAGCTCGTCGGTCAGCGCCCCCTGCAGCATGAGCACCGGCCAGGGCAGGTCGGCCATCGTCTTGTCCGGGGACTGGAGCGAGACATCGGCGAGCGTCTCCTTGCTCAGCACGTCCCACTGGCGCGGGTTGGGGTTGTCGTCGGGCAGCCGGGTCATGCCGTGACGGTCGAGCTCGTCGAGCTGCTCGGGGGAGAAGACGTTCTCCCACAGGATCGACTGCGGTCCGACCACGGCCCCCACGAGCACAGCCGTGCGCACCCGCTCCGGCCTGGCGAGCAGCGCTGCGGTCGCGCCGAAGCCGTTGGCGTGGATCGCCTGACGGACGTAGCCGTGCGAGGCCAGCCACCCGGACACCGCCTGGATGTCCTCCACCTCCCCGGCCAGGGTGATGACGTCGTCCTCGGACTGCCCCAGGCCCGAGAAGTCGAACTGGAGGGTGGCCAGCCCCTTGCCCCGGTAGGCGGCGGCGATCATGTCGAGCCGGTCGCCCAGGCCGTGACGGTCGGTAAGGAAGTCGTGGGCGAGGATGACCACGCCCTCCGACCGCATGGGAACAGGAGGTTCTGCCTCAAGGTCGAGCGCAGCGGCGTCCTCGGGCAGGTGCAGCGTCCCGGCCAGGGCGATGCCTCGGGCGGTGGCGATGCGGACCTCGGTCATAGTGGCCAACCTAGGGCAGCGCAGCCCCCGGGTCACCATCCTCTAGGAGGAGGACCCATGATTGCGCTCCCAGCGTGACCCGCCGGCGCCCCGCGCCCGCCCGCGCCCACCGCTTCGCCCGTGCCCGCCGCACCCCACCCGCGGCCACCCGGCTCCGGCGAGCCATGGTCTTGAGCGATGGTCTTGAGCGATGTTCTTGATCCACCGTCTTGATCCACGGACCTGGATTTCGCCTCCGGCTTCGGGGACGATAAGGTGGCGGAGTCCATCCAGAGCGGCTGAGAGACCTGGCTCCGCGACGCCGCAGCAACCCCGATCCGGTGGGTGCTTCCGCCAGGACCGATGGAGCCCGTATGACCCGCACGCACCCCGGCACGGGGACCTGCCGCCCGAGCCTGTCCCTCGAGCTCTTCCCGCCCCGACCCGGCCCGCACTCTTCCCAGACCTGGGGGGCGCTCGGCCGCCTGCTGCGCGCCCGGCCCGACTTCGTCTCGGTGACCTACCGCCCCCGTTTCGTGACAACGGCCGGCGGGCCGCGCGATGTGGACACGGGCCCCGGATCGCCGCGGCCCACCCGGGTGCATGTCGTCGAGGAGCACAATCCCTCCGAGGACGTCGTCGCCCACGTCCTGGACACTTCCGAGGTGCCCCTCATGGCCCACATGACCTGCATCGGCTACCGCAAGCGCGACGCCGTCGGGATCGTGCGCCGCTTCCTGGACATGGGGGTGCGTCGCTTCCTGGCACTGCGCGGCGACCCGCCCGCCGGCGTCCAGCCCGACGACGTCGTCGGCGAGCTGCCCCATGCCGAGGACCTCGTGCGCGTCATCCGGGAGGTCGAGGCCGAGTACTTCGACGACGGCGCCAGGCACCTCCAGGTGGCCGTGGCCGCCTACCCCGCCGACGTCGACCACGGGCTCGGGGTGGAGATCCTCGCCGCCAAGCAGGCCGCGGGCGCCGACCTGGCCATCAGCCAGGTCTTCTACGAGGCTGAGGACTACCTCGCACTGACCCGCTCCTGCCTCTACTCCGGGGTGAGCATGCCCATCCTTCCCGGCATCATCCCGCTGACCGACCTGCGGCGCTTGACCCGCCTGGAGTCCCTCACCGGGGTGTGCGTGCCCACCGCGCTGCGCGCCGCCCTGAGCAGCGAGGGCGCGGTCGGCACGGGCCAGGTCACCCGGGGCATCGACGCCACGCTCCGGCTGGCCACCGAGGTCCTCGAAGGGGGCGCCCCCGGCCTGCACCTTTACACCTTCAACCGCACCCGCCCCGCCCTCGACGTCATCTCCCAGCTCCGGCTCGGCGGGATCCTCTCGGGCTCCGTGCCCAGCCGCCAGGCCCAGCACGAGGTCAGCCGCGACTACCTCAACGCCAGCCCGGGAGGGGACCGGCGCGCCCACCCGGGCCCGCCGGGACCGGGCTGGCCCGCCCCTGCGCCCCGCCCTCCCGACCCCGGAGCAGGGCCCTGACCCCCCCGCACGCTACGGTGCGACCACCGTGCGACCACCGTGCGACCGCGCAACCTACCGCCCCCCGTCCGTTCCAGCACCACGACAGGAAACGAACCACCCCATGAGCACAACCGCCGCACTGCCCGCAGCCACCATCCTCGGATACCCCCGCATCGGGGCCGACCGCGAGCTCAAGCGCGCCGTCGAGGCCTACTGGCGCGGCGCCTCGGACGCCTCGACCCTGCGCGAGCAGGCCGCGGCGCTGCGCACCGCCACCCGTGAGCGCCTCACGGGCCTGGGGCTGACCGAGCCCTCCTCCGTTCCGGCGGACTTCACCCTCTACGACCAGGTCCTTCAGGTCACCGCCACCCTCGGGGCCGTTCCGGCCCGCTTCCGCGACCTCCTCGGCGTCGACCCGGCACGTCCCGGCGCCGTCGACCTCGACGGGTACTTCATCCTGGCCCGCGGCGAGGGCGACAGGCCCGCCATGGAGATGACGAAGTGGCTCGACTCCAACTACCACTACCTCGTCCCCGAGATTGACGAGACCACGCCGATCGACTACGCCGAGGCCACCATCGCCGGCCAGGTCCGCGAGGCCGTGGCGGCCGGCGTCACCCCGCGCCCGGTCGTCGTGGGGCCCGTGTCCTACCTCCTGCTGTCCAAGGCCTCCGACGAGGCCGGCGAGGACTTCCACCCGCTGGACCGCCTGGGCGACGTCGTCGACGCCTACGGCCACCTCCTGGCCGACCTACAGGCCGCGGGCGCCCAGTGGGTCCAGCTCGACGAGCCTGCCCTGACCTCCGACGCCTGGGATGTCGAGGAGGGGCGGATCCTGGCCGCCGTGCGCGACGCCTACACCTGGCTGGGGGCGATCGTCGAGCGCCCCGCGATCCTCGTGGCCGGCACCTACGGCTCCCTGGGGGAGTCGCTGCCGGTCCTGGCCTCCACCCCCATCGAGGCCGTGGCCCTCGACCTCGTGGCGGGCGCCGTGCCGCCGGCCGAGGACCTCGCGGCGCTGGCCGGCAAGTCCGTCGTCGCCGGGGTCGTGTCCGGCCGCAACATCTGGCGCACCGACCTGGCGGCCGCCCTGGACACCCTCGAGGGGCTGCGCGCCTCCCTGCCCGAGGGGACGGCGATCTCGGTGGCCACCTCGACCTCCCTGCAGCACGTGCCCCACGACGTCGAGCGCGAGACCGCGCTCGACCCGGCCGTGCGCTCCTGGCTGGCCTTCGCCGACCAAAAGGTCGGGGAGGTCCTCACCCTGGCCCGTGGTCTGGACCAGGGGCGCGAGGCCATCAGTGACGAGCTTGCCCGCGACGCCGAGCTGCGCGCCCAGCGCGCCGCCCACCCGGGCGTCAACCGCCCCGAGGTGCGTGCGGCGGTCGCCGCCGTCACCGACGCCGACCGTACCCGCGCCCCCTACGCGGCGCGCAAGGCCGCCCAGGACGAGCGCCTCGGGCTGCCCGAGCTGCCGACCACGACCATCGGCTCCTTCCCCCAGACCGCGGAGATCCGCAAGGCCCGCGCCGCCCACCGCAAGGGCGAGCTGGATGCCGCCGGCTACGACGCGGCGATGCGCGCCGAGATCGCCCGGGTCGTGTCCCTCCAGGAGGAGCTGGGCCTCGACGTCCTCGTCCACGGGGAGGCCGAGCGCAACGACATGGTCCAGTACTTCGCCGAGCTCCTCGACGGATTCAGCGCCACCGAGCACGGTTGGGTGCAGTCCTACGGCTCGCGCTGCACCCGCCCCTCGATCCTGTGGGGCGACATCACCCGCCCTGCTCCGATGACCGTGGCGTGGTCGAGCTACGCCCAGTCGCTGACCGACAAGCCGATGAAGGGGATGCTCACCGGTCCGGTGACCATTATGGCCTGGTCCTTCGTGCGCGACGATGTCCCGCGCGCCCAGGTGGCCGACCAGCTCGGCCTGGCCCTGCGCGCGGAGGTCGCCGACCTCGAGGCGGCCGGGATCGGCGTGGTCCAGGTCGACGAGCCCGCCATCCGCGAGACCCTGCCGCTGCGCCGCCAGGACCGTCCCGACTACCTCGAGTGGTCGGTGGGCTCCTTCCGCCTGGCCACCGGTGGTGCGGCGCCGTCGACCCAGATCCACACCCACCTGTGCTACTCGGAGTTCGACGTCGTCATCGACGCGGTCGACCACCTCGACGCCGACGTCACCTCCATCGAGGCCTCCCGCTCGCGCATGGACATCCTGCCGGCGGTGGCCGCCCACGGCTTCGAGCGGCAGCTCGGCCCGGGCGTGTGGGACATCCACTCCCCGCGCGTGCCCAGTGCCGAGGAGTGCACCGAGCTGCTGGAGCGGGCCGTGACCGCCCTGGGGGTCGAGCGCGTGTGGGTCAACCCCGACTGCGGTCTCAAGACCCGCGCCTACGCCGAGACCGAGGCCAGTCTGCGCAACCTCGTCGAGGCGGCGCGACGCCTGCGCCCCTGACCCGCCCGCCCCACCCCGCGCACCCTTCTCACGCCGAGATCGGTAGATATGGCACCTCGAGATCGGGACTTATGGCACCTCGAGATCGGTAGATATGACGCCGTGATGTGAAGCGGAGCCGACGACGTGCGGATCCCCGGGAACCATCCGTCCCGGGGATCCGCATGTCGTGCCGGATGCGGCGATCTCGAGGTGTCACTTGTCCCGATCTCGGCGGGGGACAGGGGGCGGGGTGAGGCGGCGGGCGGCCTCGACGGCGCGGCGGACCTGTGCCTCGTCGGTGCGCTGCGGCTCGGCCAGGGTCGTGCCTGGCGCCGTGCAGCGCATGTGCACCTCCCGGGCGCCGCTGGCCTCAATGACAGCCGCCAGGGAGTCGGGGCGCACGGCGCCCGCCGCGATGACCCTGGGTTCCCCGGCCTCGACCATCCCGCGCAGGATCTCCGCCCCCTGTGCCGCGGTGGGGGCCCCTCCGGCCGTCAGGACGTAGTCGACGCCGATCCCGCCCAGGTCGCCGTAGGCCTCGACCAGGTCGCGACAGGTGTCGATCGCCCGGTGGAAGGTGACCGGAGCACCGTCGGCCGTGTCGATGAGCAGACGCAGCAGGCCGCGGTCCACTGTGCGGTCCTCGGTGAGCGCCCCCATGACGAAGCCGAGGTCGACGGCCGGGGGCAGCGCCCTGCCGTGGCGTCCCAAGCGCTGGGGCCGGGTGTACTCGCTCATCTCCCGCGACAGGGCGGCGATGCGCCGCACGTCGGCAATCATCGAGCGGCGCTCGTCCGAGGTGAAGATGAATCCGCCGCCCCGCGGGCGGATCATGACGCGCAGTCCGAAGGGGGCGCCCTCAGGGCGCTCGGCCCACCGCGGCCCCGTTACGGCCCGTCGATGCGCGACCTCCTCGGCGGCTGCGAAGATCGCCGCCTCGACCGTGCCGATCGACGGCGTTGTCCCCCCGACGGCCAGGTTGTCGCACAGCTCCGCCCGGTCGGCGCCGGCTCGGGCCGACAAGCGCACACCCTCGACGTCCTCGACGCAGGTCTCGACGACGACATGGGCCGGGTCACGCCACGGCGTCTCGGTTTGGGGGGCCGTGTGGTGGCGCAGGGAGGGCGCGGCTCCTGAAAGCCTCATCGCGTTCATGGACAGGAGTGTGTCACGGACGGCGCCACCGTGTCCCCGTCCCAGGGCTGCTCATCGCGGCTCGGTCGGGTGTGCGCGCCGGTCCTCCTGGAGGGGCGTCCGGCTGGAAAGGCGACCGGCCCGACTCAGGACTCGCGGCTGCGGGTGGCCGGCTCGCGCAGGTCGGCGGTCGCCGAGGAGGTCACGACCGTGGTGTGGGTGACCAGGCCGCTGGGGTCGACGGCGGCGACGAAGGCGCGTCCGCCCATGAGCACCCCGAGCAGGATGAGGATGGCGCTGCCGATCATCGCCAGGACCTGGAGCGCGCCGGCGCCTGTGCGCAGGATGCCGACGCCTTTGCTCCCGGCGACGGCCTGGCGGATCTCGAGGCTCCGGGCGAGGCTGGCGGGTGTGGTGCTGTTCATGAGGGCCTCCGTGGTCTGGACGGCCGGGGCGGGTGCCCCGGTGTGGAACCAGTTGACCTCCTGGGCCTGTCGGGACAACCGGCGTGCGCTGTGGGGCGTCTGTGCACCGGGAGCGCCGGTCCCGCCGCGCTCGCTCCGGCTGCCCGGCGATGCGGCTACGACAGCCAATTTTATGACGCTGCGTCATGATGTACTCTTCGCAGTGAACGACCACCGGCTCGAACGGCCGGCTCCGGCGGGCGACGCCGGCCGGCCGTCGACGAGTGCTTGACGCCCGCATGCCCGAGGAGAAAGCCCGATGCCTCACCCGTCGCCTGAGGATCGACCCGGCGCCCGTGTCCCGGTCGGCACCCGCAGCGGCCGCCGGGCCAATACGGCCGCGGCCGCGCTGACGGTCGTCTCCTGTCTGGCCGAGGCATGGGCGCTCATCTGCCTGGCCCGGGCCATCACCTCCCTGGCGGCGAGCGCGGGCCTGCTCAGCGCGTGGCCGGCCGTGGACACCCCCGGTGCTGCTCTCGTCGAGGCGGGCACGGCGGCGCTCATCTCGGCGCTGGCCGCCACCGCCGTCCAGCTCATCGCCCGCCGCAGCGCCGCCACTGAGGAGGGCGAGCTGCGCCGCCGCGCCCTGGCCCACCTGTTCGACCTCGGCCCGGCTCACGCCGGATCGGCCCGCTCAGGGGCGACGATCAGCCTCCTGACCGACGGCGTCGAGCGTGTCGCCCTGTACCGCCAGACCTTCCTGGCCCCGACCATCGCGGCGGCCGCCGCACCGCTGCTCGTCCTCCTCCTGGTGGGCGTGACGGTGGACGGCCCACCGGCCGCCGTCCTGGCCGCAGCCTTCATCCTCGTCCCCGCCGTCATCGTGGGCTTCCACCGGCGTTTCCGCCGCTCCTCGTCGGCCTCGCGCGCTCAGCGCACCCGCCTGAGCGCGGAGTATCTCGACGCCATCCAGGGCCTGACGACCCTCGTCCTGGCGCGTGCCGCCGAGCGCCGGTCCCGTGAGCTGCGCGCCGCGGGCGAGGACAACCGCCGGGCCGTCATGGGGCTGCTCGCAGGCAACCAGACGGTCATCCTGGTCACCGACGCCCTGTTCTCCTTGTTCCTCGTGACGGCCTCGACCGGCATGGCCCTGGCACGCCTGGAGTCGGGAAGCATCGGGCTGGACGGCGCCCTCGCCCTGGTCCTCGTCTCCCTCGTGCTCCTCGTGCCGCTCGACCATGTCGGGGCCTTCTTCTACGTCGGCATGGGCGGCCTGGCCAACCAGCGCGCCCTGCGCGCCCTCCTGGGCCGTCGGCGCACCGACCGGCCTGATCGGGCCCACCGGGGCGACCGAACCGATCCGGGCGACCGGGCAGACCTCGCAGCCCAGGCCGACCGGCAGGCTCCCGCCGTTCCCGGAGGGGCACTGCCCAGCACGACGCCGCAGGCACCCGGCCGGCCGCCGTCCCGGCAGGCCGCCGTTAGTCTCCGTGGTGTGACGGCCACCTGGGGCCAGCGGGGAGCCGCCGTCCTCAGCGACGTCGACCTCGAGGTCGCCCCCGGTGAGAGGCTCGCCGTGGTCGGACCCTCGGGATCGGGCAAGTCCACCCTCCTGTCCCTGCTGTCCGGCGACCTCCTGCCCGCGGCCGGAACGGTCCGCGTAGGGACGGTCGTGGCGAGCGCCGCCACCCAGGACCAGGTGCGGGCCGCCAGCGCCGTCGTGGCCCAGACGACCTGGCTGTTCACCGGGACGATCGCCGACAACCTGCGCCTGGCCGACCCCGACGCCACCGACGAGCGCCTGTGGGTCGCCCTGGAGACCGCCGGACTGGCCCAGGAGGTCCGCCGCATGCCCGAGGGCCTGGGCACCCAGGTCGGCGAGCAGGGCATGGGTCTGTCCGGCGGCCAGGCTCAGCGGGTGTCCCTGGCCCGGGCCTTCCTGGCCGACCGGCCCCTGCTGCTCCTCGACGAGCCCACCAGCCAGGTGGACCTGACCAGCGAGGCGCGGATCATCGAGGCAATCGACCGGATCTCGGCGGGGCGCACCGTCGTCACCGTCTCCCACCGGGCCGGGGCGCTGAGCGGCGCCGACCGGGTCATCGCCGTTGAGGCCGGAGGTCTGCGATGAGCACTCGGGACGAGAGCGTGCCCTCCAACGAGCCGGCCCGCACCACCGCGGGGGCCCGGGCCACCGTCCCCTCCCGCCGGACGCTGGTGGCCTGGCTGCTGTCCGTGACCCGCCCCGTCCTGCCTCCCCTGCTGGGCTCGGCGGCCTGCCGGGTCCTGGACCACCTGGCCGGGGTGGGCCTGTTCGCGCTCGCGGCGCATGCCGTGGTCGTCGCGGCGCTGGCCCTGGCCGACGGACGGCAGCCCGGCGCCGTGTGGCGGACCGTCGTGGCGATGGCGGGCCTGTCCCTGCTCAAGGCGCTCCTGCGCTACGGCGAGCAGTTCCTCGGGCACCTCGTCGCCTTCGCCTCCCTGGAGCTGCTGCGTGCCCAGATCTTCAGTGCCCTGGCCCCACGGGCCCCCAGGGTAACCGTGACCTCCCGCTCCGGCGACCTGCTGGCGCGGGCGACCAAGGACGTCGACCGGATCGAGGTCTTCTTCGCCCACACCTTCGCCCCCGCCGTCTGCGCCGCCACCGTGCCGCCGACCGTCCTGGCCGTCATCGGTGGCTCGGTGTCCTGGTGGGCCGCCGGCGCGGGCGCGCTCACACTGGCCCTGGCGATCCTGGCCGTGCCCGCGGCGGGTTGGGGGGCCGGCCTGGCTTCCTCCCGACGGCGGGCGGCGGCACGCGCCGGACTCACCCAGCACGTCGCCGACTCCGTCCAGGGCCTGGCCGAGGTCGTCGGCTACGGGCGCAGCGCTGAGCGCATGGCCCAGACCGCAGGCCTCGACCGGGAGGTCGTCGGGGCCGGGGCGCCGGCCGCCCTCGCCGCCTCCCTGCGCCGCGGCGGTGTCCAGCTGCTCGTCCTGGCCGGGCCGGTGGCCGTCGTGGCCGCAGGGGCCGGGGCCGTGCGTGCGGGGACGGCGAGCATCGCCGCCCTGGCGGCCGCCGCGGCGGCAGTGCTGCGCCTGAGCGAGACGGTGCGCGGGGTCGAGGACTTCACCGCGGCGCTGGGCGACTCCTTGGCCGCCGCCGAGCGCGTTCACGCGGTGGTCACGGCGCCGGTCGAGCTGCCCGACGGCGGCCTCGACCTGGCCCCGGCGCCGGCGCACGAGCTCGTCTGGGACGAGGTGGTCTACACCTACCCCGGTGCCTCGCGGCCCGCCCTGGAGGGAGTGTCGTTGCGCGCACGCGCCGGGCGGTGGACGAGCCTGGTCGGTGCCTCCGGCTCGGGCAAGACGACCGTGGTCCAGCTCGCCCTGCGCTTCGACGATCCGTCGGGCGGCCGCGTGCTCGTCGACGACGCCGATGTGCGTGACCTGAGCGCCGAGTCCCTGCGCGGCGAGCTCGCCCTGGTCACCCAGCGCGCGCACATGTTCCGCGCAACGGTCGCCCAGAACCTGCGGCTGGGCGCCCCCGGAGCGCAGGACGCCGAGCTGGAGGCGGCGTGCCGCGTGGCCTGCGTGCACGAGGAGGTGGTGGCCATGGAGGACGGGTACCGCACCGTCATCGGGGAGCGGGGCGCTACTGTCTCCGGGGGGCAGCGTCAGCGGCTCGCGCTGGCCCGGGCGCTGCTCCAGCGCCCCAGCGTGCTCATCCTCGACGAGTTCACCAGCCACCTCGACCCGGCCCTCGAGGCGCGGGTGCGGGAGTCGGTGCGCCGATGGGCGGCCGTGGGCCGGGGCGAGGGCCGGCCGGTCACCGTCGTCGAGGTGACGCACCGCCTGCACGACATCGCCGTCTCCGACCACGTCGTCGTGCTCGACCAGGGGCGCGTCGTGCAGGAGGGCGGGCCGGCCGAGCTCCTCGCGGTCGAGGACGGCCCGCTGTGCCGCCTGCTCGCCCGCGAGTCCTGAGCGCAGCTCGCCGCCGCGGGGCCCCGATGCCGGTGCCCCGCCCGCTGGTGGCGCCCTCGGTCCGCGCCGCCCCCGACCGGCCACGGGGCCTGTCTCAGGGCCGGGCTCAGACGTCCTCGACGTCCTCGTAGGACCGGGGGTCCTCGATGGGCTCGAGGTGCGCCGAGACCCGGAGGTTGGCGTCGACGCGGACGAGCTCGTCGATGAGCTCCTCGGTGAAGTCGTGCCCCTGCTTGACGCTCCAGGCTCCGGGCACGAGGACATGGATGTGGGCGAAGCGCCGGCTGCCGGCCTCGCGCACCCGCACGGCGTGGAAGTCGATCCTGCCCTCGTGGCGGTGCCGGTCGAGGACCTCGTTGATCGCCGCCAGCGCCTCGGCGCTGGGCGCGACATCCATCAGCCCGTTGATCGACTCCTTGATGACCTTGTACCCCGACCACATGATGTTGAGCCCGGCGCCGAGGGCCACCACGGCGTCAAGCACCGGCATCTCGAAGAGCGCGACGAGCCCGACTCCCAGGAGCACGGCCACGGAGGTGACGACGTCGGTGGCCAGGTGCTTGGAGTCCGCCAGCAGGGTGGCCGAGCGCTCGGCACGGCCCTTGCGGTAGAGCACCCACGCGACGGCGCCGTTGATGACCGAGGCGCCCACCGAGATCGCCAGGCCAATGCCGAGCTGGACGGGCATGACCGGGGTGATGATCCGCTCGACCGACGACACGACGATGAAGGCCGCGGCCGCGAAGATCATGACCCCCTCGGTGATTGCCGAGAAGTACTCGGCCTTGGAGTGCCCGAACTGGTGGTCCTCGTCGGCCGGCTTGATCGAGATCTTGAGGACGATGAGCGCGACGACGGCCGCCACGAGGTTGACGAGGGACTCGGCGGCATCCGACAGCAGACCCACCGATCCGGTCAGCCAGGCGGCGAAGGCCTTCATGCCGATGGTGGCCAAGGCGGCGCCAATGGACAACCAGGCGTAGGCGCTGAGGTCGGTGGGCGGAGCGTAGCGGGGGGATGTCACCCCGTCAGTCTGCCGCAGGCCCCGTCCTCGTCCGACTCAGGGTTTCGGTCGACCGTTCCGGCGGCGCTCGGGGCAGGATAACGGCGTGACCGCCTATGATCTCGTCTCCTCGACCACCCTGTCGGGCACCTTCCGGGTCCTGGACCTGTGCGGCGTCCTGCTCAACGGCATCCTGGGCGGCCTCATCGCCCGCAGGAGGAACTTCGACGCGGTCGGCTTCGTGGTCCTGGCGATGCTGACGGCCACGGCCGGCGGAATTCTGCGCGACCTCATGATCCAGGCGGGGCCTCCCTTCGCGCTGACCGACCCGTACTACCTCTACACCGCCTGCGCCGGAGCGGCCATCGCCTGGTGGATCCCCTTCACCTCGCGCCCGGCCCGTCGCTTCCTCGTCGTCGCCGACGCCGTCGTGCTGGGCACGTGGGCGGCGACCGGCGCCTCCAAGGCACTGTCCAACGGTCTGGGGGTCATGCCCTCCCTGCTCCTGGGATGCCTGACCGCGATCGGCGGCTCGATGATCCGGGACGTGTCGGTGGGGGAGACGCCGGCGGTCTTCGGCGGCAACAAGCTCTACGCCGTGCCTGCCCTGTGCTCGGCCGCCACCGAGGTCGCACTGGTCCGGCTCGGCCTGCCCGAGGCGGTGGCCATGCTGGCGGCCACGCTCGTCGGCGCGGTGACCTGCCTCATGGCCTACTGGAGGTCCTGGAAGCTCCCGGTCGTCGGGGACCGGGAGCGACGACGGGCGGAGCGCTCGGGGGCGGCGCGGTGTCGGCCCGTCGGCGGGACGGTGGCCACCGGGTGGCGCCGGACCCTGCTCGCCCGTCCCAGGCGTCCGGCCAAGGGTCCTGCGGCGCGCAGGCGTCGTCACGTGGACCCCGAGGACCTCTGAGACGAGTGATGACCGCCTCGAGGGCTGCGGCCCGCGCGGAGGCGGGGCGGGTGCGCCCCGTGCGGACGGCGGCGCCAGTGAGGACGGCGCGTCCTGCGGGCCGGCCGTTCAGGGGGCCGGGCGGACCTCGGCATCGTCGACCTGCACCGGCGAGGTGGACTGCGGCGCGGGGGCGCCGAAGAGCCGCTCCTTGACCGCGTCGGCGACCTTGTCGGTGACGACCTCGCCCTGCTGACGCACGAAGGCGCCCGCGCGGCTCGAGGCCGCGTCGACCTTGTCGCGCACGTAGGGCTGCTCGGCGAGGCGGGAGGCGGCGGTCTTCATCCGCTCGTACTGCGCTCGCCCGGCACGGGTGCCCAGCACGTAGCCGGCGCCGAGTCCGAGGAGGAAGGGGATCTTGCTCGCCATGGTGCCTCCTGAAGGCGGATCGAGGGCAGGTGTGTCGGCCTTACTCTAGATGATCGATCCCCGGGGGTGGAGCGGGAGCCTCAGGCCGGGCGCACGTGCCCCGGACCCACGCCCTCCGCGAGATCGGGACATATGGCACCGCGAGATCGGGACATATGACACGGCGGGGCGCAGCACCGACCTGAGGCAGGCGCTCCGCCACCGGTCGGGTCGGGAGCCCGCCGCGCCTGGTCGGCGGGCACCCCTGCAGGTCAGCCACACCTCGCTTAGGTAAGACTTTCGTTGCTATACAGCCAAAATCATTAGATTTACCGTTGAAGGGTGAACACGATCAGCACCTCCCACCCGACGCGCGACAGCCTCCTGTCCCCGATGGACGCCGGGCCCCTGCCCGGTCAGGCGGGTGCCCACTGCCCCACCGCCGTCTGGCTTGCACCGGTGGCGCGCACCGCGGACAGCCCCGGCGGTGGTCCGCGCCCGGGTCCCCGGGAGAAGACTCGCGAGCCCCAGGACGGCGACGAGGCCCAGGACCATGGCGCGACGGCGCGCGACGCCGCCTCCTTACTGGCCAAGCGACTCAACTGGCTGCGCGCGGGCGTCCTGGGCGCGAATGACGGCGTCGTCTCCGTGGCGGGTCTGGTCATCGGTGTCGCCGCCGCCGACCCGACCAACACCGGCGCGATCGTCGCGGCGGGTGTCGCAGGCATCCTGGCGGGCGCGGTGTCGATGGCGGCCGGGGAGTACGTGTCGGTCTCGACACAGTCCGACACCGAGAGGGCGCTGGTCGAGCGCCAGCGCGCCGAGCTGGCGGCCGATCCCGCCGCGGGCGTCGACGAGCTCGCCTCCCACTACCGGGACAAGGGACTGTCGGCGGCCACAGCCCGGCAGGTCGCCATCGAGCTGAGCGCGCACGACGCGGTCGGTGCGCATCTCGACGCCGAGCTGGGCCTGCGCGAGGACGACTACACCAACCCGTGGCACGCGGCGCTGTCGAGCGCCGTCGCCTTCACAATCGGCTCGATGCTGCCGATGCTGGCGATCGTCCTGCTGCCGGTGTCGGTCCAGATCCCGCTCACCTTCGTGGCGGTGCTGCTGGGCCTGGCCCTGACCGGTGGGGTCTCCGCGCACCTGGGTTATGCGCCCGTACGTCCCGCGATCCTGCGCGTCGTCGCCGGCGGGGCGCTGGCGATGGCCGTGACCTGGTGCATCGGCCACCTCATCGGCGTCAGCGTCTGACTGCGTGACCGCCTGCCCCGCGGCCCCGGTGGCTCGGGCGGCCCCGGCGGCTTATGCCTCGGCGGCGAGCAGCCCGGGAGGCAGGCGGCGGGCCAGGGTGTAACCGTCGGCGCCGACGACGACGGGCACGTCGGCCTCGGCCAGCGTGCGTGCCTCAGGGCCCAGCCCGGTGGGATGGGCGAGCTGGGTGCCGGCCAGGACATGCTCGGCGGGGCTCAGGCGCCGGATCGCCACCGCGGCCACGCGGTCGGAGTGCTCGCGGGCGACCTCGCCGTAGATGAGCGGGTCGTGCTGGCCGTCGTCGCCGACAAGCACCCAACTGACCTCCGGCAGGTCGATCATGAGACGGCGCAGGCCCGTGCGCTTGTGCTCGATGCCCGAGCGGAACAGGCCGGTGTTGGTCGGTCCCCAGTCGGTCATGAGCATCGGCCCGCGCGGGAATCCGTGGCGCCTGAAGAAGGCCCGGTGGGTGGGCACGACGTTCCACGCACCGGTGGACAGGTAGATGACCGGGGTGCCGGGATGGGCCTGCTGGATGCCGGTGAGCAGCTGCGCCATGCCCGGCACGGGCTCGCGCCTCGAGGTGTGCTTGACCAGCTGGTTCCATGCCGCGACGAACATGCGGGGCACATGGGAGACCATGGCAGTGTCGTCGATGTCGGAGACGACGCCCAGCCGCGGCCCGGGGGCGACGATCAGCAGTGACGCCCGCACCGTGGGGGTGCCGGCGGCCTCGATGCTCGCCTCGTGCCAGCCCGGGGCCAGGCCGTGACCGCGCACGACGACGTCGACGTAACCGTTGCGGTCGGCCCGGGTGCGCACCGAAGCGGCACCGACCCGCACGGTCACCGGCAGGTAGGGCACCGGCACGTCGATGAACATCCGCCATCCGCGCTGAGCGGCCAGGAGGTTGGTCGCCGTGATGTCGCGGACCGCGCGCACGTCCCGAGCTGAGGTGGGGATCTCCTCGGGCAGGCGTGCGAACAGCGGCCCCTCCTTCGGGGCGTCGTGGGGACGCAGGACCATGCGCGCCAGGACGCGAGCCATGTCCCCCTCACCCTGCCGCCGGTGCCCGTTGGCGGAGGACCCGTAGCCGTCGTAGGGGATGACGCGTGGTCGCCACCCGCGGCGTCGCAGGACGGGGATCGTGTCGTGGTGGAACTGGTCCTCGACGGCACGGGCGATGGCGGAGAAAGGCACGGGCAGATCTTACGGTGAGTTCGGCCCCGGCCCCACACGTTATAGCGTTCGCCGACAGGTCAGGGCTTCCGCCGGTTCGCGCTGGCCAGCCTGGCAGGTGCCCCACGTGAGGACCTGGACAAGCTCGTCGACGACGACACGGTCAGCCACCCGGGGACGGCAGCACAGCAGGTGGGTGCCGAGCACCGGTGGGACCAGCACCTCGAACCGGCCCCAGACCGCCGTCGGGCCGGCTCAGTCGGGCGGGTTCTGTCTGGCCGGCTCAGTTGGGCCGGTGGCGGCGCCCCGTGGGTCCGTGTCAGGGGTGCCGGGGGCCTGTGCGGCCCCGGCCCGGGCGGCGCGGCGCCAGGGGATCTCGCGCCACAGAACCGCCCCGGCGGCAAGCGCGAACCACGTGTAGGACGATCCGACGGCGCCGGCCCACAGGGGCCAGTCCTGCTCGACGTGGTTCTGCTCGGGGAACCACCACTGCATCGCCAGTGCGAAGACGGCCGCCCCCATGAGCGCGGTCACCCACAGCGCCGGGCTCTGCCACCGGTGGGCGGCTGCCGTCAGCGCGATGAGCAGCGGCAGGCACCACACCCAGTGGTGCGACCAGGTGATCGGGGACACGAGTAGTCCCGCGGTCATGGTGACGACGAGTCCCAGGAGCATGACGAGCCCGTCGTCGGCCTCGCGCGTCCGGCGATCGGCCGCGGTGCCGTCGGCGCCAGCAGGACCGCCGTCCCCGGCCACACCGCTGAGGACACGGCCGAGGATTCCACGGGAGCGCTGAGCGGCGGGGCCCCAGCGTTGCGGCGTCAGCGCGACGAGAAGGGCGGAGGCAACCAGCAGCACGATGAGGGAGCCGAGGGCCCAGGCGGGGCGCCACGCCTGCTCGGGAAGCCAACGGGCCACGAGCCCCATGATGTTCTGGTTGCCCGAGTAGTCGCTCAGCCCGGCACGACCCGGATCCCACATCGCCGAGCCGAAGAACTCGGCGGACTCCGCAGGCCACACCACCCAGCACAGCGCGGTCACGCCCAGCGCGGTGAGTACCATCGTTGCCGCGGCCCGCAGCTCGCAGCGCGCCAGCAGGACGAGCACCGCGATGGCCGGGGTCAGCTTGAAGGCCGCCGCAAGCCCGCTGAGCACCCCGCGCCACCGCGAGCGCTTGGGCACGACGAGCAGGTCGAGGGCCACCAGCGCCATGAGAATGGCGTTGACCTGGCCGTACTCCATCGTCTTGGGCAGTGGCTCCAGGACGATCACCCCGGCGGCGGCCAGCCACGGCGCGCCGCCGCGGGCCACGGAGCGGGCCACGCCCAAGGCGCGCAGCACCGCCCACGCGGCCGCCGTCGCGCACACCGGTGTGGCGGCCACGAGCAGGACCTGGGCCGTGCGGTCGCTTCCCCAGGTCAACGGTGTGAAGACCGCAGCGGCGAAGGGAGGGTAGGTGAAGGGCCACAGGTGGTCCGCCGGATTGGCGTACCAGTCGTACAGGCTCCCGCCGGCATGCCACTGCGCCACTGCGTGGTAGTAGATCCAGGCGTCGAGCTTGAACAGGCCGGCGCCGTCCTTGTCCCACAGACTCGGATAGCACGTAGCGGCCAGCACGAGCCACCCGCAGACCACGGCTGCTGGCGCGCTGAGCGCGCGTCTCAGGGATTGCACGCCTGGCAGTCTAGATGAGTGATTCCAGGGGGTGGCCTGGGTGACACGGGGCTGGGCGACACGGGTCCGGAGCCGAGGTCCCGAGTCGGGTGCCCTCCCCCTCGCCGAGATCGGGAGATATGGCACCTCGAGATCGGGACATATGAC
>NZ_JAUNHI010000053.1 GCF_030524025.1 Actinomyces sp. | reverse complement strand
CCCTCCCCCTCGCCGAGATCGGGAGATATGGCACCTCGAGATCGGGACATATGACACCTCGAGATCGGTGAGGGGAGGGCGCCGGGTTGATGTCGTACCGCCCCGATAACCTGCCGCCATGACCTCCTCGAAGAGCCCGGCGAGGGCACGGACCTCCTTCCTGTGCTCCGAGTGCGGCTGGACCAGCCCCAAGTGGCTGGGCCAGTGCCGGGAGTGCCGGGCGTGGGGCACCCTGGAGGAGTTCGTCGAGCCCGGCGGAGCCTCCTCGGGGGCATCCGCCTCGGCCCGCCTCCAGGCGCTGCGCCCGATCGAGCCCGCCCGCCCCATCGGGGAGGTCAGCGCGGAGGAGGCCCGGGCCCGCCCCACCGGCGTCGGCGAGCTCGACCGGGTCCTGGGCGGCGGGGTCGTCCCCGGGGCCGTCATCCTCCTGGCCGGTGAGCCGGGGGTCGGCAAATCCACCCTCCTGCTCGACGTCGCGGCCAAAGCCGCCGCGGTCGCCCGCGAGCGCGGCCACGGGCCCGTCCTTTACGTCACCGGTGAGGAGTCGGCCAGCCAGGTGCGCCTGCGGGCCGAACGCATCGATGCCATCGACCCCGCGCTGCTGCTGGCCAGCGAGAACGAGCTGTCGGCGCTGTTGGGGCACGTCGACGCCACGGGGCCCAGCCTGCTCATCGTCGACTCGGTCCAGACCATCGCCTCGGCCCAGGTCGAGGGTAGCGCGGGGGGCGTCACCCAGGTGCGCGCCGTCGCCGGGGCCCTGATCGCGGTGGCCAAGGAGCGCGGCATCCCGGTGCTGCTCGTGGGCCACGTGACCAAGGACGGGGGCATCGCCGGCCCTCGGGTCCTCGAGCACCTCGTCGACGTCGTGTGCCAGTTCGAGGGGGACCGCCACGCCCGCCTCCGGCTGCTGCGCGCAGTGAAGAACCGCTACGGCCCCACCGATGAGGTCGGCTGCTTCGACCTGGGCGAGCGCGGCATCGTTGGCCTTGCCGACCCCTCGGGCCTGTTCCTGTCCGCGGCGCGCTCGGAGGTCCCCGGCACCTGCGCCACGGTCACCCTCGAGGGCCGCCGCCCCGTGCCGGTCGAGGTCCAGGCGCTCGTGGCCGGCACCGCGGCGGGCTCACCGCGGCGCACCACCTCGGGCGTGGACCACTCGCGGGTCGCCATGTCTCTGGCCGTGCTCGGCGCACGTCTGGGGGTGGACACCTCCTCCTCAGACGTCTACGTCTCAACGGTCGGCGGTGCGCGGGCGGTCGAGCCCGCCACGGACCTGGCGGTGGCCATCACCGTGGTCTCCGCCGCCCATGGCGTGCCCGCCTCGGCCGGGCTCGTCGCCTTCGGGGAGGTCGGCCTGACCGGTGAGGTGCGCGCCACCGTCGGCATCCAACGGCGCCTGGCCGAGGCCGCCCGTCTCGGCTTCGACCGGGCGATCGTGCCTCTGGCCGGCAGCCAGGAGCTGCGTGCCGTTGACGGCGTGCATGTCCTTCCCGTCGGCCACCTCGGGGAGGCCATCGGCGCGGCCCTGCCCCGCTCCTGACCGTCCCGCCCGCCGGTCCCTACCCCCGTCTGACGGGGGTGGGGACCGGCGGGCGACCCACCTCACGGCGCATGCCCCGCGCCGCGGCTACCATGTCCGCGAGCCCGGAACCCCGCGCCGACGCCCGCAGGCGCCGGCCACCACAGGAGCCATTGATGACTGACACCTCCGTCAACCTGCTGCGCGAGACGCTGGCGCTCGTCGCACCAGGCACTGTCCTGCGCGATGGCCTGGAGCGCATCCTGCGGGGACGCACCGGTGCAATCATCGTCCTGGGCTATGACGAGCGGGTCGAGGCGATCTCCTCGGGCGGCTTCCACCTCGATGTCGAGCTCTCCGCGGCGCGCCTGCGCGAGCTGTCGAAGATGGATGGCGCCGTCACCGTCGACCGGGCCCACAACCGGATCCGCCGCGCCAACGTCCAGCTCCTGCCCAACGCCTCGATCGAGACCGCCGAGTCGGGCATGCGTCACCGCACGGCCGAGCGCGTGGCCCGTCAGACCGGGCACCCCGTCATCTCGGTGAGCCAGTCGATGAAGATCGTCTCCCTCTACGTCGACGGCAAGCGTCACGTGCTCGAGCCCAGCGACGTCATCCTCGCCCGGGCCAACCAGGCGCTGGCCACCCTGGAGCGCTACACCTCCCGCCTGTCCCAGACCTCGGGCGGCCTCGACGCCCTCGAGATCGAGGATCTCGTCACCGTCCGTGATGTCACGGCCGTTCTCCAGCTCCTTGAGATGGTCCGCCGTATCGCCTCCGACATCGACGGCTATGTCGTCGAGCTCGGCACCGACGGCCGTCTCCTCGACCTCCAGCTCGAGGAGCTGACCCGCGGGCTCATGGCCGAGCGGGACTTCCTCTTGACCGACTACCTCCCCCGGGGCCTGGACACCGCCACCGTCGATGCGCGCCTCAAGTGGGTCGGCTCCCCCGCCCTGCTCGACCTGGCCATGGTCGCCCGCTCCATGGGACTGGGTGGACCCGACGGCCAGGACCTCGATGCACACGTCTCCCCGCGCGGACTGCGCATCCTGGCCAAGATCCCGCGCCTGCCCCTGGTCACGGCGCGGGCGGTCGTCAGCACCTGGGGCTCCCTCCAGGGGGTGCTGGGCGCGTCGGTCGATGAGCTCGAGGCCGTCGAGGGCGTCGACATGCGCAGCGCCCGGACGCTGCGCGACGGGCTGTCCCGCCTGGCCGAGGTCTCACTGGTCGACCGCTACGCCTGACGCCCCACCAGGGCCGGTCTGGAGGCAGAAGGTACGAACCCGGCGGGCCCCGGCCCGGCGAAGGCACGGTCGGACGACGCAAGCTACGAACCCGCCGGCCGAGCGCCTGGCGAGAAAGGCTCACTGGACGACGAAGACCTGGTCGGAGGTGGCGTCCTGGCCACCGACCTGGATGCGCACCCGGTAGGTGCCGGCGGTGGCCAGGCGGGGGTCGGCCACCGGCGGGGCCGACTCGGTCACGGCGTCGGTCGCCGCCTCGGTCGCGGCGTCGGTCGCAGTGTCGGTCGGTGCCGCCGTTGCCTGCTCGGGGGTGGGGGCGGCGGCCGCCTGGCCGGTGCAGGTCGGGTCGGTGGCCAGGCCGTCCCAGGTCAGGGACGTGCTCGTGGAGTCCCCGGTGTCGATGAGCAGGAGGCGGGAGGGCGCGCCTGCCGCGCAGGCCGTCGAGGTCCACACGGTGTGGTCCCCCGAGGTAACGACCGCACCGAGGTTCTGCGCGCCGACGTCGAGCAAGCAGGGCTCGGCGCCGGCGTTGACGACGGACAGCTCGAGGACCATCCCCGCACCGGCGGCGACCGTATCGGGCGCCGTGACGGTGATGTCGAGGTCGGTGGGCTGGCAGGCCGTGGGGGCGGGGTAGCTGGTCGGCGCCGAGCCGACCGCCTCGGCCTTGTCCTGGTCGCGGATCGTCTGGCTCACCCACAGCGCCCCGGCGATCAGCCCGGAGGCCGCTGCGGCCACGAGGGCCACCCCGACACTGACGACGAGCAGCCACCGCAGCCAGTACCGGGGCCGGCGGGGCACCGCCCTCGCCTGCTTGAGGCGCTCGCCGTCCGGCCGGTCGGGCCACGCCCGCCCCGACCGGCGTGCGCGGGCCGCGCGGCTCCGGCCCCGTGCCGGCCGGCCGTCCTGGGTCGTCACGGTCCGGGCCGAGCGGGCCGCCCCGCGTCCGGCCTGCCGGGGTGCGCTCCGCGGGGCGCCGTCCTCCTGTGCCGCGCCCAGTCGGGCC
>NZ_JAUNHI010000033.1 GCF_030524025.1 Actinomyces sp. | reverse complement strand
TCACCAGCGACTCCCACCCCGGTCTGAAGGCCTACGCAAACTCATCCACACCCTCGCCGACCACCACGACAGCAACAGACTCCAGCTCCCCCTCACCGCCTGACCTGCCCCCAGCCACCCAAGTGACACCACCCAAAGGGACTTGACCGTGGCGGCGGCCCCGCTCAGGCCGCGCGTATTCCTGAGCCGGGTCGACTCAAGGTAACTCACGCCTACCGCGAACAGGGGCATGGCCGTCCTGGGTGGCTGGTTAGCCTTGTCAGCACGTGCCCCCGCGCCCCCTGAGCTCGTTACTCGACGGCCAGGCCCACGGGCGCGACCACCGACCGCACGTGCCGAGGAGATACCCAGCGATGTTCGAACGCTTCACCGACCGCGCCCGCCGCGTCGTCGTCCTGGCCCAGGACGAGGCCCGGGCGCTCAACCACAACTACATCGGCACCGAGCACCTCCTCCTCGGCCTCATCCACGAGGGCGAGGGCGTCGCCGCCAAGGCCCTGGAGTCGATGGAAGTGTCCCTCGACGCCGTGCGCGCCCAGGTCGTCGAGATCATCGGCGAGGGGCAGTCGGCGCCCAGCGGCCACATCCCCTTCACCCCGCGCGCCAAGAAGGTCCTCGAGCTGTCCCTGCGCGAGGCGCTCCAGCTCGGCCACAACTACATCGGCACCGAGCACATCCTCCTGGGCCTCCTGCGCGAGGGCGAGGGCGTCGCCGCGCAGGTGCTCACCAAGCTCGGGGCCGACCTGTCGACCGTGCGCCAGACGGTCATGCAGATGCTCTCGGGCTACGAGGGCAAGGAGACCGTGACCGCCGGCCCCGGCAGCTCCAAGGAGGGCACGCCCTCGGGCTCGGCGATCCTCGACCAGTTCGGGCGCAACCTGACCGCCGCCGCGCGTGAGGGCAAGCTCGACCCGGTCATCGGCCGCCACAAGGAGATGGAGCGGGTCATGCAGATCCTCTCCCGGCGCACGAAGAACAACCCCGTGCTCATCGGGGAGCCCGGCGTGGGCAAGACCGCCGTCGTCGAGGGCCTGAGCCAGGCGATCGTCCACGGCGACGTGCCCGAGACCCTGCGCGACAAGCAGCTCTACTCCCTGGACATGGGCTCCCTCGTCGCGGGCTCACGCTACCGGGGCGACTTCGAGGAGCGCCTCAAGAAGGTGCTCAAGGAGGTGCGCACCCGCGGCGACATCGTCCTGTTCATCGACGAGATCCACACCCTCGTCGGGGCGGGGGCCGCCGAGGGCGCCGTCGACGCCGCCTCCATCCTCAAGCCGATGCTCGCCCGCGGCGAGCTCCAGACCATCGGCGCCACGACGCTGGAGGAGTACCGCAAGATCGAGAAGGACGCCGCCCTGGAGCGCCGCTTCCAGCCGGTGACCGTCGAGCAGCCCTCCATCGAGGAGACCATCGGCATCCTCAACGGCCTGCGCGACCGCTACGAGGCCTTCCACCGCGTCGTCATCACCGACGACGCCATCGAGGCCGCCGCCAAGCTCGCCGACCGCTACATCAACGACCGCTTCCTGCCCGACAAGGCCATCGACCTCATCGACGAGGCGGGGGCGCGCCTGCGCATCCGGCGCATGACCGCCCCGCCCGAGCTGCGGGAGATCGACGAGCGGATCGCCGCGGTCAAGCGCGAGAAGGAGAGTGCCATCGACGACCAGGACTTCGAGCGCGCCGCCGCCCTGCGCGACGACGAGCGCCGCCTGACCGAGCAACGCTCGGACAAGGAGAAGGCCTGGAAGTCCGGCGACCTCGACCAGGTCGCCGAGGTCGACGAGAACCTCGTGGCCGAGGTGCTGGCCATGTCCACCGGCATCCCGGTGGTCAAGCTGACCGAGGCCGAGTCCGCCAAGCTGCTCAACATGGAGACCGAGCTGCACAAGCGCATCATCGGCCAGGACAAGGCCATCGAGGCCCTGTCGAAGTCGATCCGGCGCACCCGCGCCGGGCTCAAGGACCCCAAGCGCCCCGGCGGCTCCTTCATCTTCGCCGGCCCCACCGGCGTGGGCAAGACCGAGCTGGCCAAGGCCCTGGCGGAGTTCCTCTTCGACGACGAGGACGCTCTCATCCAGCTCGACATGTCGGAGTTCGCCGAGAAGCACACCGTCTCGCGGCTCTTCGGCGCGCCACCCGGCTACGTCGGCTACGACGAGGGCGGGCAGCTGACCGAGAAGGTGCGTCGCCGGCCCTTCAGCGTCGTGCTCTTCGACGAGGTGGAGAAGGCCCACCCGGACATCTTCAACTCCCTGCTCCAGATCCTGGAGGACGGGCACCTGTCCGATGCCCAGGGACGCCTCGTCGACTTCAAGAACACCGTCATCATCATGACGACCAACCTCGGCTCGAAGGACATCGGCAAGTCGGTGGCCACCGGCTTCCAGTCCACCGAGGGTGGCCACATGGACTATGAGGAGATGAAGGCTCACGTCAACCGCGAGCTCAAGCAGCAGTTCCGCCCCGAGTTCCTCAACCGCGTCGACGACCTCATCGTCTTCCCGCAGCTGACCAAGGCCGAGGTGCGCCAGATCGTCGACCTCATGATCGCCCGCCTCGACAAGCGCCTGGTCGAGCAGGAGATGACCGTCGAGCTGACCGATGCCGCCAAGGACCTCCTGGCCGAGCGCGGCTTCGACCCGGTGCTCGGTGCCCGGCCGCTGCGCCGCGCCATCCAGCGCGACATCGAGGACGCCCTGAGCGAAAAGATCCTCTTCGGAGAGATCTCCCGCGGCCAGAAGGTCATCGTCGACGCCGTCGGCGAGGGGATCCTCGGAGAGTTCACCTTCCACGGCGAGGGCTGGGACCCCAAGATCGGCTCGGACCCCCTGAGCGCGGAGGTCGCCGCGGTCCAGGAGGCCGAGCAGGTCATCGCCGGGGTGGGCCAGGACGCCGCGGAGGCCGCGGGTGAGGGCGGGGGAGCCTGAGCCCGGCGACATCCTGAGCGCCCTCCTCAGCGCCATCACTGTCGACCGGCCGATCGGCCCGTCGTAACCAGCCGCCGACGGGGCGGGACCCAGCCGGGCCCCGCCCCGTCGGCGTCTGTCAGCGTTTGTCTTTCGCTGCGTCCTGCCGCGACACGCCGGGGAAAGGTGGCCACTACTCGCCGGGGCCCATCGTCTGTATTATGAAATCCATCTGGTCGACCCGGGATACACCGCGTTCGCTTATCTAAGCGATATCCCTGTCGCATCGTCTCGAGCCGACCGGTGGTCACGGTCGCTGTCCGGGATGGCTCCGCACAGCGCCCGCACGGCGGCTCCTGCCTGAGGTCCGTCCCTGCCGACCGGTGCACCTGACGCCCGGCGGCCCAGCTTCTTCCCTGAAAGATGCATCGATGAATGAGTCCGACACCCTGACCACTTCCAGGACCGTCGCGGGGCGCGCCACCCCGCCCCGCCCGCGCCGGGCACGGCGCCCTCGCCCGGGCCCGCCCCCGTCCCGAGCGTGCCCGGGTCGCGGCGGCCCGCGTCCTGGGCAGTCCATCGGCTCCTCTGAAGGGGGGCGCATCCGATGAGCGTCGGGCAGGTGCGCGGTGCGGGCGCCTGGATCCGCTACGGCGCCCCCGTCAGCCTTGAGGAGCTCGACTTCGCCGCCGAGCACTACCGGGTCGCCGTCCTCCAGCCCTGGGAGACCCAGGCCGCCGCCTGGCTGAAGTCGATGCGTCCGGATATGACGGTCCTGGCCTACCGGTGCCTGTCCTCGGTGCGCGAGGGTGAGCCCTGGCGCCGACGCGCCTCCGGCCTGGGCCTGCGCGAGGTGCGTCGGCGCAAGTGGCTGGCCCGGTCCGCTGACGGCTCGCCGATCCAGTGGCGCGAGGACCCGGGCCGTCTCCAGGCCCGGGTCTGGGACCCCGGCTACCGCCGCCGCTGGGCCGAGCAGGTGGCCTCCGACCTCGCCCCCACCGTCTTCGACGGGGTCATGGCCGACGGCGACGTCTACGCCGCCTGCCACGGCCTGGACCTGCACGGCCTGGACCCCCGGGACGAGACCGCGCCCCGGGACGCCGAGGGGCTGCGCCGGGCCCTGGACGCACTCGTCGCCGAGGCGGGCCGCGAGCTCGCCGCCTGCGGACGGCTCCTCGTGCCCAACATCGCCCAGGCCTATCGCCAGGATGGGCGCTGGAACCTCCACGCCTCCTGGGGCGGCGGCGTCGACGAGTCCTGGCTGGGGGCCGGCACCGGCTCCGACCCCGACGAGGACACCGCCCTCATCCAGGTGCGCGAGCTGGCGGGCCCCGGCCTGAGCATCGTGCGCACCCCCGCCGCGGGGGCAGGACGGCGCTTCGACGGCTCGGCCCAGGGGCTGTACGGGCTGGCGGCCTTTTGGGTCTTCGGCGCAGGTCCCGACCACTGCCGGGAGGACCACGCCTGCCCTGCGGCCCTGCCCGTGGGCGCGGCGCGGCGCGCCTACCTGTCCACCGGTGACAAGGACTACGCCCGCACCCCCTGGTTCCCCGCCCTCGACGCCGACCTGGGTGCCCCGGTCGACATGCCACGGCGCTGTGCCGGAGTGTGGCGCCGCGAGTTCGAGGGCGGTGTCGCCGCCGTCTGCCTGGGCTCCGAGGGCGGCGACCTGGTCCTGCCCCACGGGCTGCGGGCCCCGGGGCCCACCGGGGCTCCGGACGGTCCGGTGCTGGCCGAGCGCCTGCACCTGGGGGCGCGTCACGGGGTGCTCGCCCTGCGGCCCTGAGCCCGCAGGGCCCGGTGCGGCGCGCTGTTTGGCCGGGGGCCCGTACCGGAACTAGAGTGGCCTGGCCGTATCAATACGTGATGATGATGTTCCACACGACCGACTCGACCCGAAAGGGGCAAGGATGCCCAAGTACGTGTACCGCTTCAGCGAGGGCGACAAGGACCAGAAGGACCTCCTGGGCGGTAAGGGTGCCAATCTCGCCGAGATGACCCGTCTCGGCCTGCCGGTGCCTCCCGGATTCACGATCACCACCGACGCCTGCCGGGCCTACCTCGCCGACGGCGCCGTCCCCGAGGAGCTGTCCGTCCAGGTCACCACCGCCTTGCGCGAGGTCGAGTCCGAGCTCGGCCGCGAGCTGGGCGCCGCCGACGACCCGCTGCTGGTCTCGGTGCGCTCCGGAGCGAAGTTCTCCATGCCGGGCATGATGGAGACGGTGCTCAACATCGGCCTCAACGACGCCTCGGTCGTGGGCCTGGGCAAGGTCTCGGGCAACGAGCGCTTCGCCTGGGACTCCTACCGGCGTCTCATCCAGATGTTCGGCAAGACGGTGCTCGACGTCGATGGTGAGCACTTCTCCGCCGCCCTGGAGGCCAAGAAGGCCGACCGCGCGGTGACCCTGGACTACGAGCTCGACGTCGAGGCACTGTCCGAGCTCGTCGAGGAGTTCAAGGCCATCGTGCGCGAGCACGCCGGCATCGAGTTCCCCCAGGACCCGCGCGACCAGCTCGACATGGCCACCGAGGCCGTCTTCCGCTCGTGGAACACCGAGCGCGCCCACATCTACCGCCGCCGCGAGAAGATCCCCCACGACCTGGGCACCGCGGTCAACGTGTGCACGATGGTCTTCGGCAACATGGGCGAGACCTCCGGCACCGGCGTGTGCTTCACCCGGGACCCCTCGACCGGGCGCTCGGGCGTCTATGGCGACTACCTGGTCAACGCCCAGGGCGAGGACGTCGTGGCCGGGATCCGCAACACCCTGTCGCTGGCCGACCTCGAGAAGCTCGACCCGACGAGCTATGAGGAGCTGCGCGGCCTCATGCGCCGCCTGGAGACCCACTACCACGACCTGTGCGACATCGAGTTCACCATCGAGCGCGGCAAGCTCTGGCTCCTGCAGACCCGCGTGGGCAAGCGCACGGCCGCCGCGGCCTTCCGGGTCGCCATGCAGCTGGTCGACGAGAAGCTCATCACGATGGATGAGGCGCTGACCCGGGTCACCGGCGAGCAGCTCAACCAGCTCATGTTCCCCCAGTTCACCGAGGGCGGGGAACGCGACCTGCTCACCCGCGCCCTGCCGGCCTCCCCCGGGGCGGCCGTGGGCTACGTGGCCTTCGACAACGCCGAGGCGGTCTCGCGCACCGAGGCCGGCGAGCCGGTCATCCTCGTGCGCCGCGAGACCAACCCCGACGACCTGCCCGGGATGGTCGCAGCCGTCGGCGTGCTCACCGCGCGCGGCGGCAAGACCTCGCACGCCGCTGTCGTGGCGCGCGGCATGGGCAAGACCTGCGTGTGCGGCGCCGAGGCCCTCGAGGTCGACGCCGTCGCCAAGACGGTGCGCGTGGCCGGCCGCGACATCGTGCTCACCTCCGAGACGATGATCGCCATCGACGGCCAGAGCGGCGAGGTCTTCCTCGGCGAGGTCCCGGTGGCCGACTCCCCGGTGACCACCTATCTGCGGCAGGGCCTCGACGAGGCCCTCAAGCAGGCCGCCGACGAGGACACGCGCGAGCTGGTCACGAGCGTCGACCGCCTCATGCGCCACGCCGACGGCGTGCGCCGCCTGCTCGTGCGCGCCAACGCCGACACCCCCGAGGACGCGCTGCACGCCCTGCACCGCGGGGCCCAGGGCGTGGGCCTGTGCCGCACCGAGCACATGTTCCTGGGGGAGCGCAAGCAGTTCGTCCAGAACCTCATCCTCGCCCAGTCCGAGGCCGAGCGGGAGGCCGCCCTGTCGGCCCTGCTGCCGCTGCAGAAGGGCGACTTCGTCCAGATGCTCGAGACGATGGACGCCAAGCCGATGACGATCCGTCTCATCGACCCGCCGCTGCACGAGTTCCTGCCCGACCTCACCGAGCTGAGCGTCAAGGTCGCCATCGACCGTGAGCGCGGCACCCTCGACCCGGCCGACGAGGCGCTGCTCGCGGTCGTGCGCCGCCAGCACGAGGCCAACCCGATGCTCGGCCTGCGCGGCGCCCGCCTGCTGCTCACCCAGCCCGGCCTCATCGAGCTGCAGGTGCGCGCCATCGCCGAGGCCGCCGTCGAGCGCCTCAAGGCCGGGGGCAGCCCGCAGCCCGAGATCATGATCCCGCTCATCGGCTCGGTCCGCGAGCTCCAGATCGCCCGCGAGCGCGCCGAGGCCGTCCTGGCCGAGGTCGCGGCGGCGTCCGGCTTCGCCCTGGACTTCCCGATCGGCTGCATGATCGAGCTCCCGCGGGCGGCCGTCTCGGCGGACACGATCGCGGAGGAGGCGGACTTCTTCTCCTTCGGCACCAACGACCTGACCCAGACCACCTGGGGCTTCTCCCGCGACGACGTCGAGGGGGCCTTCTTCAAGGAGTACATCGACGAGGGCGTCTTCGGGGTCTCCCCCTTCGAGACTCTCGACGAGCGCGGTGTGGGACGGGTCATCGAGCTCGGGGTCGAGCGCGGTCGACAGACCAAGCCCGGCCTCAAGATGGGCGTGTGCGGTGAGCACGGTGGTGACCCGGAGTCCATCGAGTTCTTCCACCGGGTGGGGCTCAACTACGTGTCCTGCTCGCCCTTCCGCGTCCCCGTGGCCCGCCTTGAGGCCGGCCGCGCCGCGGTCTTCTTCCCGCAGAACTGAGACCCTCCGGGGCCGGTGCCCCGTGGGATGACCTGTTCGGGCGCCGGTCGCCCGACCCCGGCCCGTCGGCCGGGGAGCCCTTGATGGGGGCTCCCCGGCCGACGGGCCGTGTCTGTCCGGGGGACGGGTCAGGGGTTGCGAGGGCGACCGGCGCGGCGCAGCGCCGCCGAGAGCAACCCAACTGTGATCCTCGGTCCCGCCGCCTGGAGCCGGTGGGCGGCGGCCCGCGCTCGCTCGGCGGCAGCGACACTTCGGCACGTTACCGGGGCTCATGCGCCCGGGAACCGCTTTGAGACGCCCTGCGCAGGTCTCTCATTGGAGGCTCCGATCTTCTGGGAGTTTCGTGAGAGGATGTTCCTGTACTGGCATGCCGGGTGCGACAGGCGTGCACGCAAGGCGGGAGGCACAACGCAATGACGATCTTCGAGCTCAAGGGCACCAGGCTCGTGCCCGCGTCCCTCGGCAGCGCCGCGGGAGCGCCGGAGCGGAGCACCGCCCTGCGGGCCGCCGGTGGCCAGCTCGTCGACGTCCTGCGCCGTCCCCTCCTCACGGTCGCCCACGACCCGGTCGACGGCGGGGAGACCCTCGTCGCCCTGGACCCAACGGGACAGATCGTCACCGTCGAGGTCCTCGACCGTCTCAGCGCCCAGCGCCTCCAGGCGGCGATGTCGCGTGCCGGCACCAACGTGGCCGGGGGCAGGGGGGCGCTCGGCCTGCGCTACCGGGGTGGCTCCAGCGCCCTGAGGCGCGACCTCGAGGCACTGCGCGAGTCCGCGCCCTCCCAGGTCGCCTCCCCCCGCCTGGTCATCCTGGCCGCATCGGTGCCCGAGGAGATGCGGGCCTCACTGCTCGTCCTGGCCGGCTCCGCGGTCGAGATCCATGAGATCTCGGTGCGCTCAGCCGGCGACGGGCGCGTGTTCGTCACGGTGCAGCCCTTGTCCCCCGAGGCGCTGTCCGACTCCGACCGGGCCGATGCCTCGGCCGGGCGCAGGCGTTCCCGCTCCGCCGACGCCAGTGCGCTCAGCCCCGCCTCAACGCGCACCGACTCCGAGCGGATCGACCCCGGGACGTCCAGCACATCGTGGACCAGCTCGCTGGGGTCGGCGGGCTCGGCTGGACCGACGGGCTCGCTGGGGTCGACGGGGGCGACGGGCTCGTCGCGGGGGTCGACGCGCTCCCAGCGCCGTTCGGAGCAGTCCCGCCAGCCATCGTGGGGATCGGAGCGCTCCTGGCCCGAGACGACCAGCACCCCGGCCGCGCGCACGGCCCGCCAGGAGTCGAGCTCCATCGACTCGCGCTGGTCCGAGCGCAGCTGGTCGGAGCCGGCCCGCACCGAGCCGACACGCACCGACTTCGCGCGTCCCGAGCCGAGCCGCCCGGAGCCCGCTCGTCCCGAGCCGACGCGACCGGAGCCGACCCGCCCCGAGTCCTGGTCGGAGCGCAGCTGGTCGGAGCCTGCGCGCACGAGCCCCTCGTCCTGGTCATCGTGGTCCTCGGGCCCGGCGCCCGCATCCTCGTCCTTCGCCTCGGCGCAGCACGGTCTGGACGCCGTCACCGTCAACACGAGCTCGGTCATCGAGCGGGCTCCCACTCAGCCAGACATCCAGGGCGCCCTGTCCCGGATAGCGGACGCCGCCAACCACCGGGCCTCGGCCCGGGTCCTGGGCGCCACGCCGACCGTTCCCGCCGGGGACGAGGGGGAGGCCGCGCTGGCCTACCTGGCGGCCGCCGTCGACACCCCCGCCACCCTCGTGTGGCGCCGGGAGCGCCGCGGCATCAACCACGAGGCGGTTCTGCGCTCGGACGGCACGATCAGGCTGTCCGATGGCACGATCTACCGCGACCCCTCGGCGGCCGCCAACGCCGCCCAGCACACTCAGGACGTCGACGGCTGGCGCGTGTGGCGCATGGGCGCCAACGGCCCGAGCCTGGCCGAGGTCCTCGACACCTTCGCCACCGCCTGAGCGGTCTGGCGCCGGTCTGCCTCACCCACTCCCACCTCCTCGCCGAGATCGGTACATATTCCCGGCCTCGGCGAGGAGGGCACTGACCGCCCGCAACCGCCGACCCGCGTGAACCACTGATTCAGCGCAGGACGTAGGCGCTCATCCAGCGGCGCATGGCCCCGATGACCTGGGCGCGCACGGGGGGCTCGGAGAGCATGAGGTCGTGCACCCCGCCGGGGAAGCGGGCGACCGTGACGAGGTCGCCCAGGCAGATGGCGCGGCGGGCGGTGGCGTCGGCGTCGATGACCGTGTCGGCCCGGCGGGAGTCGGGGGTCCATGTCACGCCCAGGCGCGAGCGTCCCGCACCCATCGACAGGATGGGGCAGCGGATGTCGAGCCCGGCGGCGACCCGCGCGTGCCCCGCCAGGATCGCCTGGAGCCAGCCCGGGCGGATCGGTGCCGAGGGCGCTGGCTTCCAGTCGTGGTTGACGGCCCAGCCCGTGACGTAGGGGTCGCCCGCCCACGCCGGGTCGGGCAGGTCCCCGTCTCGCTCAGTCCAACCGTCGGCGATGGAGAACAGCGCCTCCGGGGCGTAGGAGGGCAGTGCGATGGGTCGGTGCGGGTCGCGCCGGGCCAGGGAGTTGACGACTGGCTCGCCGGCCAGGCGCACCGGTTCCGAGCCCTGGATCTCCAGCCACGCCGAGTTGAGGATGAGGGCCTTGAGCGCGCCGGGGTGGCGGTCGGCCCACAGGCAGGCGGTCAGACCGCCGGTGGAGTGCCCGCACAGGACGACGTCGGTCCCGGCGCCGCGCTCGGCCCGGATGACCGCCAGCGCCAGCCCGATCTCCTCGTCGTACAGTGCCAGGGAGGTGACCCAGCCCAGCATCTGGTCGGGGCGCAGGGAGCGTCCGTAGCGACGCAGGTCGACGGCGTAGAAGGCGCCGCCGAGACGGGAGATCTCGCGGGCCAACTCGGCCTGGAAGAAGTAGTCGTTCCAGCCGTGGAGGTAGAGCAGGGCGAAGGTCGGGGTCGTGGGCGTGCCCGCCAGCGCGTGGGGGTCGAGGTGGGGGACGTGGCGCACGAGGGTGGCTACGGCGTCGTCGTCGACATCGTCGGGCAGCAGCTCGAGGGTGCGCGCCTCGAAGCCCGGGCCGAGGATGTCGGGGCCCCAGCGCCCCACCTGGGCGTGCTCACCCATTCAGCTCCCCCTCCACCCGAGATCGGGACATATGGCACCGCGAGATCGGGACATATGACACCCCGAGATCGCCGCATCTGGCACGGTGCCGGACGGCGAGACGCAGCGACGGCGATCCCGAAGCGTAGCAAGTCCGGTTCCTGCGGGTCACCACCCCGGCGACCAGACCGGCGTCCGGACGGAGCGCCGGGATCAGGAACCTGCCTCGGCCTCCGCCGAACCCGCCTCGACCTCGGCGAGGAAGTCGCGCAGGATCGTGTCCATCTGGTCGGCCTCGATGAGGAAGCCGTCGTGTCCGTGCAGGGAGTGGATGGTGGCGCGCCGGGCCCGGGGGATGCAGCGGGCGAGCTGGGCTGCCTGCTCCTCGGGGAAGAGCCGGTCGGAGTCGACGTCGACGACGAGCGTGCGGGCGGTGACCGTGCCCAGCGCCTCCTCGGTGCCTCCCCGGCGGATCCCGACGTCGTGGACCATCATCGAGTGGGTGACGATGAGGTAGGAGTTGGCGTCGAAGCGGGCCAGCAGCTTGTTGGCGTGGTAGTCGAGGTAGGACTCGACCTGGTACCGGCCCCCGACGGCCGGGTCCTCCTCACCCTGGTGGGCGCGTCCGAACCGGGTGTCGAACTCGGTGGCGGAGCGGTAGGTCGTGTGGGCGATCGCCCGGGCCAGACCCAGTCCCCGCACCGGGCCGACGACGTGGGAGTAGTAGTCGCCGTGGAGGAAGTAGGGGTCGGCCACGATCGCCAGCTCCTGGAGGTGGCACCAGGCGAGCTGGTCGGCGGTGGTCGAGGCGCCGGTGGCCACGAGCGCGAGGTTGCGCACGCGCTCAGGGTGGGACACGGCCCACTCGATGGCGCGGTGCCCGCCCAGGGAGGCGCCGATGGCCAGGTGGAAGGTCTCGATGCCCAGGGCGTCGGCCAGGCGGGTCTCGGCCTCGACGGCGTCTCGGGTGGTCAGCCAGGGGAAGCGCGAGCCCCAGGGGCGCCCGTCGGGGGCGGTGGAGGAGGGGCCGGTCGAGCCCTGGCAGCCGCCGAGGATGTTGGCGGCCACGACGTAGTACCGCTCGGTGTCGATGGCCTTGCCCGGGCCGACGAGGTCGGACCACCAGCCGGGTGTCGGGTGGCCGGGCCCCGCCTCCCCGGTGACGTGGGAGTCGCCGGTCAGGGCGTGCAGGACCAGGACGGCGTTGTCGCGGGCGGCGTTCAGCTCGCCCCAGGTCTCGAAGGCGAGGTGGGTGTCGGGCAGGATCTCGCCGGACTCCAGGGGGAGGTCCCCGATCTCCAGGAAACGGCGGTGGCCGGGGTCATCACCCGGGCGCCAGGCGCCGGTCGGGGAGCCCGCGGGGCGCTCGACGAGCTTGAGCGAGGCGGTCCCGACGCCGGGGGGCGGGGTCTGAGAGGCGGTCATGGCTGCATTGTGTCCTGACCGGCCGTGTGACACGAATCCCAGACCGCCCCTCCTCGAGATCGGTACTTGTGACACCTCGAGATCGGGACATATGACACGGGGCAGCGGGGCGCCGTCCGGGTCCCGCCGGCCGGCGCCCCGCGAGGCCCGCCCGTGCGCGGGCGGCTACCCGGCGTGCTGGGCGACGAACCGCGTGACGACGTCGTCGATCTGCCGGGAGTGCCCGGTCATGAGGTGGCCCCCGGTGTCGAGGATGAGGGTGGTCAGACGCGGGTAGCGCGACAGCGCCTGCTCGACGTGACCGGCCGGGGCCCCCGCTCGGGCAACCTCACCGAGGTGAGGACGCGCCATCACGCCACCCTATCTGCGCCGTTGGACCGGCCGCGCGCTCAGAGCGCTGCCAGCCCTCGCTCGAGATCGGCCAGGATGTCGTCGATGTGCTCGATGCCCACGCTCAGGCGCACCGTCCCGGCGTTGATGCCGGCCTTGGTCAGCCCCTCGTCGTCGACCTGGGAGTGGGTGGTCGTGGCCGGGTGGATGGCCAGGGAGCGCACGTCGCCGACGTTGGCCAGGTTGGAGAACAGCGACAGGGAGTCGATGAAGGCCTGGCCCGCCGCCCGGCCGCCGGCCAGGTCGAAGGCGAATACGCTGCCGGCGCCGCGCGGGCAGTAGGTGCGGTGCAGCTCGTAGTACGGGCTGGACTCCAGACCCGAGTAGCGCACCTCGGCGACCTCCGGGCGCTGCTGGAGCCAGCGGGCCACCGCCAGGGCGTTGTCGACGTGGCGCTCCATGCGCAGTGACAGGGTCTCGATGCCCTGGGCGATGAGGAAGGCGCTGTGGGGCGCTGCCGCGAAACCGATGTCCCGCTGGCCCTCGGTGTGGGCCTTGAGGATGAAGGCCATGTTCGCGCCCAGCGCCCCGCCGACGCCCAGGTCGCGGGCGTAGACCAGCCCGTTGTAGGAGGGGTCGGGGGTGTTGAAGCCGGGGAAGCGCTCGGGGTTGGCCGCGAAGTCGAAGTTGCCCGAGTCGATGATGACGCCCATGACCGAGGAGCCGTGGCCGCCGAGGAACTTCGTGGCCGACTCGACGACGATGTCGGCGCCCCACTCGATGGGACGGGTGAGGTAGGGGGTGGCCAGGGTGTTGTCGACGACGAGCGGCACGCCGCAGGCGTGGGCGGCGTCGGCCACGGCCCGGATGTCGAGGATGTCGCCCTTGGGGTTGGGGATGGACTCGCCGAAGAAGCAGATCGTGCGCTCGTCGGCCAGCGCCGCCCAGGCGGCCGGGTCGGCGGGGTCCTCGACGAATCGGGTCGTGATGCCCATGCGGGGCAGCGTGTAGGTCAGCAGGTTGACGGTGCCCCCGTACAGGGAGGGGGAGGCGACGATGTTGTCGCCGACGCGTCCCAGGGTCAGGAAGGTCAGGGTCTCGGCGGCGCTGCCCGAGGCGACGAGGTGGGCGCCGACGCCTCCTTCGAGAGCGGCGATCCGGCTGGCGACGATCTGGTTGGTCGGATTGTCGAGGCGGCTGTAGATCGGCCCCAGGGACCGCAGGGCGAAGCGGTCGGCCGCCTCAGCGGCACTGGGGAAGACGAAGGAGGTCGACTGGTAGATCGGGATGGCGCGCGCCCCGGTGGTCGCGTCGGGGGTGTGACCGGCCTGGACCTGCTTGGTCTCGAAGCGCCAGCCGGCAGGGTCGGCCGCGCTCGGCGTCGCGGTGTCGGTGGCTTCGGTGGTGTCGACGACGGTGTCGGCGGGGGCGGCGTCGCTGCTGGGTGTGGGGGTCATGCGGGCTCCTCGAGGGTCGGTTGACGGGAGGAACGCTACCGCCCTGCGGACCTGTGACGAACTGCACATGGGCGGTGCAGGGGCACGCTGCCGCGAAATCCGGGGCTGGAGGGGTACGTGGGATGGCTGTGACAACTGTGAATCATGTTGTTGGTGTTTCTTTTGATCGCTCGTGTGGATAGGGTTCCGAGCGAATCAGGGGCGTGTCCGTCAAGGCGACACGCCATGACCCGACGGAGAACAAGTGAGTCAGACCCATCGCTGGCGGATCTCCCGCGCTGCCATGCGGATGAGCATGACTGTCGCGGCGCTCGCCCTTGCCGCCACGACTTTTGCGCCTGCCGCCGTGGCCGAGGACGTCACCCAGGACGACATCGACCAGTCCAAGGCGGCTGAGAGCTCGACATCGGCCTCCATCGCCAGCCTCGAGGCCGAGCTGGCCCAGCTGAGCGTCGACCGTGACGCCGCCCAGGTCGAGGCGCAGGTGGCCAATGAGGACTACCTGACCGCCCTGGACGAGCTGGCCACGGCCACCTCCGAGGCCGAGACCGCGCAGGCCAACGCCGACGCCGCGGCCGAGAAGACCGCTGCCGCCCGCTCCGACCTGGGGGCCGTGGTCGTCCAGGTCTATCAGGAGGGCAATGCCGGAGCCATTGACGGCCTCCAGCCCTACCTGACCAGTGACTCGCTCGCGGACCTGGCCGACGCCGACGTCGCCCTGGATCGCGAGGGCGGCAACAACGACGCCGAGGTGCAGAACGTCGAGGCGCTCCAGGCCGTCGCCGACACGATGCAGTCGATCGCCGACTCCAAGGTGACGGCCAAGGAGGAGGCGGCCAGCGCCGCCGAGACGGCCAAGACCGAGGCGGATAGCGCGGCGGCCGAGGCCCAGGAGGCGGTGACGACGGCGCAGACCGAGCGTGCCGGCCTGATCGAGCAGCTCGCCGCCCAGCGCAACACGACCGTCGAGCTGGAGACGCAGTACCAGGACCAGCTGGAGGCCGAGCGCAAGGCCCGCGAGGAGGCCGACGCCAAGGCCGCTGCCGAGGCGGCCGCCGCAGCCGCAGCCGCCGAGTCCCAGGCGCAGGCATCGGCCGAGGCGCCGGCATCGACGGAGGCCCCCGCGGCGACCTCGGCGCCGGCCGAGGAGTCCGCGCCCGCCGAGCAGGCCCCGGCCGCGGCGCCGGCGCCCGCACCGGCCGATGAGCCTGCGCCCGCGCCCGCACCGGCTGCCGATCCGGCGCCCGCCCCGACAACGACGACGACGGCCTCCTCCTCGGGCTCGGGGGCATCGGCGGCGATCTCCGCGGCGTACTCCTACATCGGGGTGCCCTACGTGTGGGCGGGTGAGTCCTACGCCGGCGTCGACTGCTCGGGGCTGACGATGCTCGCCTACCGCGCAGCGGGGGTCTACCTCACCCACTCCTCACGGGTGCAGTACGGCCAGGGCACGAAGATCCCGCTGTCGAGCGCCCAGCCCGGCGACCTGGTCTTCTGGTCGTCCAACGGCACCCAGTCGGGCATCTACCACGTGGCGATGTACCTGGGTAACGGGCAGATGATCGAGGCCCCGACCTTCGGATACACGGTGACCGTGACCTCGATGCGCTACTCCGGGGCCATGCCCTACGCGGTGCGGCCGTAGCCCGTCAGGACGGCCCCACGACGCGTCATCCCCCGCCTTCAACCCGAAGGCGGGGGACGACGTCGTTGGGATACTGCTCGCCCGGGCTGCGCACCGCGGGCCCGCAGGTCAGTGGGTCGGTCAGTGACCGCCGGAGGCCAGGCGCTTCTGCTCGCGCTCGTAGGAGCGGCGGATCTCCTCCTCGGCCTCCTCACGGCCCACCCAGTGGGCGCCCTCGACGCTCTTGCCGGGCTCGAGGTCCTTGTAGACCTCGAAGAAGTGCTGGATCTCCAGGCGGTGGAACTCGCTGACGTCCTCAATGTCCGTGCGCCACGAGGCCCGCTGGTCGGCGGCGGGCACGCACAGGACCTTGTCGTCCCCGCCCTTCTCGTCGGCCATGCGGAACATGCCCAGGGCGCGGCAGCGGATGAGGCAGCCGGGGAAGGTGGGCTCCTCGAGCAGGACCAGGGCGTCCAGGGGGTCGCCGTCCTCGCCCAGGGTGCCGTCGATGAAGCCGTAGTCGTCGGGGTAGCGGGTGGAGGTGAATAGCATGCGGTCGAGCTTGATGCGCCCGGTCTCGTGGTCGACCTCGTACTTGTTGCGGTTGCCCTTGGGGATCTCGATCGTGACGTCGAACTCCACGGGTGTCTCCTTCGTGTCGTGTGTCCAGGTGGCCCCGCGTCCGCCGCGGGCCGTCGCGCGGGTGCGCGGAGGGGCGGCGTCGCTGCGGTAGGGCTGATCGCTTTGGCACTAGTGTGGCCTACGACGGCGTCTCGTGAGCGAAGGTCGGGCGACCCGGAACCCCGGTGACCCCTTCCTGGCCGTCCCGCGGCTCGCCGACCCCTATCGCCCACACTCCCGGAGGACCACGTGCGCAAGGCCCAGATCGCTGCGCTGACAGCCGCCACCCTTGTCGTCGCGGGCGCCTACTACGGTCTGGCTGACGCCCTCGACCTGGCCCCGGGGCCGTTGACCGCCTCGACGGGCGACTACGAGGTCCTGCCATTCCCGACCCCTTCGGCCCAGGCGCTCGAGCCCGACGCCGTCGTCGGGCTGGACGTCGACGCCCCCCTGCCCGACACCGGGACGCTGGCCGCCATGGCCCAGAGGCTCGCCTCGGACACCCTGGTGGGGACGGCGACGACGGGGGTGTCGGTCATCGATGTCGCCACCGGTGAGCAGCTGGTCGACCACGGGGCCACGACACCCTTGACCCCCGCCTCCTCCAACAAGGTTCCGGTGGCCTGGGCGGCGCTGTCGCTCATGGGCGCCGAGCACACCTTGACGACCTCGACGGTCCTGTCGGGCTCGACGGTCACCCTCGTGGGCGGGGGCGACGTCCTGCTGGCCGAGGACGCCGGCGACCCGGACAGCACCGTGGGCAGGGCGGGGCTGGGCGACCTGGCGCGCGCCACCGCCGAGGCGCTCAAAGACCAGGGGGTCACGAGCGTGTCGGTGGCGCTGGACGACACCCTGTTCACCGGGCCGACCTGGAACTCCGGCTGGGAGTCGGGCAACGAGGCGTGGGTGGCGCCGATCCAGCCGATCATGATCGACGTGACCGCCCACGAGAATACCGGCTCCTACCCGACCGACCCCGCCATGGACGCCGCCACTGCCTTCACCACCCACCTCAAGGAGGCGGGCATCACCGTCAACGGCGAGGTGGCTCGCGCCGCGGCCTCCGAGGGCGCCACCGAGCTGGCGGCCGTGAAGTCGGCGCCGCTGGCCGACATCCTCGCGGTGTCCCTCAAGGCCTCCGACAACACGATGACCGAGGTCGAGGGCCGTCTCGTGGCGCTCGCCGCGGGCCAGGAGGCGAGCTTCACGGGCGCCACCCAGGCGGTGGTCGACCAGCTCAAGGCCGACGGCTTCGACATGACCGGGGTGACGATGCTCGACTGTTCGGGGCTGGCCAAGGGCAACAAGATGCCCGCCCAGCTGCTTGCCCAGATCATCGCGCGCGCCGCCGGGGACGAGGGCGGGACCGTGGGCCGCTCGCTCATCGCCGCGCTGCCGGTGGCCGCCCTGGACGGCACCCTGGACGACCGGTTCCTCGGCTCGGCGGGGGCCGGGACGGTGCGGGCCAAGACCGGATCGCTGGACACCAACGCCTCCCTGACCGGCACGGTGGTCACCGCCGACGGCAGGTTGCTGGCCTTCGCGGTGATCACCGACGGTTTCGCCGCCGGAGGGTTGTACTCGGCGCGCGTGGCCATCGACAACGACCTCGTCACCCCGATGGCGGCCTGCGGCTGCTCGGGCTGAGCGGGGCGGGCGCCCCGCGCCGGCGGGCTGGGGACGCGGGCGGCCCGCACTTCGTAGGCTGGGGTGGTGACTGCGACCTCGACCGCCGCCGACCTCGTTCCGTGGGAGACAGCCGTGCGCCTGGCGGCGGCGACGACCCCCGCCGGTCCGGTCGTGCCGCGGGGCGCCCGGCGGGCGGTGGTGGCGCTCTTGCGCCGCAGTGTCGACGACGCCCTGCCGTGGGCGGGCGCCGTGACCGGGATGCGCGCGGCGGCCGGCCGGGCGGCGGCCGCCTGCGAGGTGCTGGTCGTTGACCGGCCCGGCCTCATGGCCGCCCAGGTCGCCTCGCTGCGCGGAGTGCTGGGCGGCGTCGCGGCGCCCCCGCCGGGTGCGGCCGCGCGCGCTCTGGCGGCCGCGCAGGTCGCCGGTGCGCTGGGGCTGGTCTCGACGCGTCTGCTGGGGCAGGTGCTGCCCGCCGTCGACGGCGTAGGCCCCACGCGCCTGCTCCTCGTGGCCCCGAATGTGCTGGCGATCCAGCGCCGTCTCGAGCTCGACCTGCTCGACCTTCCCGCCTGGGTGACGCTGCACGAGGCCACCCATCTCATCCAGCTCGAGGGCGCTCCGTGGCTCGCCGGGCACCTGACCGACTCGATGCGCGAGGTTGTGGCGGGTCTGGTGGACACGGTCGGGGGAGGGCGGGAGGACCTGCCCGGTGTCGGCACGCGGCTGGGAAGGGCGGCCCGGCTGCTGCGCGCCGAGCAGGGCGCTCGCGGGCTGGGGGTGCCAGATGGTGCGGTGCTGCTCGACGAGATGCTCCAGCCGCCTGAGCGCTCTCGCCTGGCGCACCTGGCCACGGTGCTCGCCCTTATGGAGGGGCATGCCGAGGCGGTGCTGGACACTGTTGAGCCGACGCGCATGCCCTCGGTCCACCGGCTGCGGGCGGTGCTCGCGCGCACGCGCGGCAACGAGGGCGGTGTCGGTCCTGGGCCGGGGGTGGGCGGAATGCTCAACCGCGTCATCGGGCTGGAGGCCAAGGAGGCCCAGTACGCCGACGGCGCGGCCTTCGTGCGTGCTGTTGTGGCCCGGGTGGGGCACGAGGGCTTCAACGTCGTGTGGAGGGGGCCGGATTACCTGCCCCTGCCCAGCGAGATCGCCCGACCCGACCAGTGGATCGGGCGCCTCGGCCTGTCGTGAGGGCCTTGCGCGGGAGGCGCGGGCGAGGGGCGTTCGTCCACAGGCACGCTTGAGGCTCTGGTCAGCGAAGCGGATACAGGGTTAGGATTGGTGAGCAGCGGGGCGTTCTCGCTTTGCTGGTATGTCCCTGGTTGTGTGTGATCTCCGATGGCGGTGGTCTGATGTCCTGGTCCATGAGGTGGAAGGCGAGTCTCCGGCCGCGGGCGGGTGCGCTGGTGTGCGCGCTCGTTCTGGCGGCAGGGGTGGCAGGTTGTGCCGATGAGGGTGGTGGGTCGCCGACGCTGTCGCCACGGGCCCGACCCACCGGGGCCGCGGCGAGCGCCGCCACCTCGGGTTCTCCCGCGGCGGGGGCATCGGGTCAGCCCTCGGCCGGAGACACCGAATCGACCCTGCCCTCGTGGGTGCCGCCGCTGTCGGAGGAGCAGCAGGCGTCCTATGACGCTGCCATGGCCACCCCTGAGCCTGGCCGCTTGGAGGGTATGGACGAGCAGTCACCAGCAGGGGCGGCGGCGGCTGCCGCCTACTTCTTGACTCTCTACCCGTATGTCTACACCACTGGGGACTTGACGACCTGGGAGGATATGAGCGAGGACGACTGCATTTTCTGCAACTCCGTCATTACCAACGTCACTGAACTCCATGCCGGCGGCGGCTGGGCCGACATGTGGAGCCAAGAAATCATCATCCTGTCCTACGGCACCGACCCAGCAGACCCCAACAGGCTGGTCATCGAACTGCGCCTCACGGCTCCCGAACACACCACACATCGCGACCGCCCCAGTAGGTCCATTATCGTCGACGCTCAAGATACAACTCTACTGATTCAAGTCTACTGGCAAGGCGATCGCTGGATTATTGAAGAGGGAGAAATCGTCGAGGAAGGAGCAGAGGGATGAAACGCGCACGCATCGCCGCAGCGGCATTCATCTTAGTGTTCGTCGCAGTCACGCCCACTGGGCGCGCATACAGTAGCGACAACGACGGAAATAATGGAACGGTTTCGGCCGAAGGTTCAGGTGCAAGCATCACGTTGACAGGCCGGTCCGCGGTCGAGTCGTCGGCGTCGTCGTCTGGTGCTGGTGCGTCGGGTGGGCAGGTGTACCGGGACGGGGGTGAGGTGTGCATCGGAGGGGTCCTTGCGCAAGCGCCCAACCCGGAAGGTTCGTCTGAGCAGGACAGTACGGTGTGGAACTGTCTCCAGGATGTTCCCAAGCCCACGGAGGCCGACTCGGTGGTGGTGACGGCTTCGGATGTCTCGCGGCTCCTGGTTGATGGGTCGGGTTTGTGGCGCCAGCCTCCTGGCCCGGAGGCGCGGGTGGACAAGATCGTCATCGTCTACACCAGCTCCGAGCAGCGCACGCTGTCCACGACCGTGGCCGGTGTACCGATCTCAGTGACCGCCACGCCGGTGTCCTACCGCTACCACTGGGGGACGGCACGGCCACGCGAACCACTGATCCGGGGGCCCCGTACCCCAACCACACCGTCTACCACGACTACAGCGGCACCCGCAGCGACGTCGTCATCTCGGTGACCACCACCTGGGAGGCCACCTTCACCCCCGAGGGCGGCACCACCCAGGACGTCACCGGCACCATCACCACCACCTCCAGCGCCCCACCCTTCGACCTCGTGCGCACCGTGACCTACCTGACCGACGACGCCGAAGAAGCCCAAGGCCACTGAGGCCGGTCCGGTGGGTGGTCGGCCGGGGAGCGACCGGATCGGGTGAGACAGCCCGCCTGCCCGTGTCGGCCGCCATGCGAGGTCTGTCGATCCGGTCGTTGGCGGTGCGCCACGCATGTACGTCCCCAACCTCGGCGACGGTGTACGTCCCCTACCTCGGCGCCGGGTCTGTGGGAGGATGGCCGCCACGGCGGACGTCACGGGCCGACCATCAGGGTCTGGGCGTACCGCCTCCGTCGTTCCCCGACATGAAGGACTGGTATATGGACGTCGCGGACATGGGGGAGGACCTCAAGGAGGTTCTCGTCACCGAGGAGGAGATCGGCCTGCGGCTCGATGAGATGGCGGCACGGATCGATGCGGACTACGCGGGGCAGGACCTGCTGCTCGTCGGGGTGCTCAAGGGCGCCGTCTATGTCATGGCCGACCTCTCCCGCCGCCTTCACCGCAGTGTCCCCATGGACTGGATGGCCGTGTCCTCGTATGGGTCGGGCACCAAGTCCAGTGGGGTCGTGCGCATCCTCAAGGACCTCGACACTGACATCACTGACCGCCACGTGCTCATCGTCGAGGACATCATCGACTCGGGCCTGACGCTGTCGTGGCTGGTGGGGAACCTGTCAAGCCGTGGTGCGGCCAGCGTGGAGATCGCGGCGCTGCTGCGCAAGCCCGAGGCCGCCAAGGTTGAGGTCGATGTCAAGTACGTCGGCTTCGACATCCCCACCGAGTTCGTGGTCGGTTACGGCCTGGACTACGCCGAGCGGTACCGCAACCTCCCCTTCATTGGCACCCTGCGCCCGGAGGTCTACGGCGGCTGAGGGGTCAACGGCCGCCCGGTCTTGCGCCGGCTCAAGACGCCTGGCGGCCTCCCTCATGGCTGACGACGAGGCCTTCCTGTGGCGACGGGCTCGGGTCAGTCCGTGGCGAGGCGACGCATCGCCACGTCGACGGGGGTGAACGGGCGCTGCGGGGACAGGCCAAGCGCCATGGTGGTGCGCGAGGCACTGTCCGATGCCATGATCTCCTTCTCCCAGGATGGCAGTATGTCGCACCTCACAGTATAGGGGTTGTCCCGGAGCGCCCACCCGGCTCTTGTACGACTCCTGGTCAGGAATCATCTCGCACCCGAGGATGCATGGCGACTACTTGTCCTGCGTGACGTCGATGTCGAAGTCCTCAGGACTCCTCTTGTCCGGACGGATCGATGTCAGCGGGGTCGTCCGGGGCGGTGTCGGCGCCACGTGCCGGCCGGGCGGCGCTCGCCGCACGGTGCGGGCACCGCCCCGCACCGCGCCGACCCCGATGGGGAGATCTGCCCGTGTCCGCTGCTCAGGATCCCTCCCGCGGCCCTTACTCCGGGGCCTACCCTCGACGGGGGCCGCATGCGGCCCCCGTTCTGACCAGGAGCACCTCCGGTGCCGACCGCCCCCTGCACCCGACCAGCAGATGAAGGAGACCGCGATGCGCAGTCCCATCTTTGACCAGGCCCACCGCGAGAAGGAGACCGGCCAGCGCTGGACCCTCCAGTCCGACAAGATGCTCCGCGTCGCCTTCGGCCCCGAGGTCATCGCGGCCCAGGGCGCGATGGTCGCCTACCAGGGCAACATCGACTTCGCCTACCAGGGCTCCAAGAGCCTGGGAGGCATGATCAAGAAGGCCGTCACCAACGAGGGTGGCAACCTCATGCGCGTCTCTGGCCAGGGCGAGGTCTTCTTCGCCCGCGCCGCCCAGAACGTCTTCCTTCTCGAGCTCGAGGGCGACGCCGTGACCGTCAACACCCGCTCCCTGCTCGCCTTCGACGGCTCCCTCGCCTACGACATCCGCAGCCTGGGCGGCGCAGGCATCCTCGCCGGCGGCCTGTTCAACCTCCTCATCCAAGGGCACGGCGTCGCGGCAATCTCCTCCGACGGCCCGCCCATGCTCCTGGACTGCTCGGTCCAGCCGACCTTCGTCGACCCTCAGGCGGCCATCTGCTGGTCCGCCAACCTCCAGCCACAGCTCAAGTCAAGCTTCAAGCTCGGCTCCCTTGTCGGGCGAGGCTCCGGGGAGTCCTTCCAGCTCGGCTTCCACGGCCCCGGCTTCGTCGTCGTCCAGCCCTCCGAGGGCCAGCCCGTCGTCGCCGTGTCCTGAGCCGCCGGCCGGCCGCACCCGCACCCCGGCGGCCCCGGCGACTCGCCCGGCGCGAACTGCGCCGGACGGGGCGCCGTCGGGGTCACTCGATCGGCTACCGTCGGAGGATCGGACATGCGAAGGGACCACAACCGATGAATGAATCCGGTCAGGGCGGGCAGAACCGCCGTTCCATCCGCCCACCGAAGATGGGCGGCAAGGGCGGCAAGGGCGGCTCCAGACAGGGCGACCCCAACAAGCGCCGCGGCGTCAGGGGCAACCCGCTGCTGTGGGTCACCCCGTTCCTCCTGCTCGTCCTGCTCGGATGGGCGCTGCTGTCCAGCGTCGGCGGCTACCGCTCCATCGACACCTCCGACGGCCTGGCCCTGCTGACCGACAAGGCGCAGACGGTGAAGTCCGTCACCGTCAACGACGGCACCCAGCGGGTGGAGATCGAGCTGAGCGAGGACTACACCCTCGAGCCCAAGGAGTCGGGCGAGACCAGCCAGAACCTGGGCAAGCGCGTCCAGTTCACCTACACCGAGGCCCAGGCCGACCAGGTCAATACTCTCATCCAGAAGGCCGCCCCCTCCGGCGGCTACAACTCCGTGGTGCCCACGACCACCTGGTGGTCCTCGATGCTCCAGCTCATCCTGCCCATGGTCATCTTCCTGGGCGTCATGTGGTGGCTCCTGGGCCGCATGGCCGGCGGGCGGAGCGGCACAATGGGCTTCGGCAGGTCCAAGGCCAAGGTCGGGGTCAAGGAGATGCCCGACGTCACCTTCGACGACGTCGCAGGCGAGGACGAGGCCGTCGAAGAGCTCGAGGAGATCCGCGAGTTCCTCTCCGAGCCCGAGAAGTTCCTCGCCGTGGGCGCCAAGATCCCCAAGGGCGTCCTCCTCTACGGCCCGCCCGGCACCGGCAAGACCCTCCTCGCCAAAGCCGTCGCCGGGGAGGCCGGCGTCCCCTTCTTCTCCATGAGCGGCTCGGAGTTCGTCGAGATGTTCGTCGGCGTGGGTGCCTCGCGCGTGCGCGACCTGTTCGAGCAGGCCAAGGAGAACGCCCCCTCCATCATCTTCGTCGATGAGATCGACGCCGTCGGGCGCCACCGCGGCAGCGGCATGGGTGGCGGCCACGACGAGCGCGAGCAGACCCTCAACCAGCTCCTCGTCGAGATGGACGGCTTCGACGCCACCACCAACGTCATCCTCATCGCCGCCACCAACCGCCCCGACGTCCTGGACCCCGCGCTCTTGCGCCCGGGACGCTTCGACCGGCAGGTCAGTGTCGAGGCCCCCGACATGGCAGGCCGCGCCGCCATCCTGCGCGTCCACGCCAAGGGCAAGCCGATGACCCGCGACGTCGACCTCGACCTCGTGGCCAAGCGCACCCCCGGCTTCACCGGCGCCGACCTGGCCAATGTCCTCAACGAGGCCGCCCTGCTCACCGCCCGCTCCAACGCCCAGCTCATCGACAACCGCGCCCTGGACGAGGCCATTGACCGCGTCATCGCCGGCCCCCAGAAGCGCACCCGGGTCATGAACGACCACGAGAAGGCGGTCACGGCCTACCACGAGGCCGGCCACGCCCTGTGCGCCGCCGCCGGCGCCTACTCCGACCCCGTCACCAAGGTGACGATCCTGCCGCGCGGCAAGGCCCTGGGCTACACGATGGTCATGCCCGCCGACGACAAGTACTCCACCACCCGCAACGAGCTGCTCGACCAGCTCGTCTACGCCATGGGCGGGCGCGCCGCCGAGGAGATCGTCTTCCGCGACCCCACCACCGGCGCCTCGAACGACATTGAGAAGGCCACCGCCACCGCGCGCAAGATGGTCACCGACTTCGGCATGTCGCGCACCGTGGGCGCGATTAAGCTCGGCACCACCGAGAACGAGACCGTCCTGGGGCTGAGCGCCACCAACCGCGACTTCTCCGAGGCGGTGGCCGCCACCGTCGACGCCGAGGTCCGCGCCCTGCTCGACGCCGCCCACCGCGAGGCCTGGGAGATCCTCACCCGCAACCGGCATGTCCTCGAGGACCTCGCCTCCCAGCTGCTCGACAAGGAGACCCTCCTGGAGAAGGACCTCGAGGCCATCTTCGCCCCCGTGGTCAAGCAGCCCCGACGCCCCCTGTGGTCGGCCGACGACAGCCTCGTCATCGACGAGGCCGTCGCCTCCACCTTCGCCGCTGCCGCCCAGGCCCCCGACCGCCACGCTGCCCGGGCCGCCGGCGACGAGCCGGGCACCGGGGCCGGCGAGCTCGGTGTCGTCGAGGACGGCCCCCGGTCATGACCTACGACGCCGAGGGGGTGCGCCGGGCCGTGCGCGACCTGCTGGTCGCCATCGGTGAGGACCCCGAGCGCGACGGGCTGCGCGAGACCCCCGAAAGGATGGCCCGCGCCTACGCCGAGATGTTCGCCGGCCTCGAGGAAGACCCCGGCGCCCACCTCGAGCGGGTCTTCGAGGTCGGCCACGAGGAGATGATCCTCGTGCGGGACATCCCCATGTACTCGGTGTGCGAGCACCACCTCCTGCCCTTCCACGGCGCCGCACACGTCGGCTACATCCCCGGGGCCAGCGGGCACGTGACCGGTCTGAGCAAGGTCGCGCGCCTCGTCGAGGGCTACGCCCGCCGCCCCCAGGTCCAGGAGCGGCTGACCGCCCAGGTCGCCGACGCCATGGTCGAGCGGCTCGAGGTCCGCGGCGTGCTCGTCGTTATCGAGGCCGAGCACCTGTGCATGTCCATGCGGGGCGTGCGCAAACCCGGCTCGAACACCGTCACCTCCGCCGTGCGCGGCATCATGCGCAACGCCGCCACCCGCTCCGAGGCGATGAGCCTCATCCTGGGCCGCCGCTCCTGATCCCACCCGGGCTGTCGCGCCCGCCTCCTCCCCGATCTCGAGGTGTCATATGTCCCGATCTCGAGGTGTCATATGTCCCGATCTCGGCGAGGGGGGAGGTGCCGGACTCGTGACGGCGACCCCGGACTCCACTCGCCGGCCCGGCCTGCCCGGGGCGGCCTGGCCACGAGGAGAAACACCGGACATGCGGCGTGCCGGGCCGCACGGTTCCTCTCCTCGCGCGTCGTCCGTTAGCCTGGGCCGGTGACCAACGCCCAGATCCTCGCCCCGGCTCCGCTTCCCGCGGCGCTCGAGGCCGCCTCGGCCTCCGGGCGCACCCTCGTCATGGGCATCATCAACCTCACCCCCGACTCCTTCTCCGACGGCGGCCGCTGGGACACCACCGACCGCGCCGTCGCCCGCGGGCTCCAGCTCCTCGACGAGGGCGCCGACATCCTCGACATCGGCGGGGAGTCCACCCGGCCCGGTGCCCGGCGGGTCGACCCCATCGAGGAGCAGGCGCGCGTCGTGCCGGTCATCGGCGCCCTCGTCGAGCGCGGCGCCACCGTCTCGGTCGACACGATGCACGCCCCCACCGCCGCCGCCGCACTTGCGGCCGGGGCCGTCATCGTCAACGACGTCTCCGGCGGGCTGGCCGACCCCGACATGCACCGGCTCGTGGCCGGCACCGGCGTGGTCTACGTCTGCCAGCACTGGCGCGGCAACCCCGAGACCATGGACTCCCTGACCGACTACGGCAGCGACGTCGTGGCCGGCGTCGAGGCCGAGCTGCGCCAGCGGCTCGAAGCCCTCCTCGCCGCAGGCGCCGACCCGCGCCAGATCGTCGTCGACCCCGGCCTGGGCTTCGCCAAGACCCACGAGCAGTCCTGGCAGCTCCTGGCCGCCACCGCGCGGCTCCGGGCCGACCTGGGCCACCCGGTGCTCATCGGCGCCTCCCGCAAGCGCTTCCTCGCCTCCGCCGTCGACCCCTCCCGGGCCTCCGACCCCCTGGCGCGCGACGCCGCCACCACCGCAGCCACCGCCCTGGCCGCCGCAGCCGGCGCCTGGGCCGTCCGAGTCCACGAGGTCCCGGCCAACCGGGACGCCGTCCGTACCGCCTCCCTTTGGAAGGAGCACTGATGAGTGCGAACCCGACCACTGACAGGATCCGTCTGACGGGCCTGTCCGCCCGCGGCTACCACGGTGCCCTTCCTTTCGAGCGCACCGAGGGTCAGCTCTTCGTCGCCGACGTCACTCTCGACCTCGGTGAGCGCGGGACCGCGGTCGCGGCCGTCACTGACACCCTGACCGACGCCGTCGACTACGGCCAGGTGGCGCGCGCGGTCGTCTCGGTCATCGAGGGCGAGCCGGTCAACCTGCTCGAGACTCTCGCCGAGCGCATCAGTGAGGCTGCTCTCGGTTTCCCCCGCGTCGTCAGCGTCGAGGTCTCGGTCCACAAGCCCCAGGCGCCCCTCGACATCGCCTTCGACGATGTCATCGTCTCCATCTCCCGCACCGCCGAGACCGTCGTCCCCGAGGCGGGGCGCACCGGCCTCAAGGCCCCCGCACCGGTGGCCGCGCCGCTCGACCAGCCGCGCGCCGACTCCGCCTCCTCGCGGGCCTCCACCTCCCCGGAGGCCGCCGCCTGGGCCTCCTCCGCCGCCTCGGCAGCCTCGGCCGCCTC
>NZ_JAUNHI010000032.1 GCF_030524025.1 Actinomyces sp. | reverse complement strand
GGTTCCTTCCGGGAGGCTGTCCCCCGCACAGCCGCGGGGGCGGGGCGCGGCGGCTCCCGCCGCCCCCAGTGGATCGCCCGGGGCGCGCTGGCCCAGACCGCCGCCGTCGCCCGGGCCGCCCACCAAGCAGTCGGGAGGCCGGGTGGGCCGCCGCGGCGCCCCCCCGGGACTCCTCAACGGGGACGGCTCAGGGTCAGGCGGCGGCCACCACCTCACGCGCCCGCTTGTTGGCGCTCATCTGCTTGAGGAAGACGACCGTCAGGGCGGTGACCACCATGCCGGCGATGATCGAGATGACGAAGCCGAGGAAGTTGTCGATGGCGAAGAAGACGAAGATGCCTCCGTGCGGGGCCCGGGAGCCCACGTGCAGCGCCATTGACAGCCCACCGGTGACGGCACCGCCGAGCATCGTCGCCGGGATGATGCGCAGCGGGTCGGCCGCAGCGAAGGGGATGGCTCCCTCGGAGATGAAGGAGGCGCCCAGCAGCCAGGCGGCGCGCCCGTTCTCCCGCTCCGGGGCGGTGAACAGCTGGGGGCGGATCGTCGTGGCCAGGGCCAGGGCCAGCGGCGGAACCATGCCGGCGGCCATGTCGGCCGCCATCACCTCGTAGGCGGCCTGGGTCTCGGCCGCCAGGCCGGCCGTGGCGAAGAGGTAGGCGGCCTTGTTGACCGGCCCGCCGAGGTCGAAACAGGCCATGAGGCCCAGGATGATGCCGAGGAAGACGGCCGAGCCGCCCTCCGACATCGAGGTCAGGCCGTTGGTCAGGGCGGTCATGAGGCTGGCCAGGGGCTTGCCCAGGAGCATGTACATGACCGAGCCGACCACGAGCGTGGTCCCCAGCGGGATGACGACGACGGGCATGAGGCCGCGCATCCACCGAGGGACGTTGAGGCCGACGAGCCAGGCCGCGAAGTAGCCGGCGAGGCTACCGCCGATGAGACCGCCGATGAAGCCCGAACCGACCGCGGTGGCCACGACGCCCATCGCGAAGCCGGGGGCGATGCCGGGGCGGCCGGCCAGGCCGAAGGCGATGTAACCGGCCAGCGCCGGGACGAGGAAGTCCATGGCCGCCTGCCCCAGGACGAAGAAGACCGCGCCGAGGTAGGCGAAGAAGGAGGAGCCGAACAGCGCGTTCGGCGCCGCGAAGTCGGCGTTGGCCAGGTCGGGCAGGTCCCACAGGGTCGCGCCGGTGACGATGTTCGACGCCGTGTCGGTGATGTCGTACCCGCCGAACAGGAAGCCCAGGGCGATGAGCAGACCGCCCGCGGCGACGAAGGGGATCATGTAGGACACACCGGTCATGACGGCGCGCTGGAGGCGCCGGGCCCAGTGGACCTCCTCCTCCTCGGCCGAGGCCTCGGCCTCCGCGCCGCCGGAGGGCACGCGCTGGGCGGCGGGGTCGTCGATGGCGGCCAGCGCCTTGTCGACCAGGCTTCCGGCGTCGTTGACCGCCGCCTTGACGCCGACGTCGATGACCGGCTTGCCGGCGAAGCGGTCGCGTCCCTTGACCGGCAGGTCGTGGGCGAAGATGACCGCGTCGGCCCGCTCCACCAGGGCGGGGTCGAGCCAGTCGATCTTGCCCGAGCCCTGACCCTCGATCTTGATGGTCACGCCACGGTCCTTGCCCGCCTGCTCGAGGGCCTCGGCGGCCATGAAAGTGTGGGCGATGCCGGTGGGGCACGAGGAGACTCCGACGATGACCCGCTCACCGGTGGCCGGCTCGGCCGGGAGGGCGGCCGGGGCGCCGGCCTCCTCGGCCGGGGACGCCTCGCCGCCGTCGAGCAGCTCGGGCTGGACCTCGCCGGTGATGATGCGCGCCACCTCCTCGGGGCTCTGGGCCGCGCGCAGGGCGTCGGTGAACTCCGAGCGCATCAGTCCGCGGGCGAGCTTGGCCAGGAGCTGGAGGTGGAAGTTGTCCTCCCCGTCCGGTGCGGCGATCATGAACACGAGGTCGGCGTTCTGACCGTCAGCGGCCTCGAAGTCGACAGCCTCGGACAGCCGGGCGAAGCCCAGGGACGGGGTCACGACGTGGGAGGAGCGGCAGTGCGGGATGGCGATCCCGCCCGGGATTCCCGTGGGGCCGGTGGCCTCGCGGGCCAGGGCGTCACCGGCGAGCCCCTCGGCGCCGCTCGCCCTCCCGGTGGAGGCCACGACGCCGGCCAGGTACTCGATGACTTCCTTCTTCTGTGCGCCAGGGCTGACGTCGAGCCTGACGAGCTCGGGGACGATGAGCGGCGTGGGCGCCGCGGATGCGGGTTCGGACATGGTGTTTCCTTGCTGTCTCCGGTCGGTCCGGCGCCCTCAGGACGGGACGGCGGCATGGGGTCAGGGCACGGGCGGACCCGGGCCGGTGCGGGCAGATGGATCCGGCTCAGGCGAGTCGGGTGAGGACCGAGGCCTGCGCGGGCAGGTCGGCGGGCGTGGGCAGCGTCGTGCCGGGCATCCCGGCGGCCGCCGAGCCGTAGGCCATGGCGGTGGCCAGGCGCTGGGGGGCGTCGTCCCCGCGCACGTCGGCCAGGACGTAGCCGGCCACGGAGGAGTCGCCGGCGCCGACGGTCGAGATGACCGGGACCTCGGGTGCCGAGGCGTGCCAGGCCCCCTCGGCGGTGACCAGGACTCCGCCGGCGGGACCCAGGGTCGCCATGACGGCGGTGACCCCCGCCTGGACGAGGATCGTGGCGGCCTCGACCACCGGGCCCAGGTCGCCGGCGCGGGCACCGTCCTCCAGGGCCATGGCGCGCTCGGCGGGCAGCCCGGCGAGCTGGCCGAGCTCCTCCCCGTTGGGCTTGATGAGGTCGGGGGCGGAGTCGGGCAGGGCGGCCGCCAGGGCGGCCAGGGGAGCGTCGGAGGTGTCGACGGCGATGCTCAGCCCCGGGTGCTCGGCGCGCAGAAGGGCCACGAGGCGGGCGTACCAGTCCGAGGGCGCCCCGGGGGGCAGGGACCCGGACAGGACGGCCCAGGAGGCGGGCTCCTGGCCGGGCCGTCCGACGGCGCCCAGGAGCGCGGCCTCGACGAAGGAGGCCTCCTGCTCGCTCAGGCCGGCGCCGGCCTCGTTCAGCTTGGTCGTCGTGCCGTCGGGCTCGGTGACGGCGGTGTTGATGCGCACGGCGCCGGCCACGGCGACCGGACGCACGCTCAGGAGCGTCTCATCGAGGGCGTCCAGGGCGGTCAGGACGGGGTCGTGCTCGGGGGCGGGCACGACCGCCGTGGCCTCCTGTCCGGAGGCCGCCAGGACGCGGGCGACGTTGACGCCCTTGCCTCCGGGCTCGACCATGACGGTCTCGAGGCGGTTGACGCCACCGCGGACGAGCTCGCCGCCCAGGGTGACGGTGCGGTCGAGGGATGGGTTGGGGGTCAGGGTGATGATCATGCGGTGAGAACCTCGATTCCGGATTCGGGGAGCAGGCTGGCCAGAGGTGCGGGCAGGGGGACGTCGGTGACGAGAATGTCGACGTCGTCGAGGTCGGCGAAGGACACGAGGTGCTCCTGGCCGATCTTGGTCGCGTTGGCCAGGACGACGACCCGCCTGGCCGCACGGATCATGGCGCGCTTGACGGCGGCCTCGTCGGGGTCGGGGGTGGACAGTCCGTGCTCGGCGGTCAGCCCGTTGGCCCCCATGACCGCCACGTCCACGCGCAGGTGTTCGAGGCCGGACAGGGCTTCAGGGCCGACGGCGGCCTGGGTGATGCCACGGACGTGGCCACCCAGCACGCGCACGGTGAGATCCTCACGGCCGGCCAGGAGCGCGGCGGTCAGGACGGAGTTGGTGAAGACGGTCAGGCCCAGGCCCTCGGGCAGGAGACGGGCGAAGCTGGACACCGAGGTGCCCGCGTCCAGCAGGAGCGAGGCGCCCGGTCGCGGTGCGACGGCACCCATCGCGGCGGCCGCGATGGCCTGCTTGGCCGCCGCGTTGGACAGCTCGCGCTCGGCGACGGCTGTCTCGGGCAGGGCCAGGACGGTGGCGGCGACCGCACCCCCATGAACCTTGCGCAGGGCGCCCACGCGGTCCAGGGAGGCCAGGTCACGGCGGATGGTCTCGACGGTGACGTCGTAGCGGGCGGCGAGGTCGACCACGGAGACCCTGCCCTCGCGCGCGACGGCGTCAACGATGTCTTGCTGACGCTGCTCTGCGTTCATGCAGTCCCCTCTGGCGACGCCCGGCGTCCGGCGGTGAGGAACGAACGAAATGCCCGTTCGGGCACAAGTGTATGCCCGAACGGCTATTCATGTGAAGAGTTGGAGTGATCGGGATCGCGAACTGCTTCTGCCCCGAGCGGCACGAGGGGAAGGTAGGGCGACAGGTCGCAGCGCTCCCCCGAGGCGCGCAGCGTCCCGTTGTCCACGGCGTCGCGCCAGGCGCTGCGGCCCGTGGCCAGCGCGAGCCAGGTGGCGGGGTCGGTCTCGACCACCGAGGGGGGCGTGCCCCGGCGGTGGGTCGTGCCCGCAACGGCCTGGGTGACGCCGAAGGGCGGGACGCGCACCTCGACCGCTCCCCCGGGCGCGCAGGCGGCCAGCTCCTCGAGGGTGAAGCGCACGGCCGTGGCGGTCGTGCCCCGGTCGGCCCCCGGTTCCCGGGCCCACCGCCGCAAGGCGGTCATGCCGTCACCGGGATCGATGCGTCGTCGCGCAGCCATGGGTCCAGACTACGCCGCCCCCGCCGTCGGGGTGCGGGGCCGGCGCCCCGGGATCAGGCCTCGGAGTCCGTGGAGGAAACGGTGCCGTCGGCCTCGCCCGAGACCGTGGTCTCCTGGGAGCCCGCGGCCGGCTCGGCCGGGGCGCCGCGGCGCCGGAGCATGAGGATGACGCCGCCCACGAGCAGGGCCACGGCCAGCAGGCCCGGGCCGATCGAGGCGCCCGTCCGCACGAGGGCCGCCGCACTGTACTCCTCGAACGGCTCGGGCGAGGGTGCGGCCACGACGACGGTCGGGCGGTGCATGGCGGTCGTCGCGGTCGCACCCGCCGCGGCGGTGGGGGCCGGCCCCGTCACCTGGGCGATCTGCGCCTGAATGTCGAGCAGCTCGGTGGAGCCGTCGTGGTTGACAACCGTCAGCGACACGAGGGCGCAGGCCGCCTCCGTGGCGCCGGCGACCGGGTCCTCCACGGTGCAGGGCTGGGTGGCCACGTCGGCGGGCAGCGCGAAGGTGAGGGTGGCGCGGCCCGTCTCGGGCAGCTGGGAGGTGACCAGGGCGGTGTCGACACTGCTGGAGGCCAGTTCGCGCACGGTGCCGTCGGCCATCGTGACCGTGGCGCTCACCGAGGCCGCGGCGCCCGCGGCGGTCTGCTCGGCGGCGTTGGTGAAGACCAGGCCGGTCAGGCCGACCGTCGCGGTGCCGGCGGCCTGGTCGACCGAGACGCCCAGGCCGATCTGGCGCTTGGCGTAGTCGGCCGAGACCGGTCCGCCCTGGGCGAGGTAGGCGCTGGTGGCGCCCAGGTCCATCATCCCGGTGTTGACCGGCGCCGCGGCGGTGAAGCCGGAGAAGCCGTCGCCCCCGGACAGCAGGAAGGAGTTGGAGGCCACGACGACGGTGTCCTCGTCGGCCAGGAGGGCGTCGTCGACGTAGACGGCCTCGATGACCCTCGCCCTGGCGGCCTCGACCTCGGCCGCCGGGGTGTCCTTGGTGTAGCCCTCGAGGAGATCGGCGGCCCCCTGGTCGACATAGACCTCGACATTGCCCGACAGCCCCAGGGTGAGCACGGGACGTGATGAGCCGGGCTGCCACTGCTGGGCCAGGATCGACCGGAGCTGGGCACCGGTGTAGGTGGCGTAGCCGAGCTCGTTGCCGAAGGGCTGGACCGTGAAGGCCTCACCCTGGGTCAGCTCACCGGCCGCATAGTCGGCGCGCACGCCCCCAGGGTTCATGATGCCGATGTACCGGCCCGCCGGGGCGCCGGTGTTGGACTGGACCCACCAGGCGAAGGAGTCGGCGATGACGTTGGAGGCCGTGGACTCGGTGCCCCGGTTGGAGCCGGTGCCCTGGACGGCGCCGTCCTCGGCGTAGGTGCCGCGCAGGAAGTCGGTGGCCAGGCTCGCCACGACCTGCTCGCCGGCGACCTGCGCCTCGGCGGTGGCCCGGGTGACGATCTCCTCGACCCCGTAGGCGTCGGTCGTGCAGGTCGAGGCCGTCAGGTCCTGGGTGGTGGCCGAGACCACCGCGACCTCCCCGGTGGCGGCGTCGTAGCTGAGCTGGACCCGGCCCAGAGCCCGGCCGTAGTGGTCGGCCTGGACCATGGCGATGGGCTGGCCGTCCGAGGAGGTCCCGGTCTGGGCGAAGGGCACGTGGGTGTGCCCGCCCAGGACGGCGTCGACGTCACCGGTGTACAGGCCGGCCTGGGCGGCGGCGTCCTCGTGGGACAGGACGACGACGACGTCGGCCTCCCCGTTGGAGTCGTCCCCGTCCTTGAGGGCACTGGCGCGGGCGTTGGCGGTGGACACCGCCTCGGAGACCTCCATGCCCTCCAGGGCGCTGGCCGACACGAGGGTCGGCAGCTCGTCGGTGACGACGCCGACGAAGCCGACGCGGACGCCGTCGACCTCCTTGATGAACGCCCCGTCCGCGTCGCCCTCGGCGCTCAGGGTCGGGTCGCCGGTGATGTTGGCGGCCAGGAAGGGGAAGTCGGAGGCGGGAATGATGCGCCCGGTCAGGTCGGTCATGCCGCGGTCGAGCTCGTGGTTGCCCACGGCCGACACGTCCAGGCCCATTGCGTTGAGCGCGGCCAGGGTGGGGCTGTCCTCGAGGATGGCCGAGGTGTAGGCCGAGCCGCCGACGTTGTCCCCCGAGGAGACGAACAGCGTGTCGGGGTCGGCGCTGCGGGCGGCGGCCACCTCGCAGGCGAGGGTGACCGCGCCGGGGTCGACCACGGCGCCCTCGGAGTTCGTGGTGCGCTCGAGGTGGCCGTGGAAGTCAGTGACGCCGAGCAGGGAGATCGTGGGTGTGGTGGGCTCTGCGACCGCTGGGGGCGCGGTCAAGGGGGCCAACACGCTCAGCACGATCACCGCCAGCGTGGTGATCGCTGTCAAGGGAGGGTTGCGTCGCATGGGGTCCTCGTTGGAGGCGGGAGGGGTCAGGGCCTTCACCCTCGGGAGGGGTCAGGGCGTTCACCCTAGGGTACCCGGAGCCGCGACACATCTCCTGGTGAGTCGGCGCAGGCCAGGACCATCGGGGACCGCTGCCCGCCTGCGGGGGCGGGGCGCGTCGGCACGCCAGCGCCCCGGGAGGCGCCGGTGGGCGACTCCCGGGGCGTCGGGCCCGGTGGGGCGGGATCAGACGATGCCGTGGGCGATCATGACGTCGGCGACGCGGGTGAAGCCCGCGGCGTTGGCGCCCAGGACGTAGTCGCCGGGACGGCCGTACTCCTCGGCCGCCTCGACGCAGGAGTCGTGGATGTCGGTCATGATGCCGGCGAGCTTGGCCTCGGCGGTGGCGAAGTCCCAGCGGGTCCGGCCGGCGTTCTGCTCCATCTCCAGGGCGGAGGTGGCCACGCCTCCGGCGTTGGCCGCCTTGCCGGGGGCGAAGAGGATCCCGGCGGCGAGGAAGGCCTCGACGGCCTGCGGGGTCGAGGGCATGTTGGCGCCCTCGGACACGACCGTGCAACCGCCCCGCAGGAGGGTGGCGGCGTCCTCGCCGTCGAGCTCGTTCTGGGTGGCGCAGGGCAGGGCGACATCGACCGGCACCTCCCAGACGCTCGAACCGGTGACGAGGCGCGCGCCGGGGCGGCGGGCCACGTAGTCGGCGACCCGTCCGCGCTCGACCTCCTTGACCTGCTTGAGCAGCTCGAGGTCGACGCCGGCCTCATCGACGACGTAGCCCGAGGAGTCGGAGAAGGTGATCGGCACGGCGCCCAGCTGCTGGGCCTTCTCGATGGCGTAGATGGCGACGTTGCCCGAGCCGGACACGGAGACCTTCTTGCCCTCCAGGGAGTCCTTCCTCGTGGCCAGCATGTCCTGGGCGAAGAGCACCGTGCCGTAGCCGGTGGCCTCGGTGCGCACGAGGGAGCCGCCCCAGGCCAGGCCCTTGCCGGTCAGGACACCGGCGTCGTAGCTGTTGCGCAGGCGCTTGTACTGGCCGAACATGTACCCGATCTCCCGGCCGCCCACGCCGATGTCGCCGGCGGGCACGTCGGTGCCGGGGCCGATGTGGCGGCTCAGCTCGGTCATGAAGGACTGGCAGAAGCGCATGACCTCGGAGTCGGAGCGGCCGTGGGGGTCGAAGTCGGAGCCGCCCTTGCCGCCGCCGATGCCCTGGGCGGTCAGGGCGTTCTTGAAGATCTGCTCGAAGCCGAGGAACTTGATGATGCCGGCGTTGACGCTCGGGTGGAAGCGCAGACCGCCCTTGTAGGGGCCCAGCGCCGAGTTGAACTCGATGCGGAAGCCGCGGTTGACGTGCACCTGGCCGGCGTCGTCGACCCACGGGACACGGAACATGATCTGGCGCTCGGGCTCGACGATGCGCTCCAGGAGCGCATCCTCGGCGTAGTGCGGGTGCTTGGCGATGACGGGGTCCAGTGACTCCAGCACCTCACGAACCGCCTGGTGGAACTCGGCCTCGCCGCGGTTGCGGGCGACGACTTGCTCGTAGACCTTCTCGACGACGTCCTGCATGACGTACTCCTCACGATGTCGGTATGTGAGGCGCAGGAGCTCGTCGTTGGGCAGGGCGGTCCTCCTGCGCTGGCCCCCAGCCTGTCACCGTGCCGGAAACTGAGATGAAACATCCCGGAATCCGAGCGCCGCTAGGAGCGGGTCGCGCGGCGGGGCTGGAGGCGCCGCAGCGCGGTGCGAGCGGCCAGAGAGCCCGCGCGCGTGGCGCCATGGGTCGAGGCCGAGGACCCGTAACCCACGAGCAGCACCCGTGGATCGGCGGCAACCGCCACGCGCCCGGCCATGCGGATGCCCGAGTCGCGCAGACGCAGCGGCGCGAGGTGGCTCAGCGCCGCACGGAAGCCGGTGTTCCACACGATGACGTCGGCCTGTACCCAGGTCGGCTCGCGGTAGGGATCCCACGACTCGGGCACCACCAGACCGGTGCCGTGCACGAGGCCGTCGGAGTCGCGGACCGTGGCGGCCGGGGAGAAGCACACGCCCTCGGCTCCGATGCGGTCGAACATGCCGCGGCTGACCAGCACGCCGGAGCGAACGCCATCCAGGTAGGCCGGCAGCATGGGGATGCCGGTCGCCCGGACCACCGAGACGGTGCGCCGCCCCGCGGAGGTGCGCGCGTCGACCGCCTGCTCGACCTCGGCGCCCCACACCTCGTCGAAGTCGACCGTGGTGAAGCCGGGCGGGCGTCGCGTTGCCCAGGTCGTGGTAGCCGTGTACGGCGCGATCTCCAGGAGCATCTGCACCGCGGACAGGCCCCCACCGACCACCACGACCCGCTGCCCCGCGAAGTCCTCGGCCCGCCGGTAGCCGACGGTGTGGAGCTGGCGGCCCGCGAAGGTCTCGACTCCGGGGACATAGGGCACATAAGGGTGGCTCCAGGTCCCGGCCGCCGAGATGACCATGCGCGTGAGCCAGGTCCGCGGCCCCTGTGGCGTGGAGGCCTCGACCGCCATGAGGGTGTCGCGTCGCACCACCCCGGCCCCTGCCGCCGCCCCGCCCGGGACGGCCAACGGGGCGGCCGGAAGGTCAGTGGACCGCACAGCCGTGACCCGCACCGGCCGGAGCACGTCGAGGCCGCGCGCCTTCTCGAAGCGCCCGTAGTACTCGGGGACAACCGCGCTCGACGGCCGCGTGGCGTCCAGCTCCCCGGCCGGGAAGTGGGGCAGGTCGGCGATGTGGTGGGCGCGGCCGATGGTCAGGGAGTCCCACCGGTGACGCCATGCGCCTCCGGGTCCCTCCTCGGCGTCGAGGACGAGCAGCTCCCGCCCGGGGACCATCCCACGGCGGACCAGCTCGCCGGCCGCGGCGAGCCCCGCCTGCCCCGCTCCGATCACAATGACCTCGAGGACCCGGGCGCCCTGTCCACCGTCGGACACCCCCCGCCCGCCGGGCACCGTGCCGACGTCAGGGCTCGGGCGGGTGACGGTCACCGAGGGCTCCTGGGCTGCGCTCACTGTCTCATCATGCCGTCCTCCACTGGCGGGCATGGGCGGCGGCCGCCTACGGTCGAGGCATGCGCACGCCGCAGACCACCTACACCCACGGACATGGCGCGGCGGTCCTGGCCAGCCACTCCCACCGGAGGGCCGCCGACTCCGCCGCCTACCTTCTGCCCCACCTGCGCGCCGGACTCGATCTGCTTGACGTGGGCTGCGGCCCGGCCACCATCACCGCCGACCTGGCACGCGCCGTGGCACCCGGCCGCGTCGTCGGGCTCGACGGCGCTCCCGCCGCCCTGGTGGCGGCCGGCGCCACCCTGGCGGCGCAGGGGCTGGAGGACGCCGTCGAGCTCGTGGCGGGCGACATCCACGAGCTGCCCTTCGCGGATGGCTCCTTCGACGTCGTCCACGCCCACCAGGTGCTCCAGCACGTGGCCGACCCGGTCGCCGCCGCCCGCGAGATGCGGCGCGTGACCCGGCCCGGGGGCCTTGTCGCCGCGCGCGACGCCGTCTACTCGGCGATGACCTGGTATCCCCGGCCCGCGGGGATGGAGGCGTGGCGCGAGACCTATATGGCGACCGCGCGGGCCAACTCCGGCGAGCCTGACGCCGGGGCGATGCTGCTGTCGTGGTTCCGGGCAGCGGGCATGACCTCCGTCGAGGCCACCGCCTCGAGCGGGTGCTACGCCACCGGCGAGGACCGCCAGTGGTGGGGCAGCACCTGGGCCGAGCGCTGCCTGACGTCCTTCGGGCCGCAGGCCCGTCGGCTCGGCCTGGCCGACGACGAGGGGCTCCGGGCCGTGGTCGAGGCGTGGCGCCAGTGGGCCGCCGCCGAGGACGGCTGGTTCGCCGTACTCCACGGCGAGGTCCTCGCCCGGGTCTGAGCCACGCCGCACGTGGCCCTCCTCCACCTCAGCGGCTGAGGCAGACGCGCAGCACCCGCCTGCATGCCGAGGTGGTCTGGACGACCAAGGAGGAGTGGGCCGTCAGTGCCGCGGCTGAGGAACCGCCTGGCACACGACCACCGACCAGGGGCCGACGGTCACGGTGCCGGAGAGAACCTCACCAGTGCCCTCGGGCCAGTGGTTGTCGTGCGGCTCGGCCCACACGCCGGTGTCGACCAGGCGGCGCCACACGGTCTGCCCCGCATCCTGGTCGGGCCCGGAGCCGCCAGAGGATCCGTGTCCGGGCACCGGCACGGTGAAGTCGACAGGCTGGTCGGCCATGTTGATCATGACCCAGAAGCCCTCCCCGGGGGCGTCGATCTGGACCACCAGCGCCCGGTCGCCCTGGCCCGGCGCCCCCTGTCCCGACGGCGTATGGAAGAGGTAGGAGACGTCCTCGCCCCCGGCGAGCGCGTCTCCCCAGGCGGCCTGGTGGAGGGCCGGGTGGCGGTGGCGCAGGCCCATGAGGAAGATGGCAAGGCGGAACAGGGGATTGACCCGACCGTCAGGGGCGTCGAAGACCCCGAGGTTGTCGTGGTACACGGCGCCGCCGGGGTCGCCCACCGGAACCCGCTGCGGGGCATGGGTGGCGAGCATCGCGTAGTTGGTGCGCATGGCCACGGTGTCGAGCGCCCAGGGGTTGTTGTTGCCGTTCTGGGTCCGGCCCATCTCATCCCCGGCCACGATCATCGGGACACCCCGGGAGAGCATGAGGATGACCCACAGGTTGCGCAGGCGCTGACGGCGTAGCGCCTGGTCCCCTCCGGAGTCCCAGGACAGGTTGTCGTCGCTGCCGCCGTCGGAGGGGCCGAAGGGGTAGGGCTGGTCGTTGACTTTCGTCTGGTAACTGACGAGGTCGGCCATGGTGAAACCGTCGTGGGCGCAGATGAAGTTGATCGACTTCTGCGGGCCGCCGTTGTCCTCGAAGTGGTGGTAGTCGCCATTGACCATGTCGATGAACTCGCCGGTGTTGCCGTCCCCCTTGGTGAAGCGGCGCACGGCGTCGCGGTACCGGCCGTTCCACTCCCCCCAGCCGCGCGGGAAGTTGCCGACCTCATAGCCCCACAGGTCCCAGGCCTCGGCGATGACCTCGATGCCCTCGGCCTGGGCCAGCGCGGCGATCTCGACGAGCAGGGGGTGATCGCCGAAGAAGCGTTTGAGACCGCCCCAGTCGTCGGGGGCCGACTCGGCGGGCAGCCGGCCCAGGACGGTGGCCAGGTCGAAGCGGAAGCCGTCGACCCCCATCTGCGTGGACCAGTAGCGCAGGGAGTCCAGCACGAGCCGGCGGGCGGCCGGCGAGGAGTAGTTGATCTGGTTGGAGGTGCCGGTCGCACCGTCGACGAGCATCTTGTCGACCGTCATCTGGTAGTACTCGGCGGTGGCGAAGCCTCCCAGGCTCGTGAAGCCGGTGGTCGTCACCTCCCCGTTCCAGTTGCCGCCCTCGGCGGTGTGGTTGTAGACGACGTCGAGGTAGACCTCGAGCCCGGCGGCATGGAAGGCCTCGACCATCTCTTTGAACTCGCGGGTGGGGCCGCCCCAGCTCTTGTCGGCCGCGTACTGGCGGTTGGGGGCGAAGAAGGCCAGGGTCATGTAGCCCCAGGCGTTCGTGGCGCCGGGGCGACCCGACTCCGAGGCGTTGGTCTCGTGGACGGGCAGGAGCTCGACGGTCGTGATGCCGGCAGCCTTGAGGTAGGGGGCGAGCATGCCGGCCCCCTTGTAGGTGCCCTGGTACTCGGCGGGGATGTCCCCCACGGCCTCAAAGCCACGCTCACCGGCGAGCAGCTCGCTGAGACGGGCGGCGCTGGGGTGGCCAGTCAGCTGCTTGACGCCGGCCTCGTAGATGATCGCCTGCTCGGCGGGGATCCGTGGGGCGCCCGCCCGGATGAGGGCGGGGTCGTCCTCAGCGACGACGACGCCCTTGGGCGCGTAGGGGGCGGTGTCGATGAGCCTGCGGGGCACGCCGTCGACCAGGTCGCCGCCCGCGCCCAGGACCCCGTCGTTGACTCCCAGCTCGGCGAGCCGGTCGGTCCCGACGGTGTGGCTGACTTCTCGGGAGTAGGGGTCGAAGAGGACCTTGTTGGGGTTGAAGCGGTTGCCGGCCTCGTCGAGGTCGGCGATGAATCCCGCCGCCGAGCCGGGGGCCCACGCCTCGTCGTGGGGCCAGTTCGGTCCCCAGACGCGGAAGCCCAGCAGGGCACCGGGGCCCAGGCCGCCCAGCCGGGCGCGCCACACGCCGTCGGCCCCCCGGGCGGGCAGGAAGGAGGCGACGGCCGTAGCGCCGAGAGCCTCGGGGTAGACCTCGAGCTGGACGCGGGTGGCGGCCGGGGCGTGGACGGCCACGGTCAGGCCGTCGGTGGTCAGGTGGGTGCCGAGCGGCCAGGTGGCCCCGGCCCAGGTGGGCTCATCGAGAGCGACGGGTGCGGGCATGACCGCCACCGTGCCACCTCAGCCTGATCAGAACCTGGGCACCGGCGCGCTCAGCAGCCGGACCGGCCCCGAGACCGGGACTACTGACACCCCGGGACCGGTACGTATGACACAGGGAGGCGCGGGACCGGGCCCGCGCGGGATCGCTCCGTGGCGCCTGCCCGGGACTCAGAACAGCGCGGGCAGGGTGGCCTCCACCCGCTCGCCCAGCTCGTCGAGGTCGAGCACGAGCGGGCGGCCGTCCCCGCCGTCGGCCAGCAGGTCCTTGCCGGCCACGACGAGCATGTCCCCGCCGGTGGTGCCCAGGCGCGCCCAGGGCACGCCCTCGGCCTCGGCGGCGGCGGCCACCACCGGCACGAGCCCCTCGACGACGGCGACGACGGCGCGCGCCCCCGACTCGGAGAACAGGGCCGTGAGGTCATCGACGTCCCCCGCCAGCCCGGCCAGGTCGATGCTCGCCCCCACCCCGTAGCGCAGCACGCAGTCGACGAGGGTCTGGACGAGGCCGCCGGCCGAGCAGTCGTGGGCCGCGCGCACGAGGCGCCGGCCCCCGGGGCCGTCGGCATCGCTCAGGGCGATGAGGACCCTGCCCAGCGCCATCTCGGCGTCGAGGTCCACCCTCGGCGGCATGCCGCCGAGGTGGTCGTGGACGACGCGGGCCCAGGCCGAACCGTCCAGCTCCTCGCGGGTCTCCCCCAGGGCGACGATCGCCAGCCCCTCCTCGTGCCAGCCCGAGGGGTTGGCACGGCGCACGTCCTCCATGACGCCGAGGACGCCGACCACTGGAGTGGGGTTGATCGAGGAGTCCGGCAGGCCCTTGACCGGGCCGTGGGAGTTGTACAGGGAGACGTTTCCCCCGGTGACGGGCACGCCCATCTCCCGACAGGCGTCGGCCAGGCCCGTGATGGCCTCGACGAGCTGCCACATGGCATCGGGGTCCTCCGGCGAGCCGAAGTTGAGGCAGTCGGTGACGGCGCGCGGCCTGGCCCCGACGGTGCACACGTTGCGGTAGGACTCGGCCAGGGCCTGGGCCGCTCCGGTGGCGGGGTCGAGCTTGGTGAAGCGGCCGTTGGCGTCGGTGGCGATGGCCACGCCCCGCCCGGTGGCCTCGTCGACGCGCACGACCCCGGCGTCGTCGGGCTGGGCCAGGGCGGTACCGCCGCGCACGTAGCGGTCGTACTGGTCGGTGACCCAGGCGGCCGAGGCCTGGCCCGGGCTCGTGACGACGGCCATGACCTGCGCGGCGAGCTCGGCGGCGCTGGAGGGGCGGGGCAGGGCGGCCGCCGTGTCGGCGTTGAGGGCGTCCTGCCAGGCGGGCCGGGCGTAGGGCCGGTCGTAGGTGGGGCCCTCGTGGGCCACGGTCCGCGGGTCGACGTCGACGATGCGCTCCCCGAAGTGGTCGATGGTCAGGCGGCCCGAGCCGTTGACCTCGCCGATGACGGAGGCCTCGACGTCCCACTTGTCGATGACGGCCATGAAGTCCTCGAGCCGGTCGGGCGCGACGACGGCCATCATGCGCTCCTGGGACTCGCTCATGAGGATCTCCCCGGCCGTCAGGGTGGGGTCGCGCAGAAGGACCTTCTCGAGGTCGACGTGCATCCCGCCGTCGCCGTTGGAGGCCAGCTCGCTCGTGGCGCAGGAGATGCCGGCGGCGCCCAGGTCCTGGATGCCGAGCACGAGGCCGCCGGCGAACAGGTCGAGGCAGCACTCGATGAGGACCTTCTCCATGAAGGGGTCGCCGACCTGGACGCTGGGCCGCTTGGCGGGCATGCCGTCCTCGAAGGACTCGCTGGCCAGGATCGAGGCGCCGCCGATGCCGTCCCCGCCGGTGCGCGCACCGAACAGGACCACCTTGTTGCCCTGGCCGCTGGCGTTGGCCAGATGAATGTCCTCGTGGCGCAGGACCCCCACGCACAGCGCGTTGACGAGCGGGTTGTCCTGGTAGGAGGAGTCGAACTCGGTCTCGCCGCCGATGTTGGGCAGGCCCAGGCAGTTGCCGTAGCCGCCGACGCCTGCCACGACCCCGTGGACGACCCGGGCGGTGTCGGGGTGGTCCACGGCGCCGAAGCGCAGCTGGTCCATGACCGCCACCGGCCGGGCACCCATCGAGATGATGTCCCGCACGATGCCGCCCACACCGGTGGCCGCACCCTGGTAGGGCTCGACGAAGCTGGGGTGGTTGTGGGACTCGACCTTGTAGGTCACGGCCCAGCCGTCCCCGATGTCGACGACGCCCGCGTTCTGGCCCATGCCCACCAGGAGGTGCTGGCGCATCTCGGGCGTGGTCTTGTCCGCGAACTGGCGCAGGTGGATCTTGGAGGACTTGTAGGAGCAGTGCTCGGACCACATGACCGAGTACATGGCGAGCTCGGCGTTGGTGGGCCGCCGGCCCAGGAGGCGGGTGATCGAGGCGTACTCCTCGTCCTTGAGGCCCAGCTCGGCGTAGGGCATCTCCCGCTCCGGGGTGGCCGCAGCATCGGCAACGGTGTCGGGGTGCTCGACGGGGCCGTGCCCATCTGCCTGCGGCGTGAGGCGGGCGGGCTCGGAGGCGGCTGCAGCCATGGGTGCTCCTGGGCGCGAGGGGGTGGTGGCAACCTCGAGGATACCGGGGGACGGCGGGGCGGGCGAGGCGCGGTCGGTTCCGGGTATGACGAGGGCGCCGGGACAGCTGTCAACGGCGTTGAGCCGCGTGACGCGATGCCCGGCGCCCTGCCTGCGCGGTTGGGGTCGCCTTCGGGTCTCAGACGACGTCGGGGCGCTGGGAGGCCTTGTAGGCCTGGAACAGACCCCAGGCCCAGTTGCCCAGGTTGACGACAGTGGGCACGACCCCGCCCACGGTGTAGAGCAGCACGAGGTAGAGGGCCATGAGCACGAGGTGGTAGACCCCCTCCCGCTTCTCACCGAGGTAGAAGTTGTGGACACCCAGGGCGCCGAAGAAGAAGGCGAGCAGCCACACGGCGAGCTTGCTCTTCTGAGAGGGCGCCGGGCGTGACGGGATGGACATTGGGGGTTCCTTTCTGGTTCAACTCGCGTCGCTCGAAGACGAGATGCAAGGGGAGTTCTACACCACTCGGTTTCAACGGCGCCACCGTGTTACCCACATCTCATAGCCGACGCACATACTCCCGCATTCCTTGATTTCTCGCCGTTTTCTGGCGCACAGGAAGGCCGTGAACGCGCCTTGGGGCCGGCACCATGGGTGCGTACTACCCACCCCTCCCCATGGCCGGAACTATGTCGGGACCCCAGGAGAGACGCCTCTCACACCTCCGTCGACGCGAAGACCGCCCTCCATGCCGCCCGGCGTGTTGCGCGTCACATGACGAGAGGGCAGGATCGGGCCATGAGAACCATCGACGTCGCGCCACTGCCCCTGTCGGAGCTCGAGAGTCACCTCGACGAGGTAGCCACCCGGCGCCTGCGCGACTCGGTCGCCGCGGCGCACGGCCTGCTTGAGGGCCGCACCGTGTGGACCGTCACCCCGACGGCCTCGGCGGGCGCTGGCCCGGTCGAGATCGTCGCCCCACTGGTCGGCTACAGCCTCGGGCTGGGGATCGACACCCGATGGCTCACCCTGGACGCCCCCGCCGAGTTCCTCACCATTGCGGCTCGCCTCCACTCGGGCATCCACGGCGACCGCGGGGACGGCGGCAAGCTCGGGGACAAGCAGCGCGACATCTACGAGCACGTCCTGGCCTCCAACGCCGACAATGTCATCGAGGAGGTGAGCGAGGGCGACATCGTCATCCTCCACGACCCGCCGACCGCCGGGCTGGCCAAGGCATTCAGCGCGGCGGGAGCCACCGTTCTGTGGCGCTGCCACCTGGGCGCGGCCGACTCGGGCGAGGCGGGGCAGCACGCCTGGGCCTTCCTCGACCGGTACCTCGAGGACGTCGACCTCGTCGTCGTCTCCCGCGAGGGGTACCGGCCCCCCTTCGTCGAGCCCGAGCGCTGCGCCATCATCGCCCCCTCCATCAACCCCGACTCCCCCAAGAACCGCGTCTACGACCTCGACGAGGCCTGGTCGATCGCCCGCCTGGCCGGGATCTACGACGGCGAGCCGCCCTTCGAGGCGGTGCCCTTCGTCCACGAGGACGGCCGTCCGGGGGCGGTCAGGGAGCTGCCCTCACTGGCCGGCGCGGGCCTGCCGGTCCCCACCGGCAAGCGGACGGTCGTCCAGGTCTCCCGCTGGGACCGCCTCAAGGGGTGCAAGGAGCTCATCGACACCTTCGCCGACCACGCCGCCGCCCTGCCCGAGGACGTCCACCTGCTCCTCGTGGGCCCCGACCCCGACCCGGTGCGCGACGAGGCGGCCGCCGAGGTGCTCGGCGAGGTCCTCGAGCGCTGGGACCTGCTTCCCGATTCTCTGGCCGCCCGCGTCCACATCGCCGCAGTCCCCATGCACGACCGGGACGTCAACGCCACCGTGGTCAACGCGGTCCAACGGGTGGCCGACGTCGTCACCCAGCGCTCACTCATCGAGGCCTTCGGCCTGCCGGTGGCCGAGGCGATGTGGAAGAAGGCGCCCGTGGTCGCCTCACGCGTGGGCGGGATCGAGGACCAGATCAACGACGGAGTCGACGGCGTGCTGATCGAGCCGCAGGACGGCGGGTCCTGGGCCCAGGCGGTCGACGACGTGCTGCGCTTCCCCGAGCGCGCCCGGGAGATGGGCCAGGTCGCCCACGAGTCGGTGCGCCAGCGCTTCCTGCCCGACCGTCACCTGCGCGAGTTGATCGACGCCATCGGACGCGCCCTCGACCGGGGCCAGACCGAGCCCTGAGCCGTCCCGGACGCTTCGCCGAGATCGGTAGATATGACACCTCGAGATCGGTAGATATGACACCTCGAGATCGGGACATATGGCACGGCGGGGTGCGGGATCGTTCTGGGGCGGGCACCTCGCCTGAGGCCCGGAGCCACCGCCCGGCAAGTTATCCACAGATTTTGTCCACACCCTTGTGCACAGGTCTGGGGAAGGCCGGGGATCGTGCGACTCCCCCTGTGGTCAACCGTCCGCACGCCGCCACCCGCCCCCTCCACAGGCGGCTCCCAGCTCGCCCGCGGGTGACGCCGAGCACGCCGACGGGCGCCATGGATCGTTGCAATCCCGCCGATAGTGAGCGGTTATTCCGGCGATCGTCGCGCCTCGGAGCCTGACTGTCGGCCCCCGCCCGGCAGGCCGGAGCGACAAGCACCACATTGTCCACAACGATTACGTTTTGGTCACGATTCTTCAGCGAGTTCCTAGCAAACCACAGGTGTGCTCCGAGTTATCCACATCCTTGGGACGGGCATGTGGGCTACCGGCACGCCGGATGCGAGGAGCCGCGGCAGGCAGCAGGCGCCCCGGCACGGAGCCGGCGCCCGTGCGCATCACCTCGCGGGGCGCTCGCCGTGCTCACACCGCCGCCCCGACCGGGCCTGCGCTCAGCGGCCCGCGAGCGCGCTGATCGCCGAGGCGAAGAGCCGCAGCCCGTCGACGCCGGTGCGCGGCCCCGCCGAGGAGTCCGGGCCGAAGCCCGGCTCGACGGCGTGCTCGGGGTGGGGCATGAGGCCCACGACATTGCCCCGCTCGTTGCGCACCCCGGCGATGTCCCGGGCCGAGCCGTTGGGGTTGGCTCCGACGTAGCGGAACACGACGAGCCCCTCGCCCTCGAGGCGGTCGAGCTCGGCCTCGGAGGCCACGAAGTTGCCCTCACCGTTCTTCAGGGGGATGGTGATCTCCTCCTCGGCCTCGAAGTCCCCGGTCCAGGCGGTTGTCGTCGACTCGACGCGCAGGACCTGGTCACGGCACACGAAGCGCTGGTGGTCGTTGCGGATGAGGGCGCCGGGCAGGAGGTGGGCCTCGGTGAGGATCTGGAAGCCGTTGCAGATGCCGAGCACCGGCATCCCCGCCTCGGCGGCGGTGACGACCTCGCCCATGACCGGGGCGAATCGGGCGATCGCCCCGCACCGCAGGTAGTCGCCGTAGGAGAAGCCTCCGGGGACGACGACGGCGTCCACGCCCCGGAGGTCGGCGTCCTTGTGCCACAGGACGACGGGCTCGGCCCCGGCCAGGCGCACGGCGCGGGCGGCGTCAACGTCGTCGAGGGTCCCCGGGAAAGTGATGACGCCGATGCGGGCCACGCTCAGCCCTCCCCGGCGGCGTCGGTCTCGGCGCGCACCGAGACGACGTCCTCGATGATCGGGTTGGACAGCAGCCTCAGTGCCGCCTGCCGGGCCGCCTCGAGGTGGTCCTCGGTGACGGGGCCCTCGACGCTCAGCTCGAAGCGTCGCCCCTGGCGCACCTCGGTGAACTGGTCGAATCCGAGTCGCGGCAGGCTGCCCACGACCGCCTTGCCCTGGGGGTCAAGGATCTCAGGCTTGGGCATGACCTCGACGACGATGCGTCCCATCGGTCCTCCTGGTTACGGGGTTGGGGCGAGGGGTGGTCCGGGCACAGCGTACCCGCACGGGGGCCGGCCGGCGCCGTCGGCCGGCTCAGACGTGGCCGAGCCAGTCGGCGGCCAGCCGGATCGAGACGATCCCTCCCAGGGCCAGGGCGACGGTGGCGATGAGCCAGGCGGGCCCCAGCACGAGGGCGATGACCGCGCAGACAATGGCGGCGGCGAGCAGGAAGCCGCCGACCGCCCCGGCCACGCCCGCCGGGGCGTGGGTCGACTGGTCGAAGGTGGAGGTGCCCATGAGCGGGGTGGGGCCGGACTCGACCGAGGCGGCGGGTGGCGGTCCTCCGCCTGTCGGGGCCCTCCCCGATCCGGGCGGTCCCGCATGGGGCCCTGCGCCCAGGGAGGGGCGGTCGGTGAACGCGCCCTCGAGGAGGCGGTGGGGGTCGGCCACGTTGACCGTTCCGACGGTCAGGCCGGCGGCCGCGTCGAGGACGGTGGGTTGCCAGCGCTCGGCCTCCCCGCGCACGGCCGTTCCCCCGGCCCAGGCGAGGTAGCCGGCGGCCGAGACCAGTCCCGCCCCGGCCAGGACGACAACGAGCCAGGGCGGGACCCACAGGCGCCCCGACTCGGCGTTGGTGGCCAGGTTCATCGCCGACCAGGTGGCCAGGACCAGCCCGGTCAGGGCGAAGGCGATCCCCGCCAGGCGCTGGGTGCGCACCGCCTCGGGCCAAGGGCTGCGGGCCCGTTGCCCGGGGGTGGGCTGGGCGGGTGCCGCGCCGCGCCCCACGCCCCAGTCGGGGCCCGGGCGGGTGCGGCCGGTGGGCCGGCCCGCCGGGGCGTCGTCGGCATCGTCGGCATCGAGGACGACCGGATCGTCCTGGGGGGCTCCGGCCGGCCCCCCGGCGGCGGGGCGGGCGGGGGCGCGCTGCGTCCCCCAGTCGACGGGGCCGCGCTCGTGGGCCGGGCGGCGATCGCGTCCGGGCGGGGTCATGAGAGCACCTGCCCCAGGATCGAGGCCAGGCCCAGGGCCACGAGCGTGAAGCCCAGCGCGCCGGCGAGCAGCTGGGCGACACGGATGATCCCCTCGCCGACCGATGTGCCGGCGAGCCTGTCGTCGGCCATGCGCCCCAGCTCGGAGGCGGCCAGGGCGGTGGTCACCGGCCCGGAGACGACGTCGAGGGTTGTCAGCTCGCGGTGCCCGCTGGAGTCGGGCACGACCAGGTCTGTGCCCGGCACCTTGAGCGGCGCCGGGGTCTGCTGCGCCGCCGTCGGGGCGCGGCGGGCGGCCCGGGCGCGGACGCGCTCCAGGCGCAGCCGCGGGGCGTTGACGACCACTGAGCGGGCCGGCACCCGCAGGACGGCCAGCATCCCGACCCCGACGATGACCAGGGCCGCTCCCCCCAGGACCAGGGAGGTCGAGCGGGCCCCCAGGGCGGCGCAGATCGCGGCGGCCAGCGCCAGGACGAGGACGGCCAGCGCGGCGATGACCAGGAGGAGGAAACCGGGCCCTGGTCGGAAGGAGCTGCTCGTGGCCGGGCGGGGGCCCGGGTCGTGCGCGGCGGTCATCGGCCCGCCCTCACAGGTCGAGGGGGCGGCCGGTCAGGCGCTCGTAGGCCTCGAGGTAGCGGGCCCGGGTGCGCGCGACGACCTCCTCGGGCAGGGCGGGCGGGGGCTGAGGGCCGTTGCGGTTCCAGCCCGCGGCCGGGGAGGTCAGCCAGTCGCGGACGTATTGCTTGTCGAAGGAGGGCGAGACCCGGCCGGGCGACCACTGGTCGGCGGGCCAGAAGCGGGAGGAGTCCGGGGTGAGGACCTCATCGCCCAGGACGAGGGCGCCGTCGGCACCGGCACCCAGCTCGAACTTGGTGTCGGCCAGGATGATGCCGCGCTCGGCCGCGATCCGCGCGGCTCGCGCGTACAGGGTCAGGGTCACCTCCCGCAGTGCCCGGGCTGCGGGTGCGCCCACCATCTCCACGACCCGCCCGTAGGTGATGTTCTCGTCGTGCTCCCCGAGCTCGGCCTTGGCCGCCGGGGTGAAGATCGGCTCGGGCAGGCGGGAGGCCTCGGTCAGCCCGGCGGGCAGCTCCTGGCCGCACACCGTGCCGGACTCGCGGTACTCGACGAGCCCGGAGCCGGTGAGGTACCCGCGGGCCACGCACTCCACGGGGTACATCGTCAGCCTCCGGCACACCATCGCCCGCCCCGCGACCTCGGCGGGGGCCTCGAGGCTGACCAGGTGGTTGGCGACGACGTCGCCGAGCTGGTCGAACCACCAGGCGGACAGGGCGGTGAGCACCTTGCCCTTGTCGGGGATCGGGGTGGCCAGGACGTGGTCGTAGGCGCTGATCCGGTCCGAGGCGACAACGAGCAGGACGTCCTGCCCGGCCCACGCCGAGCCCGGGGCCGGGGTGTAGACGTCTCGGACCTTGCCGCTGGACAGGTGCGTCCATCCCGGCAGCGCAGGGGCGATGGGCAGGGTGGGGGCGCTGGGGCTCATAGGCCCATCCTGCCACCGTGCCGGTGGGGCGCGGGGGACAGTGGTGCGGCGAGAGCGGGCCCTGCCGGCCTCAGCGGCCCAGGGCGATGTCGCTACGGACCTGGGCCCCCTCGAGGTTGATGCGCCCGACCGCCTCATAGGCGCGCGCACGGGCCTGGGCGACCGTGTCGCCCAGGGCCACGACCGACAGGACCCGGCCCCCGGTGGCCACGAGCCGGCCGACGTCGTCGCGGCCGGTGCCGGCGTGCAGGACGTGGACGCCCTCGACCTTCTCGGCGGCCTCGACCCCGGTGATGATCCCGCCGGTGGCCACCACCCCGGGGTAGCCGGGGGCCGCCAGGACGACGTCGACGGCTGCCTGGTCGGACCACTGCGGGGGCGGGACCTCAGCGAGGCGCCCCGTGGCCGCCGCCAGGAGCAGCTCGGGCAGGGAGGAGGTCAGGCGGGCCAGGACCGCCTGGGTCTCGGGGTCGCCGAAGCGGACGTTGAACTCCACGACGCGCAGTCCTCGGCTCGTCAGGGCCAGGCCGCAGTAGAGCACGCCGATGAAGGAGGTGCCCCGGCGGGCCATCTCGTCGACCACGGGCTGGGCGACCTCGTGCAGGACCTGCTCGCCGATGTCCGCCGGCGCCCAGGTCAGGGGGGTGTAGGCGCCCATGCCGCCGGTGTTGGGCCCCGTATCGCCGTCACCCAGGCGCTTGAAGTCCTGGGCGGGGGCCAGGGGGCGGACGGTTGCGCCGTCGCACACGCAGAACAGGGAGACCTCCGGGCCGTCGAGGTAGTCCTCGACGACGACCCGCCCGCCGTCCTTGGCCAGGCAGGCCAGGCCGTGGGCCAGGGCGGCAGCCCGGTCGTGGGTGACGACGACGCCCTTGCCAGCCGCCAGGCCGTCGTCCTTGACCACATGCGGGGCACCGAAGCGGTCCAGGGCGGCGGCGAGCTCCTCCTCGGTGGTGCACACTGCCGCCTCGGCGGTGGGGACGCCGGCGGCGGCCATCACCTCCTTGGCGAAGGCCTTGGAGCCCTCGAGGAGGGCCGCCTCCGCGCCGGGGCCGAAGCAGGGGATGCCCGCCTGGCACACGGCGTCGGCCACTCCTGCCACGAGGGGGGCCTCGGGGCCCACGACGACCAGCTCGGCGCCCATCTGCTCGGCCAGCTCGACGACCTCGCTGGGCGAGGCGGGGTCGATGTGCAGGTTGGTGGCGATGAGGGCGGTCCCCGGGTTCCCGGGCGCGACGACGAGCTCGGTGGTGGCGGGGTCGGAGGCGAGGGCGCGAGCCAGGGCGTGCTCGCGCGCGCCGGAGCCCAGAAGCAGGATCTTCACGGCGCCAGCCTAACGAGGATTGAGGCAGGGCGCCGTGTGGGTGTCACGCGGCGGCGGGGTCGCGGGGGCCTCATGGCGCCCGTCAGCGGCCGGCCGGGCTGTTACGCTGACAATGCCGGCCAGGGGGGACGGTCTGACGATGTCCGGAGACAGCATGAATGATCCCGCGGTCGTGCTGGAGGACCGGGCGGCGGCGCTGCTCAGAGCTCCGGGCGCCAACCCGACGTCGCGGGTGAAACGCCGCGTGAAGGTTCCCACCGAGGTGTACCCCACCTCGTGGCAGGCCTCGGCCACGCCCACGCCGGGGTGGACCAGGAGCTGCTTGGCCTCGTGGAGACGCCAGGCGGACAGGTAGCCGATGGGCGAGCTCCCCACAAGCGCTGTGAAGGTGCGCGTGAGATGGGAGGGGCTGTAGGACAGGTACTCGGCGAGGTCTTGAACGGTCAGGGCCTCCCGATGGTGAGCGCGCAGGAAGGCGGTCGCGTTGGCCACCAGGTCGAGCACTTCGGGGGCCACGGTCGAACTCCGGCCGCCCCGCGCGACCGGGCTGCCTGGCATGGTCCGCCCCGACGGATCGGCGGCGGCAGACAGTTCCTGCGCGCTCATGATCCCAGGCTATGTCCGGGGACCGGTTGTGGGCACTGCGGCGGATCAGCCCTGTTCGGTCACGACGACTCGGTCCCGGACGGTGACCTCCTCGGCGGAGGCGACTCCCAGTTCATCGAGGCCGACGCTGAAGACGACGAGCTCGACGGGCGACCAGGTGCACAGGACCTCCTCGGCCGGGGCGGTGGCGAGGACCTGGAGCTCCCGGGGTGCCGGGGATGTCAGACGAGACTCCTCCCGACACACGACCGCTGCGTCGACCACGAGCAGATGCGTGCTGAAGTCGGTGGGCGGGGTCTCAGCGGTCACGGCAGCCGAGACCGGCGCCGGCAGGGCGGCCAGCCACTCCTGCCAGGCGGTCTCGGTTCCCAGGAGGCGCGTGCCCAGCGGCAACTGCGACGCGTCGAGCTCCTCGTCGGCACTCTGGCGCCAGGTCGACACCGTCCGCCCGACAACCGTCCCGGAGATCGGTCCAGAGGTCGACTCGATCGGCCGCTCCGTCCCGCCCCCGGGCGCACACCCCGCCAGAGCCAGCAGCGTCAGGACGGCGGCAGCGATCATCGCGATCGCCACCGGCATGATCGTCATGGCACGCCCGGGCGCCGCACCATGGACGGCGCGGCCCGTCCCGAAGCGAGCCGTTCCCCGACCGGGAGCAACGGGCGTGGTGCTCGCCGCCTTCCTGAGCGTCATCCTGGGCATCGTCATCCTCCTGGCCGGAGGATAGGTGTTGCGCGAGGCTGTCGTGATGGGCCGCACTCCCCTGCCGGCCCCGCCTCGCACGTGGCCGGGCCTCGTCCCGGCACGCCGACCGAGAACTACCCGTTTCCATCGAGCTGGAACTCGGTCGCGAAGTACTCACGCGCATTGAGCCTTTCTCACCAGGGGGTGAGGGTCGGGGCCGGGTGTCGTTGGGGTGGTGCGGGAAGGCGGGCGTGTCGTAGAGGGGGGCACGCCGGAGTGTCTGTCGGTAAGGGTGTGGTTCAAGAATCCAGGCTTGGGGAGGAGGCCCGGGCGGATGTGCTCTCGCGCCACTGTTGACGTCGCGGCGGCTACTGCCCACGGTCGGCAGGCGGGCAACGCTCAGGACCCGGTAGAGGACCGGTCGGTGAAAGGTCGAGTTCGCATCTGGCGAGAAAGGCGCAGTGAACCGACAGGCAAGCACCACCGCCCCGCCGCACGGTGGCGGCGGGGCGGTGATGCTGTCATCCCGCCTCCCTGGCCGGGAGAAGGTCCCGGCCAGGGAGGAGGCGATGATACTCAGGCCTTGGCGGCGGCGATGCGCTCGCGGAACTTGGCCAGCTGCTCGGTGATGGCCGCGGGGACCTTGTCACCGAACTGCTTGAAGTACTCCTCGGTGTCCTCCATCTCGGCGGCCCAGGCGTCGGGGTCGATGGTGTACATCTGCTCCCACTGCTCGGCGGTCACACCGGAGCCCTCGAGGTTGAAGTCTTCGATCTTGGGGTACAGACCGGTGACACCCTCGATCGCCTCGACCTCGCCACCGGCGCGGCGCACGATCCAGTCCAGCACACGGGAGTTGTCCCCGAAGCCCGGCCACAGGAACTTGCCGTCGGCGTCCTTGCGGAACCAGTTGACCTGGTAGACCTTGGGGAAGTTCTCGCCGAGCTGCTCCTGGATCTCCAGCCAGTGGCCCCAGTAGTCGGCCATGTTGTAGCCGCAGAAGGGCAGCATGGCGAAGGGGTCGTGGCGCAGGGAGCCGGCCTTGACGTCGGTGGCCGCGGCAGTGACCTCCGAGGCCACCGAGGCACCGATGAACACGCCGTGGGCGGCCTCGTACTGCTCAGCGACCAGCGGGACGTTCGAGGCGCGACGCCCACCGAAGAGGATCGCGTCAATCGCCACGCCCTCGGGGGCCTCCCAGTCCGGGCAGATGATCGGGCACTGCGCGGCGGGGGTGGTGAAACGGGAGTTGGGGTGCGCGGCGAGCTTGCCCTCGGCGGCGTCGGCCGGAGTGTAGTCGTTGCCGTGCCAGTCGATGAGGTGCTCGGGCAGCTCGGCGTCGATGCCCTCCCACCACACGTCGCCGTCGTCGGTCAGCGCCACGTTGGTGAAGATCGAGTTGGCGCGCATCGTGTCCATGGCCATCGGGTTGGTCTTGTAGGACGTGCCCGGGGCCACACCGAAGAAGCCCGCCTCGGGGTTGATGGCCCGCAGGCGGCCGTCCTCACCAGCGCGCATCCAGGCGATGTCGTCGCCGACGGTCTCGACCTTGTAGCCCTCGATGGTGGGCTGGAGCATGGCGAGGTTGGTCTTGCCGCAGGCCGAGGGGAAGGCGGCGGCCACGTGGTACTGCTTGCCGCTCTTCTCGTCGGTCAGCCGCAGGATGAGCATGTGCTCGGCCATCCAGCCGTCGCGCTTGGCCATGGTCGAGGCGATGCGCAGGGCGTAGCACTTCTTGCCCAGCAGGGCGTTGCCGCCGTAGCCGGAGCCGAAGGACCAGATCTCGTTGGTCTCCGGGAAGTGGGTGATGTACTTCTCGTCGTTGCAGGGCCAGGTCGTGTCCTGCTGGCCCGGCTCGAGCGGCGCGCCCACGGAGTGAACGGCCGGGACCCAGGGGCGCCCCTCGGCGATGAGGTCCATCGCGGCGGTGCCGATGCGGGCCATGATGCGCATGTTGACCACGACGTAGGGCGAGTCGGTCAGCTCGATGCCCAGCTGGGAGATGGGGCCGCCCAGGGGGCCCATGGAGAAGGGGATGACGTAGAGGGTGCGGCCGCGCATGGCGCCGTCGAACTTCTCGTGGAGGATCTTCTTCATCTCCACCGGGTCGTACCAGTTGTTGGTCGGACCGGCGTCCTCCTCCTTCTCGGAGCAGATGTAGGTCCTGGACTCCACCCGGGCGACGTCGCTGGGCAGGGAGCGCGCGAGGAAGGAGTTGGGACGCTTGTCGGGGTTGAGGCGGGTGAACATGCCGGACTCGACCATCTCGCCGGTCAGGCGGTCCCACTCCTCGTCAGAGCCATCCGCGAAGTAGACCTTCTCCGGCTTGCTGAGCTCCGCGATGCGGGTGACGAAGGAGATGACGTCCTCAGGGGTGTTGGCCGGTGCTGCCGCGCGAACTTCCTGCTCAGACACAGTCATGTGAGTCCCTTCCTTAGGTGTCTAGTGACTCGTTCTGTCAGGAGCCCATCCTCCCCCATCCCCGCCCGGAGGTCAC